>JAPKBH010000004.1 GCA_028823445.1 Acidimicrobiales bacterium | reverse complement strand
ACGGCTACGTCTTTGTCATGGGCGACAACCGCCCTAATTCTAAAGACAGTCGAATTTTTGGTCCGATACCCGTGGACTCCATAGAAGGCCGAGCCTTTTTACGGGTCTGGCCATTGGGGCGTTTAGAACGCCTCTAGCGGGCCTTAAAGAATCGTTGTTCGGCAGTTACCAGACGTTCTACATGATCGCCATAAATGCCGTCTACGCCAATTTTGAGCAATCAATCGATTTGCCGCGGTTGCTGGGCGTCCCAAGCCAAACACCGCAAGCCGAAGCGATGAAATAAAGCGACGTGACCGGCCGTCCAGGAGGGCTCGGGCATGTTTATGGCATCAAAGCCGGCGGAAGAAAGTTGTACCGCTCGTCGTTCGTGTTGACCGGTGAGCAAATCTTGAGTGGGGGAATCGACTAGGTGAAACTCTTGTTTGTGTTCTCTCCATGTGGCGGCGGTTTCCCAATGGGGAAAACAAAGCCAGAGACGAGAGGTGGCTTGAAACGAAGCGGAGATTTTTAAAATGGCGGTGAAGGCCGCCGGGTCCTTGACGTCAAGGGAAAGATCAAAATTGGTGCCCACCGACTCATAGAGGGCATTCAACGTAGGAAGACGATCGGGGAGAAAGCAGCCAAATGACTCTTGTTTCTCACCTGGAGGAGCTACGCCGTCGCTTATTGGTGGTGGCGGGAGCGGTAGTGCTCGGGGCAATCGTTTGTTGGATTTTTTACCCGCAGATTCTGGATTTTCTTCTTCGCCCGTACTGTCAGGTTCGTCTGACAGCAAGAGCACTAACTCCTACAAACAACATGAGCGCCCCCGAAGGAGCGCTCATGCAGAGTTAAATCTTTAGTTTTGGTCAGGCTTGCTGAATTTTAATCTCAATATCTACGCCAGCAGGCAAGTCCAAACGCTGTAACGAGTCCACGGTTTTTGCCGAGGGATCCAAGATGTCAAGCAAGCGCTTATGAATGCGCATCTCGAAATGTTCTCGAGAGTCTTTGTCCGTGAATGGGCCCTTGATAACCGTGTAACGGTGTTTCTCGGTGGGCAAAGGGATAGGTCCCCGGATATCAGCTTGGGTACGGCGTACCGTTTCTACAATCTTTTTGGTCGATTGATCAATAACCTCGTGATCGTAAGCCTTCAACCGGATCCGAATTTTTTGCCCTGCAGCCATTATCGCTACTTGGTGATCTTGGTAACGGCGCCGGCACCAACGGTGCGGCCACCTTCACGAATGGCGAAACGCAAACCCTCATCCATAGCGATGGGGGCAATGAGCTCCACATGCATGGTGGTGTTGTCGCCCGGCATACACATTTCAGTTCCTTCAGGAAGAACAATGGTGCCGGTTACGTCAGTGGTTCGGAAGTAGAACTGTGGACGGTAGTTAGAGAAGAAAGGCTTGTGACGGCCGCCTTCTTTAGTGGTCAACACGTACACCTCAGCATCAAAATTGGTGTGCGGGGTGATGGATCCTGGCTTGCCCAGAACCTGTCCACGTTGTACGTCTTCTTTTTCCACACCACGAAGCAAGGCGCCAATGTTGTCGCCAGCTTGACCTTGGTCAAGAATCTTGCGGAACATCTCTACACCAGTACAGGTGGTTTCGGTGGTGTCTTTGAGGCCGATGATTTCAATTTTGTCACCGGTGTTCAAAATACCTTGTTCGATACGACCGGTCACCACGGTGCCGCGGCCGGTAATGGAGAACACATCTTCAATAGGCATCAAGAAAGGAAGGTCAACGTCACGTTCCGGGGTCGGAATGAAAGCGTCAACTTCAGCCATCAAGGCCACGATGGCTTCTGCCGCATCGGCATCGCCTTCCAAGGCCTTCAAAGCAGAAACCTGACAGATGGGAGTGTCGTCACCGGGGAAGCCGTATTCGTCAAGAAGTTCGCGAACTTCCATCTCTACTAATTCGATGAGCTCTTCGTCGTCTACCATGTCGCACTTGTTGAGGGCAACCACGATGTGAGGCACACCAACTTGGCGAGCCAGCAACACGTGTTCACGGGTCTGCGGCATGGGGCCGTCAGCTGCGGATACCACCAAGATGGCGCCGTCTACCTGAGCGGCACCGGTGATCATGTTCTTGATGTAGTCAGCGTGACCAGGCATATCAACGTGTGCGTAGTGACGCTCGTCGGTTTCGTATTCAACGTGGGACACGTTGATGGTGATGCCGCGCTCGCGTTCTTCGGGAGCCTTGTCAATGTTCTCAAACTCGGTGAACGAAGTTGAGTCCGGGTTGCGATCCGAAAGGACCTTGGTGATTGCTGCAGTAAGGGTGGTTTTACCATGGTCGATGTGCCCCATGGTGCCAACATTTACGTGCGGCTTGTTACGGTCAAATTGGGCCTTAGCCATTACTTTTCCTCAATATTTCTCTGGGTTGCTTCAAAACTTTTCATTTCACTCACCGCGGATGCGGCTCACGATTTCTTCCTGCACCGACCCGGGTGTTTGTTGGTACGAGTCAAATTGCATGGTGTAGGTCGCACGGCCCTGAGTACGGGACCGCAGATCAGTAGCGTAGCCGAACATTTCCGACAATGGCACCTGTGCCGTCACTACTTGGTTTCCGCCTCGGGCTTCCATCTGGCCAACACGGCCGCGACGGGAGTTCAAGTCGCCAACTACGTCGCCCATGTAATTCTCTGGAGTTACTACTTCAACCGCCATAATGGGCTCCAGCAGCACTGGTTTGGCACGAGGAATTACTTCCCGGAACCATGATTGTGCAGCGATCTTGAAAGCCATTTCCGAAGAGTCCACGTCGTGAGACTTTCCGTCTTCCAAAGTTACTTTAAGTCCCAACAGGGGGAACCCAGCCAGGGTGCCGTTGTTCAGCGAGGCGCTGATGCCGTGGTCCACGGAAGGAATATATTCCTTGGGTATGCGTCCACCGGTGACTTTGTTTTCGAACAAGTAGGTCTGTTCTTTGTCTTCGTCTTCTTCGCCAGGTGACCACGGTTCAACGGTGGCGATGATTTCAGCAAACTGCCCTGACCCACCGGTTTGTTTTTTGTGGGTGTAGCGATGGCTCTCTACGGCGCGGGTAATGGTCTCGCGGTAAGCAACCTGAGGGCGACCAACGTTGGCGTCTACTCGGAATTCACGCAACATGCGGTCCACCAGGACCTCGAGGTGAAGTTCGCCCATGCCACCAATAATGGTTTGGCCGGTTTCATCGTCGCTTTTTACCGTGAAGGTAGGGTCTTCTTCGGCCAGGGAGAAAAGGGCTTTACCCATTTTGTCTTGGTCAGCTTTTGATCGGGGTTCAACAGCGACGTGGATAACGGGGGCTGGGAACTCAAGTTGTTCCAGCACGATGGGGTTGCTGGGGTCGCAGAGGGTGTCTCCGGTGCGGGTGTTTTTTAAGCCAATGCCGGCCACGATGTCGCCAACCCGTACTTCGTCACGGTCTTCACGGTTGTTGGCGTGCATTTCCAAAATGCGGCCGATACGTTCTTTTGAGCCGGTGCGGGCGTTTAACACGAATCCGCCCTTTTCAAGTACCCCGCTGTAGGCCCGGAAGTAAATGAGTTTGCCTACGTGAGGGTCGGTCATGATTTTGAAGGCCAAAGCAGAGAACGGTGCGTCGTCGCTTACTTCACGAGTAATTTCGTCACCGCTGCGGGGGTGTACACCCTCTACTGGGGGGAGGTCTAAAGGTGAAGGGAGGTAATCAACCACAGCATCAAGCAAAGGTTGCACCCCTTTGTTTTTGAATGCGCTGCCTGTCAAAATAGGAGTACAGACGCCCGACAAAGTGCCGGTACGTACGGCGTTCTTGACGTCTTCTACAGTGATTTCTTCTTCGCCAACGAATTTTTCTAAAATGGTTTCGTCAAATTCCGCCAGCACGTCAATAAGTTCGGTGCGGTATTGTGCGGCTATTTCCACCATGTCTTCGGGAATGTCTACTACGTCCCATGATGCGCCCAAATCTTCACCTTGCCAGATCAAAGCATTCATGGCCACGATGTCGATAATTCCGGCAAATTCGGTTTCGGCACCGATAGGGAGTTGCAACACCGCAGCGTTGCAGTTCAGGCGTTCGCGAATGGTGTCCAACACGAAGTAAAAGTCAGCTCCGGTGCGGTCCATTTTGTTTACAAAGCACATACGAGGCACGTTGTAACGGTCGGCTTGACGCCACACCGTTTCGGTTTGTGGTTCTACGCCGGCTACCCCGTCGAATACCGCAACGGCACCATCGAGTACCCGGAGCGAACGCTCTACTTCAACGGTGAAGTCCACGTGGCCTGGAGTGTCAATGATGTTAATGCGGTGATCGTCCCAGAAACAGCTGGTGGCCGCTGAGGTGATGGTGATGCCGCGCTCTTGTTCTTGTTCCATCCAGTCCATGGTGGCTGCGCCGTCATGGACTTCACCAATTTTGTAGTTCACGCCGGTGTAATACAAAATACGTTCGGTGGTGGTGGTTTTTCCCGCATCGATGTGGGCCATAATGCCGATGTTGCGGGTTTTATTCAGAGGATGTCGCTTAGCCATTTTTTGCTCGTCGTTTGCTTTCTGTGTTTTCGCTTAAAACATCAAGCGAAGACAATGGAATGAATCCTGGTGGGTTTACCAGCGATAGTGGGCGAAAGCTTTGTTGGCTTCAGCCATTTTGTGTACGTCTTCGCGGCGTTTTACCGAGGCGCCAAGACTGTTAGAGGCATCCATGATTTCGTTTGCCAAGCACTCAGCCATGGTGTGTTCACGGCGTGCCCGGGCGTAAGCAACTAACCAACGGATAGCCAAGGTGCTCCCCCGGCGAGGGTGTACTTCGATAGGTACCTGGTAGGTAGCGCCACCAACACGACGGCTTTTCACCTCAAGTTGGGGTTTTATGTTTTCTAAAGCATCTTTAAGAGCGGTTACCGGGTCGGAACCAGTTTTTGCTTCGATGGTAGAAAGCGCTTCGTAAACGATGCGTTCTGCGGTGGAGCGTTTGCCGCTCAACAACACTTTGTTTACCAACTGGGTTACCACGGTGGAGCGGTAAACGGGATCAGGGGTGAGTTCACGACGAACTGCGGGACCTTTGCGAGGCATGGTTAGCCCTCCTTCTTGGCGCCGTAACGGCTACGGGCCTGACGGCGTTGGCTTACCCCTGCAGTATCAAGAGTGCCTCGAATAACTTTGTAACGCACACCGGGAAGGTCCTTTACACGACCGCCACGCACCAAAACAATGGAGTGCTCTTGCAAGTTGTGTCCTTCGCCAGGAATGTAGGCCGTTACTTCAATACCCGTGGTGAGGCGCACGCGAGCAACCTTACGCAAAGCCGAGTTCGGCTTTTTTGGGGTAGTGGTGTAAACACGCGTACACACCCCGCGACGCTGAGGAGCACCCTTTAGGGCAGGGGTAGTTTCCTTGGCTCGTTTGGACTTACGGCCCTTGCGGACCAGTTGGTTAATGGTGGGCACTGATTTACCTCTATAGAGATTCTATTGATAGTCGGGTTTTGACGGTTGACCCGAGGGCCGCTCGCCGAGAAACTCGAAGGAATAACCTGACCAAACTAAAAGGTTGGCCAGCGGATGAGTCTACGGGCAACATTTCTCTACTCACAAGCGCGCGAGGGGAGAAAGTTGAATGTCACAGCACTAAGCAGTCGGATCGGCAGCCGTAGCATCGGCCGCTAAGTCAATAACATCGGCTTCGTAGGCCCCAGCGGTAGGGTCCTCGTCGGCGCCAGCTTGACCAGCCAACCATTCGGCAAGATCTTGTTCTTCGTCTGCTGAACTATAAAAGTCCATGGGTTTATAGTCGGGGGCATGAGGCGCCACGCTGCGGTGTTGCTCCATGCCGGTACCGGCCGGAACCAGTTTCCCGATAATAATGTTTTCCTTGAGCCCGATAAGACGGTCACTCTTAGATTCAATAGCTGCTTCGGTAAGCACCCGAGTGGTTTCTTGGAAGGACGCAGCCGACAACCATGATTCGGTGGCCAAAGAAGCTTTGGTGATACCCATGAGTTCTGGGCGACCCTCTGCGGGGCGCTTGCCTTCGTCAACCAAATTGCGGTTTGTTTCGGCAAATTGTCGTTGATCAACTTGTTCGCCGGGCAGGAATTCTGATTCGCCTGGGTCGTTAATCTTGACTCGGCGGGTCATTTGGCGCACGATCAACTCAATGTGCTTATCGTGGATCGACACACCTTGGTCTCGGTACACTTTCTGCACTTCTTCCACCAGGTACTGCTGGGTTTCGCGCACGCCCTTGATTTCAAGGAGTTCTTTGGGGTCACGAGGACCTTCCACAATGGGGTCGCCGGCTTTAACTTCTTGCCCATCGACTACCTCGAGGCGTGGCATGCCGGGGATAAAGTAAGTTTCTTCTTCCCCGTCGTCGGCCACCACGGTTATTTCGCGACCGCGTCCTTCGTCTTCGCCAATACGAATTACCCCAGAGATGCGAGCCAAGGTGGCTTTACCTTTAGGGGTTCGTGCTTCGAAGAGTTCAACCACTCGAGGAAGACCGCCGGCCAAGTCCTTACCCGCTACACCACCAGTGTGGAAGGTACGCATGGTCAACTGGGTGCCCGGTTCACCAATGGACTGTGCAGCAATTACCCCAACCGCTTCGCCTACTTCAATAGGTTTGCTGGTAGCCAGTGACATGCCGTAGCAAGCAGCAGAAACGCCGATTGCTGAGTCGTCGGTGAGTGGGGAAAGTACTCGCACCCGGTTCACCGTGGTGTCGTCGCGCAAGATGTTCATTTCTTCTTCGCCCACGATGGATCCGGCTTCGTATACCGTGCCATCGGCCAAGGTTACGTCATCGGCCAAGGTGCGGCTCAACAAACGGGTCTCTAAGTAAGTGCGTTTGTCGGCTTGGTCTGGTTCGACATCGTCGATCCAGATACCAAACACTGCACCGCCCCCTTCGAAGGGGTTGTACTCGTTGATGATGAGTTCTTGCGAAACATCTACCAAGCGGCGAGTCAGGTAACCCGAGTCGGCGGTACGCAAAGCGGTATCTACCAGGCCTTTACGGGCACCCGGAGTCGCAATGAAGTACTCCAACATGGTCAAACCTTCCTTGAAGTTTGACTTGATGGGGCGAGGAATAAGGTCGCCACGAGGGTTGGCTACCAGGCCACGCATCCCGGCGATCTGACGCACCTGCATCATGTTGCCGCGAGCACCGGATTCCACCATCACGTCGATGGGGTTGAACTCATCGACTTTCAAGGCCACAATCATTTTTTCGGTCACTTCTTGGGTGGCGGCGTTCCAAATTTCTACTTCTTTTTGGCGTCGCTCGCCGTCGGTAATAATGCCCTTGCGGAACTGGCCTTCTACTTTGGCCGCATCTTTTTCGTGTCGGTCCAAAATAGTTTGCTTTTCCGGTGGGGTTTTTACATCGTCGATAGACACCGTCAAACCAGATCGTGTGGCGAACTTAAAGCAAAGATCTTTCAAGCCGTCGAGGCTTTCCGATACTTCTTTTTTGGTGTAGTGACGAGCTAAATCGTCAACTAGGTCGGTCATGGCTTTTTTATCAACCCGGTGGTTGACATAGGTGAACCCTACGGGAAGTACTTCGTTGAAAAGTACTCGGCCGGGGGTGGTGGTGTGCCAAGTGGCGGCACTGCCGTTGGCCTCGGTGGCCTTCAGGCCGGGGTAGTCCTCAGAACGATACTGAATGGTTGAATGCAGTTCGAGGCCGCCTTCGTCCATAGCGTGTTCTAGTTCATGTACGTGGCGGAATACTCGTCCTTCGCCTACCGAACTTTCGGTCTCCATGGTCAAGTAGTACCCACCGATGATCATGTCTTGAGTGGGGGTTACCAGGGGGCGCCCGTGAGCGGGGCTCAACACGTTGTTGGCCGACAGCATCAGCACCCGTGCTTCTGCTTGTGCTTCTGCAGAAAGCGGAAGGTGTACCGCCATTTGGTCGCCGTCGAAGTCGGCGTTGAAAGCGGTACAGACCAATGGGTGGATCTGAATAGCTTTGCCTTCTACCAAGACGGGTTCGAATGCTTGAATACCAAGACGGTGCAAGGTTGGGGCACGGTTCAAGAGCACGGGGTGTTCTTCAATTACTGACCCAAGAACGGTCCAAACCTGGGGCTTGCGGCGTTCTACCATGCGTTTGGCTGATTTGATGTTGGGAGCCAATTCATCGTCTACCAGTTTTTTCATGACGAAAGGCTTGAAAAGTTCCAAGGCCATGATTTTGGGGAGGCCGCATTGGTGGAATTTCAGGGTGGGGCCGGCCACGATGACCGAACGCCCGGAGTAGTCGACGCGCTTTCCAAGCAAGTTTTGGCGGAAACGGCCTTGCTTGCCTTTGAGCATGTCAGAGAGGGACTTCAACGGACGGTTGCCGGGACCAGTAACTGGGCGACCACGTCGACCGTTATCGAATAAGGCGTCTACTGCTTCTTGCAGCATGCGCTTTTCGTTGTTAATGATGATGCCGGGGGCACCGAGGTCAAGTAGTCGCTTCAACCGGTTGTTGCGGTTGATTACTCGGCGGTAAAGGTCGTTGAGGTCGGAGGTAGCAAACCGGCCACCATCGAGCTGCACCATGGGGCGGAGTTCTGGCGGGATCACCGGTACGGCATCAAGGATCATGGCCCGTGGTTCGTTAACCCGGCGACCGTGCTTGTCGCGGCGGTTTAGCGCAGCAACAATCTTGAGGCGTTTAATAGCTTTTTGTTTGCGTTGTGCCGACAAAGGCTTTTGGCCTTCTGGCGGGTCGATCATGACCCGCAATTTGACTTCTTCTTCGTCAAAGTCGATGCGTTCTATGAGTTGCGCTAAAGCATCGGCACCCATGCCACCTTCGAAGTAGTCGCCCCAGCGGTCAACGAGTTCACGCCAGAGGGGTTCGTCTTCAATGATTTGGCGAGAGAACAAGCTGGTGAATTCGTCCCAGGCGCGGTTGAGTACGTCGATTTCTTCTTCGTACTGGTCGCGTACAAACGAAAGGTCTTTTTCGGCGGACTTTTGACGGGCTCGCAAGTCGGCGTCTTTGGCGCCTTCGCCTTCCATCTCGGCCAACTCGGCTTCCAGGGCTTCTTGGCGACGGTTTAGTTCGGCGTCGCGTTCTTCTTCGATAGCGAGGCGTTCTTCAACCAACTCGGCTTCCAGGGTGGTTAAATCATCGTGGCGTTTGTCTTCATCTACCCATACCACCATGTTGGCGGCGAAGTAAATGACTTTTTCAAGTTGCTTGGCTTTGAGTTCTTCGCGGGGCTCGGTGCCCATAAGCAGGTAAGCCAACCAAGAACGGGTGCCGCGGAGGTACCAAATGTGTACTGCGGGGGCTGCCAATTCAATGTGGCCCATACGTTCACGGCGCACCTTTGAGCGGGTTACTTCAACACCGCAACGTTCACAAATAATGCCCTTAAAGCGCACTCGTTTGTACTTGCCGCAGTAGCACTCCCAGTCTTTGGTGGGACCAAAGATTTTTTCACAGAAAAGGCCATCCTTCTCTGGTTTCAGGGTGCGATAGTTAATGGTTTCAGGTTTTTTAACCTCACCATTTGACCACATGCGGATACCATCCGCGGTAGCCAATCCAATGCGTATTTGATCAAAGTCGTTGACGTCGAGCACTTTTTTTTCCTACGTCTCTAGCGGAGAACGCCGGCACTGCGGCGTTCATCTTCTTCGTCGGAGCCCCGTTCAGGGCGGGACAGGTCAATGCCGAGGTCTTCTGTAGCGCGGTAGACATCGTCGTCTAGTTCACGCATTTCGACCTCATGGCCGGCCTCATCAAGCACCTCAACATCGAGGCAGAGTGACTGCATTTCTTTAATAAGAACCTTGAAGCTTTCGGGGATGCCTGGTGTCGGGATGTTCTCTCCCTTAACGATGGCTTCATACACCCGAACTCGACCCAACACGTCATCTGACTTGATGGTGAGGAGTTCTTGCAGGCAGTAAGCGGCACCGTAAGCTTCCAGCGCCCATACTTCCATTTCGCCGAAGCGCTGCCCACCGAATTGGGCTTTACCGCCCAAAGGTTGTTGGGTAATCATGGAGTAAGGGCCGGTTGACCGGGCGTGAACCTTGTCGTCAATGAGGTGCGCAAGCTTGAGGATGTAGACATAGCCCAGCATGATCTGGTTGTCGAAGGTCTCGCCGGTGCGGCCGTTGTACAAGGTGGTTTTCCCGTCCAAGCCAATCAGACGCTCGCCCGAGACAGTCTCGGGGTTGATGTTGCCCAATATTTTTTGAATGGTGGGGTGTTTGCCCGCACGGTCTTCTTCATCCCAGTGAGCCCCGTCAAATACTGGGGTAGCAACGTGTACCGCAGGGGTGGTTGATATCCGAGTTTTGCGTTCGGTGCCACGAACTGGTTCTTGACCAGTGGTTTCACCGTCTAGTTCCCAACCCCAGCGAGCGCAGTAACCCAAGTGGGCTTCCAGTACCTGGCCCACGTTCATGCGGGAAGGCACGCCCAACGGGTTCAAAATAATGTCCACCGGGGTGCCGTCTGAAGTGTACGGCATGTCTTCAATAGGCAAGATTTTGGAGATAACACCCTTGTTGCCGTGACGGCCGGCCAACTTATCGCCGACGCTGATTTTGCGCTTTTGCGCCACGTAGACCCGTACCAGTTGGTTGACGCCGGGCGGAAGTTCGTCGCCGTTTTCGCTGTTGAAAACTTTAACGTCGATGACCTTGCCGGTCTCCCCGTGGGGCACCTTCATTGAGGTATCGCGTACTTCGCGGGCTTTTTCACCGAAGATGGCCCGCAAAAGGCGTTCTTCGGGGGTGAGTTCGGTTTCGCCCTTGGGGGTTACTTTTCCGACCAATACATCGCCGGGGCCAACATCGGCACCAATGCGCACGATGCCCAGTTCGTCAAGGTCAGCCATAATCTCGTCAGAGAGGTTAGGGATGTCTCGAGTGATTTCTTCGGGACCCAACTTGGTGTCACGAGCATCTACTTCGTGTTCGTGAATGTGGATAGAGGTGAGCACATCGTCTTTAACCAGGCGCTCCGACAAGATGATGGCATCTTCGAAGTTGTAGCCCTCCCAACACATGAAAGCCACCAGCAAGTTTTTACCCAACGCCAACTCGCCACCATCGGTGGAGGGGCCGTCAGCCAAAAGTTGGCCAGCTTTTACTTTGTCTCCGGGGGCAACCTGGACTTTGTGGTTGATGCAGGTGTTTTGGTTGGAGCGTTCGAATTTGAACAGGTCGTGCGTGACTTTGCCGGCTTTGCGGTAGTCAACGGTAATGCTTACTCCGTCAACGGCGAGCACGGTGCCTGCTTCGTCAGCTAACACCATGTCGGCGGCGTCGTGAGCGGCTCGCGCTTCGATGCCGGTGCCGATGTAAGGCGCTTCGGCTTTCATCAACGGAACAGCTTGGCGCTGCATGTTGGCGCCCATGAGGGCACGGTTGGCGTCGTCGTGTTCCAAGAAGGGAATCAGTGCCGTGGCGACCGAAACGATCTGCTTGGGCGAAATATCCATCAACTGCACTTCAGAAGGCGGTACGTAGGAAATTTCGGTGGTGGCGGCAAAGAAAACATCGCGTTCTAGCTGCAACCGGAGGTCTTGCAAAGATGCGGCCTGCGGTGATTGGCGTACCAAGACTCGGTCATTTTCGAACCGGCCGTCAGCGTCCAACGGAGCGTTGGCCTGAGCCACTACATATTCTTCTTCTTCGTCGGCAGCAAAGTACTTGATTTCATCGGTGACCCGGCCGTCTTTGACAATTCGGTAAGGGGATTCGATGAAGCCGAAGGCGTTTACCCGACCATAAGAGGCCAAACCGCCGATGAGTCCAATGTTTGGACCTTCTGGGGTTTCGATGGGACACATACGGCCGTAGTGCGAAAAGTGCACGTCGCGGACTTCGAAGCCGGCACGTTCACGAGACAAACCACCAGGGCCCAACGCCGAAAGACGACGGCGGTGGTTAAGGCCAGAAAGTGGGTTGACCTGATCCATGAACTGTGAGAGCTGGCTGGCCCCAAAGAACTCTTTGATGGCTGCCACTACCGGACGAATGTTGATCAACGTGGTGGGGGTAATGGATTCCACATCTTGGGTGGTCATGCGCTCGCGCACTACACGTTCCATGCGGGACAAACCAATACGTACCTGGTTTTGGATCAACTCGCCTACCGAGCGAATACGGCGGTTAGCGAAGTGGTCTTGGTCGTCGAGGCGGTAGCCCGGCTCGCCTTTGGCCAGATGCAACAAGTAGATGCAGGTGGCCAAAACTTCTGATTGGGTGAGCACCGTTTGGGTGGGATCTGGTTTTTCCAACTCGATGTTGAATAGTTTCTCAATTTTCTCAATTTCTGGACCTAAGCGGCGGTTCAACTTGTAGCGACCGACACGGGAAAGGTCGTAGCGGCGAGATTCGAAGAAGGCGTTGTTCAGGTAAGAACGTGCCGCTTCCACGGAAGGTGGTTCGCCGGGGCGTACCCGCTTGTAAATTTCCAACAAGGCTTCTTCTTGGGTGACATGAAGTTCTTTGTCTTTTTCCCATTGGCCTTCGAGGAAGTTGAAGTGACGTACCAAGCGGTCTAAGAAACCGGGGTAGTTTTCTTCGTCGTAACCGATGGCTCGAAGCAAGGTGAACATAGAGAGGCGGCGTTTGCGAGCCACCCGGGTGCCGGCGGTAACGTCTTTGCCGGGTTTTTGTTCAACGTCGAATTCGATCCATTCACCACGGTAGGGGTGGATGGTGCCGGTGACCATTTGGTGTTTAGACAGGTTACGCAAGCGGTACCGCTCGCCTGGTTGGAAGATGACTCCCGGGGACCGCACCAACTGAGACACCACGACACGTTCGGTGCCGTTGATGATGAAGGTACCTTTTTCGGTCATTACGGGGAAATCGCCCATGAAGACGGTTTGTTCTTTGATTTCGCCGGTGGCGGCGTTCATGAACCGGGCCCGCACAAAAATAGAAGCTGCGTAGGTCATGTCGCGTTCGCGGCACTCTTCTACGGTGTACTTCGGAGGAGGACAGAGGTCCTCGTCTTTGGGGTCAAACTCGAACTCCAGCGAAAGAGTTTCGCTGAAATCGGTAATGGGGCTGAGATCACGGAACGTATCGGCAATACCCTGATCTAAGAACCATTTAAATGATTCCCGTTGAATAGCGATCAGGTCGGGCAACTCGAGGGCTTCCTCAAGGTTTCCGAATGAGTAACGTTCCCGGACGAGGGGGCGAACAGACACCTAAAGACTCCTGGCCAGGGCAGAGGGATGAGGGACAACTGCAGTACTCGAGTGAAACAAGGCCATTTCGGCTTTGAACACAAGGATAGTCACAGCAAAGAGTGATTCTAGTCTCATCGCGCAGGGCTCCGCAACCCCTAGAGGAGATGCTTTTAAACATTTCCGGGATCCCTTACGCGCAGAGTACGCACAAAACCGTAGGCAGGTCAAGAACCCTCGCCAATATTTACCAAATGCTCTCTAGTTGCTTCAACAAAATTTAAGCAAAAAGTGCCGAGACGCGTAAGAGCCCCGGCCTCCACAACGGGCAACCGGGGCTCTTACCAACCGCCAAAGGCGGTTGGTGTTACTTAAGTTCTACAGAAGCGCCAGCAGCCTCAAGGGACTCTTTGGCTTTTTCTGCGTCTTCTTTAGAAGCGCCTTCCAACACGTTGTTGGGGGCACCGTCTACTAATTCTTTGGCGTCTTTCAAGCCAAGGTTGGTCAATGCCCGAACCTCTTTGATGACCTGAATTTTTTTGTCGCCTGCGTCTGTCAACACAACGTCGAAGGCATCCTGCTCTTCAGCAGCGCCGGCATCATCGCCACCGCCCGCAGGAGCTGCTGCTACAGCAGCTGCTGGTGCAGCAGCGGTTACGCCGAACTTCTCTTCAAAGTCGCTCAACAGTTCGCTTAATTCAAGAACGGTCATCTCAGCGATGGCGTCCAGTACTTCTTCTTTCGTGGCCATAATTAGCCCTCCTCAGTTTCTTCGGCCGCAGCCTCTTCGGTTTGATCCGTTTCAGGCGCGGCCTCTTCGGCTGCTACCTCGTCAACAGAAGCCTCGGTGGCTTCTGCTTCGGTCGCTTCGGCTGGTTCCGCATCTGCGGTTGCCTCGGCATCTTCCACAGGAGCCTCGATGGCTTCTGCTTCGGAAGTGTTTCCCCCGCCTTGCTCGATAAGCGCCTTGAGGGCGTAAGCAAGGTTTTGGGGAAGAGCGTTGAGTAGGCCAGCGAATTGCTGCATGGGGGCAGCCATGGCGCCTGCCAATTGGGCCAGCAATACTTCGCGGGTGGGCAATTCAGCCAGGGCATCAATTTGTTCGGAGCTCAGCCGTTCGCCGTCTAGCAAGCCACCCTTGATAACCATGGCGTCATGGTTTTTGGCGAACTCTTTTAAGGCTTTAGCTAAAGCAGCAGCGTCGCCGTTACTTCCGTCGGCTTTTTCGGTGACGAAAGCTAGAGCGGTTGGGCCTACTAAAAGGTCTTCGAGTTCTAGGTCAAGTTCTTTGGCCGCTAAACGAACCAAAGTGTTTTTGTAAATTTTGTATTCGCCGCCAACTTCACGCAAAGTTTTGCGCAGGTCAGCCATGGCGGGCACGTTAAGACCGCGGTAATCGGTCAGTATGACTGCTTCGGTAGCGGAAATCTTGTTACGGACTTCTTCAACGATGGCTACTTTTTTGGTGCGGACATCACTCATGCTCACTCACCTCCTCAGATTTCTTCTTCTCGGTTGCGGCTTTATAGCCTTGGTTGCTCACCGAGGACCAGCGGCTGGCGAAAAGCCAGTTGGGGCCTGAGGCTCTCCTGCTCGGGTAAAAGCACCGGGGTGCTTTTGTTCTGTCTCGCGACAACCCTGAGGTCTGCGGTGAGTTATTCGATTGTCTCGGGCAGGCTAGCGAGGTCTTTGCCGACCTCCACCTTGTGCCCGGTTTGTTATTCGCTGACTCGTGATGGGTCGATGCTGACACCGGGGCCCATGGTGGAGGAAAGCGAAACTTTGCGCAGGTAACGGCCTTTAGCGGACGATGGTTTTAACCGTTCTAGTTCTTCAATTACCGCAGCAAGGTTGGCCACTAGGGCGGGGGTTTCGAACGATGCTTTACCTACTGGTACTTGCACGTTGGCGTGACGGTCGGTGCGGAACTCCACTTTGCCGCCTTTGAAGTCTTTTACTGCTTTGGCAGGGTCGTCGGTAACGGTGCCTGATTTAGGGTTGGGCATGAGACCACGGGGGCCAAGGGACCGGCCGAGGCGACCAACGGTGGGCATCATGTCGGGGGTGGCGATGGCTACGTCGAAGTCCAGCATGCCGCCTTCTACTTCGGCGGCCAGGTCGTCGCCACCTACGTAATCGGCGCCTGCTTCTTGTGCGGCGGTGGCTGCTTCGCCTTGAGCGAATACTGCGACCTTTACGTCTTTACCGGTACCTGAAGGCAAGGTGACGGTACCCCGTACCATTTCTTCGGCTTTGCGGGGGTCCACACCGAGGCGCACTACCAGGTCGATGCTTTCATCGAACTTTGCTGCGGCGAGGGTACGAACCAGCTCTAGGGCTTCGGTACCTGCATATTGTTGATGCGGGTCAACACGGGCCGCTGCATCGTCATAACGTTTTCCATATTTACTCATTGCGCCAATTCCTCCTGGCTTCCTCAGTGTTCCGTTGCCTTCGATGGGGCGAGGTGATCCCCACACGTAAACCGCATGTTTGCGGCGGAGTTTTAGATTTGGTTAAGCGACGGCGATACCCATGGAGCGTGCGGTTCCGGCTACTTGCTGACGGGCGCCTTCAAGGTCGATGGCGTTGAGGTCAGGCATTTTGGTTTGAGCGATTTCTTCAACTTGAGCCCAAGTGATGGTGCCGGCTTCTTCGCGGCCTGGGTTTTGTGATGCTTTTTCAAGGCCTGCTGCTTGACGCACCAAAAACGAGGTGGGTGGGGTTTTGGTGACGAAGGTGAAGGAGCGGTCTTCGTAGATGCTGATTTCTACGGGAATGATTTGTCCGCGCTTGTCTTCGGTTTTGGCGTTGTAGTCCTTGCAGAAGTCCATGATGGCCACACCATGGGGGCCCAAGGCGGTACCAACGGGCGGAGCCGGAGTGGCTTGCCCTGCAGGGATCTGGATTTTTACGATTGCCATTACTTTTTTCTTGGCCATGATTTAAAACTCGTCTTTCGGGACTGAGGGTAAAACCGCTCAGTAATTGTGAACGGTCAAGTATGGAGGCAGGTGAGCGGTTTGCCACCTGCCTTCGGTGATCAGAGTTGCGCTACCTGAGAGAACTCAAGTTCAACCGGGGTTTCACGGCCGAAGATATCGACCACCACTTTGACTTTAAGTTGCTCTTCGTTGATTTCGATAACTTCGCCAGAGAAGTCGGCAAAAGGGCCGCCCTTGACGCGAACAGTTTCTCCAATACCGAAGCCCAGTTTGGCTCGAACCTTTTTTGGAGCATCGGGTGAGGCGTCGTCGTCGCTCCAGAGGAAGGCTTCTACTTCTTTTCGATTCAGCGAAGAGGGCTTTCCGGCGGCGCCCACGAAGTTGACGATTCCTGGGGTTTCTCGAATGGCGTTCCAACTTTGGTCGTGCAACCAGCAGCGAACCAGCAGGTAGCCGGGGAACATTTTTTTAGAAACGGTTACTTTTTTTCCGTTGCGAAACTCGACCACGTCTTCCATAGGGATAACGATGTCCAAGATGGATTCTTCGAGGTTCATGGAAGCGACACGTGCTTCGAGGTTTTTGCGTACTTTGTTTTCGTAGCCGGACTGGGTGTGGATCACGTACCAACGCCCCGACAGGTCGTAAGGGCTTTGCGCCTTGGGAGCGGTTTCTTCGCCTTCGGGTTTGTCGTAGACCAAGCCGTCCACAGTTTCTTCGAGGGCTGGTTCTTCAACCACTGGTTCTTCAACCGCTACTTCTTCGGTGACCGTGCCGGTAGGCAGCAACTCGGCTGCTTCTTCGGGGGCCAGGTCGGCGGGGTCGATTTCTACCGGGGCAGGTTCAACGGTGCCGGTGGGCAACAGTTCTGCTGCATCAGCGACCGGGTCAGCCGCGGCTTCTTCGGGGGTGGTTTCGGTTTCTTGTGGTGTGTTCATCAGACGTCAAACAATTCGAGTATGGAGTTGGAAAAGAACCAGTCGAGACCGGCAATGAGGGCAGTCATAACCACGATGGTGATAATGACCACCACGGCGTAGTTGGTGGTTTCGGATCGTGAAGGCCAAGCTACTTTGCGTAGTTCGGCTCGAATTTCACGAACGAATTGGCGAAATCCTGTTCGTTCTTCGGTGGGGCGTTGCTGTGGTTGGCGACGTTCGCGTACTGGTTCGCCTTCCGCGTCTACTTCACCTTGGCGTTGGAGCATGCGTTTTTGCTCACGGTTCATTGACATGGGTTAATAAGCCTCGGGTTGATATTTGCGGTTGGGTTAAGGATAAGGGCGATTTGCGCGTCGCGCACTTGCAGGGCAGGAGGGACTCGAACCCCCAACCGTCGGTTTTGGAGACCGATGCTCTACCAATTGAGCCACTGCCCTGTGTCCGTTCCTCCGACTCAGTGTCGGAGTCGAAGGGCAGGTCTGCTGCGCAGGTTACCAGCCCTTCACGATGCTCCCGGTGGGAGATCGCTGATTTGTTTAATCAGCGGGTCTCTTTGTGGGGGACGTGGCTGCGGCACCAGCGGCAGAATTTCTTTATCTCGATGCGTTCGCGGCTGTTGACTTTAGATTTTGTGGTTATGTAGTTCCGGCGTTTACACTCTTGACATTCCAGAGTGACCTGAACTCGTTTATCTGATGCCATGGGGGCCTCTTGTTGTGTTGTTGTGTTGTTGTGTTGTTGGTAGCGACGGACAGATTTGAACTGTCGACCTCCCGATTATGAGTCGGGCGCTCTCACCAGCTGAGCTACGTCGCCAGCGAGCTCCCTGACAGAATCGAACTGTCGACCTTCTCCTTACCATGGAGACGCTCTGCCGACTGAGCTAAGGGAGCCGGACCATATTTGATCGGTTGAAAGGATGCCACGGTGAGAGCGCGTTCGCCAACCCCTTAATGGGTGATCTCTGAGGTATTCCTTGGCTACCCTTTTGGTCTATGGACTCATTGGTGACAACCCGGCTGGCTTCTTTGGCCGACGCAGAAGCAATTCGCGCTATTTATAACCATGAGGTTGCGACCTCTACGGCCTCTTTTGATTTGGTGGAACGCACTGCTGAACAGCAGGTTGCTTGGCTTCAGGAACGAACGGGGGCTTTTAGCGTGTTGGTCGCTGAGGTAGATAATTGCCTGGTGGGGTTCGCGTCATTGTCGCCTTATAAAGAGCGGGCTGCTTACCGATCCACGGTGGAGAACTCGGTTTATGTGGCAAATGACCAGCGCGGCCGAGGGGTGGCATTTCGTCTTTTGCGTGAACTTTTAGCGGTGGCTGAGCAAAGTGGCTTTCATGTGGTGGTCGCTCGCATTGGTGGCGGCAATGCGGCCAGTATTGCTTTGCACGAAAAATGCGGGTTTGTGTCGGTGGGGGTAGAGCGTGAGGTGGGGCGCAAATTTGGGCGTTGGCACGATGTGGTGGTGATGCAAAATTTGTTGCCGGCGCAAAGCGATTCATCAACTGGGCCAGAAAATAGTTGACGGGCCCGCCGGAGCGGACCCGTCTAACTTTGCTGGTGGGCCGAGAAGGATTTGAACCTTCGTAGGCTAACGCCGACGGGTTTACAGCCCGTTCCCTTTGGCCACTCGGGCACCGACCCATTGCAGAGGCGAAGGATAGCGGGGGCATGGCAGCCGACCACCGCTAAAGTGCAGTTATGCCTTCTTTTGATGTTGTCTCCGAAATTGATATGCAAGAGGTCCGCAACGCGGTGGACCAAGCCGACCGGGAGATCCGGAATCGTTTTGACTTTAAGGGCACCGATTCGGTGGTCGAGTTGGGGGACGGTTTTATCAAACTGGAGTCCGCTTCGGAAGACCGTCTGGCCGCTTTGGTGGTGGTTTTAGAAGAAAAACTGGTGAAGCGTAAGGTCTCGTTGAAGTCTTTGGATTGGGGCAAGATGGAAGAAGCCAGCGGTATGCGAGCTCGCCAGACCGCTACTTTGCAAGCGGGTATCAGTAGTGATCACGCCCGTACCATTAATAAAGCGATTAAAGATTTTGGGGTTAAGGGCATTCAGTCGCAGACGCAGGGCGACCAGGTTCGGGTGACTGGCAAAAAGCGTGACACTTTGCAAGAGGTCATTGCCGGGTTAAAAGAATCCTCCATTGATTTGCCTTTGCAGTTCATCAATTTTCGGGATTAACGCTACTTGCCTTGACGGCAGGTTTAAGAAATTGGGCCGCCGGTAATAATTTCGCCGCTCCAAGATTGGTTGCGTAAACGCTTTACCCGGTCTTCGGTTGAGGGGTGGGTTGAGAAGAACCGTCGTTTTCCTCCGCCTCGGGCTTGCATTTTGAGTGGATCAATAATGTATGCGCTGGCTTGGTTGGGGTCGATGCCGGAGGGCACTCGTTGGGCGGCGTACTCTAATTTTTCTAAGGCTTGGGCGAGTGGTTCGCCGTCGCCCAGGAGGCGGGCCGCTGAGGCGTCGGCTTGATATTCGCGGCTGCGGCTGATGGCGGCTTGGATTACTGCGGCGGCGATGGGGGCCAGGATCATCATGGCGATCGCTCCGAAGGGGTTGCGGTCTCGGCCGCGACCGCCACTAAACATGGCGCCCCACATGACCATGCGGGCGCCGAAGGTGATGGCCATGCCCACGGTGGCGGCGATGGAACCAATCAAGATGTCGCGGTTGCGGATGTGGCTGAGTTCGTGGGCCAAGATGCCGCGCATTTCGTACCAACTCATGTTGTCGAGTAGCCCTTGGGTGACCGCTACTGCGGCGTGACTGGGGTTGCGGCCGGTGGCAAAAGCGTTGGGTTGCGGGTTGGGAGTGATGTAGAGCTTGGGCATGGGCAGGTTGGCCGCCATGGTGAGTTCGTTCATGACCCGGTAGTACTCGGGGTATTCGGCTTCGGTGGCGGGCACGGCGCGAGCAGATTTGATGGCCACTTTGTCGCTGAACCAGTAGGAGCCGCCCACCATGACCACGCCCATGATGAGGCCGATGGTCATGCCGCTCGAGCCGCCGAAGGCTGCGCCGGCCACAATAAATAGCCCGCCCAAAAGAGCCAGCAGGGTGAAGGTTTTAAAGGTGTTGATCATGACGGTTCTCCTCGTTTGCTGCCCTCAGCGTACGGCCTAGCCACCGCTTCCGGCCGTCAAGGTGTTTACCCCGGGTCTGACCCCAGGTAAACACCTTTGGTGGTTATTGGTAGTAGCCGGAGTGGACGTAAACGGTGGGTACGCCTTCGGAGCGGTACATGGCCAGGTTTTTGGCTTCGTCGTCGATGGCTAACATTGGCTGATAGCCATCGGCCCGTAGGCCGGCCAATATGCGGCGTTTGACTTCAAAAGAAGCTCCGTGGTCGCCGTCGGTGCGCATGGCCAGCAGGTCCCAGCGCACCCCGTGGCGTTCCATCCAATTTATGGTCAGGTCGGCCAAGCGGCCGGGCCGGGCGGTTACCAAAACCACTGGGTGCTTAGCGGCAAGTTGCGCCACCAAACGCACCCCTTCCATGATTGGCGGGTCGTCAGCTGATGCTTCAAAAAAGCTCAGCCAATCCTTTTTTGGGCCATCCAAATGATATTGGCGGCCCGACGCATCGGAGAGCACACCATCCACATCAACCAACACCACCTCACCGGGCGGTAATGGTTTTTTGTTTTCGACCCGGTGACCGGTGGGCATTAGTCCTCTTGCGGGTCGTCGTTGACCCGAGCACGGATTTCAGCCACTACCCCGGCATCAGCCAAAGTGGTGGTGTCACCCAAGTCGCGGCCTTCGGCTACGTCGCGCAACAAGCGCCGCATAATTTTTCCGCTCCGGGTTTTGGGGAGGTCCGACACCAAAAACACGGCTTTAGGGCGAGCCATAGGGCCCAGTTTGGTAGCCACATGGCGGCGCACTTCTTCGGCTAAGGCTTCGGAGGCTTCATGGGTGCCGCGCAAAATCACGTAGCCGATGATGGCTTGGCCGGTGACCTCATCGTTGGCTCCCACCACGGCGGCTTCGGCAACTGCCGGGTGATCCACTAGAGCGGATTCCACTTCGGCGGTGGCGATGCGGTGACCGGACACGTTCATGACATCGTCCACGCGCCCCAAAAGCCACAGGTAACCATCGGCATCGATTTTAGCTCCGTCGCCGGCAAAGTAGCGGCCCTTGTAGGTGGACCAGTAGGTTTCCAGGTAGCGCTCGGGGTCGCCCCAAATGCCCCGCAGCATGGCTGGCCACGGGTGGGTGATGGTCAGGTAGCCGCCGCCTTCAGAAATGGGCTGTCCGGCGTCGTCTACGACTTCGGCGAAGACACCAGGGATGGTGTGGCAGGCTGACCCGGGTTTGGTGGTGGTGACTCCGGGCAGTGGGCTAATCATGTGGCCTCCGGTTTCGGTTTGCCACCAGGTGTCCACGATGGGGCAGGTGCCGCCGCCAATGTGTTCGTGGTACCACATCCATGCTTCGGGGTTGATGGGTTCGCCGACCGTGCCCAATACCCGCAGGCTGCTGAGGTCGTGGGCCTCTGGGTCTTCGGTCCCCCATTTCATGAAGGTACGTATGGCCGTGGGGGCGGTGTAAAGCTGGGTTACCCCGTAGCGTTCGATGATGTCCCACAGGCGGTCTTTGGGCCAGGTTGAGCGGTCCTCGCTGGTACGAAACTCGGGCCGGGGGGTGTCGGGGGTGCCTTCGTACATGACCGAGGTGCAGCCGTTGGTGAGCGGGCCGTACACGATGTAACTGTGGCCGGTGACCCAGCCGATGTCGGCGGCGCACCAGTACACGTCGTCGTCTCGGTTGAGGTCGAACACGGTTTTATGGGTGTAGGCCACTTGGGTCAGGTACCCGCCGGTGGTGTGCATGATGCCTTTGGGTTTGGCGGTAGTGCCTGAGGTGTAAAGCAGGTACAGCAGTTGTTCGCTGTCCATGGGTTCGGCTGGGCAGTCGGCGGAGGCTTCGGCCATAAGTTCGTGCCACCACAGGTCGCGGTTTTCTTTCATGGTGACTTCGGTGTCGCAGCGGTTGACCACCACTACGTGTTCCACACAGGAGGCTCCAGCGTCTAGAGCAGCGTCCACGTTGACTTTGAGGGCCGAAGGCTCCCCCCGGCGGTAACCGGCGTCGGCGGTAATAACCATGCGGGCTTGGGCATCTTCGCAGCGGTCCACTATGGAGTCCGGTGAGAACCCGCCGAAGATCACGCTGTGCGCTACCCCGATGCGGGTACAGGCCAACATGGCCACCGGCAGTTCGGGGATCATTGGCATGTAGATAGCTACTCGGTCGCCTTTTTCTAAACCGAGACCTTTGAGTACGTTGGCGAAGCGGCTGACCTCATCGAGCAACTGGGTGTAACTAATTTCACGGGTGTCGCCGGGTTCCCCTTCCCAAAAATAAGCAATGCGGTCGCCGTAGCCAGCTGCTACGTGGCGGTCTAAACAGTTGTAAGAAACGTTGAGTTTCCCGCCTAAGAACCATTTGGCGTAAGGCAGTTCCCATTCCAACGTGGTGTGAAAATCTTGGTCCCATGTCAGAAGTTCTCGAGCTTGGCGGGCCCAGAAGGCTTCATAGTCAAGCGCAGCTTCTTGGTAATCCGAACGGTCCCCCGCTACTGCGGAGGCCACAAAGTCAACGGACGGCGGGAAGGTGCGGTCTTCGACGTAGTAGTTCTCAATGGTTGGTTCGCTCACAAAATTGCCTTTCCTTGGATAGATCACCCGACTCTAGTAGACCCTCTACCACGGCTCAACCAACCCCACATAACTAAAGTCCATTACATGGGGACAGTCCCCACAGCACGAACTCTAGGGGGTTGTCCAGGTAAGGGTTTGGAAGGCGCCGAGGCCGTCGGGGGCTAAGAGTGCTTCGGCTTCGCTGATGCGGCTGCGGGCTTTGAGGGCCGCTAGGTCGGCCACTCCGGCTCGTTGTTCCCAAATGCGGCGGCCTTCCGCTACGAGGTCATCGATACCGTTGGCTTGCAACCAGTCAAGTTGCGTGCCTACCTCCGGTTGGCCGGGGAGTTGATCCACCGCCACTTCGGTGGTGATGTCTTGGCTGCCGGGATCTTCGAGCGGCGAGCCTCCGTATTCGTGGTTGCGGTAAGTACGCAGCCACGAGGACTTCTGGGCCATCTGGGCTGTGGTCGCGCAATAGTCAACAACCAGCAGGCTGCTTCCGGGCGCCAGTAGAGCCAAAGCCCCGGCCACCCACTGGGCTGCCGCCTGTTGCACCGGTATGCGCTGGCCAGCCACTGGCGGCAAAGCAACCGGTGGGTTCACCGGGTCGCCCAGCACCTCAAGAAATCTGCCGCCCTCCACCATTACCTGTACCGGTCGCCAAGATTCTCCATCGGCCGCCAACACACCAAACGGCAAGTTGTCTAGTAACTCGTTGGCCACCACTGCCCCAGTAAGAGGCCCGGTCGGCATTTCGGCCAAGGCATCTACCCCATCAGGGTGAAGGGACCGTTGAGCGGCCGAAACTTCTACCGTCACGTAGCGGCCATTAAGCAAACATGCCGGTTGAGCAGCCAAAACAGCCCGAGCCAACGTTCCCGGGCCGGCGCCCACCTCCACTACCGTAAAGCCGTCAGGCTCCCCCATAGCCGCCCAGCGTTTGTCCAACCACCGAGCAAGCACCGCACCAAACAACGGGCCTACCTCGGGGCTGGTAATAAAATCCCCTCGGCGCCCAGCCGAACCGCCGGAAACATAGAAGCCAAAGTCGGGGTCGTACAGGCAAGCCTCAACCCAAGCAGAAAAATCTAGCGGCCCGTCAGCGCGGCACCGGGCGGCCAGCCGTTCGGCTAAGCCATTAATGTCAGCCCCCGAGGGCCAGCAGGCTCACGTCGGTGAAGCGAGCCACTATTTGTGGGACCACACCGAAAGCCAAGGTAACACCGGCGCAAATAGCCAAAGCGATAACCAGCGACGGGGTGGTGGGCACCGGAGCCAAATCGCCTTCTGGAGCGTCATCGGCCCACATGCGGCGCGCAATACCAGCGTAGTAATACAAGGCAATCACCGAGTTCACGGCAGCGATCACCGCTAAGGAGTAACCCCAGAAGTCGCCGGCCGAGGTCAATACTCGGAACACCTCAAATTTGGCGAACCAGCCGCCCAACGGAGGAATCCCCGCCAGCGAGAACAGAAAGAAGCTCATGGCCACGGTCAGCCCCGGAGCGTAACTAAAGGCCCCACCAAAGCTGCTGAGTTCGGCCGAACCAGTTTTGCGAGACAAGGTGATGATGACCGCAAAAGCCCCCAAGTTCATGGCAGCGTAAATAGCCAAGTAGGTCACCACGGTAGACAACGCTTGGTCACCCAAACCGGCGTGACCGGCTACGGCCAGCGGAGCGATAATGAACCCGGTTTGAGCCACCCCAGAGTAAGCCATCAGGCGCACTATGTTGGTTTGGCGCAAAGCCACCAAGTTGCCCAAGGTCATAGACGCCGCCGCCAAAATCCAGATCAACGGTTCGTAAACGTCGGCCCGCCCGTAGAAACCCACGTAAAGCAACTGCAAGATGGCCACAAAACCGGCAGCTTTTGAAGCCACCGAAAGAAACGCTGTCACCGGGGTGGGGGCGCCTTCGTAAACATCGGGAGCCCAGGTATGAAACGGGGCCGCCGAAACTTTAAAAGCAAACCCGGCGATGATAAAGACAATGGCCAAGGTGGTGGCCGAGGTTGAGGTGGCGCCCGAAGCCACTGCAGCAGCAATATCGGTGAGCTGGGTAGAGCCCGCCAACCCGAAGAGCAGCGACATGCCGTAGAGCATGACCGCCGAAGCGAACACCCCCATGAGGTAATACTTCAAACCGGCTTCGTTAGAGCGGGCATCGCCCTTGCGCCAAGCCACCATCAAATAGGCGGGGATCGACAACAGTTCCAAGGCCACGAAGATCGAGATCAAGTCTCGGGAAGAGGCCATCATGATCATGCCCATAAGGGAAGCCAACAACAGGCCGTAATATTCGTTTTCCCAGTAATCGCCTTCGGCCACATAGTTGGTGGACAACAGAATCACCACGTAACCGGCCATTAAGAAAATGGCTTTGGTGATGAGGGCAAAGTCATCAACCACATACGCTCCGCCAAACAGCACCCGGTCGGCGCCACTGGTGGCCAAGGTAATGAGCGGAATAGCGGTAGCCAGCACACCCAACCCAGCCAAAGCAGCGGTAAAAGACCGAGCTTTTTCTAAAAAGATAACGTCGGCCAAGGTGATCAGACACCCGGCGGTTAACAGCACCAACTCGGGAGCCACCGCATGCCAATCAATGGCTGGCCTTTCAAAGGCCAAAGCGAGCAGTTGCGCAGTCACGGTCAGTCTCCGCTCACGGCGTGTTCATCAACCACGTGTGCTCCGCTACCCAAGTTATAAACCGGGGCGCAATGCAAAGCTTCGATATCTTCGGCCGACATTTCTTGGGTGTTTACTTGCAAACATTCGTTAAGCGAAGCATCTACTGCCCCATCGGTTACCCGGAAGATCAAGTTGGGGTAAATACCGATAGCCAAGATCAAAGCGATCATAGGGGTCCAGGCAATCCACTCGTGACGGGTTACGTCAGGAATGTCTAGATCAGCAAACTCTTCGGTGGGTGTACCAAAGGCGGTGCGTTGCAGCAACCACAGCAGGTAACCAGCGGCCAGCACGGTGCCCAAAGCAGAGATCACCATGTAAGTACGGAAGGTCTCTACGGGCAGGCCGTTGGCCGGGTTGTAGGTAGACAAAATCGCCGGGAACTCGCCCCAGAAACCAGCCAAACCAGGCAGACCCAGCGAAGCCATAACGCTCAAGCCGAGAATCCAACCCATACGAGGGGCTTTAAGCAGCAAGCCGCCCAAGCGGGCAATATCTAAGGTGTGGTAGCGCTCTTTGATCGACCCAGCAATGAAGAACAACATGCCGGTGATCAAACCGTGGGCCACCATGCCCATGATGGCGGCGTTAATACCGAAATCGGTGAGGGTAGAAATACCCAACATGACGAAACCCATGTGAGCGACCGACGAGAAAGCAATTAAACGCTTCATGTCGGTTTGTGCCAAACAGCCCAAGGCGCCGTAGATGATGCCCACTACCGCCAACAGGCCGATCCAAGGAGCCCATTCCACAGCGGCTTCCGGCAGCACGGGGATAGCAATGCGAATAAAGCCGTAGGTGCCGAGTTTCAACAACACGGCAGCCAAGATGACCGAACCCACCGTCGGGGCCTGGGTGTGAGCGTCAGGCAACCAGGTATGGAAGGGGAACATGGGCACCTTGATACCGAAGCCCAACAACATGCCACCAAAGATCCACAACCCGGCGGTGCGAGAAATACCGTTCTCGGCTACTGCTTGGGCCAGATCGGTGAGCACGAACGATTCAGCGCCCGACAAGAAGTAAAGCGACAAGAAGCTCACCAACATAAGTGCCGAACCAAACAAGGTGTACAAGAAGAACTTCAACGAGGCGTAGCGGCGGTCTTCGCCGCCCCACACAGCGATCATGAAGAACATGGGCAACAGCACCACTTCGAAGAACACGAAGAACAGCACCAAGTCTTGGGCCATGAAGGTACCGATCATGCCGGTTTCCAGTATCAAGATCAGCATCAAGAAAGCTTTGGGGTTAGCCGGAGCCGGAAAGTGGTCCCACGAGTAAACGATGCACAGTGGCACCACCAACATGGTTAACAGCACCAAAGGCAGCGACATGCCGTCGAGGCCCATGGCGTAGTGGCTGTTTATGACATCAATCCACATGTGGTCAACGGCGAACTGCAGTTGCCCTGTGGCATCAAGGTCGAACTGCACTAAGAGCAGCACCCCAATGACGGCCACCACCAGTGAGGTGACCAGAGCGATCTTTTTATGCAGATCTTCTTTTTCTTTGGGGACGAACATCATGAGCGCCACCCCCAACATTGGTACGAAGGTGGCAGCCGTTAGGCCCCAACTGTCAAGCAAATTTTCCATACTGGCCGTCTCCTAAACGATGACGATCAAAATCCCGGCGAGGACCGTAGCGGCGGCGAATAAAATCGCTGCGTAGCTTTGGACCTTCCCGGATTGAATTTTACGAAGTTCTCCGCCAGCCTCAGAAGCAAGACGCCCCGAGGTATTGACGGCACCGTCAACTAACAATTGATCAATTTTGTCGTAGACAAACTGACCAGACACCACCGCAGTTTCGCCGACCTTGTCGACGGTGCGGTCAATGACCTGTTGGTTGAAGCGGTAGACGGCACGGGCCAGCGGTCCCTTGGTGCCTTCGGCGATGATGCCGGTGTAGAGGTGGTCGAGGTAGTACTTGTTCTCGAGCAGGTTGTGGCCCATTTTGGCCAGCGGCCAACGGCTGGTAGGGCCGTTGCTGAGTTCGGTCAGGCTTTGGCCCGAAGCTTTAGCGGCGGCCTCTACTTTGATGAAGTAATACCAGTAGGCAGAACCTGCACCGGCCATCACCACCAGGGTGGAGAAAATAGCCAGCGACCATGAAGGTGAGGCGTGGCTGATGCCCGGGAAGTAAGCGGCGGCTGGTTCGACGTAATGGCCGAAGCGTTCTTGCATCGATTCGGGCACCAGTTGAAAACCGGGAGGCAAGTTGAAGAGCCCGGCCACCATGGCCAAACCAGCCAAAATCCACAAAGGCACCACAATGCGGGGGCCAGATTCGTGTATTTCGCCGTGGCCCCGGAACTCGCCAAAGAAGGTCAAGTAAATGACTCGGGTCATGTAGGCCGCAGTGAGGGCAGCAGTCACCATGCCCATGATCAGCATGCCGGTGTAAGCGCCGTTGCCGCCGGTGCCGCCAAAGAGGCCCCAACCGCCGGTACCGGCCAAGATTTCATCCTTTGACCAAAAGCCCGCCAACGGAGGCAAGCCCGCCAAGGCGATAGAACCGATGACGAAGGTTCGGTAGGTGTGCGGCATGGCTTTGCGCATGCCGCCCATGTCGGACTTCATATCGAAACTGTGTACGGCGTGGGCTACCGAACCGGAACCCAAGAACAAGCAGGCCTTAAAGAAAGCGTGGGTGAACAAGTGGAATACGGCGGCTGTCCAGGCGCCGACACCCAAGGCCAACACCATGTAACCCAATTGAGAAATGGTGGAGTAGGCCAAGACTTTTTTGATGTCGCGTTGCACGAAAGCCAGCGAAGCACCGACCAAGGTAGTAAGCCCGCCCACTACGGCCATCAGGTTGATGGAAGACCCGCCAATGGAGAAGCCTTCAAAGAACACGCCGTACAGGCGGGCGATCATGAACACCCCGGCTACCACCATGGTGGCGGCGTGGATGAGGGCCGAAACAGGGGTGGGCCCGGCCATAGCGTCGGGCAGCCAGGTGTGTAAGAAAAACTGGCCCGACTTAGACATAACGGCGGCCATGAGGCAGGTCGCTGATACCAGCAAAGCGGTATGCGACAACAGGCCCGAGTTGGCCAGCGTGTTGGTGGTGGCGATAGAGAATGAACCGAAAGCATCGGGCAACGCTGAACCCACGGAGAAGAACAGCACGGTGATGCCCACCAAGAGGCCCATGTCGCCTACCCGGTTGGTCAAAAAGGCTTTCATGGCGGCATCGCTGTTGGGTTTTTCTTCCCACCAGTGGCCAATAAGCGCAAACGAACATACTCCGACCAGTTCCCAGGCCACCAAAAGCTGCAGGGTGTTTTCTGAAATAACCAGGGTCAGCATGGAGGCACTAAAGAGCGACAAGAAAGCGAAGTAGTGGGTGTAGCGCCTATCTCCGCCCACGTAGTCGGTGGAGTAAATGTGCACCAGGAGCGACACCAAGGTCACCACGAAAAGCATCATGACCGCTAAGCCGTCAACCAAAACACCTACCGAGATGGTCATGCCTCCCACCTGGAACCAGGTCATGGTGTTGCTTACCGCAAGCGAGGGGTGTTCAGGGGCGTGTCCTTCGCCGTGGTCGGCGGCATCGCCGTGATCGACGGCGATCACCGCTTGGGTGACCTCGTCACCGTGGTAGTTGTCGCGATGATCCATCCACGCCGCACCGGTGAGTACCGCCAAAACGAAAGCGATACCAATAGCTGCGACGCCCAGTTCGGCGCCTTGGCGAGGCATGCGCTTGCCAAAGAACAAGATGCCCACGAAAGAAAGCGCCGGTATCAACGGGATGATCCAAGCGTTGCGCAGTAACCACGCTCCGCCTTCGGTGATCCCCAAAGGTAAAACGTTTTCTGCCAGTTCAGCGGTTGCCGAAGCGAAGATGAATAGGTCTGTCACAGCATTAACCCTTCATCAAATCGAGCTCAGTGAGATCGATGTTTCGACGGTTGCGGTACAAGAGCATGATCATGGCCAAACCCACCCCAACTTCGGCGGCCGCTACGGCAATCACGAAGAGGGCAAATACTTCACCGGCTAAATTTTCGGTGAAAGCAGCGAAAGAAACCAAGTTGATATTGACGGCGTTCAAGATGAGCTCAATAGACATGAGCACCATGACCCCGTTGCGGCGAGCCAACACGCCGTACACGCCAATAGCAAAAAGTGCCACAGAAAGCAGAAGGAACTGGTTCAAAAACATGTCAGTCCTTTCTGGCCACCACGATGGCCCCAATTAAAGCCGCCAGCAACAACACGGAGGTTGCTTCAAACGGCACGATGTACTGGCTAAAAATACTGTCACTAATGTCGGCGGTGGTGCTGGGTGCAGAGCGCAACAGTTCGGCGTCGCCGAAGGTGTCAATCAGCGCCCCGCCCATAACCACCACTAACAAACCGGCCACTAAAGAAGCCATCAGGCGGGGTTCTTTGTTGCCTTCTTCTTCGGTGCCCAGGGCCCCTCGGGTCAACATGATGCCGAACAAAAACAGCACCACGATGGCTCCGATGTAAACCATTATTTGGGTAACGCCCACAAACTCGGCGCCCAATAATATAAAGATGCCGGCTGCTCCAGCCAACACCAGCACCAAGTAAAGGGCCGCATGGACCACGTTGCGGGTGGTGACCAAACGTACGGCACTGACCAGCATGATGGCCGCCAAAATGGTGAAAGCGATATTTTGGGCCACCACTACTTCGCTGCTCAACAATGGGTTGAAATCATTTACTTGGGCCAACAGGTTCACTCGGGTACCTGGGCTTTCTTGGCTTCGCTGCCCTTTTCGTAGTCTTCAAACTCGGGCACGGTTTCCATCCACTTGCCTAACTGGTTTTTGTCGTGCAACAAGTTAGAAATTTTCAGTTCGGAGTATTCGTATTCGGGGGTCCAGAACAATGCTTCGAAGGGGCACACGTCGACGCAAATACCGCAGTACATGCACAACGAATAGTCAATATCGAAGCGGTCTAGGGCGTTCTTTTTACGGGGCTTGCCGCCAGGGCGACGGGGTGGTGCTTTGTATTTGTGGCCTTCAATGTAAATACACCAGTCAGGGCATTCACGGGCGCACAGCATGCAGGAGGTGCAGTTTTCTTCGTGGAGGGCAATGACCCCACGGGCCCGAGGAGTAGGCGCTTCTTTTACGTGCGGGTATTGCACGGTATGCGAGCCTTTAGTCAAGGTACGCACCATGGTGCCAAAGGTAATACCAAGACCTTTGATCATCCCGGGAATCTTGATTTTTATGGCCATTAGAACACCACCTTAAGTACGCCGGTTATCACAATGTTGATCAGAGACAAAGGGATAAGTACTTTCCACGCCAACTTTTGCAGTTGATCCTCACGGAAACGAGGGTAGGTGAAGCGGAACCAGAAGATCAAGAAAGCCACCAACAGCATTTTGGCGAACAGCACGGCAGGGCCGATGACGTTGAACAAACCGTCGGTGGGGTCTAAGCCCGGTACGTACCAGCCGCCTAAGAACAAGGTGGCGGCCAAAGCCGAGAAAATACCGGCGGTGGCGAATTCGCCAATAAAGAACATCAAGAAGCGCAGGCCGGAATATTCGGTCAGGTAGCCGGTGACCAGTTCTGATTCAGCGACCGGCATGTCAAAAGGTGGTTGGGTGAGTTCCGCTTGGACAGCGATCAAGAAGATGGCGAAGCCCACGAACTGAGTAAAGATAAACGGGTTGCCGATGCCTCCATAGCCAAATATTTCACCGGTAGCTTGGGCCATAACAATATTTTGTACGTTGAGGGTGCCGGCTTGAATCACCACGCCGACCACCGCAAGCACCAGAGGTAATTCGTAGGCAATGAGCTGACCGGTGGCCCGCAAAGCCCCCATCAAAGAATACTTAGAGGCCGAAGCCCAGCCCGCCATCAAGATGCCGATGACCGAAATAGACGACACCGCTAAAGCCAAAAAGATGCCGGTGTCCACGTCGATGAACCACAGGTCGGGGCCGGCGGGAATAACCAGAACCAGCAAGAAGGTGGAGATCAGTACCACGAAGGGTGCCAGTTTGAAGACAATGCGGTCGGCGGCTCGCGGCACAAGGTCTTCTTTTTGTAAGAACTTGCCGACCTCGGCCAGCAACTGCATCGACCCGTAAGGGCCGGCTTCCATGGGGCCCAAACGGCTCTGCATGAAGCTCATCATTTTGAACAAAAAGAGGTAAACCAGCGTACCGGCAGGCAGCAATACGGCAGCCAGGCCGACCAACAGGCGGATAGAGGTTTCTTGCCAGTAAGCCATCTCGGCCAGAATCAGCGTCATCGGTCGATGTCTCCGAGGATGAAATACAGGCTGGCCAAAATTGAAACCACGTCGGGCACGTAGACCCCTTTAAGGAGCCACGGGGTAATAGACACGTTGTTGAACGAGGCCGATCGAATCTTTACCCGGAACGGGGTGAGGTCACCTTGAGAAACGATGTAGTAGCCCATAACCCCCAGTGGATTTTCGGTTTCTACGTAAGATTCACCGGCTGGCACTTTGATGATGCGGGGCACTTTGGCCATAACGGGCCCGGCGGGAATGCCATCCAAGATTTGTTCGATCATGATGCATGATTCGCGTACTTCTTGCAGCCGCACCCAGAAACGAGCGTAGGAGTCGCCGTCGGGGTGGGTCCAGACTTTCCAGTCCAGTTCGTTGTGCACCAAGCCGATGCCTCCGTCGCGGCGAATGTCCCAATCCACGCCGCTGGAGCGAATGTTGGCGCCCGACAAGCCGTAGGCCAAGCCCATGTCGGCGGGGATAATGCCAATACCGCGGGTGCGGGCTTGGAAGATTTCGTTGCCGGCCACCAGGGTTTCGATCTCGTCGCAGAAGTTCTGGATACGTCCCAACACGCCGCGGGTTTCTTCGATCCAGCCTTTAGGCAGGTCGTCTTTGAGGCCGCCGATGCGGTTGAAGTTGGGGTGAAAACGCCCGCCGGTTACTGCTTCGATTTGGTTAAGGATGAACTCGCGGTCACGGAAAGCGAAGAACACGGGGGTAACCGCACCGAGTTGCACGCCCATGTCGCCCAAGAACAACACCACGTTGGCGATGCGAGACATTTCGAACAATGCGGTGCGTATCCACTGGGCGCGAGGTGGAGCTTCTACTTCCATAAGGTTTTCGGCGGCCTGAATGAACGGCACCTCGTTGGCGAAACTCCCCAACCAGTCGATGCGGTTAATGAGGGCCGTGACCTGTGGGTAGGTGCGTACTTCAGTAAGCTTTTCGTAGCCCCGATGCATGTAACCCATCATGGGCTCGGCCGCAATTACTTGTTCGCCATCAAGTTTTACAATGATGCGCAGGGTGCCGTGAGTGGCCGGGTGCTGTGGGCCGATGTTGAGGGTCATGCCCTCGGTTTCGATTTCTAAGTTGACCCGAGCGTCGGCTGCTTGGCCGGCGATGTAAGCCAGTTGCTGGGTGTCGGTGGCCTTGTTCATGAGGCCTCCGTTTCGTCATCGTCTTCGCCGGGCAACGGTTCAACGTCTACCAAGCCGGGCCACGGTTTTACCCGACGGGCCAGCAGGGGGAAGTCTTTACGCATGGGGTTTCCTTCGAAGGCTCCCGGCAAGTAAAGCTTGGTCAAGTTGGGGTGTCCGGTGAAGTGCACACCAAACATTTCGGCGGCTTCGCGTTCGTGCCAGTTGGCGCCGGGGTAAACCGTTATCCAAGAGTCAATAGTGGGTTGGTCATCGTCAAGATCGGCTTTGATGTTGATGCCCACGTGGTTCACGGGGTCGTGTAAACGAGCCAGCATTTGAAAACGGGTTTGACCGCCGGTTATACCCCAGGTCATTTCGCCGGGTTCCACGGGGTCGGGTTGGTCAACTTGGGCGTCCATGTCGCGACCAAAGGGCGAAGGCAGCCAGTCAATAACCGAGAGAAAGTTGAAGTACTTCATGCCGCACTGGTTGCGCAGCACCTGGGCGGTTTCTACCCAGGCTTGGCTGGTTACCCGTACCCAAAGGTCAACCCCGGCTTTTACTTCACTGGCTACCAAGTTGTCGCCTAAGGCTTCGGTCAAGGTGGCTACTAAAGCATCCCGGGCGGCGTCTGCCTCGGGTGCGGCGGTTTCTTCTTCGGTCACGGGCGTATCAGGTGACGACAATGGGATCACCGTTCCAACGTTCGGTCATGTCTTCTGAGGCAATGCGTTCTTGCAATAAGACGATGCCTTCTAAGAGTGCTTCGGGGCGAGGAGGGCAGCCGGGAACGTAAACATCTACCGGTATGACTTGGTCGACGCCTTTGGTTACCGAGTAACTGTCCCAGTAAGGGCCGCCGCAGTTGGCGCATGAGCCCATGGAGATCACGTATTTTGGTTCGGGCATTTGTTCGTAGAGGCGGCGCACTACTGGGGCCATTTTGTCGGTCACCGTGCCGGAGATAACCACCATGTCGGCTTGACGGGGGCTAGCCGGAAATGGGATAACCCCTAAGCGCATCACGTCGTAGCGAGGAGAAGCAAAGGCGGCGCCCATTTCGATAGCGCAACAGGCCAAACCCCATTGGTAAACCCACAGAGAGTATTTGCGGCTCACGTTGAGTAACGCCGTTAACGGCTTGGGGAGTTTGCCGTTTTCTACTAAACCCATCGCAGCAAGCCTTTCCGCCAGGCATAAGCCAAACCCAGCGCCAAGATGAAAATGAAGATAGCCATTTCTACCAAGCCGAACACGCCGTAAGCCTCTAAACGAGTGGCCCAAGGGAAGATGAACACGGCTTCCACGTCGAAGAGGACGAACATCAAAGCGAACACGTAGTAACGAATGTTGGACTGGCTCCACATGTCGCCTTGCGGGTCAACACCGCTTTCGTAAATCATGCCTTTTTGTTCGGTTTGGCGTTGTGGGCGGATCAAACTCGACAAGCCTAACAACGCCCCAACTATCAGCACAGCCAGGCCCCCAAAGAGGACCAGCGTTAACCAGCTGCGAAGAAAGTCGGACACAGAAACTGAACCTAACGATTAAGAGGGGATAAGGCCAACATCGCACCCCAAGTTACGGGTACGACACCGAGGCTAACCGATGAGCGGGCGCTCTGAGGGGTTACTGAGGAGAAATTCGTCACCTCAGCCACCCACCAAAACGGGGACGGCTTGACGCGCTACATCAAGCAAGATTGAAGGCATCAAACCAAGGAGCATTACCAGGGCCGCCACTACCGAAATTACCCAGAAGGTGGTGCGATCCACGCCGATTGTTTCGTCGGTAGCGGGCTCGTTGAGGTACATGGCCACCACCACCCGAAGGTAAGCAAAAGCGGCAACGGCCGTAGCCAACATGGCTACCGATGCCAACCACCAAGAGCCAACATCGGCGGCAGCGGCAATAACCCCAAACTTGGCTACGAAGCCGGCGGTAAGTGGCACCCCGGCTTGGGCCAGCAAAAGCACGGTAAAGGCACCGGCTAGCCAAGGCTGGCGTGCCCCTAATCCGTGGTAAGCCTCAAGTTCATGGTCTTGGTCGCCGGAGCCGCCCATCAAGGTGACCACAGCAAAGCTACCGATGGCCAACAGGGCGTAGATAGCAAGGTATGAAAAGACTGCGCTGGTGCCACGAACGGTGGCCGCTTCGATCCCGATGAGCAAAAACCCGGCGTGGGCCACCGAAGAGTAGGCCAACAAGCGCTTGATGTCGGTTTGTAAAGCGGCACCCAACGAACCGACCAGCACCGAAGCGCCGGCCAGCACAGCCATAGCGGGGCGCCAGTCGGCAGAGAACGAACCGAAGGTGGTCACAAAAACGCGGAGCAAAGCGGCGAAGCCGGCAGCTTTAACCCCGGCGGCCATCCAAGCCACGACCGGGCTGGGGGCACCTTGGTACACATCAGGCGTCCAAGCATGAAAGGGAGCCGCCGCTACTTTGAAACCGAGGCCAACCAGCAACATGGCTAAACCAGCCAGCAAAAGCCCGTCTTCTACCAAAATGTTTTGAGCCAGCCAAGCGTTGATGTCAGACAGGTTGGTTGACCCCACGGCGCCGTACACCAAGGCGATGCCGTAAAGCAAAAAGGCCGAAGCGAAGGCCCCCAAAATAAAGTATTTGAGCGCCGCTTCTTGTGACTCAATGCGGCGCAAATGGTAGGCCGCCAACACGTATACCGCTATAGACAACACTTCAATGCCTAAGAACAGCACGATGAGGTCGTTGGCGGAAGCCATCACTACCCCACCGGCCGCCGAAAGAAGCAGCAACACATAAAACTCAAGACCCGGCAGGTCTTGACGTTTCAGGTAGGGGTGCGCCAAAAGGGCAGTCGCTAAGACGGTGACCGCCAAAATGCCGGTGATAAACAGCGAAGCGCCATCTATGCCTACGGCGCCCCCTAAGAAGGACCGTGGCCCTTCGTCCATTACTTTTTGCCACAAGGGGGCCAACGAAACCAGGGTGGCGAGGGCTGCCGCAACTGTCCAGGCGGGGGCCCAGCAGTCTGGCATCTGGCGCTTCAAGGAAGCCACGGTAAGCAAGGTGACGGCGCTTACCGAGAAAAAGAGCAGCGGCAACAAAGCCCACCACAGCACCTCAGGGGTGGCGATTTGGTTTATTTGCGCCAACATTATTCGTGCTCCCCTTCATCGGTGTGTTCAACTTCTGGGGCGTCGCCGAGGTCTACGCCGCCCCGGGTTACTGGCTCGTGAAAGCCTTCGACGTGGAATTCAATGTGTTCGATCAGCGCATCAACGGCCGGTTCCATGCGTTCAATTACTGGACGAGGGTAAACCCCCATGAAAATAATGAGCACCAGCAAAGGGGCCAGCACCAGACCTTCGCGCAGGGTCAGGTCGGACATTTCGGCATTGTCGCCTTCGGCGGGGCCGTGAAACACCCGTTGGTAGGCCCACAGCAAATAAAGGGCAGACAAAACAACCCCAGCGGTCGCCACCATGGCCCACCAACGGTGAGCGGTGAAGGTACCGAGCAAGATTAAGAACTCGCCCACGAAACCGTTGAGACCCGGCAAACCAATGGATGACAACATGACCACGGTAAATACGGCGGCCATGATGGGCGCTGACCTTTGCAAGCCACCCAGTTCACTGATTTGGCGGGTGTGGCGGCGTTCGTAGATCATGCCCACCAACAAAAACAGGGCACTGGTTGATACCCCGTGGTTGACCATTTGCAGCAAGCTGCCTTCGATGCCTTCGGTGTTGAGGGCAAAGGTACCCAAGATGATGAAACCAAGGTGGGCTACTGAGGAATACGCCACCAAGCGTTTCAGATCGCCTTGCATGGCGGCCACCACTGCACCGTAGATAATGCCCACCACCCCAAGGGTCAGGAACACCGGGGCGAAGTAATGCGAGGCTTCCGGAAACAAGTACAAACCGAAACGTAAAAACCCGTAAGTGCCGAGTTTCAACATGACCCCGGCCAAGATGACCGAACCAGCGGTAGGGGCTTCGGTGTGGGCATCGGGCAGCCAGGTATGGAGCGGAAAGATGGGCACCTTGACGGCGAAGGCCAAAGCGAAGGCTAAGAAAATCCAGCGGGCGGTGCCGGTGGCCAAGCTTTGGGCTTCGGCGATCTCTATCAGGTTGAAAGTTAAAGGGCCGCCGGTGGCGTCGGCGTGCAAAAAGGCCAAAGCCACAATGCCCACCAACATGAGCGCAGAACCGGCCATGGTGTAGAGAAAGAATTTGGTGGCGGCGTAAGTGCGGTTGCCGTGGCCCCAGCGACCGATGAGGAAGTACATGGGCACCAGCACCACTTCGAAGCAGATGAAGAACATCACCAAGTCGAGGCTGAGGAACACCCCCATGACGCCGCCTTCTAACACCAAAAGCCAGCCGTACCAGGCCCGGTTGTCGTGAGCCGGGTCGGTGGCCAACAAAGCAATGGGAAACAGCACGCCGGTGAGCACCACCAAAAAGAGCGAGATGCCGTCGATGCCAAACGACCAAGAGATGCCCAGATCAGCTATCCACGTTTGGTTGCTTAAAAACTGGAACCCGTCGGCACCGTGCTGGGTATCAAAGGCGTAAAGCACCCAAAAGCTCATGCCCATTACCGTTACCGAGGTCAACACGGCCACCAGTTTGAATAATTCGGGGCGTTGGCGAGGCAACACCATAACCAGCAAGGCTCCGGCGAAAGGCACCAAGAGGAGGGCCGGAAGTACCGGGAAGGTCACTGTGCTAGCCGAGGCCAATAAGGAAAAAGACATTAGATACCTGACCTCATGAAGAACCAAAGCAGAAGCAGTACCGCCCCCACCCCGATGCCGGCGGCGTAGGTGCGCACCAGACCGTTTTGAAAGCGGCGAACTTCTTGCGCCAAGCGTTGCACCAAGCGGCCGGTGCCGTTGACGGCGCCGTCAACCACCCGTTGGTCGAAACCAGCGGTGGCTTCGAAGCCGGCGGTTCCGGGTCCGCCCATAAAGTCGCTGACCCGGCGGTCTACTTGCCAAGCTTCGGCCAAAATGGAGCGCTCAAACATGGTGTAGTCCACTTTGCGTTTTTGGTAAGCGGCAATAGCCACGGTGATGCCAGCAATACCGCCGGCGATGGCTACCAAAGCCAGTATCCACATAGTGCTGGTCGCTACCGAGAGGTGTACTTCGTTGCCAAACAGAGAGGGCTCCAACCAGTGTTCGAGGCGTTTAAGCGACGGCGAGAATGGGAGCTGCATAACCCCGGCCGTAGCGGCCGCTACGGCGAGCACCACCAACGGCAAGGTCATGGTCCATGGTGATTCGTGAGCGTGGTATTCGTTGCGTTGGGCGACCTCTGCTGGCAAGTGGTCGGCTACCTCAGTGGTATCGGGGGCGGCAGCCAACGCAAGTTCGGGCACTGCGGGGCGGTCAGCGGCGCTGCGTACGTGGGTTTCGTGGGCTTCCACTGCTTCGGCGTAGGTAACCTCAGCGGCCGCTAACGCTCGTTCGGCTTCGACTACTTTTTGGTCGGCCGACACTACGGCGTCTTCGGCGGCCAGTACCGCAGCGGCCAGCACTTCAGGGTCGGCGGGTTCTTGGCCCTCAAGGGGTTCTGCGGTGGCTGCCGCTTGGGCTTCGGCCAGTGCCATGCGGGCTGTTTCGGCTGCTGTTGTCGCTGCCTCTACGGTGGTACGGGTTTTGTCTATATCTGCCCCAGCGGTGTCAACGGCTTCGGTGGCTGCTGCTAAGCATGCCTCCCAAGCGGCAGCAATTTCTTCGGGCCGGGCGTCGCCAAAACGGTAACGGCCAAAGAAGGTCAAGATGACCTGACGGGTCATGTAGAAGGCGGTCAAAATAGCGGTGACAAAGCCCACCGCCCACAATGCGGGGGATTCATTCCAGGCAAAAAGCAAGATTTCGTCTTTAGACCAGAACCCAGAGAATGGGGGCACGCCGGCTATGGCTAGCCAGCCCACGATGAAGGTGGCGCTGGTGATGGGTAGCAAACGACGGAGCCCGCCGTAGTGGCGCATATCTTGGTCGCCGTCCATGCCGTGAATGACCGAACCGGAACCCAAGAAAAGCAGCGCCTTGAAAAAAGCGTGAGTAATCATGTGGAACACCGCAGCCACATAGGCCCCGGTGCCCACCGCTAAAAACATGTAACCCAGTTGGCTGACCGTGGAGTAAGCCAACACTTTTTTGATGTCGGTTTGGGCCACGGCGATGGTGGCCGCAAAGAGTGCGGTGCCTACTCCGACCCAGGCAATAAGGGTGGGGAGCCAGTCGGCGGCATCAGCGATGATGGGGTTGATGCGGGTCAAGAGGTAAATGCCCGAGGTGACCATGGTGGCGGCGTGGATGAGCGCCGACACGGGGGTGGGGCCGGCCATAGCGTCGGGCAGCCAGAGGTAAAGCGGAAACTGCGCCGATTTACCGATAGCGCCAATGAAGAGCATCACGGCGATCAGGGTGGCCGTGGACTGCAAAAGTTGGCCTGAGGCGGTGGCGTCGAGCACCTCGGCGTAGTTGATGGTTCCAAAGGTAAAGAAGGTAGCGAAGATGGCCACCATGAAGCCCCAGTCGCCGATGCGGTTGGTGACAAACGCTTTTTTACCGGCTGAGGCGTTGGCTTCGTCATCGAACCAGAAAGAGATCAGCAGGTACGAACATGCCCCGACGCCTTCCCAACCAAGGAAGGTCAACAGCATGTTGTTGCCCAACACCAGCATCAACATGGAAAAAACAAACAGGTTGAGGTAGGTAAAGAACTTGTTGTAGTCCCGGTCGCCGTGCATGTAACCAATGGAGTACAGGTGGATGAGTGCTCCCACGCCGGTGATGAAAAGGCACATGGTGATGGATAAAGGGTCCACCAAGAAACCTACGTCGACCGAGAAATCGCCGGCCGGTACCCAAGCAAACAGGGTGGTTACTGAGCGGCGATCGTGCACCGAGAGGGAGGTCAGTTCAAGAAACACCCCCAAAGTGGCGGCGAATGAGGCGGCTATGGCGGCGGTCGCTACCCAGCCTGCTTTGGGTTCGCCTAAGCGGCGGCCAAAGATCATTAAGAAAAGAAAGCCGGCCAAGGGGAAGGCGGGGATGAGCCAAACCAGATCAAGCATGTTCCTAGCCTCCTAACACCGAGAGATCGTCCACGGTGGTACCGGGACGGCGGCGGGTTATGGCCACGATGATTGCTAAACCAACGACCACTTCGGCGGCGGCTACTACCAGCACAAAGAACACTGACACTTGCCCGCCCAAGTCACCGAGGGCGGCGCCAAAGGCCACCAAGGTGAGGGTGACGGCGTTAAGCATGAGTTCAACGCACATGAACATGACCAGTGGGTTGCGGCGAGTTAACACCCCGACCGTGCCCAAGGTAAAGAGCACAGCACCTAAAACCAAGTACCAGGTGGTGGTGACCTCCATTAGTCCTCCTCGGTTTCTTGATCGTTGGCCACGGCAATAGCTACGCCGGGTAGAGGTTGCAGGGGCCCGCTAATGCGGCGGGCCAGCACTACGGCTCCCACGATGGCCACCGTCAGCAAAAGTGCGGTGAGTTCTACGGCAAAAACGTGGTCGGTAAAAAGCGCTTCGCCTAAAAGCCGGGTGTTGGTTTCGGCGTTTCCGAGCACGGCGGTCGGGCCAGCGTCACCGGTGGGGCCATTTACGGAAATCAGCAGGGTGGTCAAGGTGAGACCCAACAACGAGGCCCCGATGACGGCCGCCATGGGGCGTTGGCCGGCAATGGGTTCAATGCCCAGGTCGTCGGCTCGGTCGACTCCCAACAACATGATGACAAAGAGGAACAAGATGACGATGGCTCCGGCGTAAACCACTACTTGCACAGCGGCCAAAAAGGTGGCGTCTAACAAGATGAAGAGTACGGCGATACCGAAAAGGGTTTCTACCAGGAACAAGGCGGCATGTATCGGGTTGCGAGCCAACAACACGCCGACGGCGCCCGACAGCACCACTACGGCGCTAATAAGAAAAACTGCAGCGTCCATTAGTTTTCTTTCTCGCTGCGTTGGCCATCTTCTGGGGCACGAATGCCGTAGCCCAGTTCGCCATCCCAAGCCACCAAACCGGTGTGTTCTGCGGAGCCGCTCGGTGAGGTAGCGCGCATCCAGCCAGAGGTGTTTTCGTCTTCACCGGGTCGCCAATCTTCCCAAGGTAAATGCTGGGGTTGGCCGGTGTCGGCATCGACCAACAGTTCGTCTTTGGTGTAAACAGCGTCGGTGCGGTTGGTGAACGAAAACTCGAAGAGTTTTGTTTCGGTGATGGCCTGGGTGGGGCAGGCTTCGACGCAGAGGTCGCAGTGAATACACCGCAGGTAGTTGATTTCGTAGACAAAGCCGTAGCGCTCTCCCGGCGAAACTGGGTGATCGGGCGGGTTGTCGGCGCCCCGCACGTAAATGCAGTTAGCGGGGCATACCCCGGCGCAGAGTTCGCAGCCGATGCATTTTTCCATGCCGTCTTCGTAGCGGCTGAGTACGTGGCGGCCATGCAGGCGGGCTGGTTTGTCACGTTTTTGTTCGGGGTAGGGCACGGTGACCCGTTTTTCCCAAAGTTTTTTAAAGGTAACGGCGAAGCCTTGGAGGTACCCCATTAGTTCACTCCTTCAAAGTCTTGGCCGGCGCGATCCAGCGTGGCTTTACGTATGGCACCGGTGAGGGCAAGGTAGCCCAACACCCCGACCACCATGCCGGTTCCGACCACAGCCCAGGTGGGCCAGCCTCGGTCGCCACCGATGTTTAAGGCGGCAATTAGCAAGAACCAGCCCAGGGCGGCGGGGATCAGCATCTTCCAGCCGAGGTCCATGAGTTGGTCGTAGCGAAAACGAGGCAGGGTGGCGCGTAGCCATACAAAAGTAAAGAGGAAGACCGCTACTTTGGCGAAGAACCAGAGCGGTGGCCACAACCAAGCTACTGATTCGATGAGGATGGGGCCGTTGGGGCCGCCTAAGAACAGGGTTACGGCGATGGCCGACATGGTGATGACGTTCATGAATTCGGCCAAGAAGAACAGGGCAAAACGAAGCGAACTGTATTCGGTGTGAAAGCCACCGACCAGTTCTTGTTCGGCTTCTACCAAGTCAAAGGGTGGCCGGTTGAGTTCGGCGGTGCCGGCCAGCAAGAAAATGATGAAGGGCACGACCCCGGTGGTGACGGCGTTCCAGTTCCAGGTGGCTTGGTCGGCCACGATGCCGTTGGTAGACAAGGTGCCGCTCATCAAAAATACGGTGGCCATGGCTAAACCTAAGGCGGCTTCGTAGCTGATCATTTGCGCCGAGGCGCGCACCGCACCCAGCAAGGGGTACTTGGAGCCCGAAGACCAGCCAGCCAACATGACGCCGTAGACAGCAATGGACGACATAGCTAAGAAAAAGAGGATGCCTACCGGCGGGTCGGCTACTTGAAGCAAGGTTTGGTGACCGAACCAGGTCACCACGCCGCCGGCATCATTGCGAAAGTCTCCCCCGATGGGCACCACGGCGAAAACCAAAAAGGCCGGCACCAAAGAGAGGTAGGGGGCCAGTTTGAAAACAAACCGGTCGGCTCGTTCGGGAATCAAATCTTCTTTAAAGAACAACTTGATGCCGTCGGCCAGGGTTTGCAAAATGCCCCACGGCCCGGCCACGTCGGGGCCGATACGGTTTTGCATGTCGCTAATGAGTTTGCGTTCGAACCAGACCATGAGCATGACCGAGATCAACAAAAAGGTAAAAGCGATTCCCACTTTGAGCAGCACGATAAGCACGATGGTCAGGTCAATATCGCCGCTGAGCAGTGGGTCGAGAGCAAGCAAGTTCATCGGGGCACCACCGTGAGGTCGGTTACCGGTACCGAGGCGTCAATGAACTCGGTGGCCGTGGCGCCGGCTTGGTTGAACCCAAGGTGGGCGGTGCCTTTGGCTACACGTGGGTCGGGCCCGACGGTCACCGCCACGGTGCCTCGAGGGCCAGTGGCGTCAACGCTTTGGCCCGCTTCGACCCCTAAAGAGGCAAAGTCGGTGGGTTCAAAAGCCAAGCAGGTGGTGGGGGCCAAACCAGACAGTGAGCGGCTGTGGGCGGTGAACACTCCTTGGTCGTACATAGAGCGAGAGGCCACCAACCGGAAAGAATACGCATCACGGCGAGCCACCTCGGTGGGTTCTGGCCGGTAGAGGGCCAAGGCACCGGTGGCCAAGGCACCTTCTCGGGGGTCGGCGGCCAGTTGTTCGGTGAGGCCGGCGTGGGCCGCTGATACTTCAGTTATTTCTTGCCATATTTCTTCGGGACTGGTGAAGCCGAGGTCGGTTCCTAACCGGTCAGCTAAGTCCACGGCGATCATCCAGTCGGGACGGGCGGTTCCCGGTGGGGTCACTTGGCGAGAAACCGGGCTGACTCGTCCTTCGAGGTTGGTGAAGGTGCCGTTTACTTCGGTGGGGCCGGCGGCGGGAAGCACCAGGTCGGCTCGGGCCACGGTGGCTGTGCCAAAGAGGTCTAAGGCTATTATCGTGCCGACTTTTCCTAAAGCGCGGCGGGCCAGGTCGCCGTCGGGGACGTCGGCCAGAAGATCGGCGCCTAATAAAATCAAGACGTCTACTTGGCCGGCGGCGGCCGCTTCGAGAGTTTTTTGTGTGGATCGTCCGGTTTCTTTGGGCAGGCCGGGCCAGGCTTGAGCCAGGTTGGTGCGGCCCGCTACCAGGGTGGTGCGGCCCGGCAACAAGCCGGGGGCCAGGCCCATATCAATGGCGCCGTGCACGTTGGAGCGGCGCAACAGCGAGAGGTAACGAACCTCGGGCAGGCGGTCGTGGAGAGCCAAAGCGGCGTCCATGACCGGTCCTTCGGCTTCGGCTAAAGATGCTCGGCCCAGCAACACGGTGACCGTGTCGGCGGCTTGCAATAGGGCGCCGGCCGCTTGAGCGCTTTCGGGGGTAATGCCGCCACTGGGGGCTACGCCGCCTTCGCCAAACATGGAGCGAACCACTTCGGCAGCTTCGCCCGGGCGTACCCGCAGTGAATGTGCGGCGTAGGGGGTAAGGCCGGTGGCCCGGGGGGTGAGTTCGATGAGGGTTACTCCGTCATGAACCACGGCGTGGCGCAGGCGCAGGTAGAGGGCGCCCAGTTCTTCTTTGGGGTCGGGACCCATTAAGACCACCGTGCCGCCGGGGGTGCAGGCTTGGTCAATGGTGGCTCGGGGCAGGCCCAGCATGAAGTGTGCGGGGAGTCCGTCGCAGAGTTGGGCGTCCATGTGGTCGGTGCCTAACACGCCTTTGGCCAACTTGGCCCAGGCATATTGCGACTCGTTGGTTAAGCGTGCGCCGCCGATTACCGCCAAGCGGTCGGGGTCTGTACCAGCGAGCAGGCCGGCGGCGGCTTCTAGGGCGTGGTCCCATGAGGTGGGGTCTTGGTCGCCGGTTTCGGGGTTGCGTATCAGGGGGCTGGTGAGGCGATCGGGGTGTTCGTAGGCCTCGAAGATGAAGCGTTCTTTGTCGGACAGCCAACCCCAGTTGACGGCATCGGAATCTACGCCTTGTAAGCGAAGTACCTGGCCGCGAGAAGACTCGATAGAGATGCGGCTGCCTACGGAGTCCACCATGGAGGTTGATTCGGTTTCGTCGAGGTCCCAGGGACGGGCTTTGAAGCGGTAGGGCTTGGCCGTTAATGCGCCGACGGGGCAAATTTGTACGGTGTTGCCGCTGAAGTACGAACTGAAGGGTTCTTCGGGGAAAGTATTGACTTCGGTTTGGGCGCCCCGGCCTTGAAAGTGGATGAGTTGGTCACCTGCGACATCGCCGGCAAAGCGGGTGCAAAGGTCGCACAAAATGCACCGCTCGCGGTCCATGAAAACGTTTTCGTTGAGGGGAATTGGTTTTTTGTAGCGGCGTTTTTCTTCTACGAATCTGCTTTCGCCGGGGCCGTAGGCCATGGTTTGGTCTTGCAGGGGGCACTCGCCGCCTTTGTCGCAAACCGGGCAATCCAGTGGGTGGTTGATGAGCAGGAATTCCAGCACGCCGTCTTGGGCTTTGGCCACGGTTTCTGATTCGGTGTCGACCACCATGTTGGGGGTGCAGGTCACCATGCAGGAGGGCTGCAAAGCCGAGCCGCGTCCGGTGTCTACTTCGACGAGGCACATGCGGCACATGCCGACCGGCTTGAGGCGGGTGTGGTGGCAGAAGCGTGGAATTTCTGTGCCCATGCGTTCGGCGGCGTCGATGAGGAGTTCACCGGGTCGGGCTAACACGGTTTGGCCGTTGAGGGTGATTTCTACCCCGGTGGAGGTTTCGTCGCTCATGCGTCCTCCGGGATGGGGGCGGCGCTTACGGCGATGCTGTCGCGCAAGGTAATGAGTGCTTCGAATTCGGGGCGAAAGCGGCGCAGGGCTGAAGAGATTGGCGCCACCGATGAGGGCCCGAGCGGGCAGATGGTGGTTTGTTTGGGTGGGAAGGGCACTGCTTCGAGGTCTTGGTCGGCGAAGGAAGCTACCGGGTAGGGGCCGGGGCTGATGTTGTCGCCGATGTCTTCTAAGAGGTCGAGGTCACTGGGGCGGCCTTGGCCTTCGTAGATACGGCGCAACACTTTTTCTTCCCAAGTGGTGCCTTCACGGCACGGTGCGCATTTGCCACAGGATTCCCGAGCGTAGAAACGAACCAAACGCAGGCAGGCTTTAACAACGTCGGTGGTGTGGTCCATAACCACGATGGCTCCGGAACCCAGCATGGAGCCGGCGGCTCCTACCGGGCGGGCTTCGAGGGGAAGGTCAAGGTGTTCTTCAAAGAACCAGGGGGCTGACCCGCCGCCCGGGATGAACGCTTTGAGGTCGTTTCCGTTGCGCATGCCTTGGCAAAAGTTGTCGCCGTAGAAGAGGTCACGGAAGGTGGTGACCCCTTGCTCTACTTCGTATACGCCGGGCCGGTTGACGTGGCCGGAGACGGCGAAAAGTCGGGTGCCGGGGGAGGTTTCGGAGCCCATAGTTTTGTAGGCCTCGGCGCCGTTGTTCATGATCCAAGGCAGGTTGGCTAAGGTTTCTACGTTGTTGACAATGGTTGGTTGGCCGTAGAGGCCGATGGCCGCTGGGAAGTACGGGGGTTTGAGGCGAGGCATGCCTCGGTTACCTTCCAGGCTTTCGATGAGGGCCGTTTCTTCGCCCACGATGTAAGCGCCGGCACCCCAGTGCAACACGATGTCTACCGAAAAGTCGGTGCCCATGATGTTGCGTCCTATTCGCCCATCGGCGTAGGCCTCGTTGAGTGCCGTGGCGATGCGTTCTTGAGCTAAAGCCATTTCGCCGCGTACATAGAGAAAGCATTGCGAGAGGCCCAGGGCGTAGCAGGCAATGAGGCAGCCTTCGATGAGTTGGTGGGGGTCGCGTTCCATCAACAGGCGGTCTTTGTAGGTGCCGGGTTCGCTTTCGTCGCCGTTGACTACGAGGTAGCGGGGCCATACGCCTTCGGGGCAGAAGCCCCATTTGACGCCGGCGGGGAAACCTGCACCGCCGCGGCCTAACAGCACGGCGTCGCGTACTTCGCCGTGTACATCGGCCGGGGGGCGAGCGAGTGCTTTTTTGAGCCCGTCGTAACCGCCGGTGGCGAGAGAGCGTTTGAGGGTGAACGAGTCTTCGATAGTGAAGCGGCCGGTGATGAGTTTGGGGCCTTGGTTGTTTATGAAACCGGCGGCGAAAGCGGGGGCCTCGGTGGTCATGCGTTTTCCCCCGTTTCGGTAGGCATCCAACTTGGGGCTTGGGCGGCTTCTTCGGGGGCCACGATGCCCGCTTTGCGATCGGCGGGTATGTGTTGCAGGGTGCGAGACAGGGTGCCGTGGTCGGGGATTTCTCCTCGGTCGCCTTGTTGGCCTTTTTCCATGGGGTTGCGGCCGGCCCGTAGTTCGGCGACCACTTCGCTAAAGGTCTCTGGCGTGGCCCGGTGAAAGTAGCGGTAGTTGACGGTGAAGCAAGGGGCTTCGGTGCAGGCGGCGACGCATTCCACGTCTTCGAGGGTAAATAACCCGTCGTCGCTGGTTTGCCCGTCGGTAATGCCGAGGGTGGTTTCGGCGTGTTCGAGTAGTTCTTCGCCGCCTAGTAGTTGGCAAGAAATGTTGGTGCAGACGTTCACCAAGTAGCGGCCTACCGGGTGGAACTTGAACATTTCGTAGAAACTGCCGGTGCCGAGGACTTCGGCGGCGGTGGCTCCGGTGAGTTCTGCGATTTGGGTCATGGCGTCGTTGGTGATCCAGCCCTCTTGTTCTTGGGCGAGGTGCAGCAAGGGGATTATGGCTGAGCGGGCCCTGGGGTAGTGGCTGATGATTTCGTGGGCTCGGCGAGCATTGAGTTCGGTAAAGCGGCTCATTAGCGGTCCACCTCGCCCATGATGGGGTCTACCGAAGAAATGACGGCCACCCCGTCAGCAATGAGGCCACCTTCCATCAGGTGGGGCAGGGTTTGTAAATTTACGAAACTGGGGCCACGAATGTGCATGCGGTAAGGCTTGGGGCTGCCGTCGGAAACGATGTAGCAACCCAACTCGCCCCGGGGGCTTTCTACCGCTACGTACGCTTCGCCTTGGGGTACATGAAAACCTTCGGTGAAGATTTTGAAGTGGTGGATGAGCGCTTCCATTGATTCGTCGATGCGTGCTCGGGGCGGCGGGGTTACTTTTTTGTTTTGTACCCGGTAGTCGCCTTCGGGCATGAGGTCGAGTATTTGTTCAATGATGCGCAGCGATTCGCGTATTTCGTTTTGGCGAATGGCGTAGCGGTCGAAGCAGTCGCCCCAGGTGCCGACTACTACGTCGAAGTCCACTTGGTCGTAAAACATGTAGGGGGCGTGGCGGCGGAGGTCCCAGGAGTAACCGGTGGAACGCAAAATGGGCCCGGTAGCAGAAAGCGCTAAGGCTTCGGCTGGGTTGAGTACACCCACGCCTTGTAGCCGTTCTTGAAAGATGGGTTGATTGGTGAGCAGGGTGTCATATTCTTCGAGGCGGGCCGGAAGCATGTCAAGGAGTTCTCGCACATCTTGGCGCCAACCGTCGTGCAAGTCGGCCGCCACTCCACCGGGACGAATGTAGTTGTGGTTCATGCGTAGACCGGTAACTTTTTCGAAGAAGCGCAGTACTTCTTCTCGCTCGCGCCATCCGTAAATCATCATGGAGACGGCCCCGAGGTCCATGCCGTTGGTGGCTTGAAACAATAGGTGCGACGAGATTCGGTTGAGTTCGCACATCAGCATGCGTATCCAGGTGGCGCGGGGGGGTACTTCGATGCCTAAAAGTTTTTCTACGGTCAGCGAGAAGGCCAGTTCAGAAAAAAGCGGTGCGGCGTAGTCCATGCGGGTCACGTTGGTGGGCCCCTGAAGGTAGGTCAGGCCTTCGGCGGTTTTTTCCATGCCGGTATGCAGGTAGCCGATGACCGGCTTGGAGCGCAGGACCGTTTCGCCTTCCATTTCCAGCATGAGGCGCAGTACCCCGTGGGTTGAGGGGTGTTGGGGGCCCATGTTGAGGATCATGCGGTGATCGTCTTCGGGGTTTTCGGGGTCGCCGGTTAGGGCTTCGGCGTCGCTTTCGTTGACTCGTAGTACGGCACTTTGTTCTCGACGGTGTACTCGTTCGGGGTCGCCGAGAGCCAGGGTGAGGTCGTCGCTGGTCATCGGTTGCCTACCGTGGTGGAGAACTGCACCGGGATGTCACCCATGCCGTGGTCTTTGCGCAGGGGGTGCCCTTCCCAATCGTCGGGCAGCAAGATGCGAGAGTGGTCGGGGTGGTCGGTGAAGGTCACACCGAAAAGGTCCCAAGCTTCGCGTTCCATGGCTTCGGTGCCCGGGAATAAGTCGAAGAGCGACGGCACGGTGGGTTGCTCGTTACCGGCTTGCACCCGGAGGCGAATGCGGGTGCTTTGTTGGTGGTTGATGAGCGCTACTACTACTTCGAAGCGTTGGGGGGTTACGGCGCTTGGCAGGTCGGTGCGTCCGGGGTGGGTCAGGTAGTCCACTACGGTCACGTCGATGACCATGCAGAAACCGTCTTGCTGAAGGGCGGTGGCCGTTTCGATGAGTTGATCGGGGGTGGGGTGAAGCACCGTTTGGCCAAAGGATTCGGTGACCGGTACCCCGTAAGCCATGGGGCCGAGGTCCACTTCTTCAACGGTTTCTTGGTCGGTTTCTTCTGGGGGAGCGGCGTTTTCTTCGGTCATGCTCCCTCCTTTTCGCCGAGCGTTACCGATTGGTTTGCTGCGGGGGCTAGGGGAGGAAGGTCTATGGCTGCGCCACCTTGGTTGGCGTCGCGGCGGCGGGTCAGTTCACCGCTTTGTATGTTTTCGTGCAGGGTCAAGATGGCGTGCATAAGGGTTTCGGGGCCGGGGGGGCAACCGGGGGCGTACACGTCGACTGGTACTATTTGATCAACCCCTTGCACGATGGCGTAGTTGTTGAACATGCCCCCGCTAGAAGCACATACCCCCATGGAGATCACCCATTTGGGTTCCATCATTTGGTCGTAAATTTGGCGTAGTATGGGGGCCATTTTTTGTGATACCCGGCCGGCCACGATCATCAGGTCGGCTTGACGTGGTGAGGCGCGAAAGACTTCCATGCCGTAACGGGCCAGGTCGTAGTGGGCGGCACCGGTGGCCATCATTTCGAGGGCGCAGCAGGCCAAACCGAAGGTGGCGGGCCAGCAGCTTCGAGCTCGTGACCATTTGACGAGGTCTTCGATGCGGGCGGTGACGAAGTTGTGGTCGAGGCCTTCGAGACCATCGTTGGCGATGTGTTGGGTGTTGCCCAAAATAGGTATTTGCGGCATTAGGTGCCCTCGTTTTCGGCATATCGGCCTTCGGTTCCTACCAAGCGCACGCCTGCTTCAGATGAGTTGGTGCGACGAATAGTTGATTCCACAGTTCTCCCGGCCGAAATTAGCCCGGTGGGGCTTTCGGCAAAGCGTTGGCGGCGGCTGGGGCCCCATTCCAATGCGCCGTTGCCTATGAGGTAGACAAAAGATTCAAATACGGCGGCCGAAAATATCAGGACCGAAACCAAGCCAAAGAGACCGATTTGGCGATGCGCTATGGCCCAGGGGTAGAAAAAGATGATCTCTATGTCGAACACGATGAAGATCATGGCCACCAAGAAGAAACGCACTGGGAAACGCTCGGGGGTTTCTTTTTCGGGGATGATGCCGCATTCGTAGGGGGCAAGTTTTTTGTCGTTGGGGCTACGGGGCGCCAACAATTTGGAGGCCACGAAACTTAAGGCGGCAAAAAGGGTCGCCAAGGTGCCTAAAGCGATGATGGGCAGGTATTGACCAATCATCTCAACACCTGCGAGGCGGCGACTGCGGGGGCGGCCACCGGGTCAGCTCCCGTTTTTTTCGAACTCCTCACGACGGGCCATAACCTCTTTGTCCCGTACGTGAAGCCAATAACACAGTGCGATAAAGATAAACAACGAGCCCAAGGAAACTAAAGCAGGGCGCAAACGAACCGAACCAAGGTCGCGAACCATGATCACGGAGACCACTGATTTGGCTTCGTCAATTACCGGGCGGGCGGGGGTTTCCCCGGGGGCCACGGTGACGTGCACGACTTCTTGCAATTGCACCACCGTGTAGCGCACGGGGTGCGTGAGTCGAGCCGAACTGGTTATCCAGTGGGTGATGCGGTCAAGACGGTTGGGGTTCTCTACCAGGGTGGGTTTACCGCCCATGGTGTAGGTGTCTAACATTTTGAAATCAGCACTTGAGGTGAACCCCATGGAGGGGTGGTTCAAGACGTCGGCTATTGCTTGGGCTTGGGCATCTCCGGCTTGGGTGGTGGCCAACAAATGCCAACCGCTGAAGTCGTCGAAGCCGGCGGCATCGGTCACGTTGGGGGCTGCGGTGGCCAACTCTGAGTGGGTGATGGTTTCGTTGCGTAGTTGGCGTGAGGCCTGCAGGGCGGCCAACTCGGTGTCGGAAAGGTCCGGGTTGTCGGCGGCCGAAGGCAGGGTGGCGAATTCGGCCATGGCGGCTGCGTCACCGGATTCCAATACCAGTTCGTAACCGCTTTTGAGGTCTTCAAGGTTGGGCAGTAAACGGGCTTCTAAAAGCGCGCTTTGGCCGAGGTCGCCGACGTTGATGTCGATGACTTGCCAGGAGGGGCTTTCACCTTTCCAGCCCGAACCGTACATCCACCAGGTGGCGGCCAAAATGGTCATCCAGCCGAAGAAAGCGGCGAACGAGATCAAGGTGCCTACCCGAATACCGGTGTTGGTTGACAGGATCAACCAGATGGAGCCCATGAAGGTGGCGACCCCGGTGGCCACCACTAAGGCGCCGGCAATGGTTGGGTCCCAGGCGATGCCGCCCAAAATAAGTAGGGCGCTCATCGGAGGCTCCTCTCGTAAGCCACTATGGCAGCGACTTGTTCACGGGTCAGCAGTTGGCTGTAGTTCACGGAAGCGCCGGTTTCTTTGTCGATCAGGTCGTCGTCGACTCGGCCTCCGAAGCCTGGCATGACGCCGGTGCCGCTACGAGCGTTGCCGTAGCCCACGCCTACTTCAGAGCCAGAAAGCACAAAGTCGGTTTGGCCATCGGCGGTAGGGAAATGTGCTTCTACGCCGTAGAGGCTGGGGCCTACATGGCCGGCGCCGGGTTGCCATCCGGTGAGTAGGCCGCTTTCGCTAAGGCCCGGCCACTCGGCTAAAAGGGCGTCGGTGCTGTCGGCGTCGGTGGCTCCGTAGGAGAACCCGGGGGTGTGGCAGCGAGCACAACTGTTGGCGCCTTGGGCGGCCGGGTTATTGAAGAGAAGTTCGCCGTAAGCCAAGTAATTGTCGCTTGACGGGTCAACCGCATCTTCGAGCCAAGCAGCTACGGCAGCGTCGAGGTCGTCGGCGTCTATGGCGGCTGCTGCATCCATCATCACGATGTTGCGGGCGCCGGTTTCTACACCAGAGGCTACTTCGGCGATGGCTTCATCTTGGTCAAGTTGAATAGACCGCAGGTAGACCACCAGTTGGTGAATTTGTTGTTCGGTCAGTGGGCCACCACCGGGCAAGCCCCAAGCGGGCATGGGGCTGCCGGGCCGACCGTAGTTCAAGATGAATTCAACTTCGGACTCGTCATAGCGTGAAAGCACGGTGGTTAGGGCGGGGGCTTTCCAGTCCACTTGGGCTACGAAACCGCCATCGCTGTCTACCAGGGTGAAGGCCGCTACACCGCCTACACCGCCGGGGCCGTGGCAACTTGAGCAGGCGCCTTCAAATTCTTGTCCGCCGCGGCTCTCGAAACGACGTACCCAGGTTTCGGCCGCGTTTTCTTGGCGAGCAGGTTCCATGAGCCAGTACAGGGGCAAGATCATTGATACGGCGGCCAGGGTTACTAGCGACCAACCGAGGTGAGAGTCCAATCGGCGGGTTTCGAGTTCGTCGTCTTCGTAGTGTTTTTTACGGTTGGATGCGGTGTCTATTTCTGACCCGAGTTCTTGCTTGCCGATGCGGAAACTGAAGAGCAGGTAGACGGAAAAGCCCACCACCACGATGGTGGCGAGTGCCCAACCGATGGATCGTTGGGTGCTGGCGGCGAGGATAAGTGAAGTCATGTGGTTCTCGAGGTTCTCCTTGACAAGGCGGGCCTAGTGGCCGCCTGCCTCACTAATACAGTTGGGTCCTTCGGCTTCTTGGCCGGTGGTGTTGGTCCCGATAGGTGGGCCCTGGACGATGGTTCCGGTGTCTACGGTGAGCACGCCTCCGTCAACGGAGACGGCGAAACGATCCATGCCGCGAGGGGCAGGGCCGCCTCGTTTTTCGCCCACCTGGTTGTATTGCGAACCGTGGCAGGGGCATTCGAACCATTGGGACGACACGCAGTTGGGTACCCGGCAACCCAGGTGGGGGCATTTTTGGTAGAGGGCAATAACACCGGCGTCGAAGCCTTGGTCTACGCCAGCGGTCATACCGGTGAGTTCTACGGCAGAGTATGTGTTGCGGGCTTTTTCTACGGCACCGTTGGGGTAGGCGGTAATCCACATGCGGCCTTCGGGTTTGTAGAGGAACCCGTTATTGACCTTTATTTCGGCCAAAATTTCAACCATGTTGCCAACTTTGATTTTTGAGCCGAAGCCGCTGACTCCTTGTGGCCAGAGGAAAGCGATGCAGGCGGCGCCGAAGCCGCTGAGGCCGAAGCCCATCATGCCTACCAGGCTGCGGTTGAAGAATTGTCGGCGGGTAACGCCGAGGGCTACCGGGTCGGGGGCCATAAAGGGTTCGTCGGGGGCCGAGGGCACTATTGGGGCGTCGGCTTCGTTGCGGGCCGCTGCGGCGGCGGCTTCTACCTCACGGCCGGTAGGGCCGGTGTCGGCATCGACCAAAGCGGGGTTGGGTTTGTCGTTGCGACGAGCTTCTTTAGATAAGCCGGCGGCGCTGCGGTCGCGGCGCTTTGATGCGCCGACCAAAACGGCGACAGCCAAAACGGCCAGGATGATGATGGCGATAATAGACATGGTGCTCACAGTTCGAAGAAGAGGCCGGCGTTCCAGGGGAACACGAAGTTGAATCCAGGGCCACGGAAGAACGATCCGATCATGACCAGCACAGCCCAGAACATGAAGTGCACGGTCATAAGCGAGATAGCGAACTTACGATCTTCTGGCTTCTTGGAAGGGTTTTTGTCCATGTAGGGGGCCATGACCAAAAGGATCAAGCCCATACCGGGAATAGTTACCCCGGCCACCATGGGGTGGAACATGGTCAACAGTTCTTGCAAACCCAAGAAATACCAGGGGGCTTTGGAGGGGTTGGGGGTTTTGTTGAAGTCGGCTAACTCCAGCAAGGGGGCGTTGACGAAGATGGAGAACAGCGTGGTGAACAGGGTTATTGCTAGGGCGGCCAAGAATTCGATGACCAGCAGGTGGGGCCATACGTGGACCTTGTCTTGCGGGGTCATTTTTACATCTTGGATCGACCCGGATTTTACGACGGTCAACAAGCGTTGGGTGTGCCCGTCGGGGCCGCTGCCCATGGCTGGAGCGCCGTCGCCGGCGGGTGCTGTTTGGCCAGAGGCTGGGGTGGTGCGGTCTAAGAGGTTGACCGGGATTTTATCGCCGCTGGTTGGGGCGTCGCCGCTGGCTGCGGGGGCATCGGCTGCTGGAGCGTCGCCTCCTTGGGCGGCTGCGGCTTTTGCTCGAGCTTCTTCGGCTCGTTTGCGGAGGTGTTCGGGTATCTCAGTCATGGTGTCTCCTCGCCTAAAGCGGCCCTGAGATGCCGCCGTCTTTACGGACGCGCCAGAAGTGGATAGCCATAAATATGACCAGGACAAAGGGCAACATCAGTACGTGTAATACGTACCACCGGAGCAAAGTGTCGGTGCCTATTTCTACGCCGCCCAAAAGAACGAAACGTACTTGTTGACCAAATACCGGGGTAAAGCCCATCATGTTGGTCCCTACCGTTACTGCCCAGAGGGCGAGTTGATCCCAGGGCAAGAGGTAACCGGTGAAGGAAAGCAGCAGGGTGAATTGCAGCAACATGACGCCGATGACCCAGTTGAATTCACGTGGTGGCTTGTAGGCGCCGTGGTAGAAAACTCGAGCCATGTGTAAGAACACCGAGATGACCATGAGGTGGGCGGCCCAGCGGTGCATGTTTCGCACCAGCAAGCCGAAACCGACGGCGGTTTGCAAGATTTGGATGTCGTCCCAGGCTTGAGCGGCGGTGGGTCGGTAGAAGAACATTAAGAAAATGCCGGTCACGGTGAGCAGGATGAACAAAAAGAAGCTCAACCCGCCGAGGCAAAGGGTGTAGCTAACTTTGACCGCGTGGCGCTTTACCTTCACCGGGTGAAGGTGGTAGAGCACGCTGTTCATGATCACGTACGAGCGGTTCCGGGGGCTATCGCTGTAGCCCTTGCGGAAAATAGAGCCAGGACGGAAGATAGACGCCCAGGCTTGTGAGCCCTTCATCTGTTCACCCATCTGACCCATGCGCTCTTGGAGCGCCTGCCCAGTTGATTTCTTGCCGTTTTCTTCGGCCACCGTTTTCTCTTTCCCCTGCAGAAGTTATTTAGATAGTTTTGTGTGTTAGCCCAACCGCATCCCATAGCCGTAGCCATGAGTGTTGGTGCGCTGATGGGCATCTCCGTCGGCGCCGGCGGCGCTGATTTTACCCAAAATGATTACCCCAGTGGGGCACCGGTCGACGCAGAGTGCACACCGGGTGCAGGCATCGTCGTCGATGGTGAAGATTACGTGGTCGCTGGGGTCGTCACCGGGAAGTTCGGTGCCGTTGGCTTCAGCGATGGCCCCGGGTTGCACCATGTGGATGCATTTCCATGGGCAGATGTCGACGCAGCCTTCGCACATAATGCATTCGGCTTGGTCAATGTGAATGAACTGTTTGGGTTTAACCGATTTGAGCAACCAGTCGGCATCTACCTGGTGAAGGACGTAGTCGTCGATGAAGGTAGGAAGTGGCGGGTTGGCGTCTACGAGGCTCACGCACCTGCTCCTTCTTTGAGCAAGGGGCGGCCGTATTCTGAGGTTGGGGTGGGGGCGGCTATTTCTTGGCCTCGTTCTTGCCAAGAGCGCCATATCGAAACGTTGCCGGCGAGGATCCCTATGTAGATGCCGACGGCGATGAAGTCGCGGAGTAGTTGGTAGGTGGTGGTGAAGGGGAGGGCCCATTCCACGATGCCTTGGTCGCCGGTCCAGAAGAGGGTGGGACCAGTTACGTAGCGGTCGGGGCGCCAGTTGAGTTCGCTGTCGGCCCAGGTGAGCCATTGGTGGGGTACGACGCCGTAGACCCAGAAGAGGATAAGGAAGACGTAGGTGGCGAAGGCCATGGCTTCGCCCCAGGTAAAGACTTTGTCTTGAGGGCAACGTTTTTGGTACCAGTTGACGCCCCAGAGGAGCAACATGGTGACAATGATGGATGCGGCAAACGCGACCATGTCGTTGGTACTCCTCGCAAGACGAATAGGGACTTTGTGAAATATTGCACAAACCGGTGCGAACACCAGCGTAACCGACCAACTGAGATCCAAGGCAACTTGCCAAGAGAACTCTGTCAACTTCTTTTTCTTACGTCCAAGTTCTATCACGCGGCAGGTGGCCCCTACCACCTCTGCGACGCATTCTCTTGCAACTTCTTTTTGAACTCTTTTGGCCGAGGTGGCCATTAAGACACCATTTGGCCTACCGTCCCCGCTACCCTCCCGAACGTGCCTAACGGTAAGTTTCGACCTACCGTCCACCATTAAAACCGTCGCCCCGGAGAACACGTTGACTGAAATACCTGAACACCTATTGAAGCGTTCAAAAAAAGCGCGCGGCGATAAGTCTGATGCCCCGGCTGATACTGCGGCCGATAGTAACGTTGTAGAAACTCCAGCGGCTGCTGCGCCAACGCCGGCCGCTCCCGTTGAGGAAGCCCCTCCGACGCCCGTTGCCCCTTATGTTGCGGCCGCCAATGCTCGTAAGAAGATTCCTTGGTGGGCCGCTAGTGCCCTTATTTTGTTGCCCCTGTGGGCCTTTGCTTACGTGGGCACGCTCGAACGCCCCCCTGAAGAATCGTATGGCGTCTTGGCTGAGGGTGAACTTATTTACGCTGCTCGTTGCGCTTCTTGCCATGGAGCGACTGGCGCAGGTGGTGTAGGCCCAGGGTTTACCACCGGCGATTTGGTAACGGTTTTCCCTAAGGTGTCTGAGCAAGTCAATTGGATTATCAAGGGCTCCAATGGCTTTGGCTTAGGTAACGCTTACGGCGAAGGCCGTATCGTTAACGGCGGCATGCCGGGGTGGGGCGATGTACTTACCGCCAAAGAACTCTTAGGTGTTTCACTTTACGAACGCGGCGTTTTGGGTGGGTCGACAGAAGCGATCGCTATGGCCGAGGCCGTTGACCACGCTATTGCGGGCGGCACCATTACCTTCCCAGAATACTTTGACCCAACTGCGGTAACCGTTGAAGAACTCCGCGAGTTGTTGGCTCCCTTAGCCGGCGACCACTAACCCATGGCCATACTCCTGTTAGGGGGCGGCTTATCAACCCAGGTTTTATCTGATGGCTGAACACGTTTACGACCTTTTAATTGTGGGCGGCGGCCCCGCGGGTGCCGCCACTGCCTATTGGGCCGCTCAAGCGGGCCTTGATGCGGTGTTTGTAGAGCGCAAGGTTTTTCCTCGAGACAAAACTTGCGGCGATGGTGTACCACCGCGGGCCGTGCATCAGCTTAAAGAAATGGGTTTGGCCGACGAGTTGGCCAAGTACCACAGGTTTGATGGCCTACGAGCTATTGCCCATGGCCGAACGTTAGAAATGAAGTGGCCCGACCATGAGGTGTTTCCGAGTCATGGCTATGTGGTGCGGCGCTACGACTTGGATGCCTTTGTGGCCGACAACGCCGTGGAGGCGGGGGCTACTTTATTGATGGGCACCGAGGCGGTGCGACCCATGACCGACGCCAATGATCAGGTCATCGGGGCCGTGGTGTTAGATAAGGCTTCAGGTGTTGAGCGAGAAATCCGCGCTACCTACTTGGTGATTGCCGATGGGGCCAACTCTCGCTTTGGCCGGGCTTTGGGCACGGCACGTGACAAAAGGCTGCCTATGGGTATCGCCATTCGGGGTTATTTTGAAAGCCCACTACATGACGACCCGTGGATTGAGAGCTCACTTGACGTGCGCGATCGGCAGGGCAAAGCCATGCCGGGTTACGGCTGGATTTTTCCGGTCGGTAATGGCACCATAAACGTGGGCATTGGCTTGTTGTCCACTTTTCGCGATTACAAATCGATTAATACCAGCCATTTGTTTGAAGAGTTTGCTTACTCGCTGCCGGAGCATTGGCAGATTGACCCGTCTTCTCCTATTGCTCCGCCGACTGGTGGGCGTTTGCCTATGGCTGGTTCGGTGGGCCCCAAGGCGGGCCCCAACTGGTTGGTGGTGGGCGATGCCGCCGGGTCGGTGAACCCTTTCAACGGTGAGGGCATTGATTACGCCTACGAGACGGGCCGTTTGGCGGCCAGTTTGATTGTCGAGGCGGTGGACCGTGGCGATGCAGAAGTGTTGACCCGTTACCCGGGCATACTTGACGAGGAGTACGGCGACTATTTTCGGGTGGCCAGTTTGTTCGCTCGTATTATTGGTAACCCGACCTTGATTCGTGAGTTGACCCGGGTGGGTATGCGCTCACAACCGTTGATGGAGTGGGCGTTAAGAGTTATGGCCAACTTGATGCGTGAGGAAGATGCGGGCATGGCGGAGGCTACTTATCGAGCTATTTCTGCCGTGGTACGGGTATTGCCTGATCGGCTTATTAACCCATAACTCCCCCACCATGGTGCAACCGGGTTGTTTGGGCGGTGACAATAGGGAGATGAGTATTCATTCTGCTGCGGTGTGGCCCGAGTTGGTGGCCTTAAATGCCGACCAAGTTGACCTTTCGTTGGTTGACCGTTTTGTGGCCGACCCGCAGCGTGCGGAGTCTTTGAGTTTTGCGTTGGGCGACTTGTGGGTTGATGTCGCTAAGCACCCGATAGATGCCGCTACTTTGGATTTGTTGTTTCGCTTGGCCAAGCAGCGAGGGGTGCCAAAGTTTTTTGCGGCCATGACGAGCGGCGAGGTGGTCAACCAAACGGAGGGTCGCCCGGCGTTGCATACGGCTTTGCGGGCTTCGGCCAATGCCGTCATTGAGGTTGACGGAGTCAACGTGGTGCCTGGGGTGCAGGACACGTTGGAGCAGTTGGCGTCTTTTACTGATGCCTTGCGGGATGGGAAAGTTTTGGGGGCGACTGGTCATGCCATTCGTGCGGTGGTGAGTTTGGGTATTGGTGGGTCGCATTTGGGGCCGGCTATGGCGGCGGAGGCTTTGGCGGAGTTTTCTGGTGATCTTGAGGTGCGGTGGGCCGCCAATTTGGATCGAGCAGATTTAACGCAGGCTTTGGCGGGGTTGGACCCGGCGTCGACCCTGATTGTGGTTTGTTCGAAAACTTTTACTACGGCCGAGACTTTGGCGGCCGCCGAGCAGGCTCGGGCTTGGTTGTTTGCTGGGGTAGGTGACGAGGTGTCGGCGCATTTGGCAGCAGCTACGGCATTTCCGGAGCGGGCGGTGACTTGGGGTGTTTCGTCTGACCGGGTGTTTGCTTTTCCTGAGTGGGTGGGGGGTCGTTTTTCTTTGGCTTCGTCGGTGTCGTTGGGTTTGATGGCGGCTATTGGGGCTGAGCGGTTTGGTGAGATGTTGGCTGGTATGCGTTTGGTCGATGACCAGGTAGCGGCTGAGGAACGCAGCGTGCCGGTGTTGTTGGGGTTGTTGGATGTTTGGCACCGCCAGGTTCGGGGGGCGGCCTCGCGAGCGGTGGTTCCTTATAGTCATGCTTTGCGGCGCTTTCCTGATCACTTGCAGCAACTTGAGATGGAGAGTTTGGGCAAATCGGTTTCGGTGGATGGCCGGCCGGTGGAGGGCCCCACGGGGGCGGTTATTTGGGGTGCGGCGGGTACCGATGCTCAGCATGCTTTTTTCCAGTTGTTGCATCAGGGGCCAGAGGTTGTTCCGGTGGATTTCATTGGTTTTGCTCAGCCGGCGGGCGGGGTTAATGATGCTTTGATGGCCAATTTGTTGGCCCAAGCTGAGGCTTTGGCTTTTGGTCGGAGTGAACAAGAGGTGGCGGCTACCGGGGTGTCTCCGGCGTTGGTTCCTCACCGTACGTTTGCCGGGGGTCGTCCTTCGACGGTGATTTTGGCGCAACGGTTGACGCCGTCGGTGTTGGGTCAGTTGGTGGCTTTGTATGAGCACCGCACGGTAACGGCGGCTGTTTTGTGGGGTATTAACCCGTTTGATCAGTGGGGGGTGGAGTTAGGTAAACAGTTGGCGGTGCGTATTGCCGACGAATTATCTGACCCGGAGAGTTCTCCCAACCATGATGGTTCCACTAACAGTTTGATGGCCCGTTACCGGGAGTGGCGAAACCCTTCGTAGGGGCGCTGCTTGCTGCGCCCTATCGCTTTCTTGCTGCGTGACATGGTGTCAGACACCATGTCACTCCCCTGCCTCTTAACGCAGGTCGACGGCTGCTTGGGCCAGGATTTCTAGGGTTTGGTCGATGATGGCGTCGGTGTGAGAGAGACTGGGGAACAGTGCTTCGTAGGCTCCGGGGGCTAAAGCCACGCCGCGTGAGAGTAACCCGTGGAAGATTTTGGGGTACACGCCGTTTTCGGCCAGGGCTTGGGCCTCGTCAAAGTTGGTGGGCAAGGTGTTGCCAAAGAACAAACCAACTAGCGAACCCACTCGGGGGGCTTGGGCGTCCACGCCGGCTTGGTTGAGCACCTGGGTGAATCCGTCGGCTAGCCGTGCGGCGGTTGCTTCGAGTTGGGTGTGGGCGGCGTGGTCTAAAAGTTCCAAAGTGGCCCGCCCGGCGGCCATGGCCAGGGGGTTTCCCGACAAGGTCCCGCCTTGGTACACGCCGCCGAGGGGGGCGAGGTGTTGCATGAGTTCCCAGGGCCCGCCGAAGGCTCCTACCGGCAGGCCGCCGCCGATGACCTTGCCGAAGCACCACAGGTCGGGGGTGACGCCAAAGTATTCGCCGGCCCCGCCGTGCGATAAGCGAAAGCCGGTGATGACTTCATCAAAAATTAAGAGCGCACCGGCGGCGTCGCAAGCATCTCGCAAGCCTTGCAGGAAGCCCTCAGCGGGGGCTACCAAGCCCATGTTGGCTGCTACTGGTTCGACAATGATGGCGGCCACCGTGTTATCAATTTCGGGCACCACGTTGTAAGGGGCCACGATGGTGTCGGCTACTGCGCCGGCGGTTACTCCGTCGCAGCCGCTGAGCCCTTGGTTGGCTACTCCGCTGCCTCCGGCGGCCAGCAAGGCGTCGGCGTGTCCGTGGTAGCAGCCAGCGAATTTTACAATTTTGTCTCGGCCGGTGGCTCCGCGGGCTAGCCGTAGGGCCGACATGGTGGCTTCGGTCCCGCTGGAAACAAAACGCACCGACTCCAGGCCAGCAATACGGTCCACCACCATTTCGGCCAAGACAATTTCGGCTTCGGTAGGTGCCCCGTAGGTGGTGCCTTTAGCGGCCGCCGTGGTGATGGCTTCGATGACCTTGGGGTGGGCGTGGCCTAATATGCCGGGCCCGTAGGACTGCACGTAGTCGATGTATTGGCGCCCTTCGGCGTCAAAAATGTGGGGGCCTTTGGCGTGGGTAACAAAATAAGGGGTGCCGCCTACTGAGCCGAAGGCCCGTACTGGCGAGTTGACTCCTCCGGGAATAACTTTTTGGGCTCGGGCAAAAAGTTCAGCGTTGCTGGTCACTGCAGAGCCTCGGCGGCCCACCGAGTGAGGTAGGTAAGAATGAAGTCGGCACCAGCTCGTTTTATAGACAACAGGTGTTCCATGGCTACGGCGTCGCCGTCTATCCACCCGTTGGCGGCGGCCGCTTTGATCATGGCGTATTCGCCGCTTACGTGGTAGGCGGCCAGCGGTACGTCTACTTCGGCGCGAACTTTGGCGATGACGTCGAGGTAAGCCATGGCTGGTTTGACCATGACCATGTCGGCGCCCTCAGAAATGTCGAGGAATACTTCCATCATGGATTCTCGAGCGTTGGCGGGGTCTTGCTGGTAGCCCTTGCGGTCGCCGCCGTCGGCTATTTCTACATCGACTGCGTCGCGGAAAGGCCCGTAGAGCGACGAAGCGTATTTGGCGGCGTAGGCCAGGATTGCCGTGTCTAAGTGGCCGGCGCTGTCTAGGGCGGAGCGGATGGCCGCTACTTGGCCGTCCATCATCCCGGAGGGGGCGGTCAGGTGGGCACCGGCGTCGGCTTGGGCGATGGCCGCTTGTTGGTAGAGCTCTAGGGTGGCGTCGTTGTCGACCGTGCCTTGGGCGGTGACGATGCCGCAGTGGCCGTGGTCGGTGTATTCGTCGACGCACAGGTCGGCCATGAGCACCATGTCGTCGCCCAGTTCGTCACGCAGGTCACGCAGGGCTTGTTGCACGATGCCGTCGGGGTTCCAGGCTTCGGATCCCACGGCGTCTTTGTGTTCGGGGATACCAAACAAGATGAGCGCCGGTACGCCCAGGTCGCGGAGTTGCCGGGCTTCTTCGACCAGGCTTGGGCGGGTGTGTTGCACCACGCCGGGTAGCGAGCCGATGGGTTGAGGGTCGGTTATGCCTTGGCGCACAAACAGGGGGGCCACCAGGTCGTTTACCGAGAGTTGGGTTTCGGCTACTAGGCGGCGCAGGGCAGCGGTTTGGCGTAGGCGGCGGGGGCGTCGTTCTATCACGGCGCGATTCTACGAAGATTCATCCCGTAGCCCACTGTTGGGCCAAATCCAAGAGACCAGACAAAGAGAATTCATCGGCTTGATGGGTTTCAAAACCGTGTTTTTGGGCAGCGGCGGCGGTTACCGGGCCCATGCACAAAGCCACCAGTGGCTGGGGCTTGCTGCATAGTTTGCGGTAGCGCTCTACTGAGGAGGCCGAGGTAAAGAGCACGGCGTCGGCGTTTTGGGCGGGGGCGAGGGCGGCGGGTTGCACAGTAACTTCGGTGTTGCGGTAGGCCACTATTTGGTCGACTTGCCACCCGGCGGCTTGTAAGCCATCGGCCAGGGTGGGGCGGGCCGTTTCGGCTCGTACCCACAAAACCCGTCCGGGGCCAGCAGGGAATTCATCTACCAGGGCGTCGGCCACAAAGCTTTGGGGCACAAAATCTACCGGCCATCCGGCGTCGGTGAACTGCCGAGCGGTTTGGGGCCCCACGGCGGCTAAGCGGGTGTGGGTCGGCAAGCCAGTAAGGGCGTTGGCCAGGCGTTGGGCTCCGTTGGGTGAGGTGGCGATGATCCAGTCGTACTGGGCGGCCTGGGCTAACGCCGTTTTTAGTGCTGCTCCCCCGTCGGCGGGTTCCTTGATTTTGCTGAGCGGTAAGGCCACCACGGTGGCGCCCCAGGCAACCAGTTGCTGGATTAACTCTGGTGCTTGGTCGGCGGCCCGGGTTACTACCAGGGTGCGGCCGGCCAGCGGGGTGTTCATGATTGGTCCAGCAGGGCGCCGCCGCCTTGGTCGTCGCGTAGGCACCGGGCCAGCGAGGCGCCCAGGGTTAGGCCGTCGGTGCTGCGTCCGCTGTCTCGCAGCAAGGTGGTGCCGTCAAAAGACGACATTGCTCCGGTGAGTAATATTTCTCCGTGGTCCATGACCGCATGGGCCGCTATGGGAAGGTCGCAACCGGCGCCCAGTTCGGCGAGGAAGGCCCGTTCGGCGCCCACGGTGTTCATTGATTCTTGGTTGCTGATGCTGGCCAGCAGGGTGGCGGCGGCTGCGTCATCGGTGCGGCATTCGATAGCAAGGGCGCCTTGGCCTACTTGGGGCAGCAGTACTTCGGGCGGTAAAACGTCGACCACGGCGGGGGTCAGGCCCAGCCGGTCGAGGGCCGCTTTGGCCATGACGATGGCGGCGAAGTCGGCAGCTTTTTCTAGCCGGGTGGCGATGTTGCCGCGTAGTTCGGCAAAGTTTAGGTCGGGGCGCAGGTGGGCCAGGTGGGCTCGGCGGCGCACCGAGCCGGTGGCGATGATTGCCCCGGCGGGCAGGTCGGCCCAGCGGGCGCCTACCAATACGTCTCGGGGGTCGGCTCGTTCGGGTATGGCGACCAGCACGAGGCCGGGGGTGGCGGCGGCCGGGAGGTCTTTGGCGGAGTGCACGGCGAAGTCGGCTCGGCCGTTGAGTACGGCGGCTTGTACTTCTTTTACGAATACTCCTTGGCCGCCCATTTGGTGCAGGGGGGTGGTTTGGTTTTGGTCGCCGGTGGTTTCCACCACCACGGTTTCGATCTCAACTTCGGGGTTGGTTTGGGCCAGTAGTTCGGCCACCCGGTTGGTCTGCCAAAGGGCCAGCGCACTGCCTCGAGTTGCGGCCCGCAGAAGCATGAAAACTTAAAGGTCGAACAGGTCGCGGAGTGCTTCGGCTAAACGTTCGCCGCGGGCGGTGCCGGCGGCGTCTTTCATGCGCACTGTGGGTTCGTGCAAGAGTTTGCCAATGATGCCGGCTGCTAGTGCTTCGACGGTTTGGCGTTGGTCTTCGTCGAGGTTGGCCAGTTTGGCGGAGAAGCGGTCAAGTTCGCCGGTTTGTACTTCGGCGGCTCGGGAGCGCAATGAGGCGACCAGGGGGCCTACGGACCGTGCGGTGGATTCGTCTACGTAGCGGTCCAGTTCGGTGTCGATGATGGCTTGTACGGCGGTGACCTCGCGTTGGCGTTGTTTGAGGCCGTGTTCGGCAAACTCGCGGAGGTCGTCCATGTCTAAAAGCGTTACCCCGTTGATTTCGCTGGCCGAGGGGTCGACGTCGCGGGGTACGGCGATGTCCACAATCAGGAGTTCACGATCGTTTCGGTGGCCGACGACGGCAGCCAGGTCGCCGTGTTCCAAAATCACCGAAGAGGCGCCGGTGGAGGTAAGCAGTACGTCGATTTCCGCCAGGTGGGTGGGGAGTTCGTCGAGGCGCACTGGGGTTCCACCGAGGCGGCTGGCTACGTCTACTGCACGGTCCCAGGTGCGGTTGGCTACCAGTATTTCGGCTACTCCGCCGCCGTTGAGGGCACGGGCCAGGCCTTCGCCCATTTCGCCGGCGCCCAGTACCAGCACGCGGCGGCCTTCTAAACCGCCGAGGCGTTGGCCGGCCATGGCTACGGCGGCTTGGGACACTGAGGTGATGTGGCGTGAGATTCCTGTTTCGGTGCGTACTCGTTTGCCTACTTCGAGGGCGTGGCGAAACATGGGGTTGAGCACGGGGCCCACGGCATTTTCGGTGGCCGAGGTTTCCCAGGCTCGGCGTACTTGGCCGAGGATTTCGTGTTCGCCGAGTACGGCGGAGTCCAGCCCGGCCGCTACCGAAAAGAGGTGCCGTACGGCGTCGGCGTCGTAGAGGCCGGTCAGGTGTTCGGAAAATTGTTCGGGCGGGGCGTGCACGATTTCGGAGAAAAAGTTGTGGATGTCTTGGTAAGCGCCATGGAACTTTTCGGCGAAGGCGTAGACCTCGATGCGGTTGCAGGTGGAGAGCACTACGGCTTCGGTGATGTGTTCGCGTGAGGTGAGGTCGGCGAGGGCTTTGGGTATATGCGAAGCAGCGATGGTCATGCGCTCGAAAACATCGAGCGGCACGGTGCGATGGTTGAGTCCTACGACTACGACCGACACGGTCGGGTCTCCTGGTTCTGCGCGGCGAGGCGCAATGGGGGGCGGGTTTGCTTCGTGGGGTCAATCATCCCTGATTTTGGGTCGTTTGGCAACTTGAGAGCGCAGAGAAAAGGGTCACTTGTTTTGGCGTTGTTGGTGGTAGCCCAGGATGTGTAGTTCGGTGGCCAGGTCTACTTTGCGGACGGTAACCGTGTTGGGCACGGTGACTACCCCGGGGGCGAAGTTGAGGAGCGAGCGCACGCCGGCCTTTACTAACTGATCGGCGGCTTCTTGGGCGGCGGCGGCGGGGGTGGCAATGATGCCCACGGTGCATTGGTGTTGCGTTACGATTTGGGTGAGTTTGTTGAGGGGTTTTACTTTGAGCCCTGATATTTTTTTACCTATTACTTTGGGGTCAACGTCGACGAGGGCGGCGATGGGGAACCCGCCGTTGTTGAAGCCGTCGTAGCGACTGAGGGCGCGGCCCAGGTTGCCGGCGCCCACAATGACTACTGGTGTGGGTTGGCCGTCGCCGAGCACTAAACCGATTTGTTGCATCAGGGTGGTTACTTGGTAGCCCACGCCGCGGGTGCCAGAAAAACCGAGCGAGGAAAGGTCTTTGCGTACGTTGGTGGCTTTGACTCCGACCATGGTGGCGAGTTGTTGTGAGGACACGGTGTTTTGGTCGCTGGCCGCAAGGTCGGCTAACCCGCGGAGGTAGACGGGCAGCCGAGACACCGTGGCGGCCGAAACAGCGGGCGGTGGTTGGGGGGTCATAGTTTAAACCTAGGTGCTGGCAGGGTGGCAGGAGGGTTTGTGGCCTCTACCGTCGCAGGGGTGACTTCACAAATGGCAGCCGCTGCTGCGGCCGGGTTGGTTGCTTTGGCTTTTACGGCCACGGTGTTTGAGCGTTGGTTAGATCGTCGGCGCCCCCAAGATGCGTCGTGGACGGCTGCTTTGTTGTTGTTTACGGTGGCGGCTTTTGCTTTGTTGGCGGGGGCGGCGGGGGGCTGGTCGGCTGGTCCTTTTAAAGTTTTTTATGCCATTGGGGCGGTGGCTAATGTGCCGATTTTGGCTTTGGGCACCGTGTATTTGATGGCTTCTCGCCCGGTGGCTAACCGTATTGCGGCGGTCACGGTAACCCTGTGTGCTTTTGCGGTGGGGTTGGTGGTGGCTTCGCCAATTGTTGGCGAGTTTGTGCCCGGTCAGTTGCCGCAGGGCAGTGCGGTGTTTGGGCCCGGGCCGCGTATTGCCGCCGCCGTGGCTTCGTCGGTGGGTGCCTTAGTCATCATGGTGGGTTCTACTGTTTCGGCAGTGCGCTTGTTTGCTCTTGGCGGGGCCAAAGATCAAGGCGCTTGGGGCAATGTTTCTATTGTGGCTGGTGCTTTGGTGTTGAGTTCGGGTGGGGTGTTGAACTCGGTGTTTGATGCCATGACTGGTTTTGCCGTCACTTTGGTGGCGGGCATTGTTTTGATTTTTGCTGGTGCCTTGTTGGCCACCGGGGTCAAGCGCTCTTAATTGGCGAGTACGACAAACTGGAGCACGGCGGCTCCCAGTATGGCCAGCAGCAAAATGGCGGTGGCGATGGTGGTTCCGAAGCGCATTAGTTTTCCTCTCGTTGGGTTAGGGCTACCGGGGTGCCGGTCGTTGAGGAGGCCGGTGGTTGACCGGCGGGGGTGATGAGCACCGGGTCGCCGCAAGAAACTCCCAGGTCGGCGGCCGCTGAGGCACGGGCTACCACCAGGGCGATTAGGCCGCTGGCGTCGACCATGAGCCCGAGTTTGCCGGGTCCTACTTGATCAAATCCTGTGACTTGGGTGGCGGTGCGGGGGCGCCCGGCCACGGTTATTTGTGCTTGGGGGCCGGGCAGGTCTTCGGGGCCGATGTTCAGTTGGGCGTTGCCAAATTGGTCGATCCACAGCACTTCGGCGTGTAGGCCTTCGGTGTCGCTGTGCGCTACTGGTACCACGCCGGGTACCAGGGTTCCGGGGTCTATGAGTTCGCCGAGGTCGGTGAGGTCGCCGCCGTTGGCCAGGTGCGCAGCGGCGGGGGCGAAGATGTCTCGTCCGTCGAAGGTGGTGGCGTCGCCGGCCAGGTGGATTGCCGTGTTGTTGAGCACCACGGCGCGGCTGGCTCCGCCCACCATGGCTACGGCGGGGGCCAGCAGCCCGTTGTCGGGGCCTACTAATACTGATTGTCCGCCGCCGACTTCTACGGCTACGGGGCGGCGGTCGCTGCCTACGCCGGGGTCGACTACGGCCAGGACTACGCCGGGGCACAGGTATTCGACGCTGCGGGCCAGGGCGAGCGAGCCGGCGCGTATGTCGTAGGCGTCGATGCCGTGGGTGATGTCGATGACTTTGGTTTGCGGGGTGAGGTCGGCCAGCACGGAGTGCACGACGCCCACGAATTCGTCGGTGGTGCCGTAGTCGGAGAGGAAAGAAATTATGGGGGCGTTCATGGCTAGGTGGCGCCGAGTTCTCGGGCTCGTTGGGCGGCGGCGCTTACTACTTGTTGAATCAGGTCGCCGAAGCCGGCTTGTTCAAACACGGCCAGGCCGGCGGCCGTGGTGCCGCCTTTGGAGGTCACGTTTTGGCGCAGGGTGGCGGCGCTGTCTTCGCTGTTGGCCAGCAGGGTGGCGGCGCCCAGCAGAGTTTGTTGGGTGAGTTCTTTGGCTATGGGGGCGCTGAGGCCTTCGGCTTGGGCGGCGGCCATCAGGGCTTCGGCCAGCAGGAACACGTAGGCCGGGCCAGAGCCGGAGAGCCCGGTCACGGCGTCGAGGTCGGTTTCGTCGACCACTACCACGGTGCCGACGGAGCTCAAGATGCTGGTGGCCCAGTCGAGGTCATCGTTGCTGGCGTTGGTTCCGGCGGCGATGGCGGCGGCGCCCAAGCCAACCAGCGAGGGGGTGTTGGGCATGGCCCGCACTACGGCGGTGCCGGGGGCCAGGGCCGCTTCGAGGGTGGCCAGGGTGACGCCGGCGGCGATGGACAGGGCGCGGGTGACACCGGCGGTGGCCAGGGTGGCGCAGACGGTGGGCACGATGTGGGGCTTGACGGCGATGAGGGCGTCGACGCCGGTGAGGGGTTCGCTTCCTACGGAGAGCCCGGGATGGGCCACGGATAATGCCTGGCGGCGGTCGGCGTCGAGTTCAACCACGTGCAGGGTGTCGTTGCTGGCCCATCCGGTGGAGGCCAGGCCGCCCAGCAGGGCTTCGCCCATGTTGCCGCCGCCGATGATTTGCAGTCTTGTGTTCATGTGGAGGAATCTACCGGATACCAGCGGCCTCGGACGAACGTGAACCCGGTGACTTTGTTGGTGTCATCGCACTTCCCCGATCGAGAACACCAACCCGGTCACCGGGCTCACAGTGCATAGTAGACTGAAATGTATTGAAATGCAAGAAAAAGTTATTATTTCTTAAATCGGCTGGCGAAACCGATGCGTAGGGCGGGTTGGAAGCTTTCTTCTACTGCTACCCAGACGGTGCCTAAGATGCGGTCCAGGGCGACTTCGTTTATTTCGGCGGCCGGTAAGGCGCCGGTGAGGTACACGGCGTCTTCGTGGCCCACGCAAAAGGCGACCCCCACCAGTTTTCTGTTGCGGCGCAGAAAGTATTCGTAGAAAGCGGCGTGATTTTCTTCCGGTTGGGCCACCACGTAGGTCTCAAAATGCAACATGCGTTGCTTCAGGGTGAAGTGCAACATGATGGATTCTTTTTCTTCGCCCAACAGCCGGGCCAACCAACGGTGTTGGTTAAAACCCGGGTCGGCGTCGTATTCGACGCTAGCCAGTACCGGGTTGTCGACGAGGCGGTCGTTGAGCCAAGTGTCAATAAGCGCTTTTACTTCAGCCAGTTCTTCACTGGTCAGGGGCGGCGTGTCGTCCACCGGCTAACTGCAGTCAACGAGCGCTCGGGTAGATCGTTCATCACACACGTTGCGTAACCGGCGGGCCGTAGCCGACCAAGTGTAGGACCACGAATGTTCGGCGGCTTGGGCGGCCATTTCGGTGGCCAAGGCAGGGTCGTCGAGCAGCATGGTTACCGCTTGGGCGTAGTCGGCGGGGTCACGGCTTTCTATGAGGAACCCGGTGCGGCCGGGAACCACTAGGGTGCGCAAGCCTCCTACGTCGGCGGCTACCACGGGCACGCCGCAGGCTGCTGCTTCTAAAGCTACCAGGCCAAATGATTCGGATCGGCTGGGCATGATCAGCACATCGGCGGCTCGGTACCAAGTAGATAACAGGTGGTGAGGCTGTGGCGGCACAAACAACACCCGGTCGGTGAGGTTGTGGTGAGCCACCAGGGCGCGTATTTCTTTTTCGGTGGCCGGGCCGTCTTGTCCGCTGGCGCCGCCCACGATGATTAAACGAGCTTGGGGGTGGCTGGTTAGTTGGGCCAGGGTTTCGATGGCCACGTCAACCCCTTTAAGGGGTTGGATGCGCCCCACGAAGAGCAGTACCGGGGCGGGGCCGAGGCCAATGGCGTCTCGGGCGCCGCCTTGGTGGCCGGGGGAGAAAAAAGCGTGGTCTACACCGGGGGGCACGATTTCGATGCGGGTGGGGTCGGCGTTGTACAGCGAAACCAGTTGGCTTACTTCTTCTTCGCTGTTGGCCAAGATGGCGTCGGAGCAGTGGATGACCGCGGTTTCGGCTTCCATGCGGCGTCGGGGTTCACCGTCGCCGGTTTCGGCTTTTACGCGAGCCAGGGTGTGGAACACCGTAGTGAGCGGCAGGTTGAGTTCGTGTTTGAGGCGGTGGCCGGCTACCCCGCTGAGCCAGTAGTTAGCCAGCAGTCCGTCGAATTCGTCGTGGGTGCGTATCCAGTCGGCTACCCGGTCGGCGAATTGGTCCACGATTTCTGGGAGGTCTTCTTTGGCCATGTCGAAGGCTCCGGCGGTGATGTGTACCACGCGAAATCCGGGTTCCACTTCGACAACTTCGGGCAGGTCGGGGTCAACACGGCGAACGAAGACCGTGGATTGCCGACCGGTTTGGGCAAGGGCAGAAACCAACTCGCGCACGTAGACGTTCATGCCGCCACCGTCACCCGAGCCGGGTTGAATCAGCGGCGAGGTGTGGAGCGAGAGTACGGCGAGGCGGCGCATTAGCGGCCTCCGGAAACGGGGGGCAGCAAAGCTACTTCATCGGTTGCGGTGACCGGGGTGGCTAGGTCGGTGGCTTGGCCGTTTAGCCAGAGTTGGCAGTTGGGTACTTGTACAGCGAAGTCGTTGCCGAAGCGTTGGGTGGCTGCGGTGATGATCTCGCCCACCGTGGAGCCCTCAAGGTCTACGGTGCCGGTACCGGCCGCTACCCGTATAGAGGCGAAAAGTCGCAATACTGCCATTCGCTTAGTCTACGAAGTATTGGGCCGTCGGGGCGAGGCGGCCGTTTTCGGGTACCGTCGGGCGGGTGACTCGACTGTTGTTAGTGCGCCATGGTGAATCTGAATGGAATGCTTTGGGCAAGTGGCAGGGCCAGGCTAACCCGCCGTTGACTGACCAGGGGCGGCGTCAGGCTCAACAGGCGGCTGGCGTGTTGGGGGCGTTTGATGCCATTGTGGCGTCGACTTTGCAGCGGGCAGCCGAAACGGCAGCCATTATTTCTGAAGTTATGGGGGTGGGCCCGGTGTTGGTGGAAGAAGATTTACAGGAGCGTTGCGCCGGCCCTTGGCAGGGGTTGACTCGAGCCGATATTGAAACGGGTTGGCCGGGGGCGCTAGAAAGCGGTCATCGCCCGGAAGGCTACGAGTTAGATGAGCAGGTGCTGGAGCGAGCCCATGGGGCGTTGTTGCGGGTGGTGGAAGCCACAGCGGGGGCTGATGAAGTGTTGGTGGTTACTCACGGCGGGCTGATTTATGCCGTGGAGGGCGGGGCGGCTATCCCCATGGTGCGCATCCCTAACTTGGGGGGCCGCTGGGTTGAGGTAACCGACGGCGAGTTACGCCTCGGTGATCGGGTCGATTTGGTGGGCGACGGCACGGTCCCCGATTTACTCTGAGGGTTCGCTGGTTTCTTCGCTGGTCTCGTTGTCGGCCAGGCCGCTCATGATTTCTTCGGCGCCGTCCAGATCGCCGTCGGCTACTCGGTTCATGGCCGCTTCGATTGTTGCCAGGTCGGCTTCGAGGGCGTCCAGCTCGGGGTCGGCAGGTGGCCCGGTTTCGAGGGCGCTGCTGGCCGGGGATGGTTCTTCGGCTACCGGTGCGGGTTGGGTTTCTTGCGGATTGTTTTCTTCGTTCACCTTGGCGAGGGTAGCGTCGGGGCATGGCTTCTCCGTTGATCCTCTTGCCCCCCTCTGAGGGGAAAGCCCCGGGGGGCGATGGGCCGGCGTGGGAGAAAGGCCAGCAGTCGTTTGGCGAGTTGTTGAAACCACGGCGGCAGGTGTTGGCGGCGCTGTGTAAAGCTATGAAAGAAAACGAAGCGGCCCGCACCAAATTGTTGGGGGTTAAGGGCCAGCGGGTGGCGGAGGCCACGGCGGCCAATTTGGTGGCCCATAAGGCGGCGACCTTGCCGGCCATTGAGCGCTACACCGGGGTACTTTATGACGCTTTAGATTATTCGTCTTTGCCGGCTGGCTTGCGCAAACGGGTAGATAAGCAGGTAGTGATTTTTTCTGGCCTGTGGGGGGCGGTGCGGCCTAAAGATGCGTTGCCGGATTACAAGTTGAAGATGGGCGCCAAGTTGCCGGAGTTTGGCCCGCCGGCTCGTTTTTGGCGACCGTTGCTAACCGAGGCCTTGGCTGGCCCGGCGGCGGGTTGTGTGTGGGATTTGTTGCCCAACGAGCATTCGGCCGGGTGGGATGCTTCGATTGCTGGCAGTCGCATTCGGGTGCGTTTTTTAGATGACGTTGAAAAAGACGGTGAACGCAAACTGGTGACGGTGGCCCATTGGAACAAACTACTCAAGGGCGCTTTGGTGCGTTACGTGGTGGACCAACAACTAACCGACCCCGCTGGGCTAGCCGATTTCACCCACCCCGAGGGTTACGTCTACGCCCCCGAGTTAACCCAGGTCGCTGGCCACCTCACCGAAGTAGCGCTAGTAGCCGTGCGGTAAGGACTAACCAACCGGGCCCAGCACCTTGGTTATTTCCTCATTGGTGAACATGCCCGAAGGGTCAAGGCGAGATCGCAGCGCTTGAAACTCGCCCCAACCGGGGTAACGGGTGGCCAGGGTTTCGGCGGTTTGGTAATGAAGTTTGCCCCAATGAGGGCGGCCCTCAAATTGGTTCATGATGGCCTCCACCCCTCGAAAATACTGCTCATAATCAGTACCGTGAAACATGTGCACGGCGATGTACATAGTGTCTCGGCCCGAAGCCGTAGAAAGCGCAATGTCATCAGCCCCCAACACCCGTACCTCCAGGGGAAAACTCACCGGATGATCCAAGGTGTCGATCAGCGCTTGTACCTGGCGAAACGCCTCAATGCCATGTTCACGCGCCACGGCGTATTCCATTTCGTAAAAATGCACCCGGCGGGGGCTAGCAAACACTTCGTAACTAGTGGTGAGATAGTTCGCCGACCCCTCATCAGGCACCATCATGGCGTTGAACTTCGGCACCAACGAAGGGCGCAACCGGCCCAAATGGTTCATGGCCCCAAAAGCTACGTTTTCTAACAGTTCTTTGTTTTTGAAATGCTTCCATTTGCGACGGGCCGCATGGCGCCGATTGCGGGGCGGTGGCGGCTCCTCTTGAGTACGGGTATTACGTTTCAACAAAGCATTTTTGGTGTGGGGCATCCAAAAAAATTCGGTGTGGTCAGTATTTTCGGCGTACTCATCAAAATTGTTTAACAACTCATCAATATCCATCACCTCTTCGCAAGCCCGCAAATTAAAAGACGGAACGCACTGCAAGGTCACCTCGGTCACAATACCCAGCGCCCCCAACCCCACTCGAGCCACCTGCAAAACCTCCGGATTGGTTTGCTCATCACACACCAACACCGAACCATCAGCGGTCACCATGCGCAGGCCCACCACCCCGGCGGCAATGCTTTGAAAACCCAAACCAGTGCCATGGGTAGAGGTAGAAATCGCCCCGGCCACCGACTGATAAGCAATATCACCCAAGTTCGGCATAGCCAAGCCGGCTACATCTAACAACGGGTTCAAATTAAATAACCGCATACCCGCCTCAACTCGAGCCAAACCAGAATCACGATCTAATGAAACCACCGAAGCAAAGTCATCCAAGGTCACCAACACCTCGTCGGTAACGGCAATAGCCGAAAAGGAATGGCCAGCCCCCACCACGCGAACTCTGCGACCCTCCGCCACGGCCGCTTGCACCAGCCCCACTACCTCAGCTTCGCTACGGGGGCGCTCAACGCGCACCGGGTGCGCCACCTGGTTACCGGCCCAATTGCGCCATGTCCCATCATCACGAAACCCAGTGTGCATGCCCGGCAACTTCATTTTTTTACCACCCTCGCAAATCAATCGGCCAACTATCAACAACCTCAGTTTCGACAACCCCCGCTGCAGAAACCTCCGTCGCTAAGTACATCTTTTCATGTTTCGCCATAGTGGGGTCAATATGGGCGGGCCGCAACAACACCCGGTCGCCCACCTGCCACGAACCATTAACCAGCACCGTGTGTTCATCGGCGCAATAAAGCACCTCGCCCTCACCCACCAAAGTCGGCGGGCCGGAATCCATCGCTAACGCCTTAAGCCCCGCATCGAGCACCGCATGACCGCCCGACCCCAACGAAATGACCGTAGCCAGCACAAACAGGCCTTGCTGAAACGGCAGGTCTAACCGGGCGTAGTCGGTGTCCATCAATACATACGACCCGGCCTGCAACTCAGTCACCACCTGGTTGCAATCCCAAGAACCCGTACCACCCCCCGAAACCACGTCGCCGCCCACTGCTTGGTGCGCTTCGGTAAGCACCGCCATAGAACGCTCCACCCCCGACACCCTTCGCTCGGTATCGGCCACGTGCATCAAATGCCCCTCGTAGCCCATAACGCCGCGTACCTCTAAGCCGGCCGCCCCAGCAGCCTCAGCAAGCCGGCCCGCATTAGCCACCGCACAACCGCCACGGGGCATACCTACATCAACATCGATGAGTACCTCAGCCACCCCACCGGTGGCCGCCGCGGCAATGGTCTCTAAAGAATCCACCGCCACCGTGACCCGGGCCGACCCACCAACCACCAACGCTCCCAAGCGCTCGGTTTCTAACACCTGGTTAGCCAACAAAAGATCACTCCCTAACCCAGCGGCCGCCATGCCCTCAACCTCAGCCACCGTGGCACAACAAAACGCCGTATGCCCCGCCTCAGCCAAACGCTGCGCCAACGCCGTGGATTTAAACGCCTTCACATGAGGCCGCAAAGCCAACCCAGGCCGCCGGGCCGCCATAGTGGCCACGTTGGTGTCAAAAACCGTTAGGTCCGCCACCAACGCCGGAGTATTCACTTCACCTAATTGCATTACGGCCAGCCTTTCCTAAATGGGTTTCTCTCCACGATAAACCATCTTCAACATTGTGGTCACGAGGAAGCCCCAATACTTTTTCGGCCACGATGTTGCGTTGGATAGCAAACGTACCGCCGCCAATGGTCAGCGCCGGAGAAAACAAGAACCCAAAATGCCAGTCAAACGAACCGCCAGCAGGGCCGGACCCCACCAACATGCCGTCTGTGCCAGCACAAGCCTTTGCTAACGCCATGACCTTTTGCCCATGGTCATCAGCCATTGCTTTTTGCACAGAGGCCTCTGGGCCGGGGGTACGGCCCGCCAACTGAGCCGTCAACGTGCGGAGGCGGTTCAAGCGCAGTACCTCGGCTTCACATTTCAACGCCGCTAACTCTTGACGCATAATTGGATCACTACAACCTCCACTGTCGCGTACCGCATCAAGTAAGTCTTCAGCCGACGGGCCGTTACCCCAAAGCGACCCCGCAGAAGACAAGCGCACCCGTTCGTTGGCCAGCGTGACCTTGGCTAAACGCCAGCCTTCCCCCTCAACGCCCACCCGCAAAGAAACCGGCAAACGCACATCATCAAAAAATACTTGGTTAAACAAATGGCTTCCCGTGGCATCCACAATCGGGGTCATGGTGAGCCCTGGTAAATCCGTCGGGCAAATAAAATAAGAAATGCCTTCACGTTTGGGCACATCAAGGTTGGTGCGGGCAATCAAAATCCCGAACTGAGCGAGATGTCCGGCGCTGGTCCAAATTTTTGAACCATTGATGACATATTCGTCGCCGTCACGCACCGCCCGAGTAGCCACGTTTGCTAAATCTGAACCCGCCTCCGGTTCAGAAAACATTTGGCACCAGATTTCTTGGCCGGCAAGCAACGGTCGCAAGTACCGGTCTTTTTGCTCTTCGGTACCTGCAGCAAGCAAAGTGGGGCCCGCCCACCCAATGCCTATTTGGTTCGCTGGACGATGCACCCTTGCTTTTGCTAACTCGTCATCAATAATGATCTGATGCAAGGGGTCGGCGTTTAGCCCCCAAGGCTCTGGCCAGTGCGGCACCACATAGCCGGCGTCCGCCAACTGGCTGGCCGTTGGTTGCGGGTTCTCGGCCAGCCACTTACGCACCGCAAGCCGGCGAGGGTCATCAGCAGCAGGAAGATCAAAATCCATACGGATCAGACACGTTGGACTACATCACCCTTAGCGATCGTGCCGGACTGAACCACCCGAGCATTAATACCACGCAGGCAGAGTTCACGACCCTTGGAAGAGTTCACAAAACGCATAGCCTCCGCGCCAAAACGCTCCACAAATTTGGCGCACCCGGTATGCGGTTTAGCGGTGACCTCAACGATGGCCGTTCCCACCTGCAAACAAGTGCCGGCGGGCAAGTTCGCCGTCGATAAATCTATGTCCACCACCATTTGATCGCCCGCCATAGGCATGTGGCTTTCATCGCCAGCAGCCACCAAACGCAACACCCGAGTGTTCATCAAAGTCAACTGCGCCTCGGGGTCCGGTGAATTATCAGAGGTGCTCGAGGTTGGTTTGTGGCTCCAATTATCGCCCACCACGCCTTCTTCTAACGACAACTCTGCGACTTCCACCACCTGGCGGGCGTTGATCTCCGGCCGGCGCACAATCATGTCAAGCGTGCCGGCGTCTTTTGGTGAACCCAGGGCCTCAACAAGACCCGCTTCGAGTTCTTCGGTGGTGAGATGACGAACCATAATTACTCCCTAAGTAAACGATTTTCTGGCCACAGCATAGACCCCTTTACCACCCGCCACCGCCGCCACCGCCGCCGCCGCCGCCGCCACCGCCACCGCCACCGCCACCGCTGCCTCCGCCACTGCTACTCGGGCTAGTGGAACTCGTGCTGGTGGCGGAATCCAAACTCTGTACTGCTCCCACGAATGCTAAGTCTCCTACCCCCGCCACATCATGGAGTGCCGCGGCAGCCAACTGGTCGCTCCAATGTTCATACTCACCCAAAGCAGCCGCCCAAGCTGTGTACTCACGCAACCGGCCTTGTTTCGCCGCCCGCTGCACATGCTCTGCTTCTGACTCCGCCAAAAAGCGCCGAAACCCTTCAACTTGTAACCAAAGACCCGTACCTCGCGGGCTTCGCGAACGTAATTCGCCCGCCGCTAAAGCACACCCAAAACCAAAACCCGAAAAGAAAGCAAGAGTAGGAAAGAAAACAGGAAGCGGCGACCACAAAAATATTGCCGTTAATGGCAAAGGAGCAAAAAACCCAAAAAGCAAGAGCAAAACGCCCACTGCGCGCACCCACGGCACCCGAGCACCAGATTTTTTGACCCATAAACCACTCGACACACGCCACTCCTGCAAATAGTTCTCTAATCCCGATGCAGAACGGCCATCCCAAAACTGGGCGAACTTTCTATCAAAACCCGACAACACTATTTCTTCACCACCAGCAAACAAAGTGCTCAAAAGAGGGGAGCCGGCTTCTTTTGAAGTGTCTTTGAGCACCCAAGCAGAACGCTCAGGGTCTTCATAAGCCTCAATGTTGCCCGCTAACACCTCCTCCAACAGCCAAGCCACCTTTTGCTTATGCTCAACTTTTTCAAAATACAACACCCCACCTTGGGCCGCAGTGAGTTCGCTCGGCGGAGCAAAACTCAGCGCAGCCATCTCCATCAACTCATCAACCGTTACTTTGCGAACCCGACCACCGGGCATACCCCCATCAAAAGCTGCCGTAGTAGCCCCACCTTCTCTCACCTGTTCGCTCCCCAAACGACGCAAAACAAAGAGCGCCAGCATGCCCCCAACCCACAGAGCAAACATGGACCCAAAAAATATATTTAGCCACCACCCAAAACTAATTTGAAGACCCTGTGGCGGTAGCGACGGAGGCACCGGCAAAACCAACTCACCCGGCAAGTCGTCGCCTATTTGCGCTCGCAAAGTAAGACCTGTCTGCTCAGGAAGGTTCACTACCGTGGCCCGTAAATACCCCGGTGCCACCACCTCAACCGAACATTCAGTACCCCGGCCAGCGCCCCCAAAATGGCAGGTAGGGGCCAGCAACTCAAAGGGCGCCACCATATGAACCTCCGCCGACTCAATGGGCATTTCCCAGTAGTAGCCCACCGCATCCCACGCCATTTCTTGATCGTTTATCAGCGAATCCAATGCGTACTCCAAGGTGTACCGGTGGGCCCCCGAAATAGTTTCGTCGGGATTACCAATACGCACCCGAAGTTCATCCCCTGGCTGGTAGCCCTGATCAAACGTACCTACCTGCACCATGGCCACTTCAGAAGACGCCGACGGCGAAGTTACAGAAAATAACCCCTCCGGAGTTAAACCAGGCACATCACGATAAATACCGTGACGGCCCACTGTCCCTGATTGGTAATCGAGCACCTCGGTGACCGTGGCGCTCTCTGCACTTTTAAACTCGGCCACAACCCAATGATTATCTAATTGTTCTGAATTGGTTATCGCTACAGAAACAAGACCAAACACTCCAAAAATAAGGGCCAACACAAAACTGAAAAGAAAAACATGGATACCTCTAAAGCGATGATGAGCCTTTTTCATTACCAATCACCGCCGCCACCGCCGCCACCGCCGCCCCCCACGCTGCCGCCAAACGAACCACCGCCACCGCTAAACCCGCCACCAAAATCAAAGTCATCGCTTGAACTACTGCTTACCGGTGGGCTGGACGCCGTAGACACATCGCTCATCAACCACGCCCCATGCTGCGCCCACAAAAGGTCGTCACGGTAAACCGTCGGTTCAAGAACAGCTGCTTCCATGCTTTGTGTCCACCGAGTGGTTTCGCCCAAAGCCACCGCCCACGCCGTGTACTCCCGCAGGCGCCCCTGGTCGGCCGCTTGTTCTACATGCTTGGCCTCCGACTCCGCCAAAAATCGGCGGAACCCTTCTGCCTGCAGCCACAAACCGGTGCCTTCTGCGGTGCGTACCCGCAGTTCATCGGCCCGCATCATCAAAGCTAAACCCACACCCAAAGCCAAAGCAGGCCAATGAAACGAAGACATAAAACCCTCCCGCGACCCGGCAGCACTAAACACCACATCTTGTACCAGATACAAAATGGCCAAGACCCCATAGAGCGTGCCCACCCAGCCAAACAGCCGAGCCCACAAAATACGTCCCCCCGCTCGGGCGCTCCATAAGTCACTGTTTTTTAACCAATCACTAAGCTCTCGGCTCAACTCTCCCCAGCCCGTAGAAAAAGACTTGCTGTACTCTTTGAGCGATAGTTCGCCTTGGCCTAAAAACATTGATTTCAACGGCCCAGCCGACCGGTCTGGCTTGAGATCAACCAACACGCGGTGGTCGTCTTCGCTGCGGATTTCAATCTCACTCGCTAAAGCTTGCTCTAAAATCCACGCCGACTTATGTTCGCTACGCAACGACTCTTCAAGCAACAAGCCCCCCTGGTGGGCCGCCAAACCTTTCGGTGGAGCAAAAGTAAGAGTCACCATCTCAGCCAACTCCTGGTGGTCAATGCGGCGCTGTTCTCCACCGGTGGCCTCAGCGTGGGCGGCGTCCACAATGCCCCCGACGTAGATCTTTTCACGCCCCAGCCAGCCCACCAAACCTCCCGTGGCTGCCGCCGCCAACAAAATGCCTAACAACACCACCCCTGGAGCCACCCACACCAGCCAAGCAGCATCAGAAGCCGGCGGTTGCGGCGGCACGGGAAGAGCCGGCAACGCCGATAGCGCTTCTCCACGCGTTGCCGTAACCGTTATGCCACGGCCCCAACCCAAGTCATTGACCTTCACCATCAAGTGGCCGGGCGCTACCTCGGTAACCACACAAGCATTTTGCGACCAGTTACCTCCCTGAAAGCACACCGGGTCCTCTAAAGCAACCGAAGCCAGCAAGTGAAGTTCTGTGCTGGCCACCATCACCAACCACCCGGCACCTAGGCCGTTCCAACTCACCACATCGCCCTCCACCAAAGTATTGAGGGAGTAACCCAGTTGGTACCGGTGTTGGCCAGAAATCGTTACGTCCGCATCGCCTACTCGAATAGCGGTGCCGTCTTGATCGCCGAGCGGCGCCAACGACTCCAGCGGCGCCAACGACCAAGTGTCTGGCGCCGTCGCTGATGTGGCGTAGGCAAAGTCTTGCTCCGCTAACCCAGGGACCTCGCGAAAAATACCGTGGCGACTCTGGCTGGCAAAATCGTAATCGATCACCTCGGTAATGGCGGCCGTATTGCCCTCCAACACCGCTTGTGCCCAAAAACTATCCATGCTGGTTGGGCCGTTATTGAACGCCCTATGAGATGCCCAGGCAGTGAGTAGCGTCAAAATGATGGCCAACACCAACACCACCCAGCGCTCTTTACGGCGCTCACTAAGGGCACTTGTTTGCCTCATTGAGGTTTAAAACTCAATGTTGACCGGGCCACGAGCCTCGCCGCCCGCTTCGAAATACTCCCGTTCGGCAAAGCCAAACAGGGAAGCAACAATGTTGGACGGCACGGTTTGCACTTTGTTGTTTAAGCGCAACACCGTGTCGTTGTAGTGCTGGCGAGAATAAGCAATAAGGCTTTCGGTTTCCGACAAGTCTTCTTGGAGTTTGGCAAAGTTTTCGTTAGCTTTTAGGTCGGGGTAGGCCTCAGCCAGCGCAAACACCTGACGCAAAGCACCGGTAAGCAAGTTGTCGGTTTCGGCCTGTGCGGCCACCCCGTCGGCAGCCACCGCAGCGTTACGGGCCTTAACCACCGCATCGAGGGTGTCTTGTTCGTGGGCGGCGTAACCCTTTACCGTTTCCACCAAGTTGGGAATCAAATCGTTACGCCGGTTGAGTTGCACATCAATATGGGCCCACGAATTATCGGCACCATTGCGCATGCGTACTAACCCGTTGTATTGGCCAGCCACAAAAAGAGCCAGCAATACAACTACCGCCAAAATAATGAGCACCGTCATAACGTTTTCTCCTCAGTTGTTGCCGCACCTTATCATTGGTTGATTACTCAGCAAAGAGCGCGCCTCTTTCGAGACTGTCACACCCCTCTAATAATGTTTACCGTATGAAGAACCCGCAAAAGGCCACCACCGAATTGGGGAAAGTTGTGCGCCTAGCGGCCTCCGCCGTCAACGATTTACCGAGTCACTCGTTGGCCCAAAGCGAAGTTGCTGAGTGTTTGCGATTTGCTCAGCAGTTGCAGTCCCTCGGCACCTCTTTACAAAGTCGAGTACTGCGCAGTGGCGGCCACTAGTTGCGCTGATCGCTCCCCGACGAGTGCAAGAGTTGATTGGCTATGCCCTCGGTTCGTCGAACCTCGGATTCGTCGATCATGTGGCGCCCAAGGACTACCTCCACGGTGTGCGCGATCCGGCGGAGAGCGGTCTGAGCCCTGCCGGGCTGAGCGATCAAGTCAATGCTCTCAAACGCTTTCATGTGAGCCACACCGCTCGCGGTAGGTCCCGCCACTACGACGTGGTCACTGACTGAAAGCGCCGGATAGGTTGCCCTCAATGACGAACGCACAGGAATCCCAGAAACGTCTTCTCGCGGCAACTGCTGCTCTCATCGGCGCGGCCGAGATGGACCCGACACTGGACCTGCCCGACATCGGTCTCGCTACAGCATCACTTGCCAACCGCGGCCCTCTTCTGAGTGGTGAACCCGTTTGCCCGCCGCTGGTTTCTGAGCTCCTCGATGCCGTCGAACTACCTGAGATCCACCACCTCCAGTCAATGCTGCTCGCCTTGCGTGACGCAGCACCGACGCTGCGGTGGATCGACCCGTACGCGGATCGACCCGACCAGGCCGAGTTCCGAGCCGGCTACTTCGCCACGGTGCTTGCCGGAGACCCGACACGCGACGCCTCGCTCACTGTGGGCACCGAAGCAAGCATTTTTATCACCGTCCAAGCGCCCCGGATTTTGTATCCCCCGCACTCGCATTTGGCGCCTGAGCTTTACTGTGCTGTCGCCGGGAACGCCGAGTGGAAGAAGGGGGACGGGCCCTTTGAACTCATGCCACCCGACTCCTGGATGGTCCACAGTCCTTGGACGTCACACGCAATGCAGACTCGCGCTGAGCCATTGGTCGCGCTCGCCATCTGGACAGCCGACCGCGACTGCATCATCAGCCTCGACGATTGAGCTACAGATGATCAGCCGGGGCCCAGGTGGCATGAGCGCCGCTGGAGATCCGTTCGGGAAGTTTGACTCTCACTATGGGGCCGGGAGCCGGGTCGGCGGCGTCAAAGATCTCGCCATGCGACACGTCGTTGACGACGTCGGACGAGAACGTCAGCAGTAGGCATCGTCGTCCCCCGTTGAACCGAACTTCGGGACGACGGCCGTCTCGCTGACATACGTACCCTCGGGTGCCTCCCACATCTCTTCGGTTCCACCAGCCTGCTGATCTCTGGCGCTAAGAAAGCCTTGTTTGCCCTCTAGGCTCCTCCAATGGTGACAACTCAGCAAACCAATCAACGGCCGCGCAGCGAAGCGCAGGTCATTGCATTTTTAGCTGCCATGGGTGCCCTTATGGCCTTCGGTATCGACTCCTCACTCCCGGCCTTCGACGAAATACGGCCTGCCTTTGGCATGGCCTCAGACGACACCCGGGTCACCCTCATCATCACCACCTATTTCGCCGGCATATCCCTCGGGCACGTAATCTACGGCCCCCTAGCCGACCGGTTTGGCCGGGCCCCCACGCTGCGCTTCGGCTTACTGCTTTATATCATCGGGTCGCTGGCGTCCATGTCGGCCAACAGTTTTACTTTTCTCTTGGGTGGCCGACTGGTTTGGGGGTTCGGTGCCGCCGCAGCCAGCGTGTTACGCACCACCATTGCCCGCGACCTCTACCGCGGCGACCAAATGGCCCGTATTATTTCCATTACCATGGCCTTCTTTTTGCTAGGTCCCATCGTGGCACCGCTTATTGGTGAAGGTCTCATCAATGCCGGGTCGTGGCGCTGGCCCTTCGGGGTCTCTGCCATATTGGCCGTGGGCATGATGTTTTGGTCCTACCGTTTTGGCGAGACCCTTGACCCCGCCAACCAACGGCCGCTAAAATTGGGCACCACCATTGAAGCAATCAAAAAAGTGGTTACCACCCGAGTCACCGTTGTCTACACCCTGGGCATGACCTTGTCTTTCGGGGCTTTCTTTGTACACCTCGCCAGCGCCCAACCTATTTTTGACGTCATCTACGGCCGGGTGAACTGGTTTCCCTTACTGTTTGCAGCCTCGGGTGTGGTCGAAATGGGAGCCTTCTTTGCCGCCCCCCGTTTTATAGACCGCTACGGCGGTCACCGAGTAGCGCTTGCCTCGCTCGCCATCACCTTAGTAATAAGCAGTGTTCTGTTGGCTTTTAGCTGGCCAGCCGGTGGGGTGCCCAATTTTTGGCTTTGGTTTGTAGGCGTAGTGCTGGCCAATATTTTTATAGCCATGTTGATACCGGTAGGTATGTCCCAAGCTTTGGAGCCCATGGGCGAACTCGCCGGCACCGCCTCGGGTATTATCGGCCTGGCCACCATAGGCGGCGCCACGGTAATCGCCGGGGTCATAAACGCCCAAGTCGCCCATTCGGTTACCCCCATGGTGGCTGGCTACGTGGTGCTCTCCGGGGTATCGCTGGTCATCATCACCCAGGCTTACAAAAACCTAGAAACCTAGAAACACTTATCCTCCGAGCAGCACTTGGTAGTCGCTGGCCTCCCGAGCCACAAACCCCTTGAGGTGCAGCGCCGACTTAATTTCTGGGTCGAGCCCCGCCAAGGCCTCATTTAAGGCACGGATTATCTGCGGCCGGAGATGGGCTTGTTGGTTGGCCACCACCAACGCCACTCCCGGGGTGGGGGCAGTGCGTTGAAACACCCGGAGTTCTTGCGCCGCCGGTTCGTGATCTAAAGCCAAACACCACGACACCGCATCAATAGCGGCGACATCTGAATAATCTTCGGCTATTTGCTTGATCGAGTCTCGGTGGCTGCCTGAAACCATCGTCTCAGAAAAGTTCACCCCATATTCGTGAACTGCTTGGCGGAGCGCCGCTTCTCCCGATTGCGAACCCACCTCGTTTATGGCCGCCCGTTGGCCAGAAAAATCAGCCAAGGTTTTGGCGGGGTTACCTCTACGGCAAACCAACACCGAGTGATAACTCCCTGGTGGGCCATCAAGAGAAAATTCAAGCGAACCCAGCATCTGAACCTGACCCTGGCTCTGGTATTTCTCTATAAACGGTAAGCCGCACATTTGACCCACCAAGAGGTTCGGGTGATCCCAGAGTTCAGTTAGGTCCGCTGGACGCCACAAAAAATCTGGAGCATCCACGCCTTGCTTACCTAGATTTTTAGAAATCTCTGCCCACAACCGGTCCGTGGCTACCGCTACTTCTGGCCAGTCATACAGAGGAAGGCCAGCAACAAGAGGCATGGGCTCAGACATGGACAGAGCCTAGGTAGAGAGGTTAATCAACCGCTACAAACCGAACCACAATTTGTAAGCCCCCACCCGAAGCATCCAACAACTCCATGTCGCCACCATGGGCCTCCACCAGTGAGCGCACAATAGATAATCCCAAACCAGAACCAGAGCGGGTTTGATCTCCTCGCCAAAAACGGTCGGTAGCTTGCTGTTTATCTTCGTCCGAAAGCCCTGGGCCCTCATCGCTGACTACCAGTCGGTGATGCCCAGAACCAGAATCGACAGCTACCGTTACCGTGGCCCCCGCTGAGGTCAAACTCACCGCATTATCCAACAAGTTGTCCAAAATTTGATCCACCGCAGAGCCCGATGCCCGAACCCGCAACTTAGTTTCCGGGGCTACTAAACGCAAAGAAACCTGACGCTCCTCGGCCACTGCACTCCAGGTATCTACCCGATAGGTAACTAAACCCACCAAATCCACCTCTTCGCTCACCGCTTCACGCTCAGCCCGGCTCAACTCCAACAACTGCTCCACCAACGCAGAAAGCCGTTCAATTTCTTCTAACACTGGCTCTAGTTGGCCCTCGTGTTCTTCGCCCAGCAAGTGCTCCATGTTTTCGATCCGCAACCGCAAGGCCGTCAAAGGCGTACGCAGTTGATGCGAGGCATCGGCCACAAAAGCCCGCTGGGTGCCAATCATATGCTCTAACCGAGCGGCCATCGCATTAAGCGCCTCGCCTAATTCTTCAACCTCTGGAGGGGCGCCCTCCAACTCAATCCGGCGGCCCAATTGGCCGGCAGCAAACTCACCGGCTGCCCGTTGTAAGCGCAAAATCGGCCGGGTAACCGAACGCGCCAAAACCCAACTCAGGCCAGCCATAATCACCATGATCATGGCTCCCATGGCCGCCAGACCCCACCAAAAACGGTACACCCGGGCATCGACATCGGTAGTGGGCAGGGTGATACGCAACGCACCATGCACCGTCCCCCCAGAAGCCACCGGCATAGCCACGTAAAGTAGCTCCGTAGCCAGCGTGTTCGAATACCGCGTGCCAGTAACCCGTTGGCCGGCCAACGCCGAAGTTACTTCAGGACGAGTGGAATAGTCCCGCGAAATATCGTTTCCGGTGTCCACCAAAGAAATACCCCGAGCATCCATCACAATGATCCGGGCCCCCGTGGACTGCCCATAGTTATCTGCATGCACTGGATCTAAAGAACCTCCAAACTCCAAAGCGTCTTCATAAAGACTGGCCAATACCGAGGCGTCGCCCGCCACCGCCGAAGCGAACCGATCTCGCTCCCGGTCGCCAAAAAACATGGCCAGAGGAATCTCTAGCACCAACAAAACGGCCAAGGTGACAATAAGAAAACTGGCCGTAAGACGACGAGTCATGTTGGTTTAGATTCTTTGTTTCCAGGGTCCTCTTGACCAGAATCTTCCCCGGCTAAACGAAACCCGACGCCGCGCACCGTTTCAATAAACTCCGCATCCAGTTTTTTACGCAACGACGCCAAGTGCACATCAAGGGTTTTAGTAGACCCCCACCAATGCTCGTCCCAAACCTTGCTCATGATCTGATCTCGAGTACGCACCGCACCAGGGTCTTCGGCCAAACAAGCCAATAGGTCAAATTCCTTCGGGGTCAAGGTGACCTCTTGACCAGAAAAAATAACCTCGTGAGTGCGGAGATCAAGAACTAACGGACCGATAGATTCTGGTCCGTTAGCCTGGGTCACCCCTTCGCTGCGTCGCAACACCGCACGAATACGCGCCACCAACTCACGAAAACCAAAAGGCTTCACCACATAGTCATCGGCACCCAATTCCAGCAACGTCACTCGATCAATCTCGTCTGACCTTGCCGTAACCACAATGATGGGCACACTGGACTGCTGGCGAATCTCTCTGCAAACCACATGGCCATCAATGTCCGGCAGCCCGAGATCTAGCAACACCAAGTCATAGCCCTCGGCAGCAAGTGCCGCCCGGCCAGTAGCCGCCGCTTGCACGGTGAAACCCTCCCGGGTTAGTCCCTCTTCTAAAGGCCCAGCAATCGCCGGGTCGTCTTCCACCATCAAGATGCGCATAAAAGCATCTTCTCACCGTTTTACCCAGATTTTCACTTCTTAACCATTTCTTTACCTTCTGCTGGGGCCCCGCTGGAACACCAGTTTCTATATTTATTCCTGAAGACGAAGAAAACTAAAACCCAAAAAAGTAAGAGAGTAACCATGAACGAAAAAAATGTCCTTATTAGCACGGTGATGCTGGCCTCACTGTTGCTAGCCGGCACCGCCGCCGCCGCCGTGAACCTTGGCATTTTAGATACCACCACCGGCGATGCCGGCACCTTGGCTGCCGTCACCAATGCCACCACATCAGCTCAAGTCATTGAGGTGATCTTGGCCGACGAAGCCCCCGCCGAAACCATTGTGGTGGCTGCCGGAACAAACACCCTCCAGCCACTCACCACAGAAACCTCGGCCGTTGCGCCAGTAGTTGCTCCGGCCACCAACGAAACGCCCGTTAACACCCAAGCCCTAAAAGAAGCAGGCCCCGCACCCGTCGCTGGGCCTGAGCGCACTGAGTACCAAATCAGCGATGCTGGACTCCTCGCTCTCTTGCGCACCGACACCTCACTGGTGCTCGACGGCACCGCCCCCGAAGTGGGCTGGATGGTCACGGTTATTCAAGACGACGGACAAACAGTGATCGTCGAATTTGAACTCGGTGACCGCACGCTGATTTTCACTGGCTCTCTTACCGCTGAGGGCATCGCCGCCGGGGTTGAAGAACTCATCGTGGAGGTAGTCCCCGCACCCACCACCCAGCCCTCCTACGACGATGACGACCACGACGACGACCACGACGACGACCACGACGACGACGACCACGACGACGACGACCACGACCATGACGACCACGAAGGGCGTGATGACGATGACTAAACAAACCCGTATCCCAGTTTCCCGTCAGGCTGCTGGTGGCAAAACACCCGCTCGAAAAAAGCGAGGCCACCCGGCCCTCGGTGCACGCATCGCCGTAGCAGGAATTTCCACCACCGCCATGCTGATCATGGTGACTGTTTTCGGCTACCGAGCAGCCAACACCCCCAGCATTGCTCCAGTGGTTACTGCCCCAGCCCCAGCCCCAGTGACCATCATCATCCACCGGCCCGCAGCAAGTACCAGCACGATCGCCGCATCAACTGCGCCCACTGAGCCGCTAAACACCGACGGTACTCTCCTGGCCAATCAATCTTCTCCTCCAATGCTGGCCGCTTCAGCAGTTACCCCGCCGCCGACGTCAGTAAAAACTTCAACCCCGACCGCTGTCGCTTCAACGCCAACAGCCTCCGCACCTGTAGCTCCAGCGACCACCGCCCCTGCCGGTCCCGTCATACTCAATGCCACCCCTACCGTGGTCACCGTGGTCGAAACCGTACCCACCACCCAAACCAGTGGAAGCTAAAAACCCCACCATTCACGAAAAACACGGCCGCATCATGGCCACCAACTACCACGTGGTTATTGATGGCCCCACAAGTTTGCTGGCCTACAGCCACCAACGGCTCACCGAACTCGAACAACACTGGAGCCGCTTTTTGCCCCAAAGCGACATCAGTCAACTAAACAACAACCCCGGGAAACCGGTAAAAGTAAGCCCGGACACCTTTCGCTTAGTTGACGCCCTTCGTAAAGCGTGGCGTCTCACTGCCGGACGTTTTGACCCCACGCAGTTACCTAGCTTGATATCCGCTGGCTACACCTCCAGCATTGACAACCCCGATCACAAAACGTCACTCCCTGTGCACACCACAAGCGGCGGCGACCTTGATGCCATTACCATGGACCAAGCCAACCATGGCATTACCTTGCCCGCTGGTATGTCTCTTGACCCTGGAGGGCTCGGCAAAGGCTTCGCCGCCGACTTGCTGGCCACCGAGCTCCTCAGCCTCGGAGCCACCAGCGCTCTAGTCAACTTGGGTGGCGATTTGCGATGCACCGGAAACCCGCCACAAAACGGGTGGGTCATAGAAGTTAAAAACCCGGTGAACCCCTCTGAGGCAATTTGTTCTCTAAGCATCAATACCGGTGGCGTAGCGACTTCGAGCACCCTCAACCGGCGCCTCGGCCCAAACGGAGAAAGACATCACCAAATAGACCCCGCCACCGGGCAAAACCCCGCCACCGATATCGCCACGGTCACCGTGATTGCTCAAGCAGCCTGGATGGCCGAATCTCTCGCCACCGCCGCTCTCCAATTGAACGCCGAAGAGGCCATTGCCTACCTCAATGGCCATAGCCTGCCCGGGGTGGTGATAGACCTTAAAGGCATCGCTGCGTCCACCGAGAACCTTGACCTAAACCTGACTGATCAGGAAAGCTCAGCATGAATCCTTCAATTTGGTGGTATCTCTCTCGAGCTTCTGGGTTTGTGGCCCTTGGCTTACTCTTCGCCAGCCTCATCTGGGGAGTGTTGCTCACCACTCGCATCTTGCGTAGCATCGACCGGCCTGCTTGGCTCCTTGACCTGCATCGCTGGCTCGGCGGGTTAGCCCTCACCTTCACCTTGGTTCACATGGCGACTTTAATGCTGGACCACTTTGTTTCTTTCTCGCTTAAAGACTTACTAATTCCCATGGCCTCAGATTGGCAACCTGGCCCGGTTGCTTGGGGAGTGGTGGCCTTTTGGTTACTGATCGCAGTGCAACTCAGTTCGCTCATCATGAAAAAACTGGGGCGCAAAACTTGGCGGCGCATCCACCTACTGGCTTACCCCATGCTTTGGTTAACTATCATGCACGCTGGACTAGCTGGCACCGACATCGGTAACCCTGTTTACCGAATCAGCGTTACCTTGGCTATTATCTTGACGGTGTTCGTTACTGCTTTTCGTTTATTGCCCGTACCGGCCAGAAAAAAGGCCAGCCCTGCTCTTGAAAAACAAGAGCCACCACACACCTCGTCCAACGAATAATCTAAGGCTCATGCCTGCTACGTCATCTACTCCACCGGTGCTTCCTGAAGGGCTCCTACTGGCCCGGACCACCCCCGAGTTCACAGCCACCACCGTGCCGGCCGCTCTTTTAGCGGCCCACCAAACCGCCGAAAAGGTGTGGGGACACTTGGTAGTGCGCTCCGGTTCGGTGGGCTTTACCTTCGAAGATGACGGCACATCGTGGCAACTCACGGCGGGCCAAACCATGGCTATCCCTCCTCGGCGCCCGCACCGAGTCACCCCAGATGACGACGCCGTATTCGGTGTGGAATTTTATAAATAGTTAGTTGTCTCCAACGAAGCCAACTGAACAGCCAAGAAACTCCCCACCCAATAGATAGGACAGTCCCCATCTATTGGCAGTCACTGGCTTTAGCCCCCAACTAACCTCTCCGTAGGCCGACGGGCTAGCGTGAAGCGATGGACGATCAAGGCATAGTACGCATTCCGCGGCAGATCTATGCCGTCTTGTTTGTTTTCTTTCTCACCACTTTCGCTGTGGTAGGCCAAATAACTATTTTGGGTAAACAAGTCTACGATCTGACCGGCCGTGAGTTTGACTTAGGATTAATCGGCTTGGCAGAGTTTGCCCCCACTTTTCTTTTGGCCCCTTTTACAGGTTCGTTGGCCGACCGCATGGATCGCCGAAAATTGCTGCGCTGGGCCATGATCGGCGAAGGAATAGTTTCGGTTCTCTTATTTCTCTATGCCCGCAGCGAGCCCACCTCGGTCTTGCCCATCTTTTTACTGGTCTTAACCTTCGGCATATGCCGAGCCTTTGCTGCGCCGTCTGGCCGGGCCCTCACCATTGATCTCGCTCCTCTCGCTGTAGTGCCTCGGGTGGTGGCCTTGGGCAGCGTGTCTATGCAAGCCGGGCTTATCGTGGGTCCGGTCATTTTTGGTTTCTTATTTGTGGCAGCCGAACCGCTGCCCTATCTTGCTTCAGCGCTGGCCTTGGGCATCGGGGTAGTCATTCTCTCCTTAGTTTCCAGTAGTAATGTGCGAAAACTGGAAACCGTCGGCACAAAACGGGCTATTCGTGACGCCTTTGAAGGGTTTCGGTTTATTCGTAATACCCCCATGCTTTTTGGGGCCATCAGCCTGGACTTGTTTGCTGTGCTCTTTGGTGGAGCGGTCGCTTTGCTGCCCGCTATTGCCGAAGATCGCCTCGGGGTCGGTGCTGTCGGGTTGGGATGGCTCCGCGCTTCTGTTGGCTTGGGTGCCGGGGTAGTAGCCGTTACCTTGGCTATCCGCCCACTGCAGCGTCACATTGGTCGCATCTTGTTACTGGTGGTGGCCATCTTTGGGGTGAGCACCATCGTGCTGGGGCTAAGCCGCAACTACACCGTGGCCTTCATCGCCATTTTTGTACTGGCCGCCGCCGATGCAGTATCTATGTTTATCCGTGCCACTTTGGTTCCTTTGGCTACCCCAGAAAACATGCGTGGCCGGGTGCTGGCCCTCGAAAATGTATTTATTGGGGGCTCTAACGAACTTGGCGCTTTTGAGTCTGGCGTCACGGCGGCCCTGTTGGGCCTGACCGGGGCCATTGTCTTCGGTGGGGTAGGCACCCTGGCCGTGGTAGCGCTGTGGTGGTGGAAGTTCCCCGTGCTCCGCGACGTTGACCGTTTCAGCGACGTGCAAACCAAAACCTAGAATCTGCAATCTGCAATCTGCAATCTGCAATCTGCAATCTGCAAATTTAGATTTCTAGATTAATTTTCTTTATCTCGGATGTACCGGGTGATCAAAGGGACGCACCAGGTGTTTCCGGAAGATCTCGCCGTAACCCGAGTAACAACCTGCGCCTTGGGCCGCCTGTTCTGCCGAGCCAAGCGAACGAGCCAGTTTTGGCAATCGAAACCATGCCACCGCTGGCTCTTCGTGATGGGTCTCATGCAGATTGTTGTTCAAAAACAATAATGCCCAAAACCCTCGAGACCCCACCATGATTGAACGGGTGGCTTCCCCCTCAACCCACTGATGTTCGCAATAAGAGCGAACCAACCCCAAACTGTTAGCTAGATACACGGCCAACAAATACCACCAAAGGGAGAAACCAACCAAGATTAAACCAGTTATCAAAAATACCACCTGCGCCAGGTGGGCACTCCACCAACGAAAAAGACGGCCATCACCCGAACGAATCTCCGAGACGCTGTCTCGCCACAGAGAAACATTTTCAAGCAAAGGACCCAGCACCATGCGACCCAATAAGGTGTGGTGAGCAATAAGCAACCAGTGAGCCACCACCGGTAGACGGTTCCAGGTTGTTGCCGTTATAAAAAAACTTTCTGGATCAGTAACCGGGTCGGTCAGATCGCCACAAGCATGATGGCGCAGGTGACTGCGGCGGTAGACCCGGTAAGGCATTCGTAAACTAATGGGTACGCTGCCCATAATTTCATTCAAAATGGGGCCATTAAACGGGTGCCCATGCACTATCTCATGTTGGAGCGACCCCTGCCAGGCGATAAGCACAGAAAGCAACAGCACCGTCGCCGGGGTACCCAACGTTTCATGGTTAAAGATCACCGCAAGCCATCCGCCATAAATAACCGTCGCCACCAACACCGTTGGCCATTCAATGCGGCGGGGCGAACTATCGGTCATGGAGAAACCCTAGATCAAACACCGGGGCCCATCCACCGGAGAACCCCTAGTGGCATACTGAGTAAGTGTTGAACTCCATTCCTAAAATATTTATCTTTATTTTCGTACCGTTAACCGGATTTTTATTGCTGTCCATGGGTGGCGGTGCCATTATGGCCGCCCCGGTAACCCTCCCCCTCCTTTACCTCGTGATACGCCATCAACCGCTCGGCCGGGGCTGGTCAATCGCTGCTCTGGTTATTTTTTCGTTGACGGTCGGCCAATGCGCAATCCCGGTAGTGGTTCTCGTTGGGGCTACCGGTTGGCTTTCCGGGTTCATCATCAACATGGCCATGATCGGTTCCGGCATGATGCTGTGGCGCAACACTTTGGGCCCCGCGCCTGAAAACACTCTTTCTGATTCATAATCCTCTGCCATATTCTAAAACAAGGCACCAAGGGCCTTTGTTGTCGGATAACCTCGCCGGTGGGTCGCTAGCTCATCGGGTAGAGCAGGGGACTTTTAATCCTCAGGCGCCGGGTTCGAGCCCCGGGCGACCCACCAAAATCTGTAACACGGGGACTGACCCGTGTTACAGATTTTTTCTTTGGGCTTTCATCTGGCAGCATGGAGACATGGAAACCAACCCGAGCGGCGATCAACTCTTTCTGGCCCTTGCTGATTTGGCACGCGAAGTGCTCGCTAACCCCCGACACAATGACGACCCAGTAGTTAACTGGGCCTCGCCTGAAGACCTGGTTACCAGTTTCTCAACCACCGTCGGCTTAGATTTTGCCGACCATGCCCCCGCTCACCCGGTTGACCAAGTACTGGCCGCCGCCCAACAAGTGGTGGAATGGTCGGTGCACACCAGCCACCCGCGTTTTTTTAACCAAAATTTTGCTGGGCCCGACCCCGTTGCCGTAGCCGGCGACTGGTTGGCCGCAGCCCTCAACACCACCAACGCCACCTTCGAAGCAGCTCCCGTATTTACTTTGATGGAAGCCGCCTTGCTAAATAAACTGGCTGAGTTGGCTGGTTTTTCTACAGAAAGCGATATTCCCCCTGGGCTCTTTTGCCCCGGCGGATCTCTAGCAACCCTCTATGCCCTACAACTAGCCCGCTACCGCCAGCAACCCACCCTCACCACGGCTGGTGCTTCAGCAGAGCCTTTGGCCATTTTTGTTTCGGAAGCCGGCCATTACACCGCCGTGAAATCGGCTTCACTATTAGGTCTCGGCTCAGAGGCCGTCATCAAAGTGGCCACCGACGCTGAGGGAGCCATGCTTCCCCAAGCACTTACTAAAGCCATCGCGGCCACCGACCGCACCCCTCTCGCGGTTATCGCCACTGCGGGCACCACGGTGACCGCCGCTTTCGACCCGCTAGAAGCAATCGCTGACCTCTGCGCACAACACAACATTTGGCTGCACGTTGATGGTTGCTACGGCGGGTCCGCGCTTTTTTCGCCCCAACAACGACACCGCTTGGCCGGTGTCGAACGAGCCGATTCTCTGGTGTGGAACCTGCACAAAATGATGGGAATGACCCAACAATGCACGGTGCTTCTGGTGCAGAACCCCGAACAACTCGATGCATGTTTTTCAACCAACGCCGACTACCTCTTTCAACCCGACAAACTTTTTAGCGAATACGACTCGGGAGACCGCACTTTTCAATGTGCTCGTCGCGTCGATGCCCTTAAACTTTGGCTGGCTTGGAAGGCCCACGGCGACCAAGGGTTTTCGGCCCGCATTGACCGCGCCGTAGCCATGGCTGATCATGCTCGTTCGGTCATCGAAGACTCTGAAGGTGCCTTGGTCGCCGTGATCGACACCGGGTTCACCAACGTGGTCTTTGCGTGGGTTCCGCCAGAACTTCGGCCCCTTAACCTCAGTCAACTCACTGCGGAAAATCGCCAGCGACTCCACCAACTGGCCCCACTTATCAAAGCCCGTATGCAACAAGCCGGCGATGCCCTGCTGGGCTATCAACCGGTAAATGGGCTCAATACTTTTCGCCTGCTCATCATGAACCCTGCCGTAACCCCCGCCGATGTTGATGCCGCCCTCGGTCGTCTCGCACACCACGGGCAACAAGCGTGGGAACAAACAAACGCTTAAACCCCCACGAAACTTGCGAGGCTTATTCTTGCTCTCGCGCTGCTAAATATGCGCCTTTAACAATGGCTTGTTTCTGGGCTCGAATTTTTATTGCTTGAGGGTCAAGATCCACCATGGGCGGATCGTCAACCCCAAAATGGTTAAAACGATCAACTCCTCGAACCAAAATGGCTGAATCTTTATCGTGCAAAGTTTGGTGCACCTTAGGAGAGACGAATTGCATGTTCAACCCGATTCGACGGTCCCTACTGATATTGGGACGAGAAGCATGCAGCGTCCAGCCATGATGTAACGAAGCTTCACCAGGAGCTAGTGGGCAGAGCACCGCGGTATCTTCATCTACTCCAGGCACGTACTGCCCGTTGTACAACACATTCGTTTCATCATCTACCAATTGATGGTTGACCTGACCTTGGTGGTGGCTTCGGGGCACCATGGCCATGCAACCACTGTCTTCGGTAGCCGAGGAGAGCGCCAGCCAAGCCGATACTTGATCATCGGAACTTAGCCCCCAATAAGTAAGGTCTTGATGCCACGCTACATAGGCCGAAGATTCAGGCTCTTTCACTATGTAGGTCACGTTGTAAAGAAGAACATCAGGCCCCAACACTTCCTCAACGGCGTCTAACAGTGTGCGGTGGGTTGCGAGTTGCCACGCTGATTTAAGAACCGTATGGATTTTGTCTTGGTAGTGAAGCGGGCCAAGGGTCTCTTCTGCCCGTTCAAATTCAAGCTTTGCTTGTTGGGCCTCTTGTGATGAAATTACTGGCAAAGGAGAAAAGAACCCCTGCTCCTCGTAAACCGACTTTATACCTTGACCAGCCACGGGCACTTTCTAACACAACCACGCTCGCCCAACAATAAAACTGCAACCAATCACACGACAAACTTGAGGCCTGCTGTTGAAGTTGGCGCAGCAAGTATCAGCGCCCGTGCTTACAAAAAGACTCCTTAGAAGGTGCCCAAACCTCGTTTGCCTGCTGGCCGCCGTCTCGCCTCCTGACGGTAACTCCATGTCACAGATTTAGCAGAACTTGGCACGGATCACTTTGTCGCAGAACAAACACCCTCCCCACTGCCTCATTGAGGCGCGTGACTGAGAGGCTGCCTTCGTCAAGCGCGGTCTCGATAGCCAACGCCACCGAGCGCACCATCACCACCGAAGCAGCCGCTGACTGGTCGTCACCAACAATGAGTAAGTCCGCTCCGGCGATCAACGACCACACCGCCGCAGTGGGTTGGTCAGTGAGTGAAGTCACCGCCGCCATACCTAAATAATCTGCGACAACTACCCCATCAAAACCGATCTCTCCTCGCAACAAACCAGTTATTGCCTCCACCGACAAGCTGGCGGGCTGCCCATAAGTCAACCCCGGAACATCAAGGTGGGCCACCATGACCGCCGCTCCGGTAGGCCCGAAAATCTCATAAGGGATGTCCGACCAAGGAAGGAGATCGTTCACCCTCATTTCGGCAAGAGGGGGAGTAACCGGCAGCGACCGATGGCTATCCGCATCAGCATTACCGTGCCCAGGAAAATGTTTAAACACCGGTACCAGACCCCCGGCAGCGATTCCCGAAGCCACCGCCAGTCCGTATTCAGCCACCACCGCTGGGTCGTCAGAAAAAGCCCGAGACCCAATACCCGGGCCGCCCCCCACATCAATAACCGGAGCCAAGTTCATGGTGAACCCCAGCGCAGCCAAGGCTTCGGCCCGCTGCTGGGCCAAAGCACGGGCCTCTTCCGGGGTACCAGTGGCCTGCTGTTGCGCAGAAACCATAAAACCCAACAGATTCTCTAACCGCTGCACCACCCCGCCCTCTTCATCAACGGCAATAACCAACGGCCCTACCAGAGCCTGGCTCTGTAACCCACCAAGGGCCTCCGTTAGCCCGGCATCAGGGTCACCTAAGAGCACTACGCCGCCCAGTAAACCCTCTCGAGCAAGGGCAGCCATTTCTGTCAAACCAGGCTGATCAACGAGCACCAACAGCACTTGGCCCGTGCGTATCGTCAACGGAAGTTTCGCCACGCACTCGGCAAAAGTAAACGGAGCCCCCTCGGTGGTCGTTGCCGGAGGGCCCGTGGTTGAAGCCGTTGTTGGGGCAGCCGTAACCGTTGGCAAAGGAGGCACTGAGTCTTGGGTGGTATTTGAGGCCAGCGACGGCTCCGAAGCCTGAGAGGTAGTTGTTGGTGCAGCAAAGGTTTCAACTTGTTCACTGCCGCAACCCGAAACCATCAGTACCCAAATAAGTACCACCGCTAACTTTCGCATCCCTGCAGTGCAGCACATCAGCGGACTAAAAGCAGCGACCTGCGGCTAAACGCAAAATGCCCTACGCTAGAGAATATGCAAAATGCAGGCGTAGCCATCATGGCTTTTATTTTAGTCCTCATTGTGGTGTTCTTTGGGGCCTGCGTTGTTTTTGAAACCGATGAAACCCCGGCCACCACAACCACCACCAGTACCACAACCACGAGCACCACCACCAGTACCACCACGACCACCACCACCTTTGACCCGGCCACCTTAGAAACCTTGCCTCCTGTTGAAGACCTCGGTTCGCCCACCTTGACCGATTCTTCTTCGCTGAGCACCGTCGGCCTCGACCAAGTACTTTTTGGCCAAACCGCCTATCAAGCCCAACGAGCAGCCGGCACCCGGTTTACTCCCATAACCCCCATCAACGACGTGTGCTACCAAGCCACGCCCGATAATGGCCCCGAGGGCATTACTTTTTGGATTACCGACGGCACGGTGGAGCGCATAGACATCGACACCGCTGACCTGACCACCCGGTCCGGGGCCGGCCTCGGCAACACCGAAGTACGCATTAACGAAATGTTTGGCGAACGCATTGTCACCACGCCGCTTCCTGATGGGTCCGGCAACCTTTTGGCCTACGTTCCTCAAGACGAAAGCGACAAAGAGTTCCGCGTCATGTTTGTCAGCGACGGCGACACCATCGTCCGGCTCTGGTCAGGACGCTTACCCTGGGCCGAGGTGCTCTCCGCAGGCTGCCCCGCCGTTTCTGGTTAAATTTCCGACAACAACTCAACCCGCCGGCCGGCGTCGGTAAAACGGTAGAGAACTCCTTGAGGCAAAGACCGGTTGAGATCCATACCTTGCGGACACTCCACCACCAGGGCGAACTCTCCTCGACGCGAAAAAGATTCTACTTTCATCGGGCCCTCGGTGCTCAAGCAGTTCAACAACTCGCTCACCAACTCTTGCTCAGCACCTGATACCTCAGCGCTTGGCATCTCAACACCTAGTACCGGCTCCCATTTTCCCGGTCGCTCAGCCGGGCCCAAACGTAGCCCCGCCGCCCGAAGGCGCCGCACCAAATCACGGCCTGGGCAAGCCTGTGCTCCAAGGGCTAAAGCTTTTTCTCTGTGGTCTGCCGACACGTCATAGTGGTCGCCTTGAAAGCCCATGCGGCGTAAACCCAGGCGCTCGGTAAAGACATGGAGTTCCTCGTAGCTTTCGTCGCTCACCAAATGAGCCCAATAACGTCCCCGCCAAGGCCAGATTGCTGCATCTACAAGAATCGTCACCCCTCTATGTTGCCCGCTGGGGCCCCAGAGATGCCACACTTAAGCCATGACCCTTGTGGATGCCGAAAATATCGTCACTTTAAAAGTGCCGCCTTCTCTGATTTTCGCCCACTTACCACGCATGGCCTTAACTACTCTGCTGCGCATCCACCGCATAAGTCCCAGCGATCTCGGCGACCTCAGTGCCGATCTACAAAAAGCCACCGAAAATCTTGCTCAAGGAAACGCCGATATATCCGTTGACTTTTTGGTCACTGACCAACAGGTAGTAATAACCCTGAAAAATGGGAAACAAACAAAAAAACTCTGCGCCGAGCACACAGTTAGCCCTTAAATCTAGATTTTAGAATCTAAACCGCTTCTGAAAATCAGCTCCGGTTATTGACCCGTTGAGCCGAAACCGCCCTCGCCTCGCGATGAATCGCCCAATTCGTCGACCTCTACAAAATGAGCCGCCTCCACTCGCTGAATAACCAACTGAGCAATACGTTCCCCTCGCACTACCTCAAAAGGGGTGGACGGGTCGGTGTTGACTAACAAAACTTTTAACTCGCCGCGATACCCCGAATCAATAAGGCCCGGAGTATTCAAACAAGTCACCCCATGCTTTAAAGCCAAGCCACTACGCGGCTGTACAAAACCGGCATATCCCTCAGGAATCGCAATAGCCGCCCCCGTCGCCACCAAAGCACGGCCACCACCAGGAGCCAGGGTCACGTTTTCACGGGCCACCAAGTCAGCGCCGGCGTCTCCTTCTTTGGCATAAGCCGGAAGAGCTAAATCTGGGTCAAGTCGTTTAATTGGGATGTCCATCACAACGGTGAGCATAGACGGCCCGTAGGCTGAGACGGATGTTGGCATGGATGGATCTTGAGATGACGGGGCTTGACCCCACCAGCGACGTCATTGTGGAGATCGCCACCCTCATTACCGACGACGATTTAGAGATCATCGCCGAAGGCCCCGATTTAGTAGTCCATCAACCGCCCGAAGCCTTAGCGCTCATGGATGACTTCGTACGCAACATGCACACCAAATCTGGATTGCTGCCAGAAATAGAAAATGCCACCCTCTCCCTTGAAGAAGCCGGTGCCCAAACCTTGGCTTTTCTTAAAGAACACATCCCCGATGCAGGCACCGTGCCGCTTTGTGGAAACTCCATCGGCACCGACCGGCGGTTCCTTCTCGCTGGTCTTCCGGAGATTGAAAACTTTTTGCATTACCGCTCGGTTGATGTATCCACCATTAAAGAACTGGCCCGGCGCTGGTACCCAGAAATAATGGCCAACGCTCCCGCCAAAGCAGGCGGCCACCGAGCACTCGACGACATCCAAGAATCGCTTTACGAGTTGCGTTACTACCGCAAGCACCTGATAAATCCCCGCTAGCCGCTTCGTTGTTGAAGCCGCAATACCTCTAAGGTGTCCTCTGTGAATCATGCGCACGGTGAGCCCATCGCCACCAAGCCGACTCGGCAAGAACAAGAACCCGCCCAAAGCGACATAACTGAAGTAGCAGCCGGCGTTTACCGCCTGCAGTTACCTATTTCTATGCCCGGCCTCGGCCATGTCAACTGCTACGCCTTAGAAGATGCCAACGGGTTTACTTTGGTCGACCCCGGTCTGCCTGGTGAGGAATCCTGGACGGCCCTGCAACAACGCCTCACCCAACTTGGTGCCAGCGTAAAAAATGTACACACCGCACTGGTTACCCATAGCCACCCCGACCATTACGGCGGCGTGCATCGTTTACAAGCCGACCACAAAATTGAAGTAATTGCCCACAGCGATTTTTATTCCTCTTACGCCCCAAGCCGAGCCAGCGAATTTTTTGATGATCTGAGCACCGCATCACTTGACCTCGCCGACGATGAAGACATCGAAAAGTTTCGTGACGCCATGCGCTTTACCAACCCCTGGGGGACCGACCGAGAACCCCCATCGCCGGAACACATCCGCACCTGGGGAGCGGTAGCCGAAGGAATCGGCACCAAAATTTTCCAGCCCCCAGAAGCTTCAGTTTCTCTTAACGACAGCGACGAGATCACTATCGGCGGCCGCACGTGGCTTGCTATCCATACTCCGGGCCACACCCACGATCACCTTTGCCTCTACGACCCCATCGATGGTCTGTTCTTGTCGGGCGACCACGTGCTGCCCACTATCACCCCACATATCGGCGGGATTACCGCCATGGATGATCCACTCGCCGTGTTTTTTCGTTCTCTGGAACGTATGCACGAGTTCCCCAACATCAGCCAAGTGCTTCCCGCCCACGGGCACCCCTTTCTTGACCTGGCCGGGCGAGCCGACAGCATTATTGAGCACCACCACGAGCGGTTAGACCACCTGCGTGAAGCCGGAGCCGACTTAGGGCAAGCCCCCGTTGAGGCTTACATGCAGCGCCTCTTTAAAGAACGCTCATGGGGCGACATGGCAGCTAGTGAAACTTACGCCCACCTGGAACACTTAAGAATTTTGGGTGACGCTACTCAAGATGAAGAACAGGGCCTCAAAACCTACAACGTTGCCTGATGCTCGTTGCCGAGGATTAGATCCTTTAATCATTTGACAAACAACTACTTTATGGTGTTGAGTAGTCATTGGTAGTAGTTCCCGCTTATCCTTAAGCGGAACAAATACTTGGCATCAATACCAAACTCAACGAATAGGCAAAATTTCCGTGAACACGAATCATCACCACCATTACAGCCCTGTGGCTGGCCGGTCGGTTCTCGTGTCGCGTCTGACCGAAACTACCTATTCAACCAAGCCTTGGGCTTCCAAGAACACTTTTATGTTCTGGACTGCTCACCAGCGCCCTCGAGGAGTTTTTAGCTAGCACGCTAAAAACAACTTAATTCCTCGAGGCCGCCGGATTCATCCGGCGGCCTTTCTGATTTTTACCGGCCCTTTTAGACCCACCCCCAAAGAAACTCACTACCCAAAGAAAGAGACAACAACATTATGGAAACCCTCACCACCATTACCTTCGAAGCAGAGTTGTGGCGCAACGACGCCGCTTGCGCCCGCCTGGGTGTACCCACCGGCGTGTTCTTCTCTGACCACCTTGGCGACATTGCCCAAGCCAAACGCATCTGTGCCGACTGTCCGACTATGGTCGCCTGCCTTGAGGCAGCGTTAACCCGCAACGAACCCTGGGGGGTGTGGGGCGGGCAATTGTTCCGCAACGGAAAAATGTTGGCCAACAAACGACGGCGAGGCAGGCCCTCAAAAGTGCCGCGCCCCGAAGAACAACTTCCGGAGGTGCCTATTCCCCTGCACCTTCTTTCAGAACTCCGCTCGGCCTAACCGAGTAGAGCTACGGCCACGGGCTGCGGTGACGTTTTAACGAACCGCAGCCTGTTGCCTCCCCAAGGCGGGTAACTTGACTTTATGCGTCGCCCACCCAATTTTTGGCTACTGGCCTTCCTGGCCGCCAGTTTTTTGCTGGCCGGTTGTAGTAGCAGCGACCCAACGGACGCCTCTGAGCATCTCACTCAGCCATTTGTTTTACTCGATGGCTCCACCACAACTTTGGGTGATCTGTTGGCTGAAGACGGGCGACCTTTGGTGATCAACCTTTGGGCCACTTGGTGTGCACCCTGTTTAGAAGAAATGCCAGATTTTGAAAAAACTCACCAGACCTATAGAGACGAGATTCGCTTTATCGGCATAAATATAAGTGACTCACCGTCACGAGCCGCCGAACGGATTGACCAGCTCGGCATCACTTACCTCTTGGGGTCCGACCCCGCTGGCGATTTTCTTCTTACCTTTGGGGCAGTTGGCTTGCCCGCTACCGCCTTCATTGCCGCGGATGGCACACTAATTGATGTGCATATGGGAAGAATTGCCGCACCTGACTTGGTTACCAAGGTGGAGGAACTTCTTTCATGATTGATATAAGCCTGGCCTTGCCCTTCACTTTGGGTTTAGTAACCGCCGTGAACCCCTGCGGGTTTGCCATGTTGCCCACCTGGTTGGGCTATTTCATGGGCAACGACACCGTTGACCGAGACGCCCGCCCTGAACAAATATGGCGAGCCTTTACGGTCAGCCTGACCATGGCCAGCGGCTTTGTTCTGGTTTTCGGTGGCTTAGGGCTGGCCGTGACCTACTTAACCAGCGAAGAAGCAGTTGCCCAAAAAACCCCTTGGATAACGGTACTGATGGGCGTGTTGTTCATCCCCTACGGCTTGGCTCTCCTTTCTGGAAAACAAATAAAGATCCCCTTTTTGCGGCCTAGCCGAGGCCCAGGAAGTAGCGAGTTTTTCTCCGTTCTGGGTTTCGGCATGTCTTACGCCGTTGTTTCCATTGGTTGCGCCGCCCCTATTTTTCTACTTCAAGTAGCGGGCAGTTTTGGGCGCGACGGGGTCATTGAGGGGCTCATTACTTACCTGGCGTTCGCCGCTGGTATGGCCGCCGTAATAACTGCACTTACCTTGTCGTTAGCTATGGCCCGGGGTGGTCTGGTCCGCAACCTGCGGCGCCTCTTGCCCTACATGGATCGCATTGGGGCCGGTTCGCTGGTGGCTGGCGGCGCTTACCTCATTATTTACGGCATCTACGAAATTCGTATTCTTAACGACCCCACCACATCTTCGAACCCAATTGTGGATGCCGTCACCACCTTGCAAGTGCACCTCACCGTGTGGACCACCCAAACGGGCGGCACCCAGGTCGGGCTGGCTCTGTGGCTTATCGTGCTCACCGCCATGGTCTGGGGAATGCGCCCCGCACTCACCGCCTCACTTCGAAAAACCGCTACCTGGTTTACCGTGGCCAGTTGGTTGCTGGCTGAAGGGCTGTACCAGCGGGGCGACCTAATCATTTTTCCGATAGCCCGTTTAGCTATTACTTGGCCCGCTCGCATGACCAACTGGGTGAGCGACCCTTGGCGCGGCGCCACCCCGTTAGAAGTTTTGGTCAGCATCGTGGCGTTGCTGGTGATTTTTAGTTTCCTAAAAAACGCCGATAGATCTCACCGCTGGTGAGGCGTTCTCCGGTTTAAGGGGCGAGACGCTCGATCACCCAGTTTTGCTCGGTCCAGAAATAACGCAATCGATCATGCAGTCGGTCGGGGCGGCCCTGCCAAAACTCGATGAGGCGAGGCTCCACGCGAAAACCGCCCCAGTGGGCAGGCCGTTCAATATCTTCATCGCGCCACCGCACCATCTCGGCCCCAAAACGCTGGTCAAGTTCTTCTCGGTCGGCAACCACCGTGCTTTGGTCCGAAGCCCAGGCCCCCAATTGGCTCCCCCGCGGACGGGTGGCCCAATACGCATCTGCCTCATCAGAAGACAACGGATCAACGGCCCCCACTACCCGCACTTGGCGACGCAACTCCACCCAAGAAAATGTCAACGCTGCTCGCGGCACAGCCACAAGTTGACTGGCTTTATCGCTACGCAAGTTCGTGAAAAAAACAAACCCTTGTTCATCTACTTTTTTCAACAACACCACACGAGCCGCCGGCCAACCCTCAGGGGTCACCGTAGACAAGGTCATCGCATTGGGCTCCCAATAACCAGCGTCAGAAACCTCTTGATACCAGCGCTGAAACTGCTCAATCGGGCTGGCCGCCACTTCGGCCACGTCTAAACCCCGCTCCTCATAGGTTTCGCGTACTTCGCTTAAGTCCATAGCCCAAGACTATCTACGGGTCTGCGCTGCTGCCCACTGGCCTCACTCACTCTGCTTGCCCATAAAGAACCCCTAAGGTAGGAGAGATGCGTTTATCTCCCGCCATTCTCGTGGCCCTCGGTGGGGCCACCGGAGCCGCCACCCGGTGGGCCATTGCCACCCAAGGGCCCGGACTCTGGGAAAACCTGCCCCTCACCGTTCTTTTCATCAACATGGCGGGCTGCGCCTTGCTGGGCCTTTTGCTGGGCCGCGGAGCAACAGAACAACCTCGGCTTTTACTGGGTGTGGGCTTCTGTGG
>JAPKBH010000066.1 GCA_028823445.1 Acidimicrobiales bacterium | reverse complement strand
GAAGGGGATTTTTACGAAGCGGGCAATCTGGCTGGGGTGCTTAAAACGCCGGTGATTTTTCTTTGTGTGAACAACCAGTGGGCCATTTCTACCCCCAGCCATAAACAAACGGCTGCTGATTCTTACGCCGCCAAAGCAGCTGCTTTTGGTTTTCCTGGGGTAACCGTTGACGGCACCGACCCCGAGGCGGTGCACCTTGCGGTTTCCGAGGCTCGAGACCGGGCCCGCAACGGAGGCGGCCCGACTTTGATTGAGGCCAGTTTGTATCGCATTGGCCCGCACACCACCGCTGACGACCCCACCATTTATGTGCCGCCCGAAGACTTAGTGGCCGCTCAAGACAACGACCCGGTAACCAAATACCGTGAACTACTGAGTAGCGAAGGGCTCTGGGACGATGCTCACCATGCAGAGGTAGCCCAATCTGCCTTAGACCTTTTTGACGCCTCCTTTGAGCGGGCGTGCCAGTGGCCGTTGAGCCCCGATGCTGTCCTGGATCACTGCTACGCCGAAGACACCCCACGAATGGCTCGCCAACGCTCCGCTTTGTTGGCTTCGGAGGCACCTCATGGCTGAACTGAACATGTTGCAGGCCATTAACGAGTCTTTGCATTTTGAAATGGCTCGCGATGAACGGGTGGTGGTACTAGGAGAAGACGTCGGCCATGTGGGTGGTGTTTTTCGGGCCACCGAAGGATTGTACGAAAAGTTTGGCGAACAACGGGTCACCGACATGCCGTTGGCTGAGGGGGTTATTGCCGGCTCAGCTGTGGGGTTGGCTATGGCTGGTTTGGTGCCGGTTATCGAAATGCAGTTCTTGGGTTTTTCTCTCCAGGCCATGCATCAAATTGGGGGACAAATTGCTCGCCTGCGTAATCGCTATCAGGGGCGTTTTTCTTCGTCGATTACTATTCGTTCTCCCTTCGGCGGAGGGGTGCGTACCCCGGAGTTGCATTCGGATTCTTTAGAAGCTTTGTTTGCCAACATTCCTGGGTTGAAGGTGGTTTTGCCGGCCACGGCGGCCGATGCCAAAGGGTTGTTGGCTTCTGCTATTCGTGACCCCGACCCGGTCTTGTTTTTAGAACCGTTACGCGGTTACCGCGGCATCAAAGACGAGGTGCCAGACGGCGAGTATCTGGTGCCGTTGGGCAAAGCCCGGGTGGCCCGGGAAGGTACCGATGTGGTGATTATTGCTTGGAGCCATCAGGTTTCTTTGGCTTGTCGTAGCGCTGACCGGTTGGCCGAAGAAGGTGTCTCAGTGCAGGTGCTGGATTTGCGTTCACTGGTGCCACTGGACCTTGAAGCCATTGGCGATGCGGTGCGTGCTTGCGGCCGGGTGGTCGTGACCCAAGAGGCTCCTACCACTGCCGGGTTTGCTGCGGAGGTCATCGCCACCATTAATGAAGAGTGCTTTTATTCGCTTGAGGCGCCGGTAGAGCGGGTTACTGGCTACGACGTGCCTTACCCGGTGGGTTTGTTAGAAGATATTTATGTGCCTGATGAGGCTCGCATTACGGCAGCGGTACGTAAGGTGCTGGCGGCCTGATGTTTCAGTTTTTGTTGCCCGACATCGGTGAAGGACTTGAAGAAGCAGAGATCGTTGAATGGCTGGTCAAAGTGGGCGATGTTGTGGTCCGCGACCAACCGCTCGTTGAGGTATTGACCGATAAAGCCAGTTCGGAGTTGCCCTCACCGGTTGCCGGTCGGGTGGCTGTGTTGGGAGGCGTGGAAGGCCAACGCATTCTGGTCGGCCAGTTACTCATTGAAATCGACGACGGGGTAACGGTCAAACAAGATTTTGAAGAGCGGGAAACACCTGCCCAGGCTCCGGCGGGAATACCGGCCGCCACTCCCCCGACACCCTTGAGCGGCCCGCCTCCTCTTGCCACTGCGGTACCTTCATCATCTGTTTCTTCGAGTACGCGGCCTAAAGCGGCACCGGCTACTCGAAAATTCGCTCGGGACCTTGGCGTGGATTTAACTCAGGTGCCCGGCAGTGGCCCCGGCGGACGCATTTTGTTAGAGGATGTCCAGAGTTTTTCTACCGGTAAACAGGGGGGCGCTGCTCGCTCCCTCGACCCCGGTCTGGGCGTTATGCCCGCTGGCCGGCACCCTTTGCGGGGGGTGCGGGGTGCGATAGCTCGCAACATGGCGCAGTCTTGGAGCGAGATCCCTCATATCCATTCTCTGGATGAAATTGATGCCAGCGT
>JAPKBH010000044.1 GCA_028823445.1 Acidimicrobiales bacterium | reverse complement strand
CAAAACAAAGAAATCACGGCGAATAATCCCCTTGGGAAAGCCAGTCCTCTCAGCCCAACGCAAACATCAGCACAACCGTTCAACGAGTGAACTCGTTTTCACTGGGAAGGGCCAGTTACCTCTTCACCCTGACACGGTCAGTAAAACCTTTGACCGTGCACTTAAAGGAATACAAGTACCGAGGATCAGGTTCCATGATCTTCGCCATACCTTTGCGACCCTTGCGCTCTCTGCCAATGTTCCGGTCAAGATCGTCTCGGACCTCATGGGACATGCGACCGTGGCATTCGCTCTCGACACGTATGCCCATGCTCTTCCGACTGCTCACCGTGACGCAATGAACACCATCACCGAGCTCTTTAACGACGGAAATCAGCACCTTCGGATGGAAAACCGGAAACCAAAACAACAAAGACCCCGACCAGAAAATCTCTGGTCAGGATCTTTATGAGTGGTGGCGGGGGCAGGATTTGAACCTGCGACCTTCGGGTTATGAGCCCGACGAGCTACCAGACTGCTCCACCCCGCGACTGACGAGGATAACGGTGCCGGGTGCAGTCCCCTCCCTGTTTGTTTAAGTACCGGTGAGTTGGGCCACCACCGGGCCCAGCGTGTCGATAGCAGTGTCTTGCACCACGATGTAATTGAAACCCCAGCGTTCTCGGTTGGCTTGGAGTTGTTCAATGATTTGGTTGGTTGAGCCAATTAACAGCGCAGGAGTTTCTTCAATCTGTTTTTCTTCAAAGTGAAACAACTCGGCCATGCCAGTTACCGCAGCGGACCGATCGTCGGTTACTTGGGTGCTAAAGACCAGCACGCTGAACTCCAGATCGTCGTAGCGGTCGCCGGCCGCTTCTTTTACCCAAGCCATTTTTTGGTCAAATCGTTCGGGGGAAACATCTTGAGTCGTCTCGCTGCCTACATAGCCGGCTTTCAAGTTGGCGGTCACCGCCACAATGTCGGCTTCTCGGGCGGCGATGCCCAGCATGCGTTTGCCGCCGGCCCCGATGAGTACCGGGGGTGGGGTTTGTACCGGCTTGGGCCAGCCTTCCATGTCGGTGATTTGGTAGTAGTCGCCAGAGAAATTGACCGGGCCATCAGCAAACAAGCCTCGAATAACGGCCAAGCTTTCCAGCATACGGTCTATGCGCACCCCAGGCCGGTCGTATTCCATGCCGGCTTTGTCGTAGTCAGATTTCATCCAGCCGGCACCGAGGCCAAACTCCATACGGCCTTCGGAGAGCACATCGAGGGTGGCCATGTCTTTGGCCAGCACCACGGGGTGGCGGTAGTCGTTGCCAAACACCAAGGCTCCTAAGCGCAGGGTAGTGGTGGCTTGGGCGGCGGCCGCTAAGGCGGGGGTAACGGCGAGTTGGTCTTCGAAGTGGTCGGGCATAACCAGTGTTGACCAGCCGTCGTCTTCGAGTTTGCGTGCCGTGTCGGCCCAGGTGCGGCCTTCGGATGGTTTGGTGAGTTGAATGCCGAAGCGGAATGGTTTGGTCATGATGTCTCCTTGGTCGGCTCCAAACTAGACCATCAGGGCTTAGCAGTCGTCGTTGGTCAGTTGAAGCAACAGCGCAGCAAAATCTTTGAGGAGCGGCACCGGGGTTCCAGTTTTTTTTCCGTGGTCGTCTTCGAACACCCGTAGGGCCACGGCGTCTTGGAAATACTTATTGGTTTCGAAGGCCGCTACTTGGTCGATGCTCATAGGCCCGTTTTGTTGGGTCAGGGTGTATTGCGAGGCCGGGGAGAGGCGGTCGTGGTATTCCGGGTCAACGGCGCACAAATAGCGTTTGGCCTCCACGTGTAGGCGCACGGGTTCGGCTACTGCGGGCCCGAAGCGTTCGGCTACCCACGCTCCCCCGGTGTCGCCGTGGGCGTGGATGCCAAAGTCGTCGTCGGGCTCGTCAAGCCAGTGGCCCACGTCGTGGAGTAAACATGCGGCAATCAGCGTGTCGCTGGCCCCTTGGGCTTGGGCGGCTCCGGCGGTTAACAAGACATGTTCGGCAATGGTTACATTTTCGCCGTAGTTGCGTTGGCCTTTGTCGGCCATCAAGGCGGCCAACTCGTCAACCACGCTCACGACGTTTCTTCTAACACTCGTATTAGCGAGTGCAAGGCGTCTTTGTCGGCGTAGCAGCCTTGAAGGTGGCGGGCCCCTTCGGTGTAGGCCGACCGGCCATGGAGTACCCGTTGGTTGTCAAAAATCATGAGCTGCCCGGGGGATAAACGAAATTCTATTTTGGCTTCTGGTTGGTGAAGCAACTCACCCAGCGTGCGGTAGGCCCGGTAGTACTCGGCCATAACTTCGGGCGGCAGATTAAAGGTTTGAGCGGAGCGACTGTTGTAGCGCAGGCCAATGACTTCGCCCCGGGAGTCGAGTTCAATAAGCGGACGGGCCGCTTGCAGGTCGGCGGTGTCGTCTCGGTAGCGAAACCTGACCGGCCAGGTGGTGAGCAGTTTGAAGGCATCGGCGTGGTGTTGGCGTATTTTTTCGGCCACGGCAAAGCCGTCTACTAGTTGGCTTTGGCCGCCGTCGGACTCGTTAACCAAACAGTGCAGCAATTGCAGGCCCGGCACTGGGTCGCGGTAGGGGTTGTCGGTGTGCATGCCGATACCCCGGTTGGTGAAAGCCAGGTTGGCCGGGTTGGGTTCGATCCGTACCTCAAACAGCGGCCCGTAGTTGGTGTCACGTACGTAGCCAAACAAATTGACCACCTCAAGGATGGTTTCTGGTTTGGTAGGTACGTTTTCCAAGAGCCCGAAACCGTAGTCATGTACCTCTCGCAGCCAACCCAGTTTGGCGGCTGGGTCGACCAGCAGCGTTGGGTAGTCGGCAAAAGTTAGTTTTGCTTGTTGGTTGGCATCCCACAGGGTGGGGGCGGGGGTTACCCGAGCCGGGGCCGGGTTGAGGTGTTGATGGAGCCAAGCGGCGGTAAACGTATCGATGCAGTCGTCGGGGCCAAAGGTGACGGTTACCTCGTTAGTGGTGTGGGTGATGGTGGTTAGCGTGGCTTCGGGCAGGGCGTTGATGTCAAAGGTGCGTTGGCCGCGGTCTTGGTGGCGCCCCGAGGGAATGTTGTCTCGCAACCATTGGCAGTAAAACCGACCGGTTGTACCGCCGGTAAAGGTCACCTCCAACCACTGCTGGTCGTGGGTGGTTGCCGTGATTTCCATACCGACCTCCAAGGCCGAAGGGTGCTTTCTTTGCGTAGGTTTACACCACGACTTCAGCGATTAGCGGGACCCCAGGGCGGTAGGCCAGGTGGTGATAACTGGGGGCGGCGAGGATTATGGCGTGGCCCGCCGAGCCGGGGGTGAGGCGGCCCACATCGTTGCGTTGCAAAGCGGCGGCTCCACCCACTGTGGCCGCTTGGATGGCTTCTTCAATGGTCAAGTGCAAATCACGCACCGCAAGGGCGATACAAAAACTCATCGATGTGGTGTAACTCGACCCGGGGTTGCAGTTGGTGGCTAAGGCCACGGTGGCTCCGGCATCAATGACCCGACGGCCGTCGGGGTAGGGCTGGCGGGTAGAAAAATCCGTGGCCGGCAAAAAGGTAGCCACGGTGTCGCTGTTAGCCAGGGCATCAATGTCGGAGTCAGAAAGATAGGTGCAGTGGTCCACCGAAGCGCAACCCATTTCGACGGCTAGTTGCACACCGGGGCCGTGGCCCAGTTGGTTGCCGTGCAGGCGTAAACCCAACCCGGCGGCTTGGCCGGCTGCTAAAACGGCCCGGCATTGGTCGGCGTCGAAGGCCCCGGTTTCACAAAAAGCGTCGATCCATTTGGCGTGCGGTGCGCAAGCGGTCAGCATGTCGCCGCATACGAGATCTATGTAATCGTCGGCTCGCCCGGCGTATTCGGTGGGCAGCAGGTGAGCACCAAGGAAGGTGGTATCCGGGGTGAACTCGGCCGCTAAGCGCAGGGTGCGGGCTTCGTCGGCCACGTTTAGCCCGTAGCCGGACTTGATCTCTACGGTGGTGGTTCCCCCTTGGCGAGCTTCTTCAATTCTTGCTGCGGTGAGGGCGCGTAGTTGGTCATCGCTGGCCTCTCGGGTGGCTTGGGTGGTGAGGCGTATGCCTCCCCCGTCGTAGGGTTGGCCGGCCATGCGGGTGGTGAACTCTTGAGCACGGTCGCCGGCAAACACTAAGTGGGTGTGGGAGTCGACAAAGCCGGGCAATACGCAGGCTCCGGCGGCATCAATAACCTGGTCAGCGCTTTGGCCAGCGGGGCCCACCGAGACCACCGTTTCGTTTTCTATGACCAGCGAGGCGTTTTCTACCAGGCCCAACGGGCCGTGGCCGAGCGCCGGGTCGTTGGTGACCAGTTGGCCGATGTTGTCAATAACCATGCTCATGAGGTCACCTCGTGTGTGGCGGCAGCCAATTCGGCGGCCACGTTAATCTTGGCATGAGTGCCGTTGGCTACCACGGTTTGGCCGTTGACCACCAAGTTGGTGACGTCAGCGGCGGTAGCGGCGTAGACCACATTTTCGAGGCTCATGCCCCCGCCGGCGGTGCGCACCGAGTCAAGGGCCACGGTGACAAAGTCGGCACGGCCACCGAGGGCCAGGCAGCCACCGTCGCTCCACCCCAAAGCGTGGTAACCGTTGGCGGTGGCGGCGGTTAAGAGTTCAGCGGCCGTGTGGTGACCTCGCTGGTTGGTGGCTAGGCGCTCGTTGAGTTCTATGGCGCGGGCTTCTTCAAAAAGGTCAATTACCGCCTGACTATCGCTGCCTAAGCTGAGGGTAGCCCCGGCGGCTAGCAGTTTTTTGGCTGGGCCGATACCGTCGGCGAGGTCTCGTTCGGTGGTGGGGCAAAAGCAGCATCCGGCGTGGGCTTGGCCCAGAAGGGCTTGGTCGGCGGAGCCAAAATGGGTGCCGTGCACGGCGGTGAACTGAGCAGTTACCAGGCCCGCAGCGTCTAGCACGGCCAGCGGGGTGGCACCGTGAAAGGCTTGGCTGGCTTGGTCTTCGGCGGGTTGTTCAGACACGTGGGCGTGCACTGGGGCGCCGCTTTGGTGGGCCCAAGTAGCCACGGTGGACATGGCGGCCGGGTCGACGGCTCGCACGGAGTGCACGGCAGCGCCGATGCGCACCATGGCGCTTTCTGGCAAGGCACCTACCCGCTCAACCCAATTTTGGGCGGTGCCGTCGCTGAAGCGGCGTTGGTGGTCGGCTACGGGTTGGTAGCCGTTTTGGTCAAGCCCACCGTGCAGGTAGCAGGTGTCTAACAGGGTGAGTCGTACCCCAGCAGCGGCCGCCGCGTTGATGACGGCTTGACCCATGGCGTTGGGGTCAAGGTAGGGCGTGCCGTCGGGTTGGTGGTGCACATAGTGAAACTCCCCGACAACTGAAATGCCCGCTAAAGCCATTTCGGCGAAGGCTGCTCGGGCCAGGCGTTCATAGTTTTCGGGGTTGAGGCGTTGGGCCACGGCGTACATCTGGTCACGCCATGTCCAAAACGATCCGGTGCCAGTTTGGGTGCGGCTGCGTAAAGCCCGGTGGAAGGCATGGCTGTGGGCGTTGGCTAGGCCCGGCAGGGTGAGGCCATTAAGCACCGTGGCCTCAGGGTGAGGTTCTGCTCCGGGGGTGCAACCCACCAGGCGGCCGTCACTAACTTCGAGTAGCACATCGGGGGTGACTTGGTCGCCGCCTAGCCAAGCCCCTTCGCACCACCAGAGGCTCATGTGCCCCACTCATTTTGTAGATAAGCGATGCGTTCAAGAAACGCCGCTCGGTGGTGGGTTTCGAACTCTTCCCAAGTGGTGAGGGTGGCCGGGTCGGCTTTATCTATAAAGAGCACCCCGTTGAGGTGGTCAACTTCGTGTTGCCAGGTGGCGGCGGTCAGGCCGTGGGCGTCAAAAACTTGTTTGTCTCCGTGGCGGTCAAGGTAAGAAACACGTGCGGAGGTAAAGCGTTCAACATCGCCGCGTAGCGGCACCGAAAGGCAGCCTTCGTTGTTGATAAATGTCTCCGTGCCCGGTGTTTCAACCTGGGGGTTGATGGCCACGGTGAGGGGGATTTTTGGTTTATAGGGGTAGCGGGGGTTGTTGTTGACCTCCAGCACACAAATGCGTTGGGTAACGCCGATTTGGTTGGCGGCGATGCCGGCCCCGTGGGCGTGATGCATGGTGTCGATGAGGTCGTCAATAAGTTGCTGAGTTTGCGGCGAACTAACTTGGTCAACCGGCACCTCGCTGGCCCGTTGGCGGAGCACCGGGTGGCCAATGCTCAGCACTTCATGAATGGTCACGGCTAACCCTCGTTCATGGGGATGCGTATCCCCCGTTGGTCGGCTACGGCGAAGGCTTCGGCGTAACCGGCGTCGGCGTGGCGCATCACCCCGGTGCCGGGATCGTTAGTCAGCACTCGTTCGAGTTTTTCATCGGCCAGGGCGGTGCCGTCGGCCACGCTGACTTGCCCGGCGTGGATTGACCGCCCGATGCCGACCCCGCCGCCGTGGTGCAAGCTGACCCAAGTGGCTCCGGAGGCGGTGTTGAGCATGGCGTTGAGCAGCGGCCAGTCGGCTACGGCGTCGGAACCGTCGGCCATGGCTTCGGTTTCTCGATAGGGCGAGGCCACCGAGCCAGAATCCAGGTGATCGCGGCCAATAACAATGGGGGCTTTGAGGTCGCCGTTGCGCACCATTTCGTTGAAGCGCAGGCCCAAACGGTGGCGCTCGCCGTAACTCAGCCAGCAGATGCGGGCCGGTAAGCCTTGGAAGGCTACTTTTTCTTGGGCTAGGTGTATCCAGCGGTGGAGGCCCTCGTGGTCGGGGAATTCTTCGAGAGCGGCTTGGTCGGTGGCGGCAATGTCGGCGGGGTCGCCCGAGAGCGCTACCCAGCGAAAGGGCCCGTTACCTTCGCAAAAGAGGGGTCTTATGTAGGCGGGGAGAAACCCGGGGTAGGCGAAGGCGCGGTCGTAGCCGCCGAGTTCTGCTTCGGCGCGCAGGCTGTTGCCGTAGTCGAACACTTCGGCCCCGGCATCAAGGAAGCCCACCATGGCTTCTACGTGGCGGGCCATGGAGTGGCGGGACCGTCGGGTGAACTCTGCCGGGTCGGTACGGCGTAGTTCGGCGGCGGCAGATTCCGTAAGGTCGGTGGGCATGTAGTCCAGCGGGTCGTGGGCGGAGGTTTGGTCGGTGACGATGTCGGCGTCAACCCCATCGGCTAGCAGTCGGGGTAAGAGGTCGGCGGCGTTGCCGACCAGGCCCACCGAAAGCGGCCGTCGTTGGGCTTTGGCGGCGGCACAGCGGCGCAGAGCATCGTGGTAGTCGGTGGCGATTTCGTCAAGGTAGCGGTGGTCAACTCGGCGCTGTACCCGGTCGGCGTCCACGTCGATGCACAGGGCGACGCCGTCGTTCATGGTGATAGCTAAGGGTTGGGCTCCGCCCATGCCGCCCAGGCCGGCGGTGATGGTCAGCGTGCCGGCCAGGGTGCCGTTGAAACGGCTGCGGGCGATTTCGGCGAAGCATTCGTAGGTGCCTTGCAAGATCCCTTGGGTGCCGATGTATATCCACGACCCGGCGGTCATTTGGCCATACATCATGAGTCCTTCGGCTTCTAGGCGGCGAAATTCGTCCCAGTTGGCCCAGTCGGGCACGAGGTTGGAGTTGGCAATAAGCACCCGGGGGGCCCATTCGTGGGTTCGGAATACGCCTACCGGTTTACCAGATTGCACCAGCATGGTTTCGTCGTTGTTGAGCGTGGTGAGGGTGCGTTTTATGGCGTGGTAGGCGTCCCAAGAGCGGGCGGCTCGGCCGGTGCCGCCGTAGACCACGAGGTCTTCGGGGCGTTCGGCTACTTCAGGGTCGAGGTTATTTTGCAGCATGCGATAAGCGGCTTCTTGTGGCCAGGCTTTGCAGGTCAGGTCGGTGCCGCGGGGAGCGTGGATGGGCTGGTGCATGGTTTCTCGCTTTTGGTTGCTTTGCCTCTCTTTCTACTCTATATTTCATTCAGTGGCAACCAGTTTCATCTAGTGAAATGAGTGGACCTTGAGTGAATCAACTTTACACGTAGCCCGTTCGGCAGAACGAGCGCTCAATCTTTTAGATGCTGTGGTTTCTGCGGGGGCCTTGACATTAGGTGAAGCTGCCAAAATTTCTGACCTCCCCACCAGCACCGCCTTGCGGCATCTGAAAACTTTGGAACTCAACGGGTACCTAACTCGAGCAGCGGGCGGCTCCTTCAGCGTGGGCCCCACTTTTCTCCGCCTCGCCGTGGCCTCCTTAGAGGCCAGCCCTATGGCGCGGTTAATCTTGGCCGCTCAACCCCACCTCGATGCTTTGACCAAAACCACCGGCGAGTCCAGTTACCTCGCGGTGCTCGAACACGATCATGCCCTTTATTTAGCCACCGCAGAAAGCACCCGGGCCATTCGCCATGCCGGGTGGGTGGGCCGCACTGTTCCCCTTGACACCACCGCCGTGGGGGCCGCTTTAGCCGGTCAAAAACCCGGGCAAGCGCATTGCGTCATCAGTGCCGTAGAGCCCGATGTGTCAGCAGCCGTCGCTGCGGTAAGCGGGCCCGATGGTGCCCTTGTGGCGGCGCTTTCTGTGTTGGGGCCTTCGCAGCGCCTGACCGGTAAAGCCATGAAAGCCGCCGGTGCTGCCGTTCTCAAAACTGCTAGCGCCTTGAGTATTGACCTCGCCGGGGAGCAACCATCATGAGCATTGACCTAAACGGGCCCGGGGTAACCATTGCCGAAGTAGTAGCAGTGGCTCGCCAAGCTGCTCCGGTGGCTTTAACCGCCGACGCTAACGAACGCATGAAAGCGGCCCGCCAAATTGTCGAAACCTTGGCCGAGGGTGAACCCACCTATGGGGTGTCTACCGGGTTTGGGTCTTTGGCCACCGTGACTATCCCCCCGGAACGCCGGGCATCTTTGCAAGAATCTTTAGTGCGCTCTCACGCCGCCGGCATGGGGCCCAACGTTGAAACAGAAGTAGTGCGGGCCATGGTGTTTTTACGGGCCCGCACCTTAGCTATGGGCCACAGCGGCACCCGACCGGTGGTAGCCCAAAGCCTGCTGGACCTCATCAACCATGGCATTCACCCGTTGGTGCCTGAACATGGTTCTCTCGGAGCATCGGGCGACCTCGCTCCCCTAGCCCACGGCGCCTTGGCCTTACTAGGTGAAGGAGACGTTGAGGTAGGCGGGGTTGTTCAACCGGCGAGCCAAGCATTGGCGGCGGCTGGTCTTGAGCCGTTAACGCTCAGCGACAAAGAGGGGTTAGCGCTCATCAACGGCACCGACGCCATTTTGGGCATGTTGTGTTTGGCCGTGCACGATGCCGGCGTGCTGTTGACCACCGCAGATGTCACCGCCGCCCTAACCGTGGAAGGCGCTTTGGCCACCGACCGGGCGTTTGCCACCGAGGTGATGAGCCTGCGCCC
>JAPKBH010000017.1 GCA_028823445.1 Acidimicrobiales bacterium | reverse complement strand
TCGGCGCCCACCAACGAAGCATCAGACAAATTCGAGCGGCTCAACATAGCCCCACAAAGCCAAGAATCAGAAAGATCGACGCCACACAGGTCAACTTCGGTAAGGTCAGCGCCCGCTAAATCTGCGCCACTACCCAAGGTGTGCCCGTTTACTTCCACCTTGGCAGCCTATGGTGTGGTGATGAGCAACGAAGCGCTGAACGGAGCAAAGATGTCGAAAAAGTATTTATTAAAAGTGTTAATAGCGGTCTTGGCCTTGACCTTGGTGGCCAGTGCTTGCGCAGGCAAAGACGATGCGGTCAACGATGCGGTGACTGCGTTAGAAGAAGCCGCCGATGCGTTAGCAGTTGCCCAAGTGGCACGCGAAGAAGCCGAAGCAGTGGCCGCCGCTGCAGTAGCTGAAGCCCAAGCAGCAGCAGCCGCAGCCGCTCAAGCAGTGGCCGACGCAACGGCCGCAGCGGCGTTAGCAGAAACAGGCGACGCCGCAGCACAAGCCGCAGCACAAGCGGAGGCCGATGCTGCCGCTTTGGCCGCAGAACTAGCCGAAGCGGCAGCCGCCTACGCTCAAGAACAAGCCGACATCGCCGAAGCCGAAGCGGAAGCCGCTGCGCTTTTGGCTGAAGCACAAGCCGCGGCGCAAGCAGCAGAAGACGAAGAAGAAACAGAAGACGAAGGAAGTGGCCCAAGCTTTGGGAACCTCCAACCAGGAGTGATTTCTCCAATTTTGCCCGCCCTCACCCTGCCACCCATTATTTCTCTTCCTCCCATTTTTATAACTTGCTTGGGCGACGAAAGCCCTACGGCAGATTACGACGAGGGCCCCATTTGGCCAGCACGCATTGATGGCGATGCCATTGATGATTACGCCAGCGTTGGTTATGGCAACGACACCGGTCGGTGGTATTTGCGAGTTGACTCTTCTTACCATGGGGTGACTTTTTGGCGAGACCTCGGACCTGATGCTGGCGAGGTCGATTTCTCAATCGGATACATCACCGATATCAATGTAAACGACCGAGCGGAAATTTGGGTTTCTTCTTTTGACGCAAGCGGCCCCCATGCACCTTTTGCCCATGTGCTTTACCTCTTGTATGGCTGTGCTTTAACACCAGTCGGGAGCAACTTGGCCGGGTCTGAAGACGTGCTTACCGTTTTCCTCGGTCAAGCAGTAACGGGCGAAGCTTTTTATGTGTCGTGTAGTACTTTCGAAGGGGAACCGCTGTTCACCTACTTTGAGGACTATCCGGTAGGGCCGGGCATGTGGGCGTATCGCCCGTTGCCATTTCATCTGGACGGCTCAACCTTGAACTTAGTGCTGGATGTAGCGCTCGAAGGGGGCATTGCTGCACCTCCAGAAAGTATTACCAATATGAATTGCCCGAATGGGTAAATGAAACCGGTTACTCCATGCGGAAACTGTTGAGTTAAAAAACCGCACTTCAAGAATCTAAGATTGGGGTGATGGCGAGTCGGCAATAGGCGGGGTTCTGTCTGCCGGACCCTTGCGGGTATCCGGTTGGGCAACCATCCATCTTTGCGGCCTACCCGGGAGTGTCAACGAACGGACCGCTCTCTCCCTCTTTGGCCTTGCTCCGGATGGGGTTTGCCTAGCCAGCCAAGTTGCCTTGGCTGCTGGTGCGCTCTTACCGCACCGTTTCACCCTTACCTGTGCTCGTTTTCCCAAGCGAACCTGGGGCCGAGCCATCGGCGGTCTGTTCTCTGTGGCACTTTCCTGCGGGTCACCCCGACTGGCTGTTAGCCAGCATCCTGTCCTGTGGAGCCCCGACCTTCCTCAACAAAGCAAGCTCTGCTGCGGTTACCTGGCCGACTCACCATCACGGTAAGTGTGGCTTGAGCCGAGGGTTTCCGCAACAGCGCGGGCGGTTTTGCTCAACTATTTGAAGTGGCCCGAAAAAGAGTTTTCATTGTCCTCTTGCGCTGCCGTCAAATTGGGTGTAGCACTAGCAGGCAAGATGCAGAAACAAGTTACTTTCACTAATGGTTCTTTAGCTTGGAAACAAGCCGGGGCTTGCCGCGGGCTTGATGCCGCTATTTTTCATCCGGACCCGACAAAAGGCCAATCGGCGAGCCAAGCTTTGGCGGTATGTGGCGAGTGCGTTATTCAAAAAAAATGCTTAGATTTCGCTTTGTCGGCCCGTGAAGACGTAGGAGTGTGGGGTGGAACGACCGAACGAGAACGCCGGCGCATCCGTCGGCAACGCCGCCAGTTATCCTAAGGGACTATGCCAACGGATAAAAAGCAGTCATTGGAAACTCACGGAGGATGGCCGACGCTCTTAGGCCGCCTTTGTAAGGGAGAGGCCCTTTCGGCCGATGAGACCGAAGCCATCTTGAGCGAGATTCTTTCTGGTGAGGCTGACCCCGTGCAGATCGCCGCCTTTTTAGTAGCGCTCAAAATAAAAGGCGAAACGGTAGAAGAAACCACCGGTTTGGTGCGGGCTATGGTGGCCAATGCGGTGCCGCTGAATCTGCCAGAAGGCACCATCGACATTGTGGGTACCGGGGGAGGGCAACGCCGCCAAGAAGCTGCCTTGAACGTTTCTACTATGGCCTGTTTCGTGGCTGCCGCTGCCGGAGCCACGGTGTGCAAGCATGGTAACCGCAAAGCCTCGTCGACTTCAGGGGCTTTTGACTTGCTCGACGAGTTAGGTCTTGAGGTGGAGTTGAATCCTGACGAGCTGGAAGCACAGGTAGTTGAACAAGGCTTGGGTTTTGCTTTTGCTCGCACTTTTCATCCGGCCATGCGTTTTGCTGGGCCGGTGCGGGCTGGTTTGGGTATACCCACTGTCTTTAACGTGCTGGGCCCGTTGTCTCACCCCGGCCGAGTGCGTCGCCAAGTTATTGGCACCACGGAGTCTGCCGTTGCCGAGCGCTTGGTTGAAGTATTTCGCGCCAACGATTCGCTGCACACTTGGGTAGTCAACGGCCACCTTGATGTTGATGAGATCGCCGTAACCGGCCCTACCCAGGTGCTTGAATTGAAGCACGGGCGAATTAGCGAGTGGACGCTCAACCCTGAAGACTTTGGTATTGCTTTGGCCGACCCAGATGCCCTGCTGGGCGGTGGGCCAAAAGAAAATGCTGCTATTGCTCGAGCTATTTTTGCTGGCCAAGACCTCGGTCCGCGTCGCGACATGGTGGTAATCAACGCCGCCGCCGGCTTAGTAGTGGCTGGTTTAGTCGATGACCTCACGGCCGGAATATCCCAAGCGCAAGACGCTATTGACAACGGGCAAACGGCCGCCAAGCTGAGAGAGATCAGCGGCAACTAACAAAAGGCCGTAAAAAGGCGAGTTCTGCCGGGTTTTGGCCATTGTCACACCCCTCTGACAACATTTAGGTCATGGACATACATGATGAAAACTCGTTAACCATTGATTGTGCTACCTGCACCGCACAGAACTCACCAACGTGTGAAGATTGTGTAGTGACGTTTCTTTGCCGCAAGGAGCCCGGTGATGCCGTAGTGATTGACCTAGCGGAAGCCCGAGCGTTGCGGGTGCTGACCGAGACCGGCTTGGCTTCACCGGTTCGCTACCGGGGAGTTTCGGCTTGGTAGGGTTCGGCTCATGCACCTAAAAAAATTGACGGTTTTTTTGGTGTGTTCGTTGGTGGCGGGGGCGTGTTCGGCTAGTGGTGAGGTTGCTGACTCGGTACCAGACCCCGCGGTAACCACGTTGGTTGGCTCGTCGGAAACGGGTGACACTCCCACGGCTACCGTGGCGCCTAGTACTGCGGTTCCTTTGTTGCCTACCAGCACGCTTCTGTCTGAGCCGGTAGATGATGCACCGGATGACTTGGATTCAGGCGAGGCTCTTGAACCAGCAGAAGGCAAAGAGTGGTTTCCGGGGGTCTACTTGCCGCGACACTGTGGGCTTAGCGGTACAGAGTTTGTTGACCTCACCGATATATCCGGCGAAGAATACGGGTGTCGTGCCGACCTCATGATGGAATGGGGGGTAACCGGTGATGTGGGCCGCGACGAGAGCACTTCAACTGAAGTATTTGGCATTTCTCAGTATCTTCGAGTGTTTGAAATCTACGAGCGCTACCCCGACACTGGCCAATTCGGCACTTGGGGTCAATGGATGCAATCAGACGGTGCACACCCAAATGGCGCTTTCAACTCGATAGAGGGTGGGCTTTTTGTAAACGACAAAATGGGGCGGAGTCGCTTTCCCAAATACATGGCTTCAGCAGCAACCCACCTTTATTCTCCAGACAGCGACACGGCAGGAGGCTGGGGTTTTTGGGAGCGGCGTATTGATTGTTCGCTAATGGGGCGGCTTACTCTCTCGAATCGCATGATGGTGCCCCCCAACTTGATTGCTTTTGATGAAAACCAAAACACTTATGATGACGAAGGGGGAATTTATGTGGGCACCTCGTGGGTAGCTCTGCCCCTCATCGGAGGAGCAGAGCGCCACGAAGGCCAAGCTCGTAGCACCGAAAATGGGCTCCTAACTTGGACATTTGTTATTGATGCCGCTAACTACAGCGGCCCGCTCATTGCTTATGCGCCACAGCACTGGTTTCGGCGCAGTGATAGGTGGAGTGCCTTTGAGGTGCTGGACGCATATTGGGAAGAGTATGTGGAGGAGGACAATGCAGAACTCCTCGATAGCCCGGTAGGGCTTGCCCTCGCTGATTTCGTTCATGGGGACTTAAGCGAAGAAGAACTTCATGCGGCTATAGAAAACGAAGAATGGTACGAGTCTTCCCAAGATAACTGGGAGCCTGGTGACATGAACTGGATTAAACCAGAAAATACTTTGGGGTTTGCCCCGGCACAGGGTTATGTACCAGTGGGGGTAGAAATGCCACCCATCCCATCATTTATGGTCGAGCAAGATGGCCGAACGTTTATAAAAATATTTCCCCCCCAACTACCGAATGTCTCAGAAGATGAGGGGTACGCCTTGAATGTGCAAACATTTGATGTAGATATCTACAACAAATTTTTGGATGTGTTTTCTTTTGGCGCAGACCTATCAGCAGTAGACACTTCTTTCAATGGATTAGGGAACCCTATGCAAGTGGATGGATGGGAAGTCGAATATTCAGGTGACAGTTGGCGAGAGATTGAAGTTGGGAGCCTTAAACAACTCGAAGACTCTTATGAATCGAACATTGATCTCCATGTTCCTTCTGGAGGTTCACAGGTAAACGACGAAACTAACGTGCTCATTGAATGGGGCTCCGTTGATGCTGATCAGCGAGGATGGAGCACATATTACGAGATGGTAGATGGTGCAGCAGTTCCTGTGGAGGCGAGCGAGGTACCGGCAGAGTTGCTCGAATTGGAATACGAAACCCGGCAATACCCCACATCAATTGCTTCGCACGATGAAGATGTCGGGTTAGATTTTTCTTGCTGGACCTGTGACGACCCGGCTTCGTGCGATGACACCGTGCACGTAGCGGTGCTTGACGACGACAGTCGGGTTTCTTACCAGTGGTACCGGTTTGCTGATCAGCCTGCGTTTAAAAGCCTAAAAGAGGAGTACCCCGAGTTTTACTCAATGGCCGCAATGAACGACCTTCAAGCAACGATTGAAAGCATGCACCGCGACTGGGGGTCCACCCAAGAGTTTCTCGAGCAACCAACCAGTATCGAACAACTTCATTTAGCTGAAGTGGACCACGGCCTTCTTGTGGAACCTCCCGATGGCAAAGAGGTTGGTTGGGTCCCCATTGTGACGCAGGTAGAACTACCTGATGGTGAGTGGCAAGAGGAAGTCAACTTTCGCGAATCCATGTTCGGCATCACCATCCGTTAATGCAAATTGGGAGTTCTCAGAGAGGGCTTGGTAGGTCCGCCGCTGACGCGGTGAAAAAATTTAACTCAAGATGAGCAGCTTTGTTTACTTGGCAAAGGTTCTGGTGGCCAAGTAAGAACCTAAGGAAGTATTTCTACGAGGACATCAACGGGTTGGGCCATGAATTCATCAAACTCCACAATGAAGTCGGCTGAGTTCATGCCATAGGCATTAGCGAAAGCCCCTTCCCAGCCCAGTTCGTTCAAACCGGGATAAAAGGTATCAAGCAGCACGTCTGGACCGAACTTTGAAGCCAAGTAGGCGTGCGCCCAAGCGCCGTAACTGTAAGCGACTTGGCCGTCGTCGCCGTAACCGATAGTCGAAGGACTCTGACCAGGATTATCGCTCATCCACTCCTGGACATCCCAAATCATCCAGCCAAAACGCTCAGGTAAAGGCGCCCATTCTGAAGCGGTCAATACCCCGGAATTTCGCATTTCTTGTGACCCAACTTGAGCCATGTATTCGGCGCCGCCTTCGCTCCACCAAATGTTCTCTCGATGCATTAACTCATCGCGAAGATCCCAATTTGCCGTAGCAATAAACGCATGCTGCACGGCATGGAAGTATTCATGAAAGACAGTTTTTTGATCATCGGCAAAAGGGCAGATGCTTGGTTCGGCAAAACAAATGGGGTAAGACGAAGAGTAAAGATGCAGCCCCCATTCTCGGTTACCGTTTCGACCTGCGTTGCCGCCGCCCCAACCGTTGACAATGCGCTCAGAAGAATCAATGGCTCTTTCCACAAAGAAATTTGGGGTGTAGTCCCATTCAAGGCAATCGGCAACGTTCCCATGGTTTCCTAACTGAACGCGCTTTGTACAGAACTGGTCACCGAGGTCCTCGGCCGCTGCTACGTCTAAGCCCGCTACCCAATATTCGAGCGGGCCGTAGTTGCCCCAGAGGGCGGTTGCGGCAAGCAGAGCTTCTTCAAGAAGGCTTCGACTATATTCTGGGACGTCACTGGCGTAAAAGAACTCCGGTGAAGTGCTGACCGTGGCTCCCCAAGAAGCATCAAGATTGGCAGCAGTTTCTCGCCGCACCGCGATGTCATCTATGCAAGCAGTGAGCGCAGTCTCGTCTTCTACGGAGAGAGGATTGTCTAAATACTCGTCCGGGGCCATGTCTAAAAGCGACCACGCTGCATCTATGCCGACTGCTTCTACTGTGCAATTAATAAAAACATTGTCGCCTTGCTCCACTGCCAACGCAGCATTTTCTAGGCCATTAATGAATTTATCTTCATCGGACAACGTGGTGGTAGTAGGTGCAGCGGTAGTCGCCGGTGCGGCAGTAGTGGCGGGCACAGCAGTAGTTTCGACTACACCGGCATCAGGCGCAGCGGTCGTAGTAGCGGGAGCGGCGAGTTCTCCGCCACTGGATGAACAGCCAGCAACCAGCGAAAAAGCCAAGAAAATAGAGATTAATAGAGAGATGTTTTTAAGCATTTAGCCACCCTAGTCGTATAGAGGGCGGGCCTCACAGGTCCTCAGTGGGGGAGTGAGGGGTGGACTCGGTGGCTTCTTCTGCGACGATGAGGGAGTGAACACGCAATCTCAAACCCTCGCTGCTTTGGCCGAACGCTGCCAAGCGGCCGGTCTTGCCGCCGGTCTAGATGCCGTGGGGGTTTGTGCTGCCACCCCATTTTCTGACGTGAAGGTTCTGTTAGAAGAACGCCGCACCGCTGGATTAGCGGCCAACATGCAATTCACCTACCGCAACCCGGCCCGCTCCACCACCCCGCAGCGGATACTTGAAAACGCTCAAACCTTGGTGGTGGCTGCCCTACGCACCCCCGCCCCCCGCTTAAACCCCGCCGAACCTGGGCAAACCCGCATCGCCGCCTACGCCCGGACCGACCATTACACAGAACTAAAAACCGGCCTTGAGGTAATCGCCGAAGAACTCCGTCAGGCGGGCTGGCAGGCTCGAGTGGTGGCTGACGACAATGCTTTGGTGGACCGTGCCGCCGCCGTGCGGGCCGGCCTGGGCTGGTACGGAAAAAACGCCAACGTGCTACTCCCCGGCCGCGGTAGCTGGTTCGTCTTGGGCTCGGTAGTTACCGACGCTCCGCTACCGGTAAACCAAGAACCCGTGCCCGACGGTTGCGGCACCTGTGATAAATGCATAACCGGGTGCCCCACCGGAGCCATCGTGAAACCCGGGGTGGTTGATGCCCGCCGCTGCATTGCCTGGCTGGTACAAGCCCCCGGGCCTATACCCGTTGAATTTCGAGAAGCTATGGGCGACCGTATCTATGGTTGCGACGAATGCCAAGAGGTTTGCCCAGTGGGCCGCCCCGAGCGGACCAGCGAAGGCAATAGCGACCCCACGGCCGACCTTGATGCCTTAGGGATACTCAACGCCACCGACCAAGAGCTTTTAGACAACTACGGCCGTTGGTACATAGCGGAAAGAGATCCCAAGTATCTTCGCCGAAATGCGTTGGTGGTCTTAGGCAACGCCCAGGGCGAGAACGCACAAATTGACCGATGCTTAGAATATTATCTTGACCATTACGACCCGCTATTACACGAACACGCCAAATGGGCGATAAACCAACGAGCAAGCCTATGAGACGACATCTGCTGGTCACCAATGACTATCCCCCCAAAGTAGGGGGCATCCAGTCGTACCTGTGGGAACTCTGGCACCGGCTTCCCACTGATGATGTCGCCGTGCACACCACGCCCTATGCCGGTAGCGAAGACTTTGATGCACAACAGAGCTACACCCTTACGCGGTCTAAAGAACCTGTATTGTTGCCTCACCGTTGGGTGCGGCGACGGGCGGCAAAGTTGGCTGCCCAGCACCAAGCAGAAATGATTATTTGGGACCCGGCCCTTCCAGCAGGCCTAGCCGCACCCCGGGTAAAACTTCCTTACGCCGTGGTCCTCCATGGCGCAGAGGTAACCATTCCCGGCCGACTGCCTATCACCCGGCAACTCTTGGCCCGAGTGCTGCGCCGAGCATCCCTAGTTATCTGTGCCGGGCAATATGCCGCCGACGAAGCCCAACGCGCCGCAAAACAAGAACTCCCCACGGTGATTATTCCCCCCGGAGTAGACACCGAACGCTTTAAACCACTGGACCAAGATCAACGGCGAGCGGTACGCCAAAAACTTGGCTTAGACGAGACTGCCCCCTTGGTGGTCAGCGTCAGTCGCCTGGTGCCCCGCAAAGGCATGGACACTCTCATCAAAGCTTCGCTAGAAATTCAAAAAACTATTCCCGACGTGACGGTGGCTATAGCGGGCACCGGTCGAGACGAAAAACGGTTAAAAAAACTTATCGAAACCACCGGTGCCCCCGTAAAAATGCTCGGCCGAGTAGACGACGATTTGTTGCCCGGTCTGTACGGAGCCGGCGATGTGTTCGCCATGTTGTGCCGCACCCGGTGGGCAGGCCTAGAACAAGAAGGCTTCGGTATTGTTTTTGTAGAAGCGGCCGCCGCCGGAGTGCCCCAAGTAGCCGGCCAAAGCGGGGGAGCGGCCGAAGCAGTAAGCCACGGCGAAACCGGCCTGGTAGTCGACCCACCAGACGACCCAAAAAAAGCGGCAGCAGCGTTGATCAAAATATTAAACAACCCTCAACAGCGAGAAACCATGGCCCAAGCATCACGCCAACGTGCCGTAAAAGAGTTCTCTTACCAAGTGTTAGCCGACCGATTGCAGACCAGTATCAACCAAGCAGTTTTACGAGAAACAAAGTGAACCCATGATAAACCCTGGCCAAAACATTATCAGAGCATCTCGGTTAGGAACCCTTGGCTTCACGCTTATGGCGGTGCTTTCCGTCCTGTATGCCGGCCCCCTACGCGCCCTTGGCTTGCTGGTTAACCTCGGCTTATTCTTGGCCGGTTGCGTGACATTTCTGCTGGCCTTTTTTCGCGCCGTTGGGCGAAGCCGAACCGAAAACATCGGAGTAGGTGGACTGTATTTTTTGGCCGGATGCGCCCCGCAGGTAGTACGACGTCAACTCATGGGGGCACTAAGCATCCAAGTAATGGTGGCCTTTACCGCAGCATCTTTTCGGCCCTTTACCACTGTGGCCTCTACCGTGTTGGTTCCGGTTTTTGGTTTAGGTTTGGCCGGGCTCTGGGGCTCCCGTCATGGCAATTTTGGCCCGCGATAAATATTTTCACCCGGTCAATATTTAGTATCCCCTCCGGCACGCTTCTTGCTCCGGTATGGTCAAGACAGGGAGAGACCAATGACTGATCACGCAAGCCAACACGTTCTCATTCAAGCTTCGCCGCAAGAGTGTTTTGCTGCCGCCCTTGATGTAGAGCGCTACCCCGACTGGGCCGACGATATTAAAGAAGCCACCGTGGTCACTCGAGACGACGAAGGGCGCGTTGGTGATGCGGCTTTTCGCGCTGCCGCCATGGGGCGAAGCACCACCTACACCCTGCGCTACAGTTACGGGTCAAACCCGCTACGCATGGCCTGGCGACTCCTGGACGGTGACGTGATGCGTCGTATGGATGGCGAATACGAGTTCACCTCAGTAGAGGGCAGCCCCAACGTAACTAAAGTGCATTATCACCTCGAAGTAGACCTCTTGGTTCGGTTACCAGGTTTTGTAAAGCGTCGCCTCGAAGCAAAAATCGTCCACACCGCAGTAGATGACCTCAAAACACGTATTGAGTCAGGCATTAACCAGCGGTAAGGGTTTTGGCAACCGTTATTGCGACGGTTGTTCCCATTGGCGACTGCGATCAACGGCTTGTAGCCAGCGTTGATGCAAAACGTTTACCTTGCTGCGATCCGCAGTGGGCAATGCTGTGCGGCCCGCTTGCCAAAGGTCAGAAAGTTCATCAAGGGAACCCCATACCCCCTCGGCAAGTCCGGCCAGCCACGCCGCCCCCAAAGCAGTCGCTTCAGTAGTAGCCGAACGAGTTACCGGAATATTCAGTTGGTCGGCTTGCAGATCAAGCAAAAGTTCCATAACCGCCGCCCCGCCATCTATACGCAAATCGGCAATGGCCAGACCTTCTCGAGACATAGCATCAATAACATCTCGAGTCTGGAACACCATGGCTTCTACTACCGCACGAGCCATCTCAGCTCGGCCGGTTCCTCGAGTCAGCCCCACCAAGGTTCCACGCGCCCAAGGGTCCCACCAGGGGCTTCCCAAACCATTAAAAGCCGGAACCAAGAAAACATCCCCGGTATCGGGCACGCTTTGCGCCAGACCTTCAAGGTCGGAAGCGTGATCAATGATGCCCAAGCCGTCGCGCAACCACTGGACCGCCGAACCAGCGGAAAAAATTGACCCCTCCCGGGCGTAAGTCAACGGGCCGTCTTTTTCTCGTTGCCAAGCCACGGTGGTCAACAAGCCATCAGCCGGGGCTGGCAAATCATCACCGATGTTCGCTAATAAAAAACATCCCGTGCCGTAAGTGTTTTTGGCCTGCCCAGCGGCAAAACAAGCCTGACCAAAAAGAGCCGCCTGCTGGTCACCCGCCATGCCGCTAATGGGTACCCCGGGGCCCACCGGGCTGGCCACATCGGTTACCCCGAAACGCCCCGACGAAGGGAAAATCTCGGGTAAGGCCGCTAGAGGAACGTCCAGAAGGTCACAAAGTTCCTTTGACCAGCATCCGCTCCTTAGGTCAAAAAGCATGGTGCGACTGGCATTAGAAGGCTCGGTTGCGTGGACCTTTCCGCCCGTGAGCTTCCACAACAGCCAAGAATCAATAGTGCCGAGACGCAGATCAGCATCTGCGGAGACATTCCCCTCGCCAAGCAGCCACGCCATCTTGGTGCCAGAAAAATAAGGATCAAGGACGAGCCCAGTGGCTTCTCGTATAAAAGGAAGATGCCCGCCTTGAGTAAGTTCTTGGCACCGGTCGGCAGTACGGCGATCTTGCCAAACAATGGCTCGATGCTGCGGCAAACCAGTGGCCGCATGCCAAGCCACCACGGTTTCCCGTTGGTTGGCAATGGCGATCGACACCACTGGTTGAGTTAGGCGTTCAGCCACTTCAGTAAGGGTTTTTTGGGCGGCCTCCCAAATTTCTTGAGCATCGTGTTCCACCCACCCCGGCTGCGGAAAATACTGCGGAAACTCCTGCTGGGCCTGATCAACAATTTCCCCCCGCTCGTTTATCGCCAAAGTGCGCACGCTGGTGGTGCCCGCATCAAGAGAAAGAATTATCGCCATAGAAAGAGACTAATCAACGGGGTCTACCGGCAGGTCATTGGTAACGCCCTCAATCAAATCTGGCGGCAAAAATGAGACATAGTTTTCGCAGCGCACCGGTGCCCCTTCGGCCGGCGGTTCGCCGTCACTTATGGGAGCATTGACCGAAGTAAGCAAGCCGTCTTGTTTAACGAGCACCAAAACTTGCTGGACTTCGATACCGGCAATCAACTCGGTGGCCGTGCAGACCAGCATGGCGAAAGCCAGTTGGTTGCTGTACGAGTCGTCAATAGGGAACCCATCCAAACTGTTCAGTTGCACTTGCAAAACATCACCGTCGAGCACCGTCCCCACCAAGATGCTCCCCTCGGCTAACGGGGAAATAAACCCTTGTTCTTGTTCCTTGCTCGTCGGACCCACCAGCACTTGGGCCAAAATGGTGTTGACCGAACCGTCGGGTTCAATCTGGCGCTCCATAGTTTGCAGCACCATGACCCCGTCGCCTGAATCTTGGGCTAAAAAGATTTCTACTGTTTCTAATACCGCGGGGGGAGCGGTAGTGGTGATTGCTCCTTCGATGAGGGTGTCCGGGAGTTCAGCCGAGAGGCCTCGAGGTGAGCTTTCTAAAGGAATCCCGCAAGAAAATAGAGAGAGGCTGAGCAAGAAAGCAAACGACCGAAAGAGTAAACGCAACATTACAAGTCCTCCAAGTCAGGGTTGAAGCGGGGGAGTTCTACGACAAAACGAGCCCCCACGTTGCCGTCTGGTCGATCCTCGGCCCAGACCCGGCCGCCATGCAGGCGAACATCTTCTCGTACCATGCTGAGACCCAATCCGCTTCCGGGATCGTCCCCTCGTTGCCCGCCGGCTAGACCTCGAGAAAAACGCTCAAAAATCTTTTCTCGCTCCGTGACCATTACCCCGGGCCCATGGTCATCCACGGCCACCCAAACGTGTTTAAGGTCGGCGCTAATAACTACGGCAGAAATTCCGTTTCCGTAACGCAAGGCATTGGTGAAGAGATTTGAAAACACACGCCCCAAACGGCGCTTGTCTCCGTTGACCAGCAAGTCAAGCGCCCCTTGGTTTTCGATAAGTGCAGTGTCTTCAAGGTGAAGGGAGCGCAAGGTAGCGGACAACAAAGCGTGAACCTTCAACCCAGAAAGATCCAAAGAAGCCGCGCCGGCATCAAAACGTGAAATTTCTAAAAGGTCCTCAACCAAGCGACTAAACCGGGAGAGGTCGCCAGAAAGAAGGTCCAAAGCAGTTCGTGAACGCTCGGAAAGTTCATGGCGGCGAGCTTCCAAGACCGACACACTAGAAGTAAGAGTAGTTAACGGGCTCCGCAGTTCGTGGCTCACATCAGAAGCAAAACGGGCATCACGCTGAATACGTTGTTCTAATGCTTCGGCCATTTCGTTAAAAGACTGCGTGAGTTGATCAAGGTCAGGGTCGTCGATGGCCGCTAACCGAGTGTCTAAACGGCCGCCAGCAATGGCTGCTGCTGCTACACCTACCCGGCGCAAAGGGCGAAGCGTTCTGCGGCTGGCCCAAAGCCCCACCAAAGCACCCATCAAGGTGGTGAAAGCAGCAGCACTCCCCAATATTATTTGCAAAGTACGTAAGGTGTCATCGAGGTCAACTAAGTCAACGACTTCAAAATAGTCGGCATCAAAAGCCACCAACGGAATACCAATCACCAGGTGAGGACGCCCTTTTATTTCGGTAATTAACTGCCCAGCAGCGCCGTTTGCTACTCGAATTCGCAACAAAAGAGGGAGATCTTCGCGCCCAATCTCTGGCCCCGGTAGCCAACTATTGTTGAGTCGAACTATGGGCTGAGCGCCCTCAATGCGAGTAAGTGAGTCAACGATGGACGGCAAACTTTCAAGGGTTGACTCTGGAGTGAGCTGGTTGCTGAGTCGACTGGCATTGTTTGTCGCTATGGCCGCTGCCGCTCCTTCGCGGTTATCTACCAATTGTTGGCGAGCCAAAACCAAAGTAGCGCCGGCTAGCAGTAAGGAAAGAGCGAGCCCACCAATAGCAAAAGAAAATAAGATACTTGACTGGAGGCCGAATTTACGAGCGGGGGGAGGTGCCGTGTCTTGGTCGGCTGCGGGTTCGCTCATAAAAGAAGTTTACGAATCAGGGCTGCAGTTTGTACCCCATGCCACGCACCGTAATGACATAGCGTGGGTTGGCAGGGTCGGGCTCAATCTTGGTACGCAACCGGCGAACGTGCACATCTACCAGTCGGCCATCGCCGAAATAGTCGTAGTCCCACACCTTTTGCAACAAGTCTTCGCGGCTAAGTACCCGCCCTGGTTGTACCGCCAACTCTACGAGGAGGCGAAACTCGGTGCGGGTGAGATGAATTTCTTTATCTTCAACTTTGACCACTCCCTCATCGGGAATTAGCTCAAGGCGATCAATAACAATGCGTGAGGGGACGTTGTCCGTTGACCGTGCCCGCCGCAACAACGCTCGAATGCGAGCTGAAAGCTCTTTGGGGGCGAAAGGTTTGGTCAGGTAATCGTCGGCCCCAGCCTCAAGGCCCGCTACTACGTCGTGGGTATCGTCACGAGCAGTCACCATGACGATCGGGACATCGCTGGTTCGACGAATGTTGCGACAAACTTCAAACCCATCTATGCCGGGCAACATGATGTCAATTAACACCACATCGGCGGGCTGGCGTGCAAATGCGGTCAGTGCATCTTCGCCGGTGGCAGTTTCGTCAACCGCCCAGCCTTCTTCTTCTAAAGCGAGACGCACTGCAGTACGAATGCGTTCGTCGTCTTCGACGGTCAGTATGCGGGTTTCTCTTAAGGTCATACGGTTTCAACACAGAGGAAAATTGCAGGGTTCATACAGCGCCCATTATCGCACATCTACAGGTACTTCACCGAGCGAAGCAGTTTGATGAGTTCAGGGTGGAGTTCCGCAGTGGTAGCCAAGACAAAATCTTGTTGCGGAAAGTCCCCCTCGAGGTTGGTCACTACGCCCCCGGCTTCGGCAACTAAAACAAGTCCAGCAGCCATATCCCAAAGGTTGAGTTCGCTTTCAAAATAACCATCTACCCGACCGCAAGCCACGCTGGCTAAGTCGTAGGCCGCTCCGCCGAAGCGTCGGATGTCACGCACCTGAGGGAGAATTCCCACCAAGGCTTCCGCTTGTTCGGAGCGACGCTCTGGTTGATAGCCAAAACCAGTAGCCAACAAGGCCTGAGCCAGGTCGGGGGCTGGTCTTACCGTAATTTTTTGGTCATTCCGGGTAGCCCCCTGGCCAAGAGCGGCCGCAAACTCGTCACCAGTTGCCGGGTCCACGATTACCCCGGCTACCAGTACTCCATCTACCTCGGCGGCGATGGAAACGGTGTACCCGGTAAGCCCGTACATGAAGTTGGTGGTGCCGTCAATAGGGTCAATAATCCAGCGCACGCCGGAGGTGCCGGTTACCGACGCTCCCTCTTCGCCGAGTACCCCGTCATTAGGACGTTGGCTCAGGAGGTAGTTGACTAGCGTTTCTTCTGACCAACGGTCGGCGGCCGTAACCATGTCGGTCAACGTGCTTTTTGTGTCTTCAGCGGGGGTGCGGCCGGCTTTTTCCCGCAAGGTAGGGGCCACAGTGCGGGCCGCTGCTAAAGCCAGTTGTCGAAGATGTGTTGGGTCGGCCACGGGCTTATTTGTTGAGGCGTCGTTCACGCAGCGACTGTTGTCGCTGCCCGGTACGCCATTCGGCCATGGCCCTCAAGGTCAAGACCGAAACGATGCCCACTCCGCCGGCAGCGAGCACAGCACCAAAAACCCCAAAGGCCCCGGCCCAGGCGGTGCAACCGTCGGTGCATTGCAAATCGGCAACAGAGTAACCAACCAAACCACCGCAAGCGCCGGCTACCACAATGGCTGCCAAGGCTAAAAGACGAGCCACCAACGAGGGGGCTGCAGATTGGGCAGGGGTAGAGGTGATAGCGGGCTGATCGTTCACGTGTTGGCTCACTCGTTAGCTGGGTCGTTTATTTAGATGTTATTGCTTGCCTTGCGAGGCTAGCCAAGAGCCCAGCAAACGAGGTTAGGCAAGTGAGTAAAAAGTTTGAGTAAGCGCGAAGCGCCTACCTTGCCTGCTGCGAAGTGGCAGACTATGGAGATGAGGCATTGGAAAGTAGCAGGAGCATTACTGCAAAACCCCCAAGGCCTTTTGTTGGTAGCCAACCGCCGCCGCAACGGATCTCTGGACTGGACACCCCCTGGTGGGGTAGTCGACGAAGGAGAAACACCGTTGGAGGCCTTGCGGCGAGAAGTGATTGAAGAAACCGGCCTACGAGTTGATCAATGGGCCGAGCTTGCTTACACCGTAGAAGTAGCTTTTGTAGATCGTGAGATGTTGCTACAAGTTGAGGTGCACCGCGCTCACTCGTGGTCAGGCGAGTTCATTTTCGACGACCCCGACGGGATTGTTGAAGAGGCACGCTTTGTTCAACAAAAAGATGCCGGGTTGCTTTTAAAAGAGTCACCACTTTGGGTACAGGAACCGGTGAGTAGTTGGCTGGCAAACCCCCAAACCGTGGGCGCCCACTTTTCGTATCAGGCGCAAAAAACCATTCAGGGAGAACTTCGGGTAGAGCGCCAGTGACAAAACCCCCGGCTATTTTGCATGTCGACATGGATGCATTTTTTGCTTCGGTAGAAATTGTGCAACAACCAGGGTTGCGGGGGAAACCCGTGGTGGTAGGGGGCGCCGGAGAACGAGGGGTGGTGGCGGCCGCTTCCTACGAAGCACGCATCTATGGCATCCATTCGGCCATGTCGTCATACCGGGCTCGACAACTATGCCCCCACCTGATTTTTTTATCTGGCCACTACGGCCTTTACGAAGAAGTCAGTCGCCGGGTCATGGATATTTTTGAACAGTTCACCCCATTGGTGGAACCCGTATCGCTCGACGAAGCATTTCTTGATGTTTCCGGGGCCGGCCGGTCGTTGGGGGCGCCGCAAAAGTTAGCTCAAGAAATCCGAGACCGGATACACGCTGCCGAAGGTTTGCAATGCACAGTGGGGGTGGCTCCCAACAAGTTCTTAGCCAAGTTGGCCAGCAACGAGGCGAAGCCCCGGGTCAAAGGTGAAGAGATTCTTCCGGGCCTTGGGGTTTGCGTGGTGGAGTCAGAAAACATCAACGGGTTTCTTTTTCCGCTGCCCATAAAAGCAGTTTGGGGGATAGGGCCCAAAACTGAAGAACGGCTCCACCGTTTAGGCATTCAAACGGTGGGGGAGCTCGCCCAAGTACCAGAAACCACGCTGATAACTACTTTAGGAAATGCGGCGGGTCGCCAACTCTGGCGGTTGGCCCGGGGGAGAGACGAGCGAAAAGTTAATCCGCATCTAGGGGTCAAATCAATCGGTCACGAAGAAACGTTTGCCCAAGACCTGTTCGCTCGCCCTGCTTTGCGGCGAGAACTTACCCGTATGGTCGATGCGGTGGCCGGGCGGTTACGCAAGGCCGACAAGTTGGGGAAAACCATCAGCATCAAAGTGCGAGCACCAGATTTCACCACCTTGACCCGATCGCATACCTTGCCCGATGCCACCGACTTGGGGGTAGAAATTTTATCGGTGGCGCAAACCTTGCTGGACAACTTGGATCTCAGCAAAGGGGTGCGGCTTTTGGGGGTCGCCATGAGCGGACTGCAGGGGGCAGAAACGCAACAACTGCGCCTGGAAGATGCCGGGGCTCCGTCGTGGCGAGAAATAGACGAAACGGTGGACGAGATACGTCGGCGATTCGGCGGGGATGCTATTGGCCCGGGTTCTGCAGTGGGGCCCGACGGGCTAAAGCCGAAACAACGTGGCGATCAACAGTGGGGTCCCAATAAAGATTAAAATCTTCTGCTTCTTGGGAGGCGAGTTGTGACGGGGAGCGGAGTATGCGATGCTAGGGGGGGGCAAAACATGATTGGATGCATAGGTGCCACTTTCTGAAGACGAGGAACGAATCCTCAGCGAAATAGAAGAGCAACTTTACGAAACTGACCCCGGGTTGGCTCGTGAAGTGGCAGAAACGACGGTCTACACCTACTCGCTGCGTCACCTCAAGTGGTCTATTCTTGGTTTTTTGGTGGGCTTGGCCGCCATGGTGCTGAGCCTGTCTACTTCGTATGTTTTTGCCTTCGGAGGTTTTTTGGTAATGATGGCCTCAGGCTTGGCTCTAGAGCGCAGCGCTCGCCATTTGGGGCGTACCAGTTTGCAACAAGCGGCACGATCCAATCGAGGCGCCACTTTGAAAAATACCTTGGGCGGCACTCGGGCCAAAATGCGTGAGCGTTTTCAACGGGGAGAACAAGGAAGACGCTAAGCGTGGCCCAAAGCCAGTTAGTGAAAGTTTTGAGCGGTACGGGTGGCTGGCGAGAGGCGTGATGAAGGCAAATGGTAAAGGCTTTGATGCGAAGAGTTGAGGTGTGATGAAAGCTAAGTGGTTGCTGCGGGTAGGTGTTGCCTTGTTGGTGCATCCCAGCTTGTGGCTGACTGCGTTGGTGCAAGTCAATCGATTGGCCGGGAAACGCTGGTGGCTGCGCCCTCCATTTTTGCCGTTGCCGGACCCTGCTTTAATGGCCTTGCGTAGCGTCACTCAATATGGCGATGCGGCACAGTTGCCGTCCAAAGAAGATGTGGTGACCTGGTTGCGTTGGACACGGAGTTTCTCTCGAGTAACAACTTGAATAGTTTCTCCTGGAAGGCCTCGCACCCCAAAGGTTCGGTGGCAGAGATACACCAATTGGAGCCGAGCTATTCTCAACGAGAATTGTTGGTTTGCCCAATAGAAAAACCCACACTGGTTTTAGGCAGCGGACAAGATCAGGCCGTTGCTCAGCGAGCTGAGGAACTCGGGCTTGAAGTGGCAAAGCGCCGATCGGGAGGCGCAGCAGTGCTGTTGCGGGCCGAAGATGTCTTCTGGGTCGATATTTTGTTGCCGCAGAAAGACCCGCTGTGGCTTGATGATGTTGGACGAGCGACCTGGTGGCTGGGTCAGGTGTGGGCGCAGGCTCTTAAAGATCTCGGCGTAGAGGCTGAGATGCACCAAGGGCCCTTGCAGGACACCGAGTGGTCCAGCAAGGTTTGTTTTGCCGGACTAGGCCCGGGAGAGTTAACGGTAGGGGGGCGCAAGGTGGTGGGGGTTAGCCAGCGTCGAACCCGGAAGGGCGCCCGGTTTCAGTGTGCGGTATTGCTGGCTTGGGAGCCGCAAGAGTTGGTAGATATTTTCGGTTTGCCAAAGAGGGCAACCACTGAGTTGGCTGATTTGGCGGCAGGGTTGGATGTTCCTGCCCAGGACCTCCTGGCGGCTTTTTTGCGTCGCCTCCCTTAATTGCCTTCCTTTGCTGGGGGTTAGAGAGGAGTAAAGCGGTGAAGAATCTTCCTTTTTGTGCGCCCAAAGGGCGACTTGACTTGCATTGTGGAGGAATAATTGATTAAAGTGGGTTGCAGTGGGGGAAAAGGGGGAACAGTTCCCTAAAGTAGACATCAACGTCACCCACCTATAAACACCAGCAGAGAGGAGCAGCAGAATGGCCTTCGTCGGAACCTACGACCACACCTTGGACGGAAAAGGGCGTTTGGTGCTTCCCTCTAAGTTTCGCAGCCACTTTGCGGACACCGCCTACCTCTCACCATGGGCTGGCTGCGTTGCCCTATGGACAGCCGAACGTTTTGAAGTAATGGTGCGCCGTCTCGAAGAAGAAGTAAGAGCCGGAGCCACCGACGCCAACGTCTTACGAGGCTTAGCTGCCCGCTCTGAAGAAGTCCGCCCCGATGCTCAGGGCCGCATCATGGTCCCCGCTCGTTTGCAGAGTTTCGCCAAGTTAGAGCGAGATCTCGTGGTTTGCGGGGCCATTGACTGGATCGAAATTTGGAACGCCCCATCGTGGGACGACATGGCCGACGATCTTGACCACTCCGTCGCCGAAGCCTTCCGCCAAGGCAGCGGAATCTAAGCCGAGACAGAAAGGGCACCCCAAGGCAGCAACACCGACCAAAGAACTGGGGCACGGCCCGGTCCGAACATTGACAGTCCTTCGATCGGCAGGATGGGAGGCCCCTACTCCGCCCGCTTGCCATCCAGTCCGATCAGGAGAGACAACCCGACGGGCGTTCGCTGGTCGAGGGACTGTCAATGGGCGGGCTAGCTGCCCCCAGTCTTTCAAGGAGCCAACGCACCATGAACACCCTTTCGCCCTCCGAAGCATTTTTGCATCAACCAGTGATGCTGGAAGAAATCTGTCAAGCTCTTGGCCCCGCACCCAGTGGCTTTATTTTAGATGCCACCTTGGGCGGCGCTGGGCACGCCAGCGCATTACTTAAACAGCGGCCTGATTGGACCTTGCTGGGGCTAGACCGTGATGCCGTGGCTCTTGAAGCAGCCGCTCAACGGTTAGCACCTATGGCCGAACGCACTACCTTGCACCAGGCGCCCTTTGCCGAGTTGGGCAATGTGCTCGATGAGTTAGGCATCAAGGAACTTTCTGGATTCCTCTTTGACCTTGGAGTTTCATCACCACAACTCGATCATGCCGACCGGGGTTTTAGTTTTCGTCACTGCGGACCACTCGACATGCGAATGGATCGTCGCCAAGACCTGACGGCCCACAAAATTGTTAACGAGTACCCAGCGGACCAGTTGGCACAAGTCCTTTATCGCTATGGGGATGAACGTTTCTCTCGCCAAATAGCGGCGGCCATCGTAAGTAAACGTCCCCTCGAAGACACTGCAGCTCTGGCTGACGTTATTAAAGAGGCGATACCCGCTGCGGCACGCCGCAAAGGCGGCCACCCCGCTAAACGTACTTTTCAAGCCCTCCGCATTGAAGTAAATGGCGAGCTGGCGCAAATCGAACCAGCGTTACAAACGGCTATCAAACGGCTTTGCCCCGGCGGCCGGGGAGCGGTTTTGTCTTATCACTCTGGCGAAGATCGTCTGGTAAAAAAAACCTTCGTAAATGCCTCTACCGGTGGGTGTCAATGCCCGGCACAACTGCCCTGTGGATGCGGCGCACAGCCCTTGGTTCGGCTGCTACGGCGCGGCTCGGTGACCCCTTCGGAATCCGAAAAACAAATCAATCGCCGTGCCGCCAGCGCCCGGCTTCGCACCATTGAACGACTCAAAACCGAAGGAAGTACTTCATCATGACAGCAATCAACTGGCCACTACGGGGCGCCGCCCAAACCGCACCTCGCGCCAATGTTGAGCAGTCAAACCGAACCGGTTCCTGGGCCGTCATGGTTGTATTAGCAGTGTTTGTTTTGTTGCTATCTTTGGCAGGCTTTCGTAGCGTTTTAGTGAGCGAACAGTTTGGTCTCGATCGTTTGAACGCTCGGCTAGAAAATGCTCAAGAGCAATCGCAGGTACTCCGTATGGAAGTAGCTCGCTTGGAAAACCCTGATCGTATTTTGGCTGTGGCGCAAGGTCGTTTAGGTATGGTGCCGCCGCCCGCCCGGGTGTACTTGGCTGCGGTGGTGCCCGGCGACCCCCTGCATCCCGTGCCCGCTCCCTCGCTTAACGCCTTCTCCCGGACCACCCGATGAACGCTGCCGCGAAAAAAAATCCTAAGAAAGCAAGCGGCGAGCGTCAAATGCGGCGCCGTTCAGCCTTTGTTGGTCTTACCTTTATTTTGGCGGCCGGCCTCTTTGGTTGGCGGCTAGTGAACCTGCAAGTATTGCAAAACGATCAGCGCTACCAAGAGTTCGGAAGCGCCCAAAGCATCCGTACCGTCACCTTGCCCGCTGGTCGGGGTGCCATCATTGACCGCAACGGCGTAGATCTTGCCCTCTCGGTGCCCTTGCAATCCCTGGCGGTGGACCCACGTTTGGTAATCGAACCAGGCCGTTCCGCTCGAGCACTGGCCGGTCTCATCAACACCAGCGAGGAAACCCTTTATAACCGTCTGGCCAGCGATCGCTCTTTTGCCTACTTGGTGCGACAGGTTGAAGAAAAAGTAGTGGACAATGTTTTGGCTCTTAACCTCCCCGGGGTTTATGCCATTGATGAACGATCGCGAGTCCGTCCCGGCGATGGGTCAAGTTTGGCGGTGTTGGGAAGAACCGACATTGACAGCATCGGCATTAGCGGTCTTGAACTGGTCTACGACGAGTTACTTTCGGGAACCACTGGAAAAATGGTGGTTGAAGTGGGCCTACGCGGCTCAACTATCCCTGGCGGGCAATACCAAATAGACCCAGCCAAAGAAGGGGAAACGCTGGTCCTCTCTATTGACCGGTCGCTTCAGTTTGCCGCAGAAAGGCTACTCACCGAAGGAGTTATCGCTGCTAATGCCCAAGCAGGCGTGTTGGTAGCAATGCACCCCGCCACCGGAGAAGTCCTGGCCTCAGCCACCGTGGTCCGGGGCGACGACGGCCTGGTTGTGCCCTCCTCCGAACATCGTGCCGTTACCTGGACCTACGAACCAGGCTCTATCATGAAGCCCCTAACTTTTTCGGCCATCTTGGAAAGCAAAACGGCTGGGCCTTCCTCAAGCCGCTTGGTCGACAATTGGGTGCGGGTCTCTGACGGCGAGTTCACCGACTCATTTGCCCACGAAGAAGAAGAATGGACAGTGGCCGACATCTTGCGGCAATCCTCCAATGTGGGCACCATATTGTGGGCTCAAGATCTTGGTGCCACGCGGTTCTATGACCAGTTGGTGGAGTTCGGCATAGGGTCACCTACCGGTCTGGATTTCCCCGGTGAAGCCAGTGGCCTACTTGCTCCGGTAGGGAAATGGTCGGGCACATCGCTGCCTACCATCGCCATCGGGCAAGGCGTGGCGGTATCTCCCATGCAAATGGTGACCGCCTACGCCACCATCGCCAACGGCGGGTTACGCCCTGCCCCCACATTGGTCCTAGGAACGCGCGACAATGATGGGATGTTCAAGATTTTGTCCAGCGAAGCCTCTCGCCGAGTCTTCCCCGAAGAAACGGCTGAGATGTTGATCCCCATGATGGAAGCAGTGGTAACCGAAGGGACCGGGGTAAACGCTCAAGTGCCGGGCTACCGAGTGGCCGGAAAAACAGGAACCGCCTGGAAGCCACATCCCAACGGAGGCTACGGGCAAGAAATCGGCGAGCTTGAATACGTAGCTAGTTTTGCTGGGTTTCTTCCTGCCGAAGCACCTGAACTAGCCATTGTTGTGGTGATCGATGAACCCACCTACCCCACCTACTCCGGGGGCAGCGCTGCGGCACCGGTCTTTGCTGAGTTCGCTCAGTTTGCGGTACGTCAAATGCGTATCCCCTCAGAGTCAGAACGTATCGGCCTCGAAGAAGCGGGCCGGGTTATTGCTGCTACCCCAGCCCAAGTGCGGGCCATCGCAGAAGCCGAAGCTGCAGCTGCCGCTCTGAACGACGGCGAGGTGGCCCTCTCGGCCACCGGCTGACATGGACCTCAAGTTATTAATAAAAGCCGCAGGGCTTCTGGCCCCCGATGCTGAATCTGCTTCTAATCTGTTGGGGGTTGAAATTACTGGAATTGCTTACGACTCTCGTCAAGTAAAACCAGGCAACATTTTTTGTTGCGTTAGAGGCTTGGCCCACGACGGGCACCAACACATTGAATCGGCCGTTACCGCAGGAGCGGTTGCCATACTGGCGGATCGACCGATCGTCGCAACGGTTCCCGTAGTCATGGTGGATGAAGTGCGACCATCTATGGCTCAACTAAGCAGCGCTTTTTTTGAAGAACCCAGCCGCCACCTGACGGTTATTGGGGTTACCGGCACCAACGGTAAAACCAGCGTGGCACACCTTTTGACACAAATACTTTCTTTTGCGGGGCGCCAGGTGGCGTTATCGGGCACCTTAACGGGGGAGCGCACCACCCCCGAAGCGCCCGACCTTCAACAACGCTTAGCCCAATGGAAAAACGAAGGCATGGACAGCGTGATCATGGAAGTTTCTTCACACGCTTTAGAACAACATCGAGCAGGAGGTACAAGTTTTGCAGCGGTGGCCTTTACCAACCTGTCACGTGACCACCTCGACTATCACCTCAACCTCACCGCTTACCGAGAAGCAAAAGAACGACTTTTTTCTTTGACTTTTTCATCCCAAGCAGTGGTTGTAGTTGACGACCAAGTAGGCCAAGAAGTAGCCACGCTGGCCCGAACCAATGGCTTAGAGGTGACCACCGTTTCTTCCAACCAAGCAAAAATTGTCGTCCACCCCGCCAGCACGGTGTTTACTTGGCAGGGCCACGAAGTAGTGCTGCCTTTGGGCGGCAAGTTTATGGCTACCAATGCCTTGGTTGCGGCAGAGTTGGCGCAATCCGTTGGGGTGGATTCGGCCACTATTGTCGAAGCGCTCCAACAAATGGCGCCGGTACCGGGCCGGTTTGAGACCATTGCTTCAACAGGCGGACCAGTAGTGGTAATTGACTATGCCCACACCCCCGAAGCTCTAACCACGGTTTTAACGGCTGCTCGCTCCTTAGCTGGCGGCAAAAAAGTATTGTTGGTCTTTGGCTGTGGCGGAAACCGGGATCATGGAAAACGCCCATTAATGGGGGCGGCGGCCCAAAAAGGTGCCGATTTGTGCTTCGTTACTTCAGATAATCCGAGGGATGAACCACCTAGGGGGGTCATAGAGGACATTCTTATAGGGATGACCGAACAACCTGCCCTCAAAGAACTCGACCGAGCAAAAGCAATTGCCGCCGCACTTCATGCCGCTGACCCCGGTGACGTGGTGGTGGTTGCCGGAAAAGGCCACGAACAGACCCAAGAAATAGCGGGCCAGTTCTTACCTTTCGACGACCGTCAAATAGTAGAAAAACTTCTGTTGGAGATGAACCAGTGATTGGCTTACTGCTGGCCGCTGCGGTCTCTATGGTCGTTTCGCTCATTGGCACACGGTTTTTAATTCTTTGGCTTACCCGCCTTCGTATTGGGCAACCCATTCGTGATGACGGCCCCCAAGGGCATGCTTTTAAAGCGGGCACCCCAACCATGGGCGGTCTGGCCATTGTGGTCGGTGCCTTTACCGGTTACATGGTCAGCAACTTGTACCGCGGCATTTACACTCGGAGCGGCATTTTTGTCATCTTGGCCATTGTGGGCGGGGGAGCAGTGGGCTTACTCGACGACTGGATCAAAGTGGTGCGAGAGCGCAACCTTGGGTTAAATAAGAGCACAAAAATGTTGGGCCTTCTCACCGTAGCCATCACCTTTGGGGTGTTGATGGTCAACTACACCTCGGTGCAGACCACCCTGTCGTTTACCCGCTACTCACAACCCGGTATTGAACTGGGCAGTATCTTGTGGGTGGCTTGGGCGGTGCTGCTGATTGTTGGTTCGTCAAATGCGGTGAATCTCACCGACGGTCTCGACGGACTGGCCGCCGGAGCCAGCACACTAGGTTTTGCTGCTTTTGTGGTTATGGCTTTTTGGCAGTTCCGCTACTACGACACCTACCAGGTGGCCCATGCCTTAGATTTGGCCATTGTGGCGGCCGCTATGGCTGGCGGCTGCATCGGGTTTCTTTGGTGGAACGCCGCTCCAGCACAAATATTTATGGGTGACACCGGGTCGCTGGCCATCGGCACCGGCTTGGCTGCTTTGGCGTTAGCTACCAATACCCAGTTGTTGCTGCCCATCGTGGCCGGCTTGTTTGTGATGGAAACCGTTTCGGTAATTTTGCAAGTCGGGAGTTTCCGTCTTTTCGGTGGCCGGCGTATTTTTCGAATGGCCCCGGTGCATCACCACTTTGAACTCGGTGGGTGGCCTGAAACAACAGTCATTGTTCGGTTTTGGATTATCTCTGGGCTTTGCACGGCGGTTGGTTTGGGCTTGTTCTATGCGGACTCCATAAAGGCAGGGGTAACGGTGTTCGGTCCGTGAGCCTACACACCTTGGTGGTGGGGCTCGGTGTCACCGGTCAAGCAGTGGTGCGGGCACTGCAGGCTCGTCAAGAGTTGGTCCGGGTGGTGGACGATCACCCCACTGAACTCTCTCGTGAAACCGCGAAAAAACTCAACGTTGACTACCTTGAAGCACCGCAAAGAAGCCAGTGGGCAGAGTTGCTGAACAGCTGCCGGCAAGTGGTGGTGAGCCCTGGCCTGTCTGATGCCCACCCAGTTTTCATCGAGGCCAAAACAGCCCAGGTGCCGATTCTTGATGAGTTTGACCTCGCTCAAACCTGGGACGATCGGCCCTGCTGCGCCGTCACCGGCACCAATGGAAAAACTACCGTAGTTACCTTGGTGGTGAACATGTTGGCCGAATCGGGCATAAAGGCCCGTGCAGTAGGCAACACGGAGATCCCGTTGGTAGCGGCCCTAGAAGATCAAACCATCGAACGGTTTGTCTTAGAGGCCTCTTCGTTTCGGTTGGCCCATACCCAAAAGTTTTCTGCCCATCCGGCGGCTTGGTTGAACTTCGCCCCCGACCACCTTGACCTCCACCAGGACTTAGCCGCCTACCAATCGGCTAAAGCACGTATTTGGGAAGGCCTTAAAGAGCCCAGCCAGGCCATTGCAAATTTGGCCGATCCGGTAGTGGCGATCCACGCTCCAAAAGGAGCCACCAGTTTCGGTACAAGTGAATCTACCTGCCGGGTAGAAAACGGGTGGCTGGTTTTTGAAGACCAACAAGTGGTGGCCGTGAACCAGTTGCCTCGCCGTTTCCCCCATGACCTGCTTAATGCTCAAGCGGCTTTGGCTTTGGCCATGCGGTTCGGTGCATCAGCATCGGGGTGTGCGGAAGCGCTGCGCACCTTTACTGGGTTACCGCATCGCATGCAGGTAGTAGGAGAAATCAATCGGGTGACGTTTATCAACGACAGCAAAGCCACCACCCCGCATGCGGTGATGAGCGCTGCTGAAGCTTTTTCTGATTTGACTCTTTTGGTTGGCGGGCGCAACAAAGGGGTGGACCTTTCGCCACTTGGTGCACTGACCCCTTCTCAGGTGGTGGCCTTCGGTGAAGCGGCGAAACAAATGGCTACGGTCTTTAAAAAGATTTGTCCGGTGGCCGTGGTGGGCTCATTAGAAGAAGCAGTAACCCAGGCGATTGCCGTAACAAAAACCCCAGGAACAATCCTTCTGTCGCCGGGCGGTACTTCTTTTGATCAATACGATTCTTATAGCCAACGTGGAGAAGAGTTCATTCGCTTGGTGCAAAGGTATAAAGAAGCGATGCCAGCATGAGTCTTACTCCAAAGCAACTCTTTCGTTCGCTGCGTAAAGAAAACGCCTCGACAAAGCCGAAAAAAACCGCCCGAGCGCCGCATAAACCGTCCGGCAAACGCAGTCCTCGTTTTCTAATTCTTGGAGCGACTGCTTTGCTGCTGTCCCTGACGGGGGTAGTGATGGTTCTTTCTGCATCATCGGTCAACGACCTCCAGGCTTACGACGATGCGTGGTTCCACCTGCGGCGCCAAGTGGTGTGGTTCGGGATTGGCCTCGTGGTGTGTCTAGGAGTAATGCGCGTTGATTACCGCTTGCTGCGGAACCTCTCAGGGGTAGCTTTGGGCACCGCCGGGGTGCTGCTGGTCGTGGTATTGCTTCCTGGGGTAGGTATCAGCGCTAATGGATCGGCCCGTTGGTTGGGGGTGGGCCCTTTGACCTTTCAGCCCTCTGAAGTGGCCAAGTTAGCGGTACTGCTTTTCTGCGCTGATTTTCTGTCTCGACCGGGGTACCACATTGATGATTTCAAAAAAACGGTCCGTCCGCTCTTAGGGCTCACCGGTCTTTTCGGTTTCTTGCTCATGATGGAACCTGATCTCGGTACGACTATTGTTATCGCCTCCATGGTGGCCTCGGCACTTTTTTTCGCCGGCCTGCGGCTACGAGTTTTGGCCGGTTTGGGGGGCGTTGGGTTTTTAACCGCTGGGGTTCTGAGCATGAGCGCCGGGTATCGGCGACAACGTCTTTTAGGGGTGTGGGATCCATGGAGCGACCCACTTAACACTGGATGGCAAACCATTCAAGCAGGGGTGGCGGTCTCTAACGGAGGTATTTTTGGTTTGGGTTTGGGGGCCAGTCGAGCCAAGTGGGGTTTTTTGCCCTTTGCTCACACCGACTTTATTTACGCCATCGTGGCTGAAGAACTCGGACTGGTGGGGGCCATGCTAGTCGTTTTCTTGTATCTCGTTATTGGCTTTACTGGTTTATCTACGGCCATCCATGCCCCCGATGCATTCGGGCAACTCTTGGCCGCCGGGGTTACCGTTTGGATATTGATCCAGGCATTCGTCAACATTGGTGCGGTGTTGGGCTTGCTGCCTATTACTGGGGTGCCTTTGCCGTTTGTGTCCTTTGGCGGCAGTGCATTGGTGGCCACCATGGGCGCTTATGGTATTTTGCTTAACGTCGCTCGACAGACTTAATACCTAATACAAAAACCAACGACCAAAGACTAAGCATGGCGAAAACAAAACGAAGTGCAGTAATTATTGCCGGTGGTGGCACCGCTGGACATGTTCTGCCTGGGTTGGCCATAGCGCAAGCTTTGATAGACGAAGGGATTGTCGCTGACGCTTCGGAGGTACACCTGTTGGGCAGCGAACGGGGGATAGAGGTTCGACTCGCTCCAGAGGCAGGTTTTTCGCTGAGCGCTCTGCCGGGGCGAGGTATTCAACGGCGACTCGCTTTGGCCAACGTAGCGGCGGTATGGGGTTTGATCAGGGCAATGGCCATGGCCATCAAAATAGTTGCCAACCGGCGGCCTGGCGTGGTGGTGTCGCTGGGCGGTTATGCGAGCGTGCCGGGGTCGCTGGCCGCAGTACTACTTCGGGTTCCGTTGATGGTGGTTGAACAAAATGCCGTACCGGGTGCCGCCAATCGATTGTTTGGCCGTTTTGCGACAGTATGCGTGGTGGCTTTTGACCACACTGGCCTCCCCAAGGCAAGGAACCTCGGCAACCCGGTGCGTGAAGAAGTACGCCGACTGGCTAATGGGACGGGTCGTAGCGCCGCACGAGCAGATCTTCAATTGGATACCCAACACCTGGTAGTGGTGTTTGGCGGCTCGTTGGGGGCGCGCCGCATCAATCAAGCAACCGCCCAAATGGTAGAAGAATGGGCTGGAGCGCCAATTGTGGTGCACCACGTGTTGGGTGGGCGAGATTTTTCTCAGACCGATTGTCAGCCTCGGCAGACCCCTTTGAGCGTTGATTACCGCCCGGTGGAGTATGAGAATGATTTGCCCAGGTTGTTGGCGGCCGCTGATGTAGTGATTTGCCGCTCTGGAGCAACCACGGTGGCTGAACTCGCCACCATTGGGGTTCCGGCGATACTTATTCCTTTACCGGGAGCGCCAGGGGATCACCAAACGCTCAACGCACAAGAACTACAAACTTGTGGGGCGGCGGTGTTGCTGCCCGATGCAGACACAACGGGAAGGCAACTTGCACAGACCTTGAGGGAGTTACTGGAAAACGATACTCATCGAGCGACCATGGCCCAGGCTGGCGCAGCACTGGGCCGCCCCAATGCGGCGCAAGAGGTAGCAGCACTAGTGAAGGAGAAAATGCATGACTGAACATGATGCAAACGACGGGCCGGAAAGCAGACTGAGCCAAACCTCTGGGTTGTCTGATGACCGCATGCCTGACCTTGCGGTGCCCCGGGCAGTGCATGTAGTTGGGGTAGGGGGCGCTGGGATGGGAGCCATTGCCGAGGTTTTAAACGCTATGGGGCACACCGTTTCTGGCTCCGACCTTAAAGAATCTGCAGGCTTAGACCGTCTGCGGGCTCTGGGGGTGAAGGTAACGGTGGGTCATCACCCCGACAATGTGGGGTCGGCCGAAGTGGTGACTCGGTCCACGGCGGTGCCGGACATTAACAGCGAGTGCCGTTACGCCTGGGAACACGGGGTGCCGGTGGTGAGCCGAGCGGCAGCCTTGGCGGCCATTGCTGCTCAGCGTTCGAGCATTGTGGTCTCGGGGACCCATGGCAAAACAACCACTTCTTCGATGTTGGCGCTCATATTGCGTGAGGCGCATTGCCGGCCTTCGTTCATTATTGGCGGCGAAGTTAACGAAGTGGGCGGCGGAGCAGCCTGGGATGAAGGCGACCTTTTTGTGGTGGAAGGTGATGAAAGCGACGGGTCTTTTCTTCGTTTGCCCCGCAAGTTCGCTGTGGTGACCAACGTGGAAGCCGACCACCTCGAACATCACGGAGGCTTCACAGCGCTTCGTGAGGCATTTGAACAATTTGTACGTGAAACCGATGGCCCGGTGGTGGTAGGTATCGACGATGAACAAGGCGCTCTTTTGGCCCAAACCACCGGAGCCGCCACGGTGGGAACGTCACCAGAAGCCGACTGGTTAATTGATGCGGTAAACGAAAGATGGGAAGGGGTGTCGTTTCTTCTGAACGGCCCAGATGGCCAGAGCGTTCCGGTTTCTCTTCCGGTGCCCGGTTTGCACAACGCACGTAATGCTGCGTGTGCGGCGGTTATTGCCTTGCTGGCGGGTGCAGAACCGGCGGCCGTTACTGAAGCACTTTCTCGCTTTAGTGGTGTGGCGCGACGCTTTGAACACCGAGGTAAAAAAGCTGGTGTGCATTTTGTTGATGACTATGCGCACCTTCCTACCGAAGTAGCAGCCACCATTTCTGCCGCAAAAAGTGGCAACTGGAACCGTCTGGTAGCGGTTTTTCAGCCTCATCGCTATAGCCGCACCGAAGCACTTTGGCGTTCTTTTGGTAATGCGTTTAGCGAAGCGGATTTGCTTTACGTCACTGATGTTTACCCTTCGGGCGAAGCCCCTCGCCCTGGTGTCTCTGGGCAGTTGATTGTGGATGCGGTGAAAGCAGATTGCCCAGGTTTGGAAGTTCGCTACGTCCAACGGCGCACTGACTTGGTGGCTACTTTAGGCAACGAGTTGGCGGACGGCGATTGTTGCCTCACCATGGGGGCGGGAGATCTCACTACGGTTCCTGACGAAGTACAAATGCTTTTAAGTGACAACAATGAATGACGCCCTGCTGGCTTTATCTGAGGACCTTGAACAGGTTCCTCTGGTCCATGGATGCCAACAGGAGCATCCTTTAGGCGCTTTGTCTACCTACAAGGTAGGCGGTTCGGCAGCTTTATTTGTACAGGTCGAGTCGCTTGAAGAATTGCAAAAAGTGGCTGGGGTTACGTCCAGGCATGATGTTTCTTTTTTGGTTATCGGGCGAGGGTCTAATCTTTTGGTTGCTGATCAAGGGTTTGCTGGGTTAGTAGTGCAACTGGGCGCTGCTTTTGAAACGGTCTCCATAGAGGGGCCCACGGTCACGGCAGGCGGAGCGGCTCTTTTGCCGGTGGTGGCTCGCCAGAGCGTGCAAGCGGGTCTAAAAGGTTTTGTTTGGGCAGTTGGCGTACCGGGGTCGCTTGGGGGAGCGGTGCGCATGAATGCGGGCGGCCATGGCGCAGAAATGAAAGAAGTACTCCAAAGCGTGGTGGTCGTTGACCTCTCCACTGGGAAAACATCCCAATGGTCAGAATCGGATCTCGCACTGGGTTATCGACAGTCAGCGTTGAAGCCTTGTCATGTGGTGGTTGAGGCAAGCATGCTTTTGAGCATGGACGACACGGCAGGCGGACCACAAGAATTGACCCAGATAGTGCAGTGGCGAAGGAACAACCAGCCGGGTGGCCAAAATGCGGGTTCAGTTTTTACGAACCCTGCCCATGATTCTGCGGGACGACTGATTGAATCGGTGGGGTTGAAAGGTCACCGCTTGGGGACGGCCGAAGTTTCTACGAAGCACGCGAACTTTATTCAGGCGGACCCCCAAGGCCGGGCCGACGACGTCTATGCCTTAATGCAATTGGTGCAAAAAAAAGTTCAAGAAGAGACAGGGGTTATTCTGCAGGCAGAAACGGTAATGGTGGGGTTTGTTGGTGAACATGGAGGATAAAGAAAATACGAAGCCCCAGGGGGCAAGGTGGCTTCGCTGGGCATGGGCAGTTTTGGCCATAGTGGTTGTGTCGGTGGGGGCTTTTGCGGCTACCCGTTCTGCGCTATTGGCCGTCACCACTATTGAAGTTCTGGGCGAAGAGGGAAGAGTCCTTGAGGCGGAGGTGTTGGCGGCCTCTGGGTTGGTTTACGGCTCTGCCATGGTTGACGTAAATACAGAAGAAGTAGACGCTCGCGTAACGGCCCTTCCATGGGTGGAGGAAGCTTCGGTGGAGCGGGTGTGGCCTAAAAAGGTACGCATTAGTTACACCGAACGTACTCCCATGGTCGTAGCGGTGAATCCGGTGGGCGAACGGTTCTTGCTGGATCGCACGGGCACAGTTTTGGCGTCAACGCTGCCCGGGCAGGAGACCTTGCCGGTGATCCGGGTTGACTCGGTAGGCGGACCAGGCACTCGGGTGAGTGACATCACCCCTCTGTTGCGAGCGGCCGAAGAGGTCACCCCCGACTTGGGTGCGTGGATTTTAGCGTTGGCTCCGACCGGTGACGGAGTGCGAGCTGAGTTGGTGGGAGGGGTGGTGGCCGAGCTAGGGATCGGCACGGATTACCGAGATGAGATGCGTTCGTTGGCCACCGTGCTTACCCGAGTGGAACTTTCTTGCTTAGAGGTGATCGACGTCTCCATTCACCAAAACCCGGTTTTGCTTCGCACCCAGGGAACTTGTTAAGGTTTTTTTCTGCAGTAAAACCTTGACTTTCTAGGGTTTTAAGATTTTTCTTCCACAGTTCAGCGACCACAGGTTGATGTTGTGTGACTACTCCGCGTAGTATCTCAACCACTAGAAGAGGTTTAACAACAAAACCCTAAACCTCAACCTTAAGGTTGGGGTAGGGAGAGTGAGGAAAGAATAAATGACAAACAACCCGCAAAACTATCTCGCAGTGATCAAGGTCATCGGCGTCGGTGGTGGTGGCGTAAACGCCGTCAACCGCATGATCGAATCTGGCCTACGAGGCGTAGAATTCATCGCCGTTAATACCGATGCTCAAGCGCTACTTATGAGCGATGCCGATGTCAAGCTTGACATCGGTCGTGAACTGACCCGTGGCTTAGGAGCCGGCAGCGACCCAGAGGTTGGGCGTCAAGCAGCCGAGGACCACCGAGCAGAAATTGAAGAAGCCATTGATGGCGCCGACATGGTGTTCATCACCGCCGGCGAAGGTGGCGGTACCGGTACCGGCGCTGCCCCAGTGGTAGCCGAGGTTGCCAAGTCGATTGGTGCCTTGACCATCGCCGTGGTTACTCGTCCCTTTGGTTTCGAAGGCCGACGCCGCGCCGTGCAAGCCGAAAATGGCATCGTGCAACTGAAAGAAAAAGTTGACACACAAATCGTTATTCCTAACGATCGTTTGTTGAGTATCTCGGATGAAAAAACTGCACTGCTGAATGCCTTCAATATGGCCGACGAAGTACTCCTTCAAGGTGTGCAAGGCATAACCACTTTGATCACCACTCCTGGATTGATCAACACGGACTTCGCCGACGTAAAGATGGTGATGCAAGATGCAGGTTCCGCTTTGATGGGTGTGGGTCAAGCCACCGGAGAAAGCCGTGCCGTCAATGCAGCCCGCAACGCAATCTCTAGCCCGCTGCTGGAAGCTTCCATTGATGGCGCACGAGGTATTTTGTTGACCATTGCTGGACCCGCCGACTTGGGCCTGTTCGAGGTAAACGAAGCGGCAGAGATCATTCATGCCGTAGCGCACCCCGATGCCAACATTATTTTCGGCACCGTAGTTGACGATGAAATGGGAAGCGATGTTCGCGTAACGGTCATCGCCGCCGGTTTTGATCGTTGGGACGGCGACCGCCCAGCTCCCCGTCAACGTGCAGCTACCGCTGCTCCAGACAGCCCCATGGTTGACGTTTTTGCAGATACCTCTGCAGAAGCCGATGACGGGCTCGACGTACCAAGCTTCCTTAAGTAGGGGCCATGGCCCGGAAGTTGACACAACGACGATTGTCGTCGGGTCAACTGGTCTGGGTCGCTATGTCTGAGGTTGCCGACGGCGATATAGCTGTCGGCAACCCAGAACAATCTGTCGCCACCAAAAATATGGCGCACTCACTTTCTTCTTCTGATGCTCACCTGGCGCTCCCGCCCGGTGAGCATTGGACGTTTCTGCAACAAGTGCATGGAGACCAAGTGGTTCATGTTGATCGCCCCGGTGGACAAAACGGATTAACCGCCGATGGAGCAGTGACCGATTGCCCAGGAGCAGTCTTAGCCATCGCCGTTGCCGACTGCCTCCCTATTGCCTTAATCAGCGAAGGGGGAGGGGTGGCCGCCCTGCACGCCGGGTGGAGGGGAACAAAAGACGGAATTATCGAAGCAACGGTAAACCAATTACGCAAGGTCTCGCCGGGAGAAATAGCGGCCGTTATGGGCCCCAGCATCGGACCCTGCTGCTACGCCTTCGGTCTGGCCGATCGACAATCGTTTGTTGACCAGTTTGGCTCCTCGGTAGTAGCCACCACTACCGACGGAAACCCGGCCCTTAACCTACGAGCCGCAGCTATTTGCTCACTTAACTCGCTGGGAATAAATGAAATCGTCGTGGACGACGTTTGCACGTCTTGCGACGACCGGCATTGGTCGTACCGGGCGAGCAAAGCTCCGCAAAGGCAAGCGCTGGTCGTCTGGCAAGAATCAACCCCTAGCCTTTAGCTATGGCTGCATCCTCTTTAGATTTTTCGCAAGTAGCGGAGCGTGCGGCGGCCCTGCAATCTGAACTCAACCAACGAAGCGGTGGCCTGACCCGACTGCTGGCCGTAACCAAAGGGTTCCCGGCCGAAGCAGTAGCAGCAGCGCTGCAAGCGGGACTAAATGAAGTTGGTGAAAATTACGCACAAGAAATGTTGGCCAAACAAGAAGCACTGACCGACCCGAAAATTGCCTGGCACATGATTGGAGCGGTGCAACGCAACAAAGTAAAGCATCTGGCCGGCCGGGTAGCTCTTTGGCAAACCGTAGATCGCCCGTCGCTTATTGACGAGATTGCTAAACGAGACCCCGGGGCGGCAGTTCTCGTTCAGTTCGCCCCCTGGCAGACCAGTGGAAAAAATGGTTGTTCGGTGGAAGACCTTGAACCACTGGTTACTCGAGCGGTAACTGCTGGGCTGAAAGTAAAAGGCTTAATGACCGTTGGAGTAGCCGAAGATGAGCAAGCCACCATTGAAGCCTTTAAAGAATTAGTAAAAAGGGCCGACCAACTTGGACTGCCAGAGCGTTCCATGGGTATGAGCGGCGACCTCGCGGCGGCCGTCGATTGCGGCTCTACGCTGGTACGCATTGGACGAGCGCTCTTTGGTGAGCGCCCCCCTCGGTTGCAACTTTCTTGAGCACTTGGCCAAGAAAAGAGAGAGCATGCCCCATTTGCTGGCTCTTTAGGCAGTAATGTTTAGCCCATGATGAAGAAGTTGATGCTTTACCTTGGTCTGGGTCCTGACGAGGCGTACGACGATTATCAAGATGACTCGGCACCACCGCGAGGGCCGTTGTCTTCGGGCCACTTTGCGGAGGCCCGTGCTGCTGCCGATGCCGACCAACAACAACTTCGGGTGGTTCCCCCCGGGCAGGCCTCAGTGCGCCCTTTGATGTCCCCTCCTACCGGCACGGTTCGAACAATCGCTCCTGCCGTAGCATCAAAGCCGCACGCCGTGGCCCCCACTTCTTTTAACGATGCACAAGAAATGGCCGACCGCTTCGTAGCCGATCAGCCCGTGATTGTAAACCTGCAGGGGGTAGACGCTGATCTCTCTCGCCGCATAATCGATTTTGCCAGCGGCCTCTGCTACGGCTTGGGCGGCGAAATGGAAAAAGTAGCCAACCAAGTCTATTTAATGACCCCCACCGATGTTGAAGTTTCCGCAGATGAACGTCGGCGCCTTGAACAAGAAGGCCCGTAGACCCGCAAAGCATGAGTGAAATAATTTGTAGCCTCTTGGGGCTGTACCTGCTGCTGGTTTTACTCCGGGTTGTCTTGAGTTGGATCCCCCTTAATCCGGAAGGTACCGCAGCCACGGCGGCGGGTTTTGTTTATTACCTGACCGACCCAGTGTTGGTTCCTCTGCGGCGCATTATGCCGCCTCTGCGGATGGGCGGCATGGGCCTTGACCTGGCGCCTTTGCTGGTCTTTTTTGCGATTTCTTTTTTACGTCAAGCAATTTGTGCATAGTTAACTTTGCTTGAAGATGCCCCCACCATGGGGGCTATGAGGGCTATCATGCGCTTATGGACGCCGACATTTTGCATATTCTCAACGACACACAGTTTGGTCAAAAACTTCGCGGCTACGACCCCCTCGAAGTAGACGAAGTGCTGGATGCAGCAATAGAAGAAATCAAAAACCTACGGGCGCAAGCCAAAGCGGCTACCGATCGAGCCACGCTGGCGGAAGAACTGGTTGAAAGCGAGTTAGGCCCAGCCCGGCAAAACCGTTTGGAAGCCGAAGAGGGGTTGGCCACCGCGAAAGAAGAAGCTCTCTCTTTTGTAGAAACCGCGAAAAAAGAAGCAGAAGACTTGACGGAGGCGACCGAGCGTGAGGTTCGTCAAGCGGTGGAAAAGGGCCGAGCTAAAATGCTCGCCGAAATGAAAGTCTTGGACAGCGACCGCCAGCGGATGCTTGACGATATGAGCATTATGGAAAAACACATCGAAGCACACCGCTCGCGTTTGCGGTCTGCATTGATGGACCTTGAGGCGTTGGTGGGAGGCATAGTTGCTCGACCGGAACCCGCACCGATTCCCTCCTCGTCTGACCTTCCAGGTGCTGGTGCAGGTGAAGTTGCAGACGACTCCAAACCTTTACCTCAGGTTGAGGAAGAAGCGGCAGCGCCGGAAAAAAATCTTGAAGAGTTGCCAGCACCAGAACCCCGTGTAAAAGAAAACCTTGAGGAAAATACCCCAGCAACTCCTGACGTTATTGCCGAAGAAGATGCACGGATTGAGACCTCTTCGATGGCTCAAGAAAAGCCAGAAGAATTGCTTGAAGAATCAGAATCAGAGCCAAACGAAAGCATGGGGGGAAATGCCGCGGAGTATCCGGCTACAGAAGTTGTTGCGGCTACTCCACCCCCAACAGAGCTTTTGGACGAGTTGCGCCAGTCTGTCGGTGGCGAGGGCGAAGCTATGGATGCGTTCTTCGACGATGATGAACCGCCATCTTCTTTATTCCGCCGGGGTTAACTTTTCTTCTGGGATACCCATTTATTGCTGCTGAAGCGGCTACCATGCCGCCGTTCAGGTTTCAGGCTATGAACTGCATAAATCTTTGACCATGAGGTCAGAGACCAGGACAGGAGAGATAAATGGCTGAAAAAAAGAAAGCGGCTAAGAAAGCGCCAGTAAAAAAGGCTGCGGCGAAGAAAGCTCCGGCTAAGAAGGCTGCCCCAAAGAAGGCCGTTGCTAAAAAAGCTCCTGTCAAGAAGGCTGCCCCAAAGAAGGCCGTTGCTAAAAAAGCTCCTGTCAAGAAGGCTG
>JAPKBH010000065.1 GCA_028823445.1 Acidimicrobiales bacterium | reverse complement strand
TTGAAGATGGGTACATTCCTGCCACATCTGACGCCTTCAAAGCCGCCGATATTCAACAGGTCATTATTATTTGGCGACCGGTGAACGTGGCAATAGGAAACCCTCATACTGTTGAAGATCAGTTCGTCGCTGACTCTCTTAGGTTCTTTTCACAACAAGGAATACCAGTAATTAACCTTTACGATGATTCGTCAATCGGTCGATCTTTTTTTGCCAGCGGGGACCATTACAATGCTCAAGGGAGAGCCTACGTGACCGATCTCCTCGGAGAGTTCCTCTCGGAACTCATCGCTGAAGAATCGGACTCTTAATACCGCCGTACGTTTATCACTACCGCCCAAACCTGTACCACGGCCCAAAGAATCCCCAGCACACCTACCAGACGGTGTTCAATCCACTTAGGCAACGCAGCGAGCGTCAACGACCGGCCAGCGAGAAAAAACCCGCCAATTGCTAGCGGCAGGTAGTAGCGGCCCTGAAAATAGGGGTAACGAAACTCAGCGAAAACCAGCGGAATCAAAAACACCAGCGTACCGACAGCAAGCAAAGCTCGCATAATGCCTGCCGTTGCGGCCGACAAACCCAGCAATAAAAAAGAACCCAAAATCACCAGGGCCGCTGCCATCACTGCGTCGCTCAGCGGGGTGTCTAACCAGCCAAACCAGCCCACCGCCTGTTTTACGTAGGCGTATGTGTCGTTAGGGATCGATGCCCAACGGCTGCGCCCATTATTGCCCGCCGACAATACCGACCAAGTGGGCACCACCCAAAGCAACCCAGTAGAAACTGCAGCCACCACGCCACCAACCGCTGCTTTGCTGCGACCTCGAAAAGCGAGGAGCGCCGCTGGGTTTAAAGCCACTAACGACACCCCTATTGCTCCCAGCCACAACAGCGAGTCTCGACGCACCAGCAAAAAAGCTGCCGCGCTTACCGCCAACACTTGTTTCAAACGTCGCTTATCTGTTTCCGTACCTGGGTCGGCTAGCACCATCCCTGAAGCCCAAATCACTGCCCCCAGAGCCACCGCTAAACCCGACGGGTTAACGGTGGCTGATAAAAACAACACCATGGGGGTAACCGACAATGCCCAGCCCAGAAACATGAACCTGCTGGGGTAACGAACAAAAAGTATCGCCCCGGCTAACGCCAGCAAACTAGAGCAGATCAAAGCCAACCAAAGCCGCATGACATAAGCCCCGGTCAGTCCGTGCACAAACAAAGACGGCAAGCCAGCGAGAAAATGGAACAACGGTGGGTAGTTGGTAGCTGTTGAATCTTCAAAAGTGGGGGCCTCGGCCCACTCCAGAGTCATGCAATCGGCCGAGACTTCAGGGTGGAAGGCTAAACACTTAATGTCATCCACCGGAATGCCATCTACCTTGTAGGGGCCATCAAATTGCCCCCGCACAATGCCCTGGGCTCGCACCATGTGCGCTGGCTCATCCGGCGAAGCAAACATCGGGTTAGTAACCGCCCACACCACCATTAAGGGAAACACCAGCAGGAAAAATCCGACCCAAAGGCGTTTCACAACTCTTCCTGCCTCTCAACATTGACGCTGGCTATATATCGGTCGCAAACCTCGTTGGGTTCCCCCACCTCTACAAGGTGCGAACGATCTATCCATGCCACTCGATCGCAAAGGTCACGCACCTGGTCAAGATCATGAGACACCAAAACAATGGTTACCCCTTGACTGCGCAACACCTCCATGTGGTCAAGGCATTTACGTTGGAAGTCCTCATCGCCCACGGCAATTACCTCGTCCACCAACAAAATCTCTGGGTTGACGTGCACGGCAATAGCAAAACCTAAGCGCACATACATGCCGCTGGAATAAATACGCACCGGCGCATCAACAAAATCACCAATACCGCTGAACTCCACAATCTCGTCTACCGCCGCCGCCATCTGGCGACGGTTCATCCCCAAAATTGCTCCATTGAGATAAATGTTTTCCCGCCCCGTCAACTCCGGGTGAAAGCCCGCCCCCAACTCCAACAAAGCCGACAAACGACCATTAATCGTAATATCGCCGGTTGTCTGACGATGAATGCCGGCCAACAATTTCAACAAAGTTGACTTTCCCGAGCCGTTATGGCCAATCAAGCCAAAAAAGCTTCCCCGGGGTATTGCTAAATCAATATCCCGCAAAGCCCAAAAATCTTCCACCGTTTGCCGCCGTGAACGCCGTACCACAGCTTCTTTAACCGAAGTCGGCCGGTCGCGCACCAACCGATAACTCTTTGATACTCCTTGAACCTGAATCGCCGGATCGGCCTGCTGGCTCACATTTCCTCACTTAAAGCCATAGAGCGACGGTTCAAAAACCACCAACCCACCCCCAGCGAACCAAAGGCATACAGACTTAACAAGCCCATACGAGCCA
>JAPKBH010000064.1 GCA_028823445.1 Acidimicrobiales bacterium | reverse complement strand
AGCTGACATCGTTGATAGTTGGGGTAATTGTCGTCGTTTGTGTGCCATTGACCAGATCATCACTTACACCAATAACGGTCACGGTTTGGGCTGTATCCCAAACCACGCCAGCTTGGTGCTCGTGACGGTCGCTGATCCATGCGGTGACTTCGCTTTTGCGAAACCGTGGTTGCCCTCCATCGAAAATTAGGTGCGAAGGCTCACATGGCGCTGGCGTGCTGAAGCCGGCAGCAATTGTTCAACGGCGTAACCAGGCATAGACCCTTGCGGATGGCTAAAGAGGGCATGCGCTGCAGGGTTCGTTGCTTCGATAGTGCCGGCGGCTCCAACGATTAACAAAGCATCTGGAGAAGTGAGCCAAAGGTCATCGGCCGATACTGTTGTCGGAAGTGGAAGTATCTCAGGGTTGGTGGACATAATTTAAGAGTAGACCAAAGAGGAGACTGTTGCCTTGTCTTCCTAAACTGGAACCATGACCGAGCATCAATGGGGTTTCCGTACACGAGCGTTGCATGCCGGCGGTGGGCCTGACCCCACTACAGGGGCACGAGCAGTACCGATTTATCAGTCCACCAGTTTTGTTTTTGAAGACACCGCCGATGCCGCCGATCTTTTTGCTCTACAGAAATACGGCACTATCTATTCGCGTATATCCAACCCCACCACCGCGGCTTTTGAAGAACGCATGGCCAGCCTTGAGGGTGGCATCGGTGCGGTGGCTACCGCTAGTGGACAGGCCGCCGAGTTTCTCACTGCCGCTGCTTTAGCGGAAAATGGCGACAATTTGGTGACCTCGTCAAGCCTGTACGGCGGCACCCACACCATGTTTGATGTGACCTTGGGTCGGTTTGGTATTGAGGCCCGCTTTGTAAACGGCGACGACCCCGAAGCCTTTGCTGCACGAATAGATGACCGCACCCGTTTTCTTTACACCGAGGTCATCGGTAACCCTTCGGGGGCGGTGGCCGACCTGGCGGCTTTGGCCGACGTAGCTGGGGCCCATGGGTTGCCTTTGGTCGTTGATGCCACCTTTGCGACCCCTTATCTGTGCCGGCCTATGGAACACGGTGCCGACATTGTGTTGCATTCGGCTACCAAGTTTATTGGCGGCCACGGCACCTCGTTAGGCGGGGTGGTTTGCGAATCAGGCCGTTTCGACTGGGGGCAAGGCCGGTTTGCCCAAATGACCGAACCCAACCCGGGCTACAACGGTTTACGCTTTTGGGAAAACTTTGGCGAATACGCTTTTTGCACCAAACTTCGTGCCGAGCAACTACGCGACATCGGGGCCTCGCTGTCGCCCTTTAATGCTTTTATGTTGTTGCAGGGTTTAGAAACCTTGCCGCAACGCATGGATGAACACGTGGCTAATGCGCAAAAAGTTGCGGAGTTTTTAGATGCCCACCCGCAAGTTTCGTGGGTGGCTTACGCTGGTTTGCCCGACTCGCCTTACCACGAGTTGGCCCAGCGTTATTTGCCCAAAGGCCCGGGCGCTATCTTTACCTTCGGGGTAAAAGGCGGTCGAGCAGCAGGAGCGACCTTTATTGAAAGTCTCACCATGGTCAGCCACCTAGCCAATGTGGGCGACGCCCGCACCCTAGTTATTCACCCGGCGTCAACCACTCATCAGCAGTTGTCGGACGAAGACATGAAATCTGGTGGGGTCACCCCAGAAATGGTGCGACTTTCGGTGGGCCTCGAAGACGTGGACGACATTTTGTACGACCTCGGCCAAGCCTTAGAGAAGGCCGGCGCATGAGCGAACAACCGGAAATCCCGGGGTGGACGGCCCCTTCGGCGCAAAAACGTAAACAGATATTGTCATCGGTACGTACCATCGCCATGGTGGGGGTGTCGGCCAACCCGGCTCGACCCTCAAACTTTGTGGCCACCTACCTTTGTAGTTCTTCGGCCGATTTTGAGGTTTATTTCGTTAACCCCACGGTGGACGAAATTTTGGGCCAACCCTGCGTGCCTTCTTTGGCTGACCTGCCGGTAACGCCCGACCTGGTGGACGTGTTTCGCAAACTTGATGACGTGCCTTCGGTGGCTGACGAGGCGGTTGCGGTGGGCGCCAAAGTGTTGTGGACTCAGTTTGGGTTGTGGAGTCCGCCGGCTGCACAAATTGCTTTAGCGGCCAATATGGAACTGGTTATGGATCGCTGTCTAAAAATTGAGCACGCTCGATTTGCCGGTGGCCTGCATTTAGCGGGCTTTGATACCGGGGTTATTGATTCTCGGCGTCGACGCTAGCCCTCTTGAGGTTCGCAAATAATTAACGGAATATCCCGCTCAGTTTTAGTTTGGTATTCGGCGTAATCGGGCCACACGGCCACCGCAGCAGGCCAACGCTGAGCTTTTTCTTCTGATGAAGCCACCCGAGCGGTGCAAGCAAA
>JAPKBH010000043.1 GCA_028823445.1 Acidimicrobiales bacterium | reverse complement strand
ACATTGGTTTCTGGCCCCACCGCATCAACCCCGTCACACACCACCACGCTGCGGCCGCCTTCATCGGGGCGACTTTCTGACCACCACACCTGACCAGCATGCACCTCCACCTCGCCCGGGCTCACCGCCCCGGCCACCACCGCTCGAGCCGTTAACGGCGAAAGCCAAGAACCCCCCGGGGCCGCCACGGCCACCGAATTAACCGCCCAACAGGTCAGCGATTCGACTGACCCCTTCAACCAAATCATCGTCGCCCAAAGCAAACGACAAACGGGCATAACCCGGCGTCCCAAAAGCCTCACCAGGCACAATCGCTACCTGAGCAACATCTAAAATAATGGCCGCCAACTCGCTCGTGGAGTTCGCTACCCGGCCAGCAATTTCTCGGCCCAAAAAGGCTGAGAGATCAGGGTAAGCATAGAAAGCTCCCTGAGGCACCAACATCTCCACGCCATCGATGGCCTGCAGCATCTGCGTCATCACCACCCGGCGTCGGTCAAAAGCTGCCCGCATTTCTACCACCGCCGACAAATCACCCGACACGGCCGCCAAGGCGGCGTACTGCGACACGTTGGCCACGTTGCTGGTGGCATGCGACTGCAAGTTAGTGGCCGCCTTAATAGCGTCTTCGGGGCCGATCATCCACCCCACACGCCACCCCGTCATGGCGTAAGTTTTAGCCACCCCGTTAACGATCAAACACGTATCCGCCAACTCAGGAACCGCCGCCCGAATGGAATGATGCTCATGCCCGTCGTAAGTCAAATGCTCATAAATCTCGTCAGCAATAACCCAAATACCGTGCTCCACACACCAACGACCAATGGCTTGAATCTCCTCTAACGAATACACCACACCCGTCGGGTTAGACGGCGAAACAAACATCAAAGCCTTAGTACGCTCAGTACGAGCCGCTTCAAGTTGATCTACCGTGACCTTGAAACCAGCCGCCGTGTCGGTAAGTAGCGGCACGGCAACGCCTCCCGCCAAAGCAATGGACTCCGGGTAGGTGGTCCAATAAGGAGCCGGCAACAACACCTCATCACCGGGGTCCAACAACACGGCACACGAGTTATATACCGCATGCTTGCCGCCGTTGGTAATCAAAAACTGCGACGCCGTGGGCCGCCAACCAGAATCACGCTCCGTTTTTTCTACCAACGCTTCTTTGAGCACCGGCAACCCGCCCGCCGGGGTGTACTTGTGCGATGCCGGGTTCAAACACGCCTCCACCGCCGCTTCCACAATGTGAGGCGGAGTAGCAAAATCGGGCTCACCGGCCCCAAAACCAATAACCGGCTCACCGGCCGCCTTAAGGGCTTTAGCTTTTTTATCTACAGCCATAGTGGCCGATTCGGCAATAGCGCCAATGCGTTGAGAAAGTCGATTGCTGGTCATGAGGATGAAAACTCCGTGCGTAGTTTCGGGTACCCCATCACTCTAAACCAAGAGATCAGTCACAAGCCGCTAAATAAGGAGCTAAAAAGTCTCGTGCCAACTCGCCCTGGGCATCAAACTCTAAATCGGCGTAAACCGAACAAGCCTGTAACCGCAACTGGTCAGTACCGCAACCCAAAACAACGGCCCGCTGCGTGAACTCATCAGAACGCATCAACCGCTCAATAGGGGCAAACGGAGTCTCTGGGTCAGCAGCTTCTAACTCGGACAGCGTTTGTCCTTCTAGACGCTCCAACACCCGCTCGGCCACCGCACGGCCCGCCTCAACGAGTTCTGTGCAATCCTGAGCTTGAGCCGGATCGGTCACCGACGTCGAACCACAAGACACTGCCACCAAGGCCATCAAAACAACAAACCATTTCACGTTGGCAACCTATCGCAGCGACAGCCCGCCCGCCGGTCAGGCATTGGTAATCAAAACCACCACTACGTAATGCACCGCCACCGCACAGGTAACCAGCACATGCCAAATTTCGTGGTACCCAAAAACATGCGGAGAAGGGTTTGGCCAGCGAGCACCCAACATGAGCGCCCCGGCGCTATATAACAGCGCCTCAACCCCAATAAGCACCAACACGGTGAGGCTCAACGCACGATACAAATCAGCAGCCACCAAAACCGGCACCCAACCCAACACCAAAAACAAAGTATTCATGAGCCCCTTCGGCGGGTGGAAAGGCAACAACCGCAAACCCACCCCCACGGCAGCCCCAATCCACACCGCCCACAACATAAGAGATTGCGAACGGCCACTAAGTGCGGCTATGGCCACCGGAGTGGCACCCGAAGCAATCAGCACAAAAATAGCGGCATGGTCAAAACGAAACAAACGCTCCCACAAAGGAACCGGCCAATGTTTGAGATGCACCAACGCACTCGCAATAAACATCAGCGACGCCCCAAAGGCATACACCGCCGCCCCAAAACGATCACTCCCCGCCGGAGCATAAGCAATAGTGATCGCCCCGGCCACCAACGAACACGGCACCGCTACCCGATGAATAACCCCCCGCCAGCGAGGCCGCGGTCGCGACAACATGCGTTCAATCGACGGCGACACACCGGGCGGTATTACCGGTTGAAAATCAGGTTGGTCCACAAGGTCACGCTAGCCAATACTGCGCACAAATTAAGTGACGGCCCGCCAAGCCGCCGTAGAAGCCGTGGCAATAAGCACCACCAACACAAAAGGGGCCCGCCGCCACAACGCCACCGCCCCCGCAGCCACCCCCACCAAACGGGCATCAAACACCAAACGGCTGCCCTCGGTGAAAGTCATCAAAACAACAATGGCCGCAAACAAAGCCGCCGGCAACAAACCGGCCACCACAGAAAAACGCTCCGATAAACGGTCCCCAACCAACAGGCCAATCAACTTAAACGCATAAGCGCCGGCAGCGAGCAACAAAAGAGCCGACCAACTCATGAGGGGTCCCCCCGCTGCATCCACCAGCCCAAACCAACCGCTAAAGCAGCCAACAACATGGGTAACCCCACCGGCACCAGAGGCACAGCCACCAAAGCAATCAACGCCCCCAAAGCGGCCGTGCTTTGACCCGGTCGAGTTTTAATATGCGGCACCAGCAAAACCACAAAAGCCGCCGGGAACGCCGCATCAAGACCCCACGCCTGCGGGTCCTCAAGCGAACTGCCAGCCACCACGCCGGCCATGGTGCCCAGATTCCAAAAAATGAACAACCAAACACCGGTGAACCAAAAAGCATCCCGCCCGGCTTCGGGATCTTTTTGAGCAGTAGCCATAGCGGTGGTTTCGTCGATAACAAAATGGGCGGCCACCGCTCGGCGGCCCAAAGATTTCGTGCGTAACAACGGAGCCACCACCGGGCCGTACAAACTATTACGAGCCGCCAACAACAAAGCGCTACCTACCGCAGCAAGCGGAGTACCCCCAGAACCAATAACCGAAACAGCGGCAAACTGAGAAGCCCCGGTAAAGGTTAAGGACGACAGAACCATGGCCTGAGCGAGCGAAAATCCAGCAGAATCAGCAAAGACACCAAAAGTGACCCCCACCAAACCAGTAGCCAACGCTAAAACAAAAGACTCCCGACGGTGCGGGGTCACCGGCGCAAACGCTTTGCTAACTGGCCCACCAACTCGTTGAGCTCCTCTGCACAACGATGAAATGCTTCTTGGTCTCCGCCGGCCGGGTCAATGACTTCTTCCCACGGCTCAACCTCCACATCAGCCAGGCTCAAAGCCGCCAATTGGTCAGCAAGGTTTTGTCCCGATTGGAGATGGCGAACCAACCGAGGCAGCGAAGCGGTGCGGCTCGCTGCTTCAGGAAAATGGCGGCGCATCCACGCAATGTGTCCCGGTTCCATCACCACCATCAGGTCGGCATGCACATGGCGTTCATCAAACTGCACGCTGAGATGAGCCGGGTCGTCGAGACCCAAATCTCGTAACGCCTGACGAGTACGCAAGCTCATGGGTTGGCCTTCAAGAACCAGGGTGCCAGCGCTTAACGGTTGAGCCTCGGGTATTTGCTGGGCGTACATTACTCGAGCCATTACCGACCGGGCTGCGTTACCCGTGCAAACAAAACACACCACCGGTTGCTGGCTCATGCACTGCCCAGAGAACGCATATCCAAACTGATGAACAAAGCCTCGGCTTCAGCGGTGACCTCGCCGTTGGCCACGCACTGCGCCCGTGCCGTGAGGCGGCGTCCTTGGTGGTGCTCGACCCAGGCTTCGAAGCGCAGGTCGGTGTTGGTCGGGGTGGGTTTGCGGTAACGCACGGTGAGTTTGCCGGTCACCGAACCCGATGCTCCGGCGGTGGCCAACACCCCGGCTAGCACCTCGTCAAAGACGGCAGCAACCATGCCGCCATGCACGGTGCGAGGTGGGCCTTCTCGTTCGGAACCTAGGCAAACGGTGCCCACCACCAGAGGAGACCCATCAGGTTGGGTTTCCTCGGTCATGGCAATGGGCGGAGCCAACGGGTTATGGGTGCCACGAAATAACGAATGTTGTCGATGTTCTTGACGGAACTTGGCCGCGGTCTCGGCGTCTACATCTACATCCACTTCATACCAGCGAAGACGCGCTGGGCCGTCCAGAACCTTCCGGGCTTGCGCTACGAGTTCTGCCGCTTCGGTGAGGGATTGCTCGGTGGAGTCACGCTGGTTAAGTTCTTTGATAAGCCCACGTACTTGGTCTGCGACATGGGCTCCGGAGTTGTTTTGATTTGGCTGATCAGGCATTCGCTTAGTCTGGCAGGTGTACGGCAAAATCAAATCCCGACAAAAATAGTCGGGTTTAGGTTGTTTTGGGTTTTCATTGTGATTACAGTCTTTTCTTAATCCCGACCAATCTACTCAGGTTTAAGAAAGTTACGCATGGAAACCACCACCACGGTAAACATACGACGCACTCCAGACTTAGACCTCAACGAATTACGCGCCCTCAACGAACGCTACGAAACCGCCCACCCCTGCGAAATCATTACCTGGGCCCAACAAAACTTCGGCCACAACCTCGCCCTCACCACCTCATTTTCCGACACCCTCCTCATCGACCTCGCCCTCAAAGTTGACCCCGACCTCGAAGTCATCTTCTTAGATACCGGCTACCACTTTTCCCAAACCCTCCAAACCCTCCGCCAAGCACAAAAACGCTACCGCATCAACCTGCGAGTAATACGGCCCCAACCCCCAGCCGCCGACCTCTGGGCCGCCGGCACCGACCAATGCTGCAACCAACGCAAAGTCGAACCCCTCAACCAAGCCCTCGCCGACAAAACCGCATGGCTCTCCGGGTTACGCCGCACCGACAGCCCCCAGCGAGCACACACCCCAATTATTGAACAAGACCGACGCGGGCTCATCAAAATAAACCCCCTCGCCGCTTGGCCAGAAAAAGACCTCACCGAATACTGGGAACAAAACAATATTTTGACCAACCCCCTCACCGCTGAGGGCTACTCATCTATCGGTTGCTGGCCCTGCACCGAACGACCAGCAGAAAACGAAGACCTCCGCAGCGGCCGCTGGACCTCCAGCAACAAAACAGAATGCGGAATCCACCTCTAACCATGACCTCCCCCACCCCCTACCCCATCAACCTCAACCTCCAAAACCGCCCCGTACTCTTAGTCGGTGCCGGGCCAGTCGCCGCCCGCAAAAGCATTGAACTCCTCCAAGCGGGCGCCTCCCTCACCGTGGTAGCACCCCGCGCCGTACCCGCCATAGCCAACCACCCAAACCTGCGCTGGCACCAACGCCCCTACCAACGCGGAGAAGTGGCCTCCTACCGGCTCGCCCTCACCGCCACCGGCCACCCAGAAATAGATGCCCAAGTTCACCAAGACGCCGAAGCAGCCGGAATATGGGTAAACAGCGCCGACGATCTCCCCAACTGCAACTACACCCTGCCCGCCATCACCCGTCAAGGACGCCTCCAAATAACCATCTCCACCGAAGGCCGAAGCCCAGCCATCGCCACCTGGCTACGCAAACGCCTCGACCAACAAATCGGCGCCGAACACACCGCACTCTTAGACCTCGCCCACGAAACCCGCAACGAAATGAAAACCCAATTAGGCAGCAGTGAATCCCCCGGATGGGCCGCCGCCCTCGACACCACCTTCGCCCTCCTCTGCCGTGGCCAACACCCCCAAGCGCGCATCTACCTACGCCACGCCGTGGGTTTAGATTCCGTGGGCCTAGACCAAGTCGCAGCAGCCTCATGACCGTACATTTAGTAGGCGCCGGCCCCGGCAGCGCCGACCTTCTCACCATACGAGCCGCCAAACTCTTAGCCCGCGCCGACATTGTTGTCTACGACCGACTCATCGACCCCGACGTGCTGGCCCTCATCGCCCCCTGGGCCGAACTCATCGACGTCGGAAAAACCCCCGGCAGTAAAATCAACAACCAAGACCACATCAACCACGTGCTGATCACCGCCAGCCAGCGAGCCGAAACCGTCGTGCGCCTCAAAGGAGGCGACCCCTTCGTCTTCGGCCGCGGCGGAGAAGAAGCCCTCGCCCTACGAGCCGCCGGAGCTGAAGTAACCGAAGTACCCGGCATAACCTCAGCCATCGCCGGGCCCGCCGCCGCCGGCATTCCGGTCACCCAACGCGGGTACTCCAGCGGGTTCACCGTCATCACCGGCCACCAAGACCCCGCCACCGGCCAGCCCATCAACTGGAAAGCAGCTGCCCAACTGGGCACCACCCTGATCATCCTCATGGGCGCCTCCAGAACTGTTGCCTTAGCCCAACAACTTCAAGACGGCGGACTTGCCCCCGACACCCCAGTAGCGGCCATCCGCTCCGCCACCACCGACCAACAAGAAATACGCCGCACCACGCTGGCTGAACTCCCCGGAGTACCGGTAAAAGCCCCCAGCGTGTTGGTCATCGGTGCCGTAGCGGCCCTCGAAGTCACCGACACCCACCTGCATCAACTCACCGACCACCTGTCTACCTCTGGAGACCCAAAATGAACCCACCCCAGGCCACCCTCACCCCCTTAGACCCCGCCATCGAGGCAGACATAGTCAAGTTCGAAGAAATGCTGGCCCTCTACCACGCCGACCAACTCGACCCCGATGTCTTTCGGGTATTTCGCCTCAACAACGGCATCTACGGCCAACGACAAGGCGGCACCAACCACATGGTGCGCGTCAAAGTGCCCTACGGCTCAATGACCGCCGACCAACTCGACCTCCTCGGCGCAGTTGTTGAAGAACACAGCCGCGGTTGGGGGCACATCACCACCCGACAAAACCTACAATTCCATTTTGTGCAACTCGACGACATCCCCCTCGTTATGCGCAAACTGGCCACCGTGGGGCTCTCTACCCGAGAGGCCTGCGGCGACACCGTACGCAACGTGCAAGGCTGCCACCTGGCCGGCGCCTGCCCTTACGAAGTTCTCGACATAAGCGCCTGGGCCGAAGCCGTACACCAGCATTTTCTGCGCAACCCACTCGCCCAACGCATGCCCCGAAAGTTCAAAATCAACTTCTCAGGTTGCGACACCGACTGCGGCCAAGCCATGTTCAACGACGTCGGGGTCATCGCCGCCAAACGCACCGCCGAAGACGGTCAGATCGAACACGGTTTTCGCGTCTTCGTAGCCGGCGGGTTAGGCACCACACCATTTGCCGCCTTGGCCCTCGAAGAGTTCACCAGTCGCCAAGACCTGCTGCCAACTATTGAATCCGTACTGCGTGTCTTTGACCAAACCGGCAACCGCGACAACAAACTCCGGGCCCGCATGAAATGGGTAGTCGAACACCTCGGCATAGAAGAAGTACGTAAACAAGTTTTCTCTATCCGGAAACTCCTCCCTGCCTCGGCGACCTGGCCCGGCGGTATCCCCGCGGTGGTCACAGAATTAGGCGACACCCCGGCCGGCCAAGACAGCGACCAAACACCCACCCTTATCGGCCAAGGAGTAGCCGTAACCCTCGGCCCCGGCACCCCCTACGACCGGTGGGTAAAAGCCAACGTGGTGCGAGGCGCAGCAAACGGAACCGTCTCGGCCTACGCCTGGTGCGAACTCGGCGACATTACCGGCCACCAATTTCGCGCCCTCGCCGGAGTAGTGCGCAAATTCACCGGCGACATTCGAGTCACCAACCGGCAAAACTTTGTCTTGCGGGGGCTCAACGAAAGCCAACTCCCCGAACTCTACCAAGACCTCTTAACCGCCAACATGGCCCAACCAGGCGCCGAACTCGTACGCGATGTGGTGGCCTGCCCCGGCGCCGACACCTGCAACCTGGCCGTCACACAAAGCCGCGGCTTAGCCAAAGCAATCGACCAAGCCCTCGAAGAAGCCGGCCTGGCCGACGTGGGCGGCGTGCGCATAAACATTTCCGGATGCCCCAACAGTTGCGGACAACACCACACCGCCGACATCGGTTTCTTCGGCGCCGAACGCCGAGCCCACGGACAATCAGCCCCCGGCTACCAAATGCTGCTCGGCGGCTACGTCGGCCAAGAACAAATTCACTTTGGCACCAAAGCCCTGCGACTCCCCGCCCGCAATGCCCCTCAAGCCGTAGTGCGGGTCATGCGCCAATTTGTCGGCGAACGCCTCGCCGCAGAAACCTTCCGCCAGTGGATAGACCGAGTCGGCGGGGTGACAGAAATAACTAAAGGCCTGCGAGATCTTGACCAGTTCCCTCTGCCCACCGAAGGGCCCGAGTTCTACACCGACTTTGACGAAACCGCCCCCTATGTAGCAGAAGTCGGCGACTCAGAATGCGCCACCTGACCGCCTGATACCGGTTTAGGCGGCGCCGGTCGGGCAGACTCTATTTATGGCCGTAAAACATGTTGGCGAAGATGCTCCTGCTTACGGAGTCATAGAGCAGGTTTCCCCATTAGTGCGCCGGGTTATGGCCCAAAACCCTTCAGTGTTTACCTACCACGGCACCGGCACTTTTATTGTGGGGCCACCTTCAGGTGGGTCGGTGGCCATTGTTGACCCCGGGCCCGACGACGACGAACATGTGGCCGCTTTGCTGGCCGCCGTAAAAGGCCAAACGGTCAGCCATTTGTTGATCACCCACACCCACCCCGACCACTCCCCCGCAGCAGCAGCCGTAAAAAAAGCCACCGGAGCCCCCACCTGGGGTTACGGCCCCCACCCGCAAGCAGCCATCGACGCCCACCAAAAACGTGTCGCCCGAGCAATAGCCGACGGAGAAAAACCCGAAGCCTCAGACGGCGAAGGAGCAGGCGACCAAGACTTCGTGCCCGACCATTTAGTCACCGATGGGCAAATCATTGCCGGGCCGGGCTACACCTTCGAAGCCCTCCACACCCCCGGGCACATCTCCAACCACCTGTGCTTTGCCTTTCAAGAAGAGGCCACACTTTTTTCTGGCGACCACGTCATGGGGTGGTCCACCACGGTGATCCCCGCACCCGACGGCGACCTCAACGATTACCTGGCGAACCTACGCCGCTTGCTAACCCGAAGCGAAACGCTGTACCGGCCCACCCACGGCCCCGCCATCACCGAACCGGTAAATTACGTGGCCGACCTTATTGCCCACCGCGAAGGCCGCAGCGAACAAATCTTGGCTGGCCTCGCCGACGGGCCCCGCACCATCATGTCGCTGGTCGTTGAGATGTACGCCCACGTTGATGAAAAACTCCACAAACCAGCCGCCGCTTCGGTATACGCCCACCTTTTAGCGCTCAAAAAAACCAGCCAAGTCACCGCCGACGACCCCACCGACTTCGAAACCCACTGGTCGCTCAACTAGCCACCTCACGCCAACGGGGACTTACCCCTATGGCGCAACCCGGGGGGGCTAAGGATTTAGAGGTTTAAGCAGGGGTATAGGCACAGGGCAAGTGTTTGATGCCGTTGACAAAACCCGAACGCAGACGGTCGGGTTCAGCGGTGGTGTGAATATCTGGCAACCGGGTCAAGAGCTCTCGAAAAATAACTGAAATCTCTCGACGCGCTAGGTGCGCACCCAAACAAAAATGCGGTCCAGGGCCGCCAAAACCCAGGTGAGGGTTGGGATCCCGTCGCACATCAAAAACCTCGGGGTTTTCAAACACCGCGCTATCCCGGTTGGCCGAGTTGTACCACAAAACGATCTTGTCGCCTTGGGAAAACTCGTGGCCACCCAACATGGCCCCATCAGTGGTTACCGTGCGGCGAAAATGAAT
>JAPKBH010000016.1 GCA_028823445.1 Acidimicrobiales bacterium | reverse complement strand
GGAGGCGTCGTCCCCGTAGACCCATCATCCCAAGGAACACAGGATTCAGTGCCGTCGTCGTACCAAGCATCATCCCCACAGTCCACCCAACCGTCGTCAGGAGGCGTCGTCCCCGTAGACCCATCATCCCAAGGAACACAGGATTCAGTGCCGTAGTCGTACCAAGCATCATCCCCACAGTCCACCCACACTTCATTGCAATACAGGCCATCCCACTCGCCGCTTGCTTCGGCGCATTCTGCTTCGGTGGTGGCTTCCCAATACTCAAGTGCAGTAGCTGGTGTAGCTAACAATGCCGCCAACATCGTAAACACGGTCAACACTAAGACAACGGGTCGCCTAAACTTCATAAAATTCTCCTACTCCAAAAGGGTTATAAAGAACAGTACTCTAAAGCGTCCCAGTCCACTAGTCAGCCCTTAGGCTTGGCGGCTACGGGATGTGGCGCAGCTTGGCTAGCGCACCTGCTTTGGGAGCAGGGGGTCGGAGGTTCGAATCCTCTCATCCCGACAATTAAGTGTACGAAACTACTTCAATTTCAATTCCGTCATGGTCGTTGAAATAAAACCGGCGGCCTGGTTCATAGTCGGCATGTGAGTGCGTGGCAAAACCGGCTTCCTTTATTCGGTCCTCCACAAGGTCGAGGTCATCCACCACCACCCCAAAGTGATTCAGGCCACCGGGGCTTGAATAACTGTTGCCAATAGCACCGTCGCCACCCTGAGAATAAACCGCTATGTAGTTATCTTTTTCGCCCACATGAAAAGAAACCCCACCGTCTATAGCCGGACCCGACCAACGCACATGCCAGCCAAACAGGTCACACAACAGCCGGGCCGTCGCCTCGGCGTCACTCACCGTCACGTTTACGTGTTCAAGCTTTGCTGCCATAGCAGCGATCTTAGACCGTTACTTATTTTTACTCAGCACTAGGGGAAACTCCCCCACCTCGACCAAAGAGATGGTGCCGTTTTGCAGCCAAATGAGAGTAGTTTGTCTCTATGGCAAAAAACGTTTTAGGCACTGACCTCCTTGATTGCAGCCTTGATCCGCTCACCGGTTACTACCGCAGCGGTTGTTGCGACACCGGGCCCGGCGACATGGGAGTACACACCGTTTGTGCCGTCATGACCGAAGAGTTCCTGTCCTTTTCCAAAGAAGCCGGAAACGACCTCTCTACACCCCACCCCGAACACGGCTTTGCCGGGTTACAACCAGGCGACCAGTGGTGCCTTTGTGCCCCCCGCTGGCAAGAAGCACTCGAAGCTGGAAAAGCCCCCCACGTGCGTCTTGAAGCCACCCACATCTTGACCCTCGAATGGGCGAGCCTAAGCGACCTCAAAGAACACGCAGCGGCCGACAATCCAGAGAATCTCTGACCAAAAAATGGATGCTCTTTCTTCTGAGCTGCAACAACAACTCCACCAGGTTTTCGTAAACGACTCGGTGGCAAAAAACTTGAGGCAAAGCTCCTAGATTGGGACTCCGGTCAAGCAACCGTAGAACTGGCCATCAATAAGAACCACACCAACTTTCTAGGCAGCGGGCATGGTGGCGTTCTTTTCACCTTAGGGGACACAGCTTTTTCGTATGCCTCTAACAGCTACGGAAGAAAATCTCTCGCTATTCGCGTATCGCTGGATTACCACCGTGTCGCTTCTGGCTCTGCCATAGCTTTTCGCACTGATGACTGGCATTTAGAGAAAGAGTCTTGGCCCCAAACCTGGCGAGAAAATCACTAATACTTCAAGAGTTTAAAGATTTTGACAAAGCCGGCGGGCCTCAAAGATTGATGCCGCAATATCTCGACTGGCTACCGCATCTCCAACGCGGAACAAGGCAAAACCCTCCCCACCCAAAGGCTGCGCTCTTCCCTTGGCCAAAGCCGCCAAGTCGGTCACGCCATCGTTGTTTGACTCCCCCGTCAATGCTCGCCATAAAGCATCGTTAGGCAGCGAACCGTGTTCCACGATCACGGTGTCAACTTCTCGCTGCTCTCTTTGGCCAGTGAACTCGTTGCGTAAACTGGCCATTAGCCCCTGGCTCTCCCTACTTACTCCGACCAAACGCAAATCTGTGGCCATCTTCACTCCCCGGCCATAAAGCATGGTCAAATACGCCGGGCCCAAAGTAGCCGATAAATCATGAGCTACAAAGCGATCTGGAGTCACCAACTCAACGTCCTTTGCCCCCCGGTCAACAAGAAACTCCGCAATTGACGGACCTCGCTCCGAACCATGATCATCAAAAATCAGCACCCGACCCGTCGGTACAACCTGACCCGACAACACGTCAACTGAAGTACACAGCAAATCCTCGCCATATTCAATACGCCCCACGCCCGGCCAGCCGCCGGTTGCCGCAATCACCACCTCTGGTTTTTCAGCCTGTACCTCGGCCGCCTCTGCTGGGGTGTTCAAGCGCACATCAACCCCCAATAAGTCAACTTCGGCGGCCAACCAGCCAATAATTCCCATCAACTCCGCTTGACGTTCACTAGCCCGAGCCGCCACCACCACCTGACCGCCCACCCGATCTTGGGCCTCAAACAAAACCACCTGGTGGCCGCGCTCTGCACACACTCGTGCTGCTTCCAAACCAGCCGGGCCTGCCCCCACCACCACTATTTTTTTCCTTGGGCCTCCACCAAGCGTCACCAACTGCGGCATAAAAGTCTCTCGCCCAGTAGCCGGGTTCTGAATACACACCGCATCCATTCCTAAATGAAGCCGATTGATACACAGTGACGCCCCCACACAAGACCGAACACGGTCTTCTTGGCCGGCCGCCACCTTGTTTACCAAATGCGGGTCTGCCATATGCCCGCGAGTCATCCCCACCAAATCAACAAAACCTTGGGCGACCGCGTGACGAGCTGTCGCTACATCGGTAACACGCGTGGCATGCAACACCGGCACACCAACCGTGTCTTTTATCGACGCCACCAAACCCAGGTAGGGCGCAGTCGGAGTGCCCGACGGAGGGATGGCCCTTGACAACCCGGCCTCGGTGGCCAACGAAGAACTCGCCAAATTAAGAAAGTCAACCAAACCGCTCGCCGCTAACCGCTGGGCAATCTCTTTACTTTCTTGAGGCAACAAACCGCCCGGAAGGCCTTCATCGGCAATCATGCGAATGCCCATGAGCAACCCGCCGCCCGTGGCCTCACGCATAGCCGTTAAAATTTCAAAGGTAAAACGCAAACGGTTTTCTAAAGAGCCACCGTATTCGTCGGTGCGCTGGTTTACCAAAGGCGTCCAAAACTGATCAACCAGATGGCTGGTCGCGCAAAGTTCTACCCCATCAAGCCCTGCCGCCTGCGCACGAAGAGCCGCCGTAGCAAAATCTGCGGCCACCCGGCGAAAATCAGCTTTCTCCATTTCTTTAGGCCAGCCACGATGCATCGGCTCGCGTACCGACGACGGCCCTATGGTCGGCAACCAATCCCCATCGTAAGAAACATTGCGGCGCCCCATATGGGTGAGTTGACACATGATGGCCGCCCCCTGGGCATGCACCCGGTCAACCATGTGGCCAAGGGGTTCCACGATGGCCGCGGTGCTGAAATCCAGTTGCCCCCACAAAGAAGCCGAATCAATAGACACATTTGATGACCCGCCAATCATGGTCAAGCCAATACCACCTCGCGCCTTTTCTTCGTGGTAAGCCACGTAGCGTTCGCTTGGCGTGCCATCAGTGTTGTAACCCGGAGCATGACTACTTGAAAAAACTCGATTTTTCAAAACTAAATAGCCCATTTGTAGGGGCTGTAACAAAGGGTCAAAAGACGCGGCCGCTACCGAAAGATTAGTCATTGTAGGGTTCTAGCCCATCTTGAGGCGACAAGCAATAAAGGTCGACTGTTAACACAGCCTTCTATCGCCTACTATTCAGGAATGAACTTGCGGAGGCTCAGTGTTGTTTTGGCGTGGACACTGCTGGCTGCCAGTTGCGGCGGCGGCACCGACCAGGGCCCCCTAGAGGCCGCCACTTCGGTAGTTGCCCCAGAAACAGCCAGCGACTCTTTAGGTTTCTCTGTTGACGACAACGGATGGACTTTTCAAAACTATGCCGCCGACGGTGACGCCCAGTTCACGGTGATTGATGCCATTGCCCTTTTCGGTGACGCTGCCGTCTGTGTAGAAACCACCGGCGACTGTACCCCCACCCCCGCCGCCGCCGAATGGATCGCCATGGTGGCTGCCTCAACCGCCGGCGGGGTATGCGAAGGCATGACCGTCACCAGTGCCGACCGTTTCCTAGTGGGTGCCGACCCAATTACCGGCGACTTGGCCTTAACTAGCGACGTACAGCGGCGACTGGCTCGGCTTTTCGCCACCCAATTCTTAGACGACGTTATTGAAGCCACCGAAGCGTGGCGCAACCAATCGATCGCCGCCATCGTGGCCGAACTTCAAACATCTTTAGCCGACCCCGACCACGAGCAATACACCCTAGGTATTTACTCCGAGGTCGGCGGACACAGCGTGTTGCCCTACGCCGTAGACCTCAACGAACAAGGCAAAGGGGTCATCCATATTTACGATCCCAACTGGCCGGGACGCCCGCGCTACATAGAGGTAGATACCGCCACCAACCAGTGGCGTTTTTCTTACTTCTCCTCCGACCAAGCCGATGACGCCGATGCATGGACGGGCGGCAACGGTTCCATGGACCTCACCCCGCTTTCGGTACGTGAAGCACCATTCCCAGAACCCTTTAGTGGCGCCGGCACCGGAACCGACGGCCATCTCCTCGCTATTTCCAGCGACGACCGTAACTGGACCCTCACCAACGGCGATGACCAAACGATCACTGGAGCCACGGCCATGCCAGGCCAAAGCGGTGTAGTAGCGGTAACCCGAGGCGCAGCAAGCCTCAACGAAGTCGCCGGCCAAGACCTTGTGCTCACCCGGTGGGATGCTCAAGCAGAATTGCACGTAGAGGCCGGCGAAGTAAGCGTCTTGGTCATCACCCCCACCGGGGCCAGCACGGTAACCCTTGAAACCGGAAGCGCCGTTACTTTCGGATTCTCATCCGTTGAAGACTTTGGCGAATTAGCAGTTGACCTCCAAGTAGCGCAAGGAACAAAAGCCACCGTACGCATGGCTTCGACCACCGAACGAGTCACTTTTGAAGCACCAGAGCAATCCAACACAAAAATCGTACTTAAAGAAACCAGCACCGCCGTAAAAGTAGTAGACCAAAACGGTCAAACAACCACCGAGGTCGAGGTAGAACGCTCCGACCAACGCACCGACCTCGTAATAGACGCCACCGGACAGGTCACATACTTCGCTCCCGAAAAAACCCCCGAACAAGAACGCTCAGTTGCCGTAGAAGAAATAGGCAACCTCATACAACGAGCACCGCTCCCGCTTATTGATCAATCTTTAGCGCCGACCTCCAGCCTTGCGGAAGATACAGAAGGGCCCTCAACGCTAAGCCCCGACGAAAACCCCGTACTGCTGGTTCCTCCAGAAGGCCCCTTCGGCACTGAAGACCCAGAAGAAACCTGGTTCGACGACCAAGGGTGCGAATGGGCCCGTTGGCAAGACGGCTCACAAGGAATGCGTTGCGAAGACGGGCCAACTCGCTTTTGGGATCCCAACGGAGAAGAACTTGAACCCGTTGATTTTGACCAAGAATTCATCGAAGAGTCCCCACCTTTCGATGACGGCCGACCCGCTTCAATAAATGACCTACCGCCCCCAGACCGAATGGAACTCAGTACCAACCCGGGCTGCATGGCCGGTTTTTGGGACACCGGCGCTTCTGGCGAAGCATGCATGGATGGCTCCGGCTCGTACACCGACGTAAACGGGGAAACCTTTCATTACGAACCTGGGTCAATAGACATGCCGGACTCCGGCGGTTTCCCCGACACCATGCTTGACCTACCCGGAATACCCGGCCGTGAAGGCACCGGTTACGACGACTTCCCCGCCTGCCCTACTGGCGCTATTTGCATTGAAGAGCCGCTGGGACCCGACGACTTCCCCGACATGCCTAACCCCGGTGACCGGATCTACGATGAAGCCCCGCCTTGCCCAACCGGTGCCATTTGCACCGACGAACCACCAATATTTGCCCGACCATAGAGCCATCCACTAGTCTGTTCACAAGAAAACCCCAAAGGAAAACATGAACTGGATTAACCCCGGGCCACTTTCTGGCCTCGCCCTTTACCTACTCACTGCAGTATCCATCGCCGCCCTTATTTACGGAATGCGTTGCCGTGGTGAGAAACGACGCATCGTGCTTACCGGCGTCATGTTTGGCGCGGTGGCTTTTCAGATCTTTCACGTATTCGAACACGCCCTCCAACTTGGTTATTGGATGCTGAACCCCCACACCAAGCCTTGGTTGACTCCCTGGGCCGAAACCGGGGTAAACGGTTTGGCTTACTGGTGTCAAATACTCCCCGGAAAAGGGGCAACAACGACCCGAGGCGTAGAGGTGCTTCACCTCGTGGGCAACACCTTGTTTATGTCTGGGGTCATCGCCATGGTTGTTTTAGCCGCGGCAGCCAAAGTACGTAGCCGAGCGACCACCGGAACATTGATTTTTCAAGGTTTCCACTTAGCTGAACACGTACTTTTAACAGCCACTCTGTTCATTGGGGGCACCGGGTGGGGTGCTTCAACACTGTTTGGAACCCTTGGGGGAAGCCAACTCTCAACGCACCGGGTGTGGTGGCATTTCACCGTAAATGCCGTGGCCACCGTGGCCGGGTTACTGGCCGTGCGTTCGCTTTATCGAGCTGGCGCGCTCGCCATAAAACCCTCTCTGGCAAGAGACACCCGCACCTCTTCTACTCCTCAGTTCATTGGCGCCACGGCCGGGGCAATGGCTCTTTTAATCGCTCTACCTTTGGCCTTAGGTTTCTCTATTGGAAAGCCTGCCCTGCCCATGGCCCGCAACTTCGCCATGAGCGACCTCATCGACCCCGGGCTTTGGTGGCATCTGGCCAACCCCTATATTTTGTTGCCCTTGGCCTCGCTGCTTTACCTAATCAGTTGGATGCGTCGCACAAACTCGCTTGCGTCAACTGCCTAAATTGCTTGGTGCAGGCTGGCGGGGGTAACCCGCAGCAGTACTTAAGACCAAACGAGTAGCTGTTTCGCTTACCCCAAGTTGTTCTTTGAAGTTGCGGAGTAACTGATCTAAAGCATCAATAGAGGCACAACGGAGTCGTACCTGGTAGTCAAAACGCCCCGTGAGGTGCATGGCATCAACTACTTCGGGGAGCGCCAACAACTCATCAAAATATCTAGCGCCATTCTTGGCTTAGTGGCCATCGTTCTCCTTGCCCACTAACCAGCAGAGCCGACCCAAATGGGTCGGCTCTGTCGTGTACCCCGTACGGGATTTGAACCCGTGCTACCAGAATGAGAATCTGGCGTCCTAGGCCTCTAGACGAACGGGGCGCGGTGTGCACCAGTTACCTGGCGTAAACCACATTCTAGGGGGCAACTCGAAAGTCGCCTCTTGCTCGGAGGGGAGGACTCGAACCCCCAATGACTGGACCAGAACCAGTTGTGTTGCCAATTACACCACCCCCGAAGGTGGACCCGTGAAGGCCCGCTAAGCGTAACGGTTCGCCTCTCTTCAACCCACCCAAAAACTCGGTATCAGCCCCAAGCATCAAGGCGCCGGTAACCCAGAATCCTCCCCAGACCAACCGCCAGTGTTTCTCGCCCCATGAGCAAAAGCCGAACCGAGCCAGAAGTCGGTGCTAACCGAGCGTCTAGGCCCACCTCCTCAGCTATCTGACGCAAACGAAACGAATGGTATTGGTCGGAAACCAACAAAACGGTAGTAATGCCGTAGCGGCTGGCCTGAACAGCCGTAGCGGCCAACTCTTGATAGGTACTCGAACCGTCAATAATCACTACCAAGTTTTCGTCAGGAACGCCCTTACCTCTTAGATAGTCGTAGCCAGCGAAACCTTGAGTAAAACGATCACCGGGCTGATTTGCCCCTGTGGTCACGATCATTGATACCAACTCAGCCTCATAAAGCGCAAACGCTCGATCAAGACGAGCCGCCAACACCGGTGAGGGTTCGCCGTCGTATTGGGCAGCACCGAGCACCACCGCAGCATCGGCTCCCTCTTGGGCCTCATCGGCTCCCGAGGCCATCCAAACTTGCACGTAAGTTGCCCCAAAGTAGAGAATCCCTAAGGCCAGGACCCAAACCAAAAGGCCAGGCAACCATTTTATGAAGCGGCGCAAAACAACCAAGAAGAGCGCCATCTAATTACCTATAGGCGAGATCGGGCTTGGGCGATCCGGTCCAGCACCACTTGACGGTCCAAGCAAAGCGCCATGGTTTCAAAAATAGGCGGGCCAACGGTGCGTCCGGTAAGGGCCACCCGAATGGGTGCTTGTGCTTTACCAAGTTTGATGCCAAGGCCTTCGCCAACGGCCGCCACTGCTTCTTTAATGGCTTCGGTTTCCCACGAACAATCGGCCAAAACGACTGCTGCTCCGTCAAGCATTTCGGCGGCTTGGGGGCCTTTAACCATTGCTTTGTGCCAGGAGTCGGGATCATCGACCGGTTCGTCCAAGAAAAGGAAGTCCACAAAACGGGGAAGATCGGCCAAGGTACGGAGCTTTTCTTGCACTAGACCGACCATGATGGAATACTTTTCTGCGTCAAAGTTTTCGGCCGGCCACGGTGCTGCTTCGGCACTCACCCACGGGGCGGCTCGTTCCATGAAGTCTTCTTTGCTAAGGGCCCGCAAATAACCGGCGTTTATGAACTCCAATTTTTTGAGGTCAAAAAAAGCCGGTGCTTTATTTACGTCTTCCAAAGCAAACAGTTTGGCAATTTCGGCGATGGGGCGTTCCTCGACGTCGTCCGGAGGGCCCCACCCAAGCAAAGCCAAGTAGTTGACCATGGCTTCGGGCAGGTAGCCCTTTTCTCGGTAATCGGCGATGGAAACATCGTCACGGCGTTTTGACAATTTTTTGCGCTGTGCGTTCACCAGGAGCGGCAAATGAGCGTAAACCGGGTGGGGGGCGCCGATGGCATCGAGCAACAACAATACTTTCGGCACGCCAGACAGAAGGTCCTCGCCGCGAATGGCGTGGGTGATACCCATATCGGCGTCATCGACAGCGTTGGCCAACAAAAACATCGGAGTGCCGTTAGAGCGCCAAATTACAAAATCTTCAAGATCTTCGGTGGCAAAAGAAACCGGCCCCCGCACCAAGTCGGTAAAGGCCACGGTTTGGTTGGCCGGCATACGAAAACGCACCGCCAAGCCATCGGTGATCTCTTGGCCAGGCACCTCTTCATTGTCGGCATTACAGAGATAAGCCAAGTTGCCATTCAACAGATCTTGCACAACCCCTCGATGTCGGTCTCGGCGCTCCGACTGATAAAGCGGGCCTTCGTCCCAGTCCAGCCCTAACCACTCCAACTCTGCCAAGAGGTTTTCGGTTAATTCAGGGCGATTGCGTTCAGCATCGGTATCTTCGACCCGCAACACATAGGTACCGCCAGTGGCGCGGGCATAAAGCCAATTAAATAACGCCGTTCGGGCACTCCCTACATGGAGGTAGCCGGTTGGCGATGGGGCAAATCGTACACGTGGGTTCACCGCTAAGAGGTTAGCGACCTGCCTTCCAATTGACCCCACCTGCTTACCTCGGGTCTGACCCCAGGTAAGCAGGTTAGGAGGCGAGGAGGCGGGCGAGGGCGCTGGTCAAGCCATCTAAACGGTCGGCAGTCTGGCGGTAAACGTCTATTGGCTCACCCCATGGGTCGGGAATTTCGTCGGCCAAGCGGCCAGTAGTCATATGGCCGCCTCGCGCTTCATGTAAAGAAGCCACCCAGAGTTCTGGCGGATGCTCCCCCACTGGTCCCCGTGCCCCACCCAAGCGGATTAACTCACCAGCCAAAAACGTACGGGGTCGAGCCTCTTGGTCGAGCGCCACAATGGCTGCCTCGTGGCGGCGAGTCATAGCCACAATCAAGTCAGCGTCCCTCACCACTTCTGTGGTCAGCGGTCGGGATTGATGGCTTTGCAGACCAACGCCTCGTTGTTGCAAAACTTCAACGGCCAAATCAGTAGCTGGGTCGCCTGTCGCTGCTTCGGTACCCGCCGAAACGACTGCAAGGTTGATCCCTGCTTCGTTTGCTTTGTGGGCTAGCAAGGCATGGCCCATAGCCGAGCGACAAACGTTGCCGGTGCAAACAAAAAGAACTTTCATAAATGCTTAAGCCAGCCCCGCTTTAAGTGCGGAAAATATTTTTTGTTGTGCAACGGCCGCGGCAGGCACCACAGCAACAAAACTCATGAACCCATGGATAAGCCCGTCAAAGCACTCCACTTCGCATGCCGTGCCCGCAGCAGTTAGCGCCTCTGCGTAGGCCAGGCCTTCATCACACAACGGGTCATATTGTGCAGTAGTTACGTGAGCGGGCGGCAACCCGGCCAAACTGTCGGCTCGCAGTGGAGCGGCATAAGGGTCGTCAATAAGTTTTTGCTGCCCAACGTAATGCTGGCAGAACCAATGCATGGCGTCGCGGGTAAGCAGGGGGCCTTCTGCATTGGCCGCCATAGAGGGCCAACGGTCGCTGTCCATATCTACCGCCGGGTAGATCAATGATTGAAAAGCAATAGCCGGGCCATCTTTATCTCGAGCCATCAATGCCACCACGGCGGCCAAGTTTCCGCCTGCGCTATCGCCGGCCACCGCCAAACGTTGCGCATCTACTTTCAAAGTGTCGGCGTGGTCTGCCACCCAGCAAGTAGCGGCGTAGCAATCGTCGGCCGCCGCCGGGTAGGGGTGTTCAGGGGCCAACCGGTAATCCACCGCTATCACCACTGCCCCAGTTTCGTTGGCCATGGCTCGGGCCACCTCATCATGGGTTTCTAGGCTGCCAATCACCCACCCCCCGCCGTGGAAAAACATGATGACCGGTGCCAAGGCGGTTGTTTCATCCGGACGATAAACCCGTACCGGGATTTCACTCTCCGGCCCGGGAATGTTGAGGTCTTCTACCGAAGCAACCGCCGGGCCGTTTGGGTCGGCCATCAGTTCATAATTGGCGCGCATCATTTCTGGGGTAATCAGGCTGAGGTCTTCACCCGACGAAGGTAGCAAAGCCAGCAGAGGTTCAAGGGCGGGGTCCAATGGCATCAGGTTCTCGTTTCTACGCTTCGGCAGCGAGGCGGTCGTCTTCGCTTTGATATTGGGGAGTGTCCACCCGTTCTTGACGAGTGTCTCCTTCGGCAGAAATTACCCCATTGTTTAACCCGCTTGAGGCCGCCGATTTCCACGAGCGGTCTTCGCTCCAACGCACGCCGGTGTCGACAATGGTGCCCGGGGTTTCGATGGCTACTCCAAGGGTCAACGCTTTACGCAATAAGTTCAACTGAAACTCACGGTCACCGGGCCGGCCTGCGGTATAGCCCAAAGGCATTTCTACATAAGCGGCCCGCGGCGGGTTGGCCGAAGCGGTAATGCTGTAAGCGGCAGTCAAGGTGAGGGTGGGGACTCCCACCGCTTCAAGCGCTCGCGCTACCAGACTCACGGTCTGGTGGCACACCGGTCAAACGGGTACGAGTAGCGCCAAGTCGATGTCTTCCGCGAGAGCTTCAACGGCGTCAAGAATGGCCGGGGTGAGTTCCTCTTCGGCTCGCCGCACCGAATAAATGCCGCCCATAAAAGCTATGGATTGCGAGGCCAGTCCTCCAATAAACCCTTCTTCTACCAGGTCGTTGAGGCGGTCCAGAGGGAACACAATGTTGGGGTCGGCGCGGGCCGGTTCGAGATCGTAAGCAAAATGCGTTACCCGCACATCAGAAGCTGGCTGATTGCTGGGCAACAGACGAATGCCGGTGTCGTCTTTCCAATGGAATGCCACCTGACCGCGGTTGTAGCCGCCCCCTGAACCCAAAAGAGCCACCGTTGACTCCGCCAAAGGGCGGGTTATGGGTGACCACGGCGGGGTGTCAGGCCGTTCGGCCCATAAGTAAGGCGGGTAACCCAGCGAGTCGTATTGCTCGCGGGTTCGGGCGATGTAATCGACTGATGCATCGGGAGCGTTCATTGGCCCATTGTTTCACGTTCGAAGCCCAAGGGCGAACCAGCCGACAAAATAGAGAGCATTTACTTTGAGAGTAACTACTCCTATACTTAAAGAGTGACCGAACACCCCACCACCTACCGCGTTGATGCCTTGGCTTCCGCCGCCGGGCTCAGCGTCGACACCGTGCGCTATTACCAACGTCGCGGCCTCCTTGACCCACCGCAACGCATCGCCCGCCACAGCGAATACACCCCTCAGCATCTCGAACGACTCCAAGAAATTCGCCAACTGGCCGCCGCCGGCCTGACCCTCAACCAAATTGCCGACCTGGCCGCCGGCCAAGCAAACGAAGTACGTCCCCTCACTCAAAGCGCTACCTTGAACCGAAGCCAAGTAGCCGACCAAGCCGGTGTTCCCGAGAGCCTGGTCACCCTGCTTTGCGACAACGGTTTGCTGCAACCCACTGTGGTAGCGGGCCAACCTCGATTTTCCCAGAGTGCCGTAGCCATGGTCGAAGCCGGGTTAGCCGTTAGCAACGCTGGGGTCCCCCTTGACCAACTGGTCGCCCTTGCTGCCGACCACGCCGCCAACATTGACGACATTGTGGACCGAGCCATCGCCCTCTTTGACCACCACATCAAAACCCCCGCCGACTCCGACGAAGACCTGGTAGCCATCATCCACACCCTGCTCCCGGCGGTCACCCGACTCATTGCTCAACACTTTCACCGCACGCTAGTAAGCCACGCTCTAGCCCGGGCCGACGATGGCCAACGCCACGCCTTAGCCGAAGCCTTGCAATCTGTTGACCCAGAACAGTTAGTAGTGACCAGCCAATGGCACTAGCCGCTCAACCCCTCCCCCGCTCCAACCACACCGCCACCACGGTGGCCCTCACCGAAGGCCCTGGCACCGACCCCTTGGCGTGGCTCAACGCCGCCCCTGGCCAAGCAGCCCACTGGTACTGGGAAATACCCGACGACGACATTTCGTGGGTGGGCCTCGGCCAAGCCATGGCCCAACCAGTAAGCGGCCCAGACCGCTTTAACCAGGCCGCCCTATTCGCCCACCAAGTATTTGCCAATCTCACCGTAAACGCCCCACCCGGTGCCCCCGCTCCCCGATTGGCTGCCGGATTTTCATTTGACGACCAAGGTGCCCAAGGCCCTTGGGCACCTTTAGGGGCCGGACTCATTGTTTTGCCCGCCGTGCAAGTGCTTCGCCACAAAGGAAAAACCTGGCTCACCACCATTGACAAAACCACTGGGCTGCTCCCCACCCACCCCGCTCCCGCCCCCGACCCACTCCCCGATGTTGACCCAGCCCACTGGTCAAACGAAGCCAGTCGCCGGCATTACCGCAACTTGGTTAGCACCGCATTAAACATCATCGAAGGCGGAAGCATCTCTAAAGCCGTGCCCTGCCGGTCGCTCACCGTGCCCCACCGCCCCAACCTTGGGCGTTTGTTGTCTACCTTGCGCCACACCTACCCCGCTTGCGCCACCTTTTGTGTCGGGCAAGGCGCCACCAACTTCGCCGGCGCCACCCCCGAACGTTTAGCCGCCGTCAAAGACCAGCGCCTCTTCACCGCAGCGCTCGCAGGGTCTGCACCACGCCACCCAGCGGCCGCCACCGATGCTGCCCTCGGCCAAGGCCTCATGACCAGCCCTAAAGAGCGGGCCGAACACGCCGTAGTTGTCGATGCCGTCGACGCTTCGCTTCGCAGCCTTGAAATAGACCCCCAACACCCCGAACATCCCGAACTGCTTCGCCTGCACGGCATCCAACACCTCTACACCCCCATCGAAGCCGACCTCGCCACAGGCACCGGTTTGCTTGACATCGTCGGCGCTTTGCACCCCACCCCCGCTGTTTCTGGTCACCCCGTGGCCCCTTCAGCGGCCTTACGAGCCCAGCACGAAGAGATGGACCGCGGCTGGTTTGCGAGCCCTTTGGGCTGGTTTGACCAAACAGGCCGAGGGGAATTTCGGGTGGCTTTACGCTCCGCCTTGCTGACCGAAAACGGCACCACTTTGTATGCCGGGGCAGGGGTTGTTAGAGGGTCAGACCCCGACCGAGAGCTTTTAGAAACCGATATGAAACTCAAAGCCATGCTGGGCCCCATCGTTGCCACCTCGGAGAAACAGTGACCGCCTCAAACCCAGAAGCCGTGCATGCCGCCCTACGAGCTTTTTTTGCTCAACTGGTGGCCAGCGGGGTGCGTCACGTCGCCCTTTCACCGGGGTCACGCTCTACCCCGCTAACGGTAGCCGCTGACCAAACCCCTGACCTTGAAGTCTCCGTGCACCTTGATGAACGCTCGGGCGGGTTTTTTGCTTTGGGTTTGGCTCGCGCTACCAGGCGACCGGTGGCCTTGATATGCACTTCTGGCACGGCAGCCGCCAACTATCTCCCCGCCGTAGTTGAAGCTTTTCACAGCGGCGTTCCACTGCTGGTTCTTACCGCCGACCGCCCACCCGAACTTCAAGGCCGAGGCGCCCCACAAACCATTGATCAAGTTGAACTTTTTGGCACCCACGTTCGGTGGTTTCACCAGCCAGCAGTTGCTGGCACCGAAGACCCAGGTGAAGCAGTTGCCTTGGCGGCGGCCGCCGTACAACTGGCCACCCAAGAAACCCCCGGCCCGGTGCACCTCAACTGGCCGCTACGCGAACCCTTAGAGCCCCCCACCGATGAGCCCCCAATGGCCGAACTACTCACCAACCCTTCAGCCGAGATCCGCCCTTGTCCGCCACTCCCTAATTGCCCTCGAGGGCTTTTAGTAGTTGGGCCACTAGACCTCAACGAAAAAGAAAAATCTGTCATCGCTGACCTCGCAAATGCCTCTGGTTGGCCAATAATTGCCGACCCAGCATCAAGCCTTCGTCACGGGCCGCATACCGTTAATAGCCTGGTGCTGTCTACCGGCGAACACATTTTTCGCTCATCTTGGGCCGATAAACATGGACCCGAAGTAATAGTACAATTGGGTGGGCTCCCAACTTCGAAGGCCTACCGGCTTTGGCTGGAGCGCACCCGACCACCTCAAGTCATCACCGTGGATCACCTTCGACGTCACCCCGACCCAGTGAACGTGGTTACTCAGCGAATCAACTTGGCTCCCGCCGATTGGGCTGCCCGAGCAGCGGTAACCCATCGACCTGACCCCTCTTGGGCCTTATCTTGGCAACAGGCCGAACAACAAGCCTCGGCCGCCGTGGCTTCCGCTATGGCCGACGCACCTTTTAGCAACCCTGCGGTAGTTGAGGTTCTCGGAGCGTTACTTCCTTCGGGGGCTGCTTTAGTGGTGGGGAACTCCATGCCTATTCGCGACCTTGATGCTTTTCTCCCAGTAGGTCAACGGCCTCTTGGCGTCTACGCCAACCGCGGAGCCAACGGCATTGATGGCCAAGTTTCTACCGCTCTAGGGGTTGGCTATGCGTCTGGCGGACCGACCGTGTTTTATACCGGTGACCTGACCTTGCTTCACGACCTCAGCGGTTGGGCAGCAGCTAGACGGCTAGGAGTAGACCTCACCGTGGTGGTGGTTGACAACAACGGGGGTGGCATTTTCTCTTTTCTACCCATTGCGAAACAAAACCATGTCGATCATCGCCGTTTGTTCCACACCCCACACGACCTTGACCTCGCTCATTTGGCACCCTTAGTGGGGGCCAACTATCACCGGGTTTCTCACCGCCACGGCCTCGAAGAAGCCCTCGCTATGTCTTTAGGCCACCCCGGACTGCACCTCATTCATGTGCTTGTTGAGGCCACCGACAACATTGATCTTCATCGAAAAGCCTCTGCGGCGGCCGTGGAGGCACTGGACCGATGAGTAACCCTCTGTGTTTTACGGCCACCGGCGAAGGCCCGCCATTAGTTCTACTGCATGGGTTTACCGGTGATGCCTCCACGCTTCGTTCGTTAAGTCATGCGCTGGCTGATCGGTTTACTGTTTATTCTGTTGACCTACCCGGCCACGGCCGAACTGGCCATTTAAGCGATGTTGGACTCTACGATTTTTTGGCCACCGTTGACCTTTTGGCCAACTTTTTTGAGGAAAGAAACCTAACCTCGTCAGCCGTCTTGGGGTACTCCATGGGGGGCCGTTTGGCGTTGGCACTTAGCCTCAACTACCCCCATTTGGTAAGCCAGTTAATGCTTATTGGGGCCTCGGCGGGGCTGGCTTCGCAGAGCGAACGTTTGGCCCGACGACAGGCTGATAGTTCCTTGGCCGACGAACTTCTCGAAGACGGTTTACCGGCCTTTGTGGATCGTTGGATGGCCCAACCACTTTTTGCGTCGCAACAGGGGTTAGCGGCCGATGTTTTGGCGGCCGCTCGGCAGCAACGATTGGCCAATGACCCCGTTGGTTTGGCGGCCAGTTTGCGTGGAGCGGGCACCGGGGCGCAGCCTTCTTTGTGGGGGCGCCTGTCGGAAATATTGACCCCCACCTTGCTACTAGTGGGCGAACAAGACACCAAGTTCCGGCGCCTGGCCATGCGCTTAAGTACCGGCTTGAGCCAGAGCGAAACTGTGGTTATTGCCCAAGCAGGCCATGCGGTTCATATTGAAAACCCAAAAGCCACGGCAGCGGCTCTAAAGAAGTTTTTAGGCGACAAGCATGGGTGAATTCAAGGGCGTTGAAATAACCCGTCACACTTTGCACTACCGGGCACCCATCACCACAGCGCACGGGCAACTTCACCAACGACCGGTAGTTGTAGTGGCGGTAAGCGACGATCAAGGCAACATCGGTTTCGGCGAGGCTGCTCCTTTAACCGGTTTCACCGCAGAAAATATCAACGAGTCAGAAGCGGCCATCAGACAATGGTTTGCTGATGAGCAACCAGAGGGGCCACCGAATCTACCTACTGCTCGAGCGGCCATAGATGGTGCTTTTCTTGACCTTCAAGCCCGGCAACGTGGCCTCGCTTTGCATCGTCACCTCAACCCTGAAAGCCCCGATCGCCTGCCGTTGGCGGCGCTCCTTGCTGGTCGCTCAACCGAAGACCTTGTTTGCCAAGCCCTTGAGCGCAAAGCCGAGGGTTTCACCACCTTAAAAATAAAAGTAGCCGCCGCTTCGTTTTCCTTTGACTTTGAACGAGTGGCCGCCGTGCGTTCCGCAACCGGTAAAGATATGGCTCTCCGCCTTGACGCCAACGGCGGTTGGACAACCACCGAAGCCTTGCACAACATCGAAAAATTGGCTCCGCTCGGCATTGAGTTCATCGAAGAACCCACGGCAGGCCTCGAAGCCTTAGCCGCGGTTTGCCGAGAAGCCATAGTGCCGGTGGCGGTAGATGAAAGTGCTGGCTGCCTCAGCGATCTCCGGCGGGCCATTGACCTAGGCGCGGGCGACTTTTTCGTCGTTAAACCTTCCTCCTTGGGGGGGCTCGTAGTAGCCGGTGAAGCAGTAACACTGGCCACCACGGCGGGGCAAAAGGTAATAATTACCTCGCTGCTAGAAAGCTCATACGGCATCCGATTAGCCGCTCATTTTGCGGCGGCCCACGGTTTGACTAACCCAGCCCCCGGTCTCGCAACTGCCGAGCTTCTTACCCATGACCCCGGCAGCCCGCTAACCATAAGCGACGGCCACCTTTTATTAACCTAGACTAGAGACCAGACGCATATCCTATTTAGAAAGGCCTTCTCTACGATTACTAGTAATTGAAACCCTTTTTGAAAATAAGTCTTTTAGATGTTTCTTAGAATTTGCGTCATTCCGTCACCCTCGATTTTGAGGAAAATGCATTCTCAGGACATCAACTGGAGGCATCGAAGGCGAACTATAAAAAGGGATTCAGAACTTCTCTAAGAAGCCTTTGAAGCCCTATGATTAGCAAATTCAGAATCCATCTATAGGAGCCCCCCCCACTCATGAACCAATCTCACTTTTTCAAGCGTCAACCGATCCTGAAGTCCCTTACTGTTTTTGCTGTACTGGTAGCTTGTTTGACAGGTTGCAGCAGTTCAACTGACGAGCAAGTGACCGAAAACAGTGCATCACAAAGTGACGGGACTGATCAACCAAAGGCGACCGAAAGTACGGAAGAAGAGGGTGAAAAAAGCGCTCCGGAACCTCCTGCAAGCACTGAAGAAGAAGAAGAAGAAACGGAAAGCGACGATGCAAACGAGCAGGTAGATCCTGAACCTCCTGCAAGCACTGAAGAAGAAGAAGAAACGGAAAGCGACGATGCTAACGAGCAGGTAGATCCTGAACCTCCTGCAAGCACTGAAGAAGAAGAAACTCCTACTGAGCAACCAGCACAGCGTATTCAGTTCACACCGGATGATATTGGCACAATCATCGAGGGTGGGATCCTTCAAGGTGATGCCAGCCCCCTATATGTTTTGCGTGCTAATGCTCAGCAATTGATGCAACTGACGCTCACATCGCTAGAAGACAATGCTTCTTTTGATGTAGAAGCCCCGAACGGTGAGAAATTGGTAACTGGTATTACGCGGACAAAAATCTTGCTTCCCGCAGACGGAGACTACCTCATTTACATAAATCCGTTACGCGGCAATGTCTCTTACTCTCTTGATGCGTTAATTACCAACGTAGTTCAATACGCTCCAGTGCAGTTTCAATCTGGAACCTCCAGCACCACTATTAGCGGGGGCATGTTACGCGGTGAAACAGGGCCTGTTTACGGGCTAGTTGCAGCGGCTGGTCAACGTATGGAGATTACCATCACTTCGCTGGAAGAAAATGCTTCGTTTGATGTGTTAACACCCAGTGGGGAATACCTACTCAGCGAAATTGAGGGCCAAGAATTCAAATTCTCTGGAAACCTTCCTGAGAATGGCGAATATTTGATCACAACCAACGCGCTTCGGGGAAATGTTTCCTTCGATTTGGACATCAGCATTCGCGAGAATGAATAGAGGAACCCGACCAGATTGCTTTTCTAAGTGATCGTGATAGCGACTTCGAAGTTTTTGTGATGGATGCGGATGACTCGACTGTTATTTCCACAACTCAAAAAAGTTTTGAGCAAGCTTTCAAGCCATAAGGGCTTTGTTTGGAAAAGGCCCTTATTTCTAGAGGCTGGGACTCTGAACCTATGCCCCCTAAGGCATAGAGTTTTTAAACGCTGACTTCATGGATTGGCGACCGGTTTCTTCGCCAAATACCACTTCAGATTCTCGAGCCGCCGAAGCAAAAATGCCTTTCGACATGAGCGAACGTTCAGCGGCACGGCGCTGCCAATAGATTGCGGCCCTCACCCGGTGAGCCCCTTGGTGTTCAGGCTCAGCGGTAACAGCCATTTCTGCCAAATGGCAGGCCAACTTGAGTTCATTGGCTTCGGCGAGTTCTTGTGCCCGCTCGGTAAGCGCCTCCACTGAACCAGCCAACATGACCATCTCAGCAGCCAGTTTGGCTTCTGACGCAGGTTTCAAGTTGGCGGCGTTGCCATCCCACCACCCGCCAAATTGGCGGTAAACATTGCGCACCACAAATTCTGGTTCGTCGTACTGGGGGGCTATCCAAGGGCGGTCTTGCAAATGCTCAGGCAAGGTGACTTCATGAATAATGGTGTCAATGGTGGCACCCTGGTTCATTAAGTCCAGGGTGGCCCCTGAGAGGTACTCCAACGATTCGGCGATATCTCCCAGCACGGTTTCTACTCGGGCTCGCCCCACAATGGGTAATCCGTGTGCGGGGTAAACCTTTTCGGCTCCCATGGCCAACATTTTTCGCATAGCTTCGGCCCATTCAATGGGGTAGCGCTGTACTTTTTGTGGGTTTCCGGCGTTGGGGAAAATCCAGGTCACAAAGTCCCCGGCATAGACCGCTTTGTCGGCGGGGTCCCAGACCCAGGTGTGGTCATCGGTTTCACCTCTTGCGTGGTGTAACTCGAGGTCACGACCACCAACCGACAGGTCTAATTTGTCTCTGTAGGTGAGCGCTGGTTCGGCCACATCGTCGGGGACAAATTTTCTTTCTTTCACCCCGCCCACTCCGAAGTTCGTTAGGGGCCGTACGCCGCCGAATTGTCGCCGGTTGATGATTTGGTTCCAGCCGCTGGTTTGGCGGTAACGCTCGAGCCGAGGAGCGACTGCTTCGTGAGCGACCACGGTAGGTTTTTGGTCGCTGCGGTGGGCGGCATCGGCCATAAAAGCGCCGCTACCTCCCACGTGGTCCATGTGCCCGTGGGTGTAGATGAGGCTATGCAGGGGTTCGTTTGTCCAACCACGCAAGGCGGCTACTACGGCGGTGCCCGACTGCACGCCGCTGGCGTCAACGCAAATCAGGCCTTCCTCGGTTTTACGTACCCAACAGTGAGAGAACGATTCCACTACTGCCAAGCCGTCATCTATTTCGACGAGTTCTTCGGTGACTCGGTTGTGAGGCGGCTCAGCTGTTCCTGAGTCAATTATTCGATTGGAGAGTTCAACGGGGTCTACGGCGGTCATGTGGTTCCTTTAGGTCAGGTATTGGCGAACCAGTTGTTCGGCTCGTTCTAGATTTTCAAAGAAAAAGAAATGCGAACCTTCAATGGCCTGGGCGGTGGTGCCAAGTTGCTGGGCTTGTTCTTCAAACCATGCTGGGCTGAGATCACTGTGCGTTCCATGCAACACGGTGGTAGAGGTGGTGATGCTGGCCAGTTGATCAAAGGTTTCTTTGGGGCCGTGGTTGCGGTGCGAGTCAAAAATTAAGGCTTCGGTTTCGGGGTCGCAGGCCAACTCAATTTGGCCATCGGGGCGGTCAATCAAACCCCAGCGGGCGTAAGCCTCGAGAACCTTTGGGTCTAAAACGTTGAGGGGGCGACGTGCCCCGTAAGAGGCCACTACGGTGGAGCGGTCTTCCCACACGGCACGGCGTTTACGGGCCCCAATAGCCAGTGGGTGGTTACCGGTGCCGTAGTCAAAGTGTTGGGATTCTCGGTCGGGCCCTGAAATCGCTATGGCTTCGATGAGCAACATTTTTTGTACTCGCTGTGGTGCAGCGGCCGCTATTTCGATCGCTACTCCCCCGCCGAGGGAAACGCCGAGTAATGAGAAATTGGTCACTTCTAAATGGTCGGCAATTGCTAAAATGTCTTGGGCCATAGCGTCGTTGCCCAGCAACGCTTCTTCAGTTACTTTTTCACTTGCTCCTTGGCCTCGGAGGTCTACACCGATTATGCGAAACTGGTCGCGCAAGCGTTGGGCGATGGGGTGATAGACACCGGCACAAAAACCATTGGGGTGCAGCATGATGAGTGGTTGGCCAGAGCCACCCCAGTCCAGCCAAGCGTGTTCGAGGCCTGCATGAGTAATTTGACCTTCTGTCGGTTCATGCGCCGTCATGGTTTATCCTTTTTCATTATGGTGCAGTTTGGTCTCCTCGCTCTTCGTTTGACCACCCGGGGCATTTTGGTTTTAGGTTTTTTGTCAGGTTTGATTTCGTGTGGGTCTCCGACAGACCAACCTGCTGCGGTTCTGCCGGTTCAACAAATGATCGTTGAGGTGGTCGCCGAATTTCCTCATGACGGTGAAGCATTTACTCAAGGCTTGGAATTCGTTGATGGTCGCCTTTTTGAAAGCACTGGTTTGGTGGGTCAATCTCAGATTCGCGAGATTGATCTCTCCTTGGGGTTAGCTCGCCGGTGGGGCTTTCTTAACTCCACATGGTTTGGTGAAGGCTTTACCGCTCTGCCCGATGGTCGTTTAGTGCAGTTGACGTGGAAATCCGGGCGAGCCGCAGTGTGGGACATCGAGCCGTTTTCTTTAGCCACTACTTGGTCCTACGGCGGCCAGGGGTGGGGCATTTGCCTGTTGGACTCCACCACTTTGGTCATGTCAGATGGTTCATCGTCTTTGACCTTGCGTTCCCCTGAAGATTTTCGGCGATTGGGTCAAGTCGAGGTAACCCAAAACGGCCAACCCGTGGACCGACTCAATGAGTTGGAATGTGTTGATGGAACGGTGTGGGCCAATGTTTGGCAGACCGACCTTTTGCTGGGCATAGACCCGGTTACTGGTGCAGTTACCCATGAGGTGGATGCTTCAATGTTGCCGGTGGATCGTTCTTCGTTGGGCTCTGATGATGTGCTCAACGGCATTGCTTTTCATGCCGAATCTGGGCATTTTTTTCTTACCGGTAAACGTTGGCCAACTCTTTTTGAGGTGACCTTTGTGCCCGCCGATGGGGTTCCGCTTATTCAGCCTTAAGCGAACTTGGTAGCGATTTCTTTTTCTGACCAAAAGCCGGGGTCTGGTAATTGGGGAGCCACCTTGGCGTAGTGGGTAAGCCGAGCCACGGCATCGTTGTTAAACATTTCGACGGCGTCAAAGAAACCAGTGCCGCCTACCGCCCGCAGGGCACGATCGCCTTCACTTTTTGCCCGGGGCAGGTGTGAGGTGAGGATCAGCAATCGGGGGGTTTCTTCGCCGGCGGTGGCCAGCACGTGGGCTCGGCCGAGGGTTTTCCAGAGCACATCGGCGCGGCGCATGCCGGGCCGGGCCGTAGTGAAAGTGCCGGATACTTCCACGTACCAAGGAAGGCCGTCGGCTTGGTCGGTAACCAAGAAAGGAAAAGTTACGCCAAGTTTGCGCAAGGTGGCGTTTTCTTTAACTATTTCAAACCCAGCAGATTCCAATACTTGGGCTGCGATGTCGGCGGCTTTTTTGCCGCTTTGGTGGGCTTGGCCTAAAACATGCTCTGCGGTTTCTAACGCCGTTTCGTTGGTAAACAAGTCAACTTGGCTTCCCGACTGAGCCAGGTCTCGACGACGCCAGGCGGCACGTTTTCCGTCTCGGAGGCGTTGTTGTTCTTCGGCTACTCGCTGGGTGGCAAGCGCTACGTATTCTTTTTCGAGGTCGTAGCCCACGGGCCGGCGTCCAGAACGTGTAGCCGCTACCAGGGTGGTTCCCGAGCCCATAAAAGGGTCAAGCACCACGTCGTCTTTATAGGTGTAGAGGTCAATGAGCCGGCGAGGCAGTTCAACGGGAAACGGGGCCGGGTGCCCTACTCGACTGGCCAACTCGGCATCTATGCGCCAGAGGTCAAGGGTGGCTTCCATGAACTCGTCTGTGGTGATGGTGCTTTCGCTGGGTAGTTCTTCTTTTTGGCGCCGGGGGCCGGGGCGGGCTCGGTCGAAGCGTCCCTTGCTGGCGATGATGACTCGTTCGGTCATGTCGCGTAGCACGGGGTTGGCGGCTTTTCGAAATGACCCCCAAGCGACGGACCCAGTAGCTCCGTCGGCTTTTTGCCATACCACTTCGCCACGGAGCAGCAAGCCCAGATCGTCTTGGAGAATACCGATGATGTCGGCGGAGAGGCTGCGGTAAGGCTTGCGCCCGAGGTTGGCCACGTTTACGGCGATGCGTCCGCCGGGTTCGAGCACTCGTGTGCATTCGGCAAAGACTTCGCGCAACATGTTGAGGTAGTCCAAGTATGAGGTGGGGATGCAGCCTTCGTTTTCTTGGCCGGTCACCGCGAGTTCGTATTCTTTGCCAACGAAGTAGGGAGGGGAGGTTACGACTAAGGCCACTGAGTTGTCGGGCAGGTGATGCATGTTGCGGGCGTCGCCTTGGAGGCACCCGTTGCCGAGGTCGGGTACGGGGTTTACTGTTTCGTCGTCTGAGAGCACCGGAGGGGTGAAGCGCTCGTAGAACGCTGATGCGTCGTGGCTTTCTCGGCGTCCGACGCCGAATGCTGTGGTTGCGGTGCCTTTGTTGGGCTTTTTCTGATGATCACTCACCGTGACACTATACGCGCTCAGAGCGCGCAACACAATCTCTTATCCGGCATTGTCACACCCCTCAGGCAAAATAGCTTCATGCTTTGCGGCCTGCTCCGGACGCCTTTAAAACCCTTACCTAAAGGCACCCATGGTCAACCCACCACCGCACATTTCAGCCCTTGCCCTTCTTGACGAGCTCTATCTCATCGGCGGCACCCTCACCGCACCAACCCTTTCTCCCCTTTTAGATTTAACTTGCCTCGATTCCTGGCAAGCGCCACCCGACTGGTGGATCGTCGGCATTATCAGCCCGGTGCTTTGCCACGGCACCCCAAAAGGTTTGCTCCATCTGGTGGACCGACAAGGAAAAACCTTCACCCTTTGCTCAACAAAAGACCACCAAGAACAGCTCTACCAAGCAGTGGGCCCCCTCAATGATCTCTGCCGCAAATGCTTGGGGCTTCCGCCACAACTTCTCAAGCCAGAGTCAGTCAAATGAGGCGGCGAAAAGATCCTGTAACCGACCTCGAGCTTGATCCCCCGTGGTGGCCCAGTCATAGATTGACCCACCCACTGCATCATTTTCCGTCAAGGAACGTACAAAAGCCTCAAGGTCGTCCACGCTGGCCAACGGTTCACCCGGGTCAGGCAAATCGGTACCATCCGCCGCCCCAATGCCCCCGATGCCGTGCACCGCCGCCGCCGGGTCGCCCAAATGGTTACGCAATAGGCGAATACTCTCCCCGCTGTAATAAAGCGGGTCCGCGTGTTCTTCGGTACGAAACGACCAATAACTCATGGGCATCCATACGTCGTAAAACGGGGCAATCTCCATCCAGGGAAAACCCGGCCAAAACTTTTGATTAATTTCATCGGTCAAAACCGGCGGCATAACGATGCCTCCCAAAGGGTCTGACCCCACATGGGCCCGCAGATCAGCACTTAATTTAATTAAACGCAGCGACCGCACCTCAGGAGAAAGCCCGTCACTGTTCCATTCAATATCTACGGCAAGACCATCAAAGCGTTGACCTAAAACGGAAAAGTCCGATAATGCAGTTAACCGTTTGAGGTCTTCATCGTCGGCTGACCATTTCGGCAGATACCAAGCCACTACCTCAAGGCCAACTTGGTGGCTTGCCAACAAAAACTCCGCCAACAACCAGGGGTCGGTGGTCGGCCAAGCCGCCCGAGCATCAGAACGAGCGGCCTGCAAAAAAACTGTGTTCACCCCAACAGCCACCATCTCTTTAGGGTCCTTTGAGGTAACCGTAGGATTTTGCACATAAACCGGGTCCAGGTCATACGAGTCAACCCATGCCCCAAGCCCGTTGTACACCGCCGCCGAACGAGGCAACGAAACATCCGTCACCAATGTTGGCGATACCGCAGAAATCGGCACCACCGAAACCTGCGGAATAATCATTTCTTGTTTACCTGAAGTAAGCACCGCCACCAAAGAAAACCCCGCAACAAGAAGGCCAAACACCCCAAACGAAGAGAGCACCCGCAAGTTCATGTGCCCACCGTACTTTCTTTAAACCAAGCAAAGGCCGCAGCGCCACCACCGGCCTGCTTTTGCCCGGTAACGTCGCCCCTTGTGAGCGAAGAAGAAACCAACGAACAACCAGTCCTACCCAGCGAGGCCAGCCTTGGGCGTCGACGCATGCTGCTGGGCCTTGGTTTCGGCGCAGCCAACTTGGCGCTCCTTCGCCGCCTTGGTACTCGCAACCCAACACCGGCCGCTCCAACAAACCAACTCGTCACCGGTTCCACCACCAGCACCACCAGTACCACCTCTCTCGCCTCGCTTGCCACCTCTCCCCCGATACTCAATGCCGCTTCCATGGTTGATCCCGTCAACCATGTTTTCGACACCGTCATCACTGCCGGCCGAGTCATCGACCCCGCCAGCGGTTTTGACGCCTTAGTTGACATCGGCATTGATCAAGGCATCATCACCTACCTCGGAAACGAGACCCTCACCGGACGCGACACCCTTGATGCCCGCAACCTTGTGGTTTCTCCCGGGTTCATCGACCTCCTCTCTTACCCGCCCAATGGGTACGGCGAGTGGTTCAAAATAGCCGACGGCGTTACCTCCAACCTTTGCCTACACGGCATAGATGACCCCATGGTTGACTTTCTCGAAAAAGCTGCCGCCCAAGATCCCCCGCTCAATTACGGGGGAGCCACTGACCAATACGAACACCGAAAAATAACCGGCGCCAACATTGACTACCTCCGCGACGTGGACGACGTTTCCCTCCAAGATCTCACCAATCGGGCAGCCCTCGACCTAGAAGCAGGCGCTTTAGGTATTCACGAACAACCCGAATACGTCCCAGGGGTAACTTTCGAAGAAATGCTGGGGCACGGGGCGGTGGCTGCTCAATATGGCGTACCGCTTTGCTTACATATACGAACCGGCGAAACCAGCGACCCAGATTTACAAAAAGCAGCAGTAACAGAAGCCATAGAAGTAGCCCGACAAGCCGGGTGTGCGGTGCACATCGAACACCTTAATTCCACTGGTGGCACTGGGCGCATGGCCGAAGCTATCGCTCAAATTGAAGCAGCCCGCCTTGAGGGGCTGGCCATTACCGCTTGCACCTACCCCTACACTTTTTGGGCTACCTACGCCGGCACTCCTCGCTTCGACAATTTTCAAGACAAATTTGGCATCACCTACAACGACCTGCAAGTAGCCGGCACCAGCAAACGAGTTACCGAAAGCGAATGGCCGTCCATTCGGCAACAGGGCCTGCTTACCGCAGCTTTTGCCATGAGCGAACAAGACATAACCACCGCCCTAAAAGCTCCCTGGATGATGATCGGCTCTGACGCAATTTTGGGCCCGCTCCACAACAACCACCCCCGCTCGGCAGGGTGTTTTAGTCGCATTCTCGGAGTTTACGTTCGGGAACAAAGCGTTCTGTCGCTCATTGATGCCTTGGCCCGCATGACCATTTACCCTGCGCAACTGCTTGAAACAGCGAGCCCTGACCTTGCTCAACGGGGGCGGCTACAAGGTGGAGCTATCGCCGACATCACCATTTTTGACCCCACAACCATTATCGACAACGCGGACCTCGAAGACCCTGGGCAAGAATCTACCGGCGTGCACCACGTCATAGTAAATGGGCAAATCGTACGCCGTAACCAGAAAAACGATAAAACAAAACGGCCCGGCGTGCCGCTCCTTCGAAGCAACTCATGAGCGCTTTAACCCCGCCACAAGAACGCCAAGCCGCTTGGAGGCTCGCTCAACTTCTGATCCTTGGTGCATTTTTTTTGTTAGCTATTTCCTTCCAAAGTCAACAACCAACAACCATTGACGGTGCTTCTTTAAACCCCGTTACTTCTGGCGCCAGCACCAGCACCTCATCGGTGGAAGAAACGCCTCGGGCGCGGTCATTTACTTTGGTGGCCAGCGGAGAACTCCTAGTGCACGAATACGTGGCCGACGTAGCCCGGTCAACCGATGGCACCCAATGGGACTTTTCTCCCATGTTTTCTCGAGTAGCTCCGGTGCTTCAAGCGGCCGACCTTGCTCTTTGTCACCTCGAAACCCCTCTCTCGGCCAACAACAATGATTTGTCTTACTACCCCGGATTTAGCGTGCCTTTTGAATTAGCCCAAGCCATAGGCCAAGCCGGTTACGACGGGTGTTCGGCAGCGTCGAACCACAGTTTGGACGCCGGTACCGCCGGAGCAGCCAGCACCTTGAGTCACCTAGAAAATGCGGGCATTGGCGCAGCCGGAATGGCTACCTCGCCAGAACAAGCAGGACCGGTTTTCTACGATGCCAACGGTGTCACGGTGGCTCATCTTTCGGTTACCGACCTGCTTAACGGGGCTACTTTGCCCACCGACCCCGCTTGGTTAGTGGCTTCGCTTGACCCTGGTTTGGTCATGGCCTCGGCAGAAAATGCTCGAGCCGATGGGGCGGAGTTTGTGGTGGTCAGCATCCACTGGGGAGACGAATACGTCAGCGCTCTTACCGACCGTCAAAACCAGATAACGGCTACTCTTTTGGCCTCAGACAGTATTGATCTGATCATCGGCCATGGGGCGCACGTCCCCCAACCGGTCATTATTCATAATGGCAAATACGCCGTGGCGGGCATGGGAAATTTTCTCTCTAACCAGCCTGGCGACCAACGACGGCGCTGCAACGAATGCCCGCCAGCCACCCAAGATGGGGTCATGGTTTGGTTTGACATTGCAGAAAACAACGACGGAGACTTGGTAGTTGCCGAGGCCGGCTATTACCCCACATGGGTTGACCGCTCCACCTACGAGATTGCTTTGCTGGGCCTTGACGAACCATCGAGCGTCGACAGCGTCATCTTGCTTGAGGCGGCACAACGCACGGCGACGGTGTTCGAACCAACCATTGAACGACGAACCACCCTCCCCTAAGCGCTTTGCGATACCCTGACTGTGTTACAACCGTGACCTTTGGCCCGCAAAACCGCCGGCTAGAGCGCACTTAAGGGAGCATCCCATGACCACCGCTAACCGTGTCCACAACTTCTGCGCCGGACCCTGCACTTTGCCGGTTTCTGTGTTGGAAGAAGTCCGTGACGAAATGTTGAACTTTGGCGGCACTGGCATGTCGATCATCGAAAGCAGCCACCGGGCCCCTGCTTATGACGCTGTACACATGGAAGCACTGGCTGATTTTCGCTCTCTGGCTCAGGTGCCAGAAGATTTCAGCATTTTGTTTCTCCAAGGCGGCGCTTCGCTGCAATTTGCTCAAGTGCCGTTGAACCTTTTGGCTCCGCAAGAAAGTGCGGCCTACTTGACTACCGGCACCTGGGGTAAAAAAGCCTTCGCCGACGCTCAATTAGTGAGCGAGGCCTACCAAGCATGGACGGGGGCCGACGAAGGGTTCGCCCGCATGCCTTCCACCTCCGACTTTGATTTACACCCCGGCACCCGCTACCTGCACATCACCTCCAACGAAACAATCGGCGGCATTCGTTTTCCCGAATACCCCACGGTAGATCTGCCTTTGGTCGCCGACATGAGTTCCGATTTTTTGAGCCGACCCATTGACTGGGACCGTTTCGATCTGGTTTATGGCGGAGCGCAGAAAAACCTTGGCCCGGCCGGTTTGGCCATAGTGGTAGTACGTAAAGAACTTTTGGGGCGCAGCGAACGCACTCTTAACTCTTACATGGATTACCGCACCCACGACAAAGCCGATTCCATGGCCAACACGCCGCCCATGTTTGCTATCTACGTGATGGGCAAAGTGTTGAAATGGATGCAAGCAGCAGGCGGACTCGAAGAGTTTGAGCGGCGATCGGCCGCTCGAGCCGATTTACTTTACGGCACCATTGAACAAAGCGAAGGCTGGTACCGGTCACCGGTTGATGCCGCCAGTCGGTCTCATATGAACATTGTCTTTCGTTTGCCTAGCGAAGACTTAGAAAAACAGTTTGTGGTCGAAGCAGCAGCTTCTGGCATGGTGAACCTGAAAGGCCACCGCGACGTAGGCGGCATTCGGGCCAGCGTCTACAACGCTTTGGACCAACAAAGCGTTGTTGCCTTAACCGATTTTATGACTGAGTTTCAAGCCACCAACGCTTAGCCCAAAGCGGCCATCATGCGGTCGCGCACTACCTCAATGGCTTTAAATGGTCGAATCATCACCTTGAATTCGGTAATGAGACTTTGGTCATCGCAGGTGATCATGTCGATTCCGTTGACTTGCAGTTCACCCATTTGAGTTTCAAATTCCAAAACGGCATGATGCCCGTCAAGTATTTTTTTGGTGTAATGAAAACTCGTTTTGGCGACTGAGCTTTCTTCAGATGCCTCAGGCTGCGCACCGCCCGGAAAAACCATGGCCGCCGCCTCGAGGTACATCATGGTTAGTACTCGGCCTTCTTGGGGCTTAAATAAGACTGGCGACCAAAATACTACGTCAGGGTGCAAGAGGTCTTCTAGCGACGTTGCCCCTTTTTCTGAAAGGTACTGATGCCAATCGGTCACCGTTTTGTGGATGGGGTCAGTGTCTGCCATGAGGTAAGTCTGGCCTATTGCTCCTTTTGATTTCTTATCGGGTCAGTCGATTTTTTATTTCTTGCCCCATGCGTTACCTTGGCTTTTAGCCGTAGCAAAGGATCACCATGCACGAATCTCAAGAAACCACCATTTTGGCCGACTGGACAAGCGCTGTTGAAGTCCGTTGGCAAGACCAAAAGCCCTGGGTTAAGCCCAGCGTTCTTGATGAAATATTAGGTTGGGAACTCAAACCCGAAGGCCTCTGCCAAGGTTCTTTGTGTATCCCCGTGCCAGATGCAGCATCTTTGATGACCGACGATGGCCTCGATCTGCTCGCCGCTGCAGAAAAACTAAACCGTCCGACCTTGGTTGACTCCGAGAACCAATGGGTCGTTATCGGCTCCCCCGCTGAAGAACGAGAAAATGCTTTAGTGGGTAGGCAGGTTCCTAACGTGACCTTGCGAGACCTTGACGGCGCTTCCCGAGAGTTAACCGAATGGTCGGGCACTCGGCGTCTTTTGGTGGCTTTTTCCAGTTGGTGAGGATGCGCATTTGACCTGCCCGGGTGGCAGGAACTTCACCAAACCTTGGCTGGGAACAATTTTACGGTCATCGCCGTTGCTCTGGATGAAAACATTGATGCGGTGATTCCCCTCGCCGAAGGCATCACTTACCCGGTGCTCGTTGACACCGAACACCAGTTTGCTGAACTCTTTGCCATCACCAATGTGCCCACCGTTTTGTGGATAGATGAACATGATCAGATTGTTCGTCCTAACGCCACCGAATTCGGGAGCGACATGTTTATTGATTTCACTGGTATTGCCTGCGCTGGGCACATGGAACAAGTAACCGACTGGATTCTCAACGGAAACTTACCCGCCGATGCCAGCCACCAAGTAAGCGGACTGAGCGAAAACGAGATATTAGCCCATCTTCATTTTCGCCTCGCCGTACATGCCCAAAGAAACCAACAAGACGAAACGGCGCAAAAATACTTTGCCCAAGCCGCTGAACTCGCCCCTTTTGATTTCACTATTGTGCGCGCCGCTATGCCCCTTACCGGGGTTGACCCTTTCGGGCCTGCTTTTTTTGAGCTTTACCAGCGCTTTGCCGATGCAGGGCTACCCACCCATGGAATTCCACGGCTAAAACAAGAGCACTAAACCTCCAGCACGGTGACCGTTCCGGCCGCCCCGTCTACTTCAATAAGCGCCCCATCGGGAATGCGTTTAGTGGCGTCGGTGACACTCACCACACAAGGCAGGCCGAGTTCTCGAGAAACAATAATGGCATGACTCATTTGGCCACCTACATCGACCACTACCGCCTCTACCGGCACAAAAAGAGGCGTCCAACTGGGGTCGGTTAATGGGGCAATGAGCACGTCACCGGGCCCAAGATCGCCAGGGTCAGCGGGGTCGACAACCACCCGAGCTCGGCCTTGCGCTTTACCTATACAGCCGGCGATGCCGGTAATCACGTCGCCTTGCTTTAACAAAGCCACGGCTTTAGTGCTGCGTTTTTCCCACGTGTTGGGGGCGGGCATTTGCCCAGTAAAGCAAAAGGGAGGAAGCAATTCGGAGAGGGCCTGCCGGGTGGCCCTTCTTTCGGCGATCTTTTCAACCATTGATACGGGGTCATTTTGATAGTCCTCGAATTCTTCGAGCAGCACGTACCACAGGTCGTCTGCCTGACCACCGCCTTCTAAAGCAATGCGCCGCCCCAGTTCGCGTAAAGCCAGCCGGCAATCGTGCACGATTTCCACCAACACCGTTTTGGATCGTTCTCGGGCCTGGCTGTAAGACATTGCACAGCGATGCGCCCGATCAAAGTTCCATCGCCCCAATGGACCGAATTTGGCGTGTACCCGACTTACTGCTGCTTCACGATTTTGGGCTAATTTTTCATTTTTTAAAACAGGAGCGCGGTCATTTTCTGCGTGGCGCATTCGGTCAATGATGGCCAGCGGCATCTGTGGGTTAGTGCCCCAAACCTCACAGGCCACCTCCCACTCGTTGGGGCCACGACTACCAAAGCGCATGAGAAACTCTCGAAAACGCTGAGCAAACAGGACCTCAGAGGACTCAACCAACAACCGTACGTTTAAACCGTCCAACCCTTGGTCAAATAAACCAGTGAGCTCTTCGGACTCCCGGACCATTCTGCTAAGTTCCCATAAGGCCAGCGCAGGCAAAGCTGAATCCACCTCGCCAATACCACTTAGCAGCGTTAGTGCCAACGTATGGTCGTTCAACCGCTTTTCGCAAGATATTTTCAACAGGCTCAGACCAGCGCCTGCGCCGCCGGTTATCAATAAGTGGTTGCGAAAGAGACGGCCCATCAACGGGACCGCCTCAACAAATACTGCTAACAGCTGCTGGTTTGTGGCGTCGGCAATTTTGGGAAGATCTTTTTGCCATCTCCGTGCTACTTGTTGCTCTTTTTCTAAGTCGGGCAATTGTTTACCGCTAAGCACTTTGAGCCCATAAAGCATTCCCCGCAAAGATGCCCGGAGGTTGCGGTCGCCTCGTTGCCGCACATGGGGCGGGGCCAGTCCTTCGGATCCTAAAAATGTGGCATCGGCTTCTTCCACCGTTACCCCTGGCGTGCGCACGGCAATTATTCGTGATACGGATAAGTTCACATAGCTGTACCCACCGAAGGCGCCCATATGAACATCAGCGTTTTCTTGATTCTCTCGTTTGGTCAAAATCCCGGTTTGTTCTAAGGCTTCTACTGCCGGGTCGCTGCTTATCAATGTTGATATTGAAGCGCTAAAGGGGAACACCACTTCGGGATAAACCTCTCCCACGTTGCCTCGGGTGTATACCGGGAACCGTTTGCTGGGGGTGCCATGCACATAAGGCCCGAGACCGAAGTCAACTAGGGTCAGCGACGTTCCTTTACCCTTTTTCAACTTTAAGAGCTTTCGCTAATTGGCTGCGGCTTGTTGCTGACTTTGATGGAAAAACCATGCCTACTCAATAGCTGCCAGCAGGTCGGCCACTAAACCGTTGGGCACCCAGTAGTCCTCGAGTGACCTGTAGGGGATGGTGATAGATACCGTGTTTGACCCCGACCCGCCGACTGAGTAGGGGGCGAAGGAAAGCACCAAGCCGCCTTGGGTGAGGTTGTAGAGGGTGAAGTTGATGGTGTCTGGCGAGGCACCAGTGAAGCGACGTTCGTCAACCCAAGGCTCGGACTCAAGCCGGGTGATGGCTTCGGCCGATACTGCTTCCACCCAGTCGGTTTCGGGGTCAAACAGGTCAACGATGCTTAGCAGATCGCCGGTAAACAGGTCGAAGGTTTCAGTACGGATGGACGCTGATTCTCCTGCTGCTCCGGACACCAACTGACTGACCGTGTTGCGCATGCTGAGCAATTCGTCGTTGGAGAGCAGGATTTCGTATTCGTGTTCAAGCCAGACGCATCGGCCGGTTACTCCTTCTCGACAGGCGTAACCGTTGTCTTCGACGGCACTAATGGCGTCGTCAAGAAACTCGTTCACTGCCCCTTGGGTTAGGCCCAGCAGTCGCCCATTTACCTTGGGGGCTTCTCGGGGGCCTTCGATGCGAGGCCAGGTGATAGCAATTTCAATTTTTCCTGTGGTGCCGGTGGGTTCCCCGGTGGGGCCGTAGGCCTCCACGCTGGCGCTGATAACACAGGTGACTTCTTCCATGGTGATAGCGGGGCCCACTTGGCCTTCTACTTCGTCTGGGCGTTCTCGTGGGATAAGTAGCATTTGCCCGACCCGAAGTTTGTTGGGGTCACTTAAGGCGTTGGCGCGCATGAATGCGTCGACGGTGCTGTCGAAACGTTCAGCGATTTTCCCAAGCGAATCGCCGGCTTCTACCATGACTGTTTCAGGGCCTTCGTCGGGAAGTACGATTTCGGGCGGACGAGCACTCGCTACACAAGTTTCTGCTGCTTCTCGTGCTTCGGAAAGCTCAATTTTTTCCCAACCAGGCACTTCAAGCGGCGGCACGGTGGGCGAAGCTTGCGAGTCGGCAAAGAGATCCCCCACCGTAGTGGTGGGCGGAGCAGGGGTTCCTTCACTGCTGCAAGAGGCTGCGAGTAAACCAAAAACAAAAAATAGGGACAAAGAGCGTTTCACAGCACCAATATTGCCACAGGTCGAAGGCACAACCTTGTCAATATTGCAAAAATGTCCTCCCACTGCTCATCAGTCACCTCGCCACCCGGAAAAACAAAACCCGACAAAGCCTCATCCAAACAAACATCAAAAGGTAAGGTTAGGCATGCAGACTCGACGGTTAGGGCGCACCGGCCACCACAGCAGTTTGGCGGTGCTGGGTGGGGCGGCTTTTGCTTTGGATACCCCCGAGACTGCGGAGCCGCTGTTTCAAGAAGCCCTGGCCTGTGGCCTCAACCATTTAGATATTGCTCCGGGCTATCGCAATGCCGAACGGGCTATCGGGCCGCATTTGCCGGCGGTGAGAGATCAACTTTTCGTGGCGGCTAAAACCGCCGAAACGGAGCGAGATTGGGCGCTTTCTCGTTTAGAAAAAACCCTGAACCGCTTACAGCTCGACCATCTTGACCTTTACCAAGCCCATGGGGTGACCTCGCTGGAAGAACTCGACCGCAGAGACGAAGCGTTTCAGGTGATTCTTGAAGCCCGCGACCAAGGGCTCACCCGTTTCGTGGGCATCACCGGCCACGATCTGGGGGCACCCAAGGCGCATCGCATTGCTGTAGAGCGCTACGACCTCGACACGGTGATGTTCCCGCTCAATGCTCACCTGTGGGCCAACCCCACATACCAGGCCGACGCCGAAGCGCTTCTTGAGACCTGCGCCCAACGAGACGTGGGGGTCATGATTATTAAAGCCTCCGCTTGGCGCCCTTGGGGTGACCGTAAGCCCGACGCCTTGAGTTGGTACGAGCCGCATCGCACCCCCGAAGGCATACAAAACAGTGTGAACTTTGCCTTGTCGATACCCGGGGTGCATGCTTTTTGTACGCCCAGCGACCCCACGGCCGCCCAACAATCTTTTGCCGCCGCCCAAGCGTTTACTCCACTTAGCCAAGACCTTCTTAAGCAAACAACCGACGCCGACACCGGCTCCGACATTTTTCCCCTTGCCGAGTTGGCGGTGTCAGCATGGGCTTGACCTAAGGCCCAGCCGAGAGTTTTTGTCCCAGTTCTCTGCTGACCTCCATACGGAAGCCTGTTCCTAAAATCAGAGGTGTCACTGGTGCCTCGCTGCCCTTAGGATGATGCTCCCTCTTTATAAAGAATGGATTCCTCCTATGACCAACATTGACTGGACTGCTTTGCGGTCCGAAGCGGCCCAAGCTGCTCGACAGGCTTACGCCCCTTATTCTAAATTTGCTGTGGGGGCCGCTGGCCTCACCGATGACGGTCGAGTTGTTACCGGGTGCAATGTAGAAAATGCTTCTTACGGGTTAACCCTGTGCGCCGAATGTGGTCTTGTCTCTGACCTGCACCGCAGCGGTGGAGGAAAACTCATCGCCGTGGTAGCCACCAACCCCGCTGGCCAGCCACTGGCCCCCTGTGGCCGATGCCGCCAGGTGCTCATTGAGGCAGGCGGCTCAGACCTCATGGTAGATGGCCCGGGCGGGCCCAAAAATATTTTGGAACTCTTGGCCGACCCCTTCATTCCAGAAGACCTCAACACCTCAGACAACTCGTAGGCGGAAATCATGGACGTAGTCGACATTATTATTGCTAAACGGGACGGGCATCGTTTAAGCGACCAGCAAATTGAATGGTTCATTAGCAATTACGCCCAAGGCGAAACCATTGCCGACGAACAAGCGGCTGCTTTGGCTATGGCTATTTATTTTCAAGGCATGGAACCCGACGAGCTCAGCGTGTGGACTCGGGCCATGATCAACTCAGGGGCTTCTTTGCAACTCGGTGACCTCGGGCGACCCACCGTAGACAAGCACTCCACCGGCGGGGTGGGCGACAAAGTTTCGTTAATCTTGGTTCCTCTGGTGGCCGCTTGTGGGGCCGCCGTACCCCAGTTATCTGGCCGAGGCTTAGGCCACACCGGGGGCACGCTCGACAAAATGGAAGCCATTAGCGGTTGGCGAGCTTCGCTTTCTCTTGAAGAAATGGTCACCCAACTGCGTGAAGTCGGCGGCATCATTGCCGGGGCCACCAGCGACCTCAACCCGGTTGACCGGCGCCTTTACGCTTTGCGCGACGTCACGGGCACGGTGGGTTCTATTCCGCTCATCGCCAGTTCTATCATGTCGAAAAAAATTGCTGAAGGTACCGGCGCTCTGGTACTGGACGTCAAGGTGGGTGCCGGGGCTTTTCTGCCTGAGGTAGAACGAGGCCGCCAAGTGGCTGAAGCCATGGTGGCCCTCGGCGAAGATCATGGGGTGCGTACCGTGGCTTTATTGACCGACATGGAAACCGTGCTGGGCCAAGCGGCCGGCAATGCACTAGAGGTAACCGAGTCGCTAGAGGTACTAGCCGGTGGCGGCCCAGCCGACGTTATCGAAATCACCGTAGCTTTGGCTCGTGAAATGCTGGCCTTGGTGGGCATTGATACCGACCCGGCTGAGGTGCTGTCTTCTGGTGCGGCATTAGAAGTGTTTGAGCAAATGGTTTCTGCCCAAGGAGGCGACTTGAGCGCTGGTTTGCCGGTCGCTGAGCATCAGCAGCAAGTAGTCGCCCAAGAATCGGGTTATTTGAGCCGTTTAGATTGCCGCAGCGTTGGGGTAGCCGCATGGCGCCTGGGGGCCGGCCGGGCCCGCAAAGAAGACCCCGTTAGCCCCACCGCCGGCGTGATGTGCCTGGCCAAACCCGGCGACAAAGTCGAAGCCGGTCAACCCTTGTTGGAACTTCACAGCGACGACGCCCATCGTTTCGCCCCTGCTCTGGCTGCCTTGGAGGGCGCTATCAGTATCAGCGAAAACGCCCCGGCGGCCCGGCCCCTCATCGTGGACCGCATCTCAAAAGAAGGCTAGTTACTTGCCTATAGGGTGCCAGACCGTTTTCATCTCTAAGAAATCAGCTATGGCGTAAGGGCTCTCCGCTGTCGAGTCGCCCCAGACGGTGCGCTTTACGTTCACGGCCGCTTCTTCCAAAATTGTTGGGTCGAGGTCTTTGGGGGCGCCGGTGAGGTCTACGGCGTTGATGTCGAGGTGACCCATCATCCAGGGCAAGAGTTCATTTTTGTCTCCGGTCAAGAGGTTCACCACTCCCCCGGGCAAGTCTGAAGTAGCCAGCACCTCAGCCAAGGTAATAGCCGCCAGCGAGGCCGGGCCTTCAACCACTGCTACGGCGGTGTTGCCGCTCACAATGACGGCCGCCAAACGAGAAACCAAACCCAACAAAGCCGGTTCATCGGGAGCCATGACCCCGACGACCCCAGTGGGTTCAGGGAAAGTAAAGTTGAAATACGGGCCCGCTACCGGGTTCACCGTGCCCAATATGTGGTGAGTTTTGTCGGCCCAACCGGCGTACCAAACCCAGCGGTCAATGGCTTGGTCTACTTGTTTGCTGGCCGCTTTTGGGGTCACCCCTATTTGGCGCAACACCGACACAAACTCGGGGCGCCGGGCTTCCATCATTTCGGCGGCCCGGTAAAGAATCTGCCCACGGTTGTAGGCGGTGCGTCCTGCCCAAGATTCTTGAGCTCCCCGAGCGGCCCGCACTGCTTCTCGCAGGTCTTTACGCGAGGCCTGCGAAGCGTTAGCCAATAGTGCGCCTTTAGCGTCACGTACAGCAAAGGTGCGGCCGGACTCTGAGCGAGGAAACGCCCCACCAATAAAGAGTTTGAATGTTTTGTCTACGGGAAGATGCTCGTTCATGATCGACCTCCGGTATCGGTGCGTACATAGGCTGAAAGCCCCTGCATGCCACCTTCTCGACCGAAGCCGCTTTCTTTGTAACCGCCAAAGGGGCTGGCCGGGTCAAACTGGTTGTAGGTGTTGGCCCACACCACCCCGGCATTGAGGAGGTCGGCCATCCAAAGAATTTTGGAACCTTTTTCGGTCCAAACGCCGGCCGACAAACCAAACGGGGTGTTGTTGGCTTTTTGCACTGCTTCGTCAGCGGTGCGGAAGGTTTGCACCGATAGCACGGGGCCAAAAATTTCTTCTTGAGCGATGCGGTGACTTTGTTGCACTCCGGTGAAAATTGTTGGAGCAAACCAGAAGCCTTTTTTGTTTAAAGAACACTTTGGCTGGTAAATCTCGGCACCTTCGCTCACCCCAACCTTTACGAGGTCGGCGATGCGCCCCAGTTGGGCCGCCGAGTTAATGGCACCCACATCAGTATTTTTGTCCAATGGATTACCGACCCGCAGCAGGTCTACCCGTCGTTTGAGTTTTTCAATAAACATTTCGGCGATGGACTCTTGGACCAGCAAGCGAGAACCAGCACAGCACACGTGACCTTGGTTAAAGAAGATGCCTTTTACGACGCCTTCTACTGCTTGGTCGATGGCGGCATCGTCGAAGACAATGTGGGCTGCTTTTCCACCCAGTTCCAAAGTAAGCGGCAGTCGGCGAGCGGCGGCGGCTCGTTGAATCATTTTGCCGACCCCGGTGGACCCCGTAAATGCCAGTTTGTCTACATCGGGGTGGTCTACTAAGGCTTGGCCAGTGGCGCCGGCCCCGGTCACGATGTTGACTACCCCGGGCGGCAGGTCAACATCTTGGAGCACTTCGGCTAGCAGCAAAGCGGTCAGCGGAGTGGTTTCGGCAGGTTTGAATACCACCGTGTTGCCGGTGGCTAAAGCGGGAGCCAACTTCCAAGCAGCCATCATCATGGGGAAGTTCCAGGGGGTTATTTGCCCCACCACCCCGTGCGAGGTGACCTTGCGCCCAGGAAAGGCGTAGTCCAGTTTGTCGGCCCAACCGGCGTGGTAAAAAAAATGCGCCGCCGCTTGGGGCAAGTCGAAATCACGGCTTTCGGTGATGGGTTTTCCGCCGTCGAGGGTTTCCAATACCGCAAACTCGCGAGCCCGTTCTTGTAGTTGGCGGGCAATCCGGTAGAGGTAGCGGGCTCGCTGTTTACCCGGCATGTCACGCCAATAGGTTTCATAAGCGTGACGAGCGGCCTTGACCGCTTTGTTTACATCTGCTTTTGAGGCCTCGGCCACGTTGGCCAGGTGCGCTTCGGTGGCTGGGTTAATGGTGGCGAAGGTTTTGTCGCCCCGAGCTTTTACAAACTCACCGTTGACGAACAAACCGTATTGTTTGGCAATGTTGACTACCGCCGTTGATTCAAGAGCCGGGGCGTAGTCGAGGTCAAATTTTTCTGTGGTCATGATTAATCCACCGTCACATAGTCGGGGCCGGAGTATCGGCCGGTGTCAAGTTTGCCCAGTTGCTGCAGCACGTCGTTTAGAAGACTGGAGGCGCCTAAACGAAAGAGGTCGGGGGTGAGCCAGTCGGTTCCTAAGGTTTCGCCGATTACCACCAAATAATGCCAAGCTTGTTTGGCGGTGCGAATACCGCCCGCTGCTTTGAGGCCAATGATTTCCCCGGTGGCATCGGCGTGGTCGCGTATGGCTTCGGCCATGCAGAGCACTACCGGCAATGTGGAGGCTTTGGGGATTTTTCCGGTGGAGGTTTTAATAAAGTCGGCACCCGCATGCATTGACAGCATGGAGGCTCGACGAATTTGGTCGTAGCCGCCGAGTTCGCCGGTTTCTAAAATCACCTTGAGGTGTGCTTCGCCGCAGGCTTCTTTGGCGGCTGCTACTTCGTCCATAACCAGGTTGTAGTCGCCGGTAAGAAACGCTGATCGGTTTAACACGATGTCGATTTCGTGGGCGCCGCGGGCCACTGCATCGGCAATGTCGTCAAGGCGAATACTGAGTCGAGACAAGCCGCTGGGAAATGCCCCGGCCACGCTGGCTACTTTGACGCCGGTTCCGGCGGTGGCTGCTACGGCGTAATCCACCATTTCGGGGTATACACATACCGCTGCTACTGGCGGTACGTCCAGGTTTGTTGGGTCGGGGCGAGTGGCTTTTTGGCACAAGGAAGCCACTTTGCCGGGAGTGTCGGCCCCTTCCAAAGTGGTCAAATCCATGCAGCGAATACTCAGATGTAGGGCCGCCCGTTTGCTGGTCGTTTTAATTGACCGGGTGGTTAAAGACTTTGCTCGGGCTTCTAAAGCCACCTGGTCGACCGAGGTCGCCAAAGAGAGAGGTTTATCGGTGATGCACGCCATGGTTAACAGTCTGGCCTTTTATCCGGAGATTCCCCACTTAATAATCCACCGGCCGCCTCCAAAAGGTCAGCGAGCGCTTGGTCGGCGCTGGTTTCGGCCATTTCTGCCTTGCCGGCGGCCGCTGGTTCAATTACTTCTCCGTAGATTTTTAACAGAGGCTCGGTGCCACTGGGGCGAATAACCACACGAGCCCCGTCCATGGTGAAAGCCAAAGCGTTGGTGGAGGCCAAACCGTTGACCCCGGCGGCGTAATCCAGCACCTCGGTTACGGGCCGTCCGGCCAAAGCCTGGGGTGGCCTCGTGCGTACCGTCTCTAGGATGTTGGCCATTATTTCGCCGCCGTTGGGGCCGGCAAAACGTCGGGTTACTTGGCCGGTGCGGTGCACCCCGTGACGTTCCCATAAAGCGTGCAGAAGGTCCACCACGGTGCGGCCTTGCTCAGCGGCTTGGCTGGCCATTTCGGCAAATACCAAAGCAGCGGTGATCCCGTCTTTGTCTCGCACCTGGTCGCCGATAGCGAAACCCAAAGCTTCTTCGTAACCAAAAACAAAACGCAGGTCGGGGTTGGCGAGCCCGGGGCGCACGATCCATTTGAACCCAGTCAAGGTTTCGGCGTAGTGCACCCCATGGTGGGTGGCGATAGCGGCCAGCAGTCGAGACGACACCACGGTGGTTGCCACCAAACGATCTGCTCCTTGGCCTTTGCTTAACACGTGGTCAGCCAGCAAGGCCCCAATTTCGTTACCAGTAAACACTCGCCACCTAGAATCTTGGGGCACCCCAGCAATCAAACGATCAGCATCGGGGTCGTTAGCCAACAACAAGTCGGCGTGTTCTTGTTCGGCTAAAGCTAAAGCTAAATCTAAGGTGCCGGGTACTTCGGGGTTGGGGAACTCCACGGTAGAAAAATC
>JAPKBH010000042.1 GCA_028823445.1 Acidimicrobiales bacterium | reverse complement strand
CGGGTTAGTTCAAGCGTTGGACAACCATGGCCATGCCTTGGCCGCCGCCTACACACATGGACTCCACGCCGAATTCTTTGTCGGAATCCTCGAGGCCATTAAGCAACGTGGTCATGATGCGAGCGCCGGTGCAGCCAAAGGGGTGGCCCAAGGCGATGGCGCCGCCGTTGACGTTGAGTTTGTCGTAGGGAATGCCTAGTTCGTCGGCTGAACCCAACACCTGGGCGGCGAAGGCTTCGTTGATTTCGAACAAGTCAATGTCGCTGACCGACATTTTGGCTCGGCCCAAGGCTTGGGTGATGGCTTCGATGGGCCCTAAGCCCATGATTTCTGGGTTGAGCGCTGATACGCCGGATGAAATAATGCGTGCCAATGGTTTGAGGCCCAACTCGGCGGCCCGGGTGTCGCTCATTACTACTACGGCAGCGGCGCCGTCGTTGAGGGGGCAGGCGTTGCCGGCGGTCACCGTGCCGTTGGGCCGGAACACAGGGTTTAGTTGTGAAACCTTTTCGTAGGTGGTGCCGGGACGGATTCCGTCGTCTATGGAGACTACGGTGCCATCGGGCAGGGTGTAGGGGCTGATTTCTCGTTCGAAGAAGCCGCGGTTGAGGGCATCTTCGGCCCGGTTTTGCGACTGTACGCCCCATTCGTCTTGGGCTTGGCGAGAAATACCGAGGGTCTCTGCGACGTTTTCGGCGGTTTGGCCCATGGCGATGTAAAGGTCAGGCAGGCTGCCTTCAAGCGGTGCCCAGGGGGCGGCGCCTCCGCCGCTGCGTTCGGCGCTACGGGCTTCGGCATCGGCGAAGTTTTCGTTGTGGGTAGCGGTGTCGGCGGCTCCGTACATGAAGCGGCTGACGCAGTCCACGCCGCCCGATACAAAGGCGTCGCCTTCGCCGGCCATGATGGCGTGGGCGGCCATGCGGATGGTTTGGAGCGATGATGAACAGTAGCGGTTGACGGTTACGCCGGGGGCTTCGAGGCCGGCCAGCAGGCTAACGACGCGGCCCAGGTTGAAGCCTTGTTCGCCGCCGGGTTGGGCGGTGCCCCAGATGACGTCTTCGATTTCGTTGCGGGGCAGGTCGGGAACTTTGTTGAGCAAAGCATCGACAATGAAGCCTGACATGTCGTCGGGGCGGGCGTCGGGGAGGCTGCCTTTGACGGCTCGACCGATGGGGGTGCGGGCGGTGGCGACGATTACTGCTTCGGGCATGGGGGGGTCTCCTCGTTTTTGGTCCGGTGGGTTACCGGCCGGTAGGGGCAGCCTAACCTTGTTGTTCACTTCTTTCCGAAGCGGGCGTCAAGAGAGGTGTGCCGCCCTAACTGCCCGCTAGTTGCTGTTGCTTGGCTGCGCTGCACTAGGGTCTTGTTTATTCGAAACTTTTGGAGGAAATATGCTTGAAGTAGGGAGTGTGGCGCCGGCTTTTTCGGCGCCTGATCAGCACGGCAACGCCGTGAGTTCAGATGGCCTGGCCGGTAAGTGGGTGGCCCTTTGGTGGTACCCCAAAGCCAGTACCCCTGGTTGAACGATTCAAGGAGGGGGGCTCCGTGATCGAGCCTCCGAATTTACGGCCGCCAATGCAGTGGCCGTTGGGGTCAGTTTTGACACCGTTGAAGAACAAAAAACTTTCGCTGATGCGGAGAGTTTTGGCTACGCCTTGTTGTCAGACCCCGACCGGGTTATGGGTGCGGCTTACCAAGCGGAGCGTCCTGCGGGCACCCCGTTTTCTGATTACCCGCAGCGCATTACTTACCTCATTGCCCCGGACGGCACTATTGCTAAGACGTACGACTTGAATGAGTCCAAAACGTTGGATCAGCATGCTGATGATTTGTTGGCAGATATTGCCGCATTGAGTTAGCGTGGGTCGGCCTTTAGACGGCCTGCGGGTAGTGGAGGGGTCGGCTTTTGTGGCTGCCCCTTCGGGCGGTATGACTTTGGCGCAATTGGGCGCTGATGTCATACGTTTTGATGCCTTAGGTGGCGGGATAGATCATCAGCGCTGGCCGCTTACCGACGACGGGGTGAGCCTGTACTGGAATGGTTTAAACAAGGGTAAGCGTTCGTTGGCGGTCAACTTGCGTGACCCAGAGGCCCAAGAGTTGTTGGCTGAGTTGATTGCCGGGGCCGGTAATTTTTTAACGAACTTTCCGGCCGGTGGATGGATGTCCTATGAGGCGCTCAGTCAGCGCCGTAAAGATTTGGTGATGGTGGCTATTACCGGCAGCCATGATGGCACCTCGGCGGTGGATTACACGGTTAATTGTGCGGTTGGCTATCCGGCGGCTACTGGTTTCGCTGATGACCAACGGCCGATCAACAATGTGGTGCCGGCGTGGGATTTAATGTGTGGGCAAATGGCCGCGGTGGGTCTATTGGCTGCTGACCGTCAGCGTGCTCATACTGGTCAGGGCTCGCTGGTGTCGTTGGCGCTGGCCGATGTGGCGCTGGCCACGGTGGGCATGTTGGGTAATTTGGCCGAGGCGCAAATTAATGGCACGGAGCGTCAACCCATTGGTAACGATCTTTATGGGGCCTATGGCACAGATTTTGCTACCGGTGATGATCGGCGGGTCATGGTGGTGGCTATTAGCCCCAAGCAGTGGCGAGGGTTGCAGGCGGCGACCGAAACTACTGAGGCGGTGGCTGCTTTGGCAGTTTCGTTGGGGGTGGATTTTTCTGATGAGGGGCAACGTTTTTTGGCTCGTGAAGATTTGCGAACGGTGTTTGGCCCGTGGTTTGAGGCCCGTACTTTGAGTGAGGCAGCGGAGACCCTTGATGCTCATGGGGTGTGTTGGGGGCCGTACCGAACGTTTGCGCAGTTGCCGCAAGAGGACCCACGGTGTTCGACGGCCAACCCGTTGTTTGCCAACTTAGACCAACCGGGGGTCGGTCAGCATTTAGTGCCTGGTTCGCCGTTGGCTTTTGCGGGGGTTGAGCGGGGGGCGGCTATTGCGCCTCGCTTGGGCCAGCACACAGAACAGATCTTGGCCGAGGATCTTGGCTTGGAATCGGCGGCTATTGGTGGGCTTATTGATCGCGGTGTGGTGGCTACCGACCGGTAACTGGTTGTTACTACCGGGGAGTAATCGTAGGAAGTTATCAGAGTCATATTGTTTTATCTGTAAAAGAGATACTGCAATTCAATAACAATCATTATCAATTGCTTTACTTCGCGCCAAATATTGCATACCTTCAGAGTTGCTGAACGAGGGAGCCAACACAGGTGGTTTCAGCAAGGAGTAGGGAAATGACCGAAGTAGCAGCCACCATGCCAAAGGAATATCCCACCATGAGTTGGGTAGACAGTGGCAGTTGCCGCGGTGAAAGTAAAATATTCTTCGCTCCCTTCGCCGAGCGCCCCGAAGCTCGAGTCCGCCGTGAGGCCAAAGCCCGACAAGTCTGCGCCGAATGCCCAGCTATGGACCCCTGTAGGGTCTACGCCCGCACCAACCGTGAACTGGGTTTTTGGGGCGGCGAGTCAGAGTCCGAACGAGCCACCGCCGGTTTTGCCCCTACCACACCAATCATTGGTCGCCGCCAAGTAGCCGCGCAACGAGCCGCCGCGGCACTTTTCAAAACCGGTTGATCAACCAACCCGAGTTAGGGAAAAATTCCCCGCTGCTGGTACACCTGCTCTAGTCGGCGCAAAGCCACGGCGTAGGCCGCATCACGCCGAGAAGCAATACCGAGTTCTTGACGAACGGCCACCACCGCATCGCTGGCCGACCACAGAATCTCTCGCAGTTTGAAATCAACGTCATCAATATCCCAACGTTGCGCCGAACGGTTTTGCAGCCACTCAAAGTATGACACCACTACACCGCCGGCGTTAACCAAAATATCTGGCAAAATATCTATCCCTCGCTCGGTCAAGATAGTTTCGGCTTCTAAGGTGGTGGGCCCGTTGGCGGCCTCCACAACGACTTGGGCTTTAATCGAACCAGCATTTTCTGAAGTGACCTGGTTTTCTAAAGCGGCCGGAATCAAAATATCTACATCGGTCGACCACAAATCAGCCGGGTCTATGGCATCTGCTTTGGGGTAGCCCTTGACCGAACCATGCTCTTGTACCCAGTCGGTTAGTTCAAAGGCATCAATACCCTCGGAATCACCGATAGCGCCGGCATGATCAGACACAGCCAACACTTTGGCACCGTGTACCTGCAAAATACGGCCTGTGGCGCTTCCCACGTTGCCCCAACCCTGTATGGCTACGGTGGCGCTTGACAAATCAAACCCCACCTCGTCGGCCCAGTGTTGTAAACAAAATACCACGCCTTGGCCGGTGGCTTTTTCTCGTCCAGGGCTGCCGCCGGTCTCTAAGGTTTTACCGGTAACAATCCGTTTTACGTTTTGGCGCTCCGAAGCCCCGGTGGAGTTGGCATAGGTGTCCATCATCCACACCATGGACTGTGCATTAGAGCCCATGTCTGGGGCGGGAATATCATGGTCGGGCCCAATGTTGGTGCTCAAACTATGGGTAAAGCGCCGCACGATGCGTTCCAGTTCGCCAGGGCTGTGGTCCCACGGGTTAAAGGTAATGCCACCCTTAGCGCCCCCAAAAGGAATATCACATAAGGCAGATTTCCAGGTCATCCACGAAGCTAAAGCTTTCACTTCGTCAAGGTTCACCAAGGGGCTAAAACGCATACCGCCTTTAAAAGGACCAAGCAAGTTGTTGTGTTGAATGCGGTAGCCCCGAAAAACCCGGTAGGTGCCGTCATCCATCAGAACGGGAAAGTTAACAATGATCTCATTTTTGGGTTGCGACATTATGCAACGCAGATCATCGGAGAGACCAACCAAGTCGGCCCCTCGGTTGAACTGGGCAGTCGCCGTAGCGAACAGGCTGGCGTGTTCATCGGACATTTTGTACCTCCATCTCCCTGACCGGGAGAACCTTACTCTTGTGGGTGAACAAAAAAGCGGGGAACCATGGCAACGACCGCCGACCCTAAGGCTGCGCAAAGGCCTATAACCCACCACATGCTGGTGGGCGGTGGAGCCAATTCAAAAAACTCTCGAGCCGAGGCACTAAGCATGACCCCCACGTAGGCCAGCCCCATGGCGGCCACTAAAGCCACCTTCCAGGGCAGCAACGGGCGACTAATGGAAAGCAAAATGCTCAGCCCGGTGGCCAACAAAATGATGGTGGCTGCTGTTCGGGCTTCGTCCAAGGTGGCGCTGCTGGCCCGCACTATCTCGTAGCCCACAAACGTGGCCAAGCCAGCGGCCACCCCAGCCGGTAACGAAAAACGCAACACCCGCGGCAAAAACCCCGGGCGCACCAAGCTGGTGTCGGGCGCTAAGGCCAAAAAGAAACCAGGCAAGCCAATAGAAAACGTGCCGATTAAAGTGAGTTGTTTGGGCAAGAAAGGAAACGGGCTGCCCAGCAAACCAACCAGTGCAGTAAGTAGCACGGCGTAGGTGGCTTTGGTGATGAACAAGTTGGCTACTCGTTCAATGTTGTTAATAACCCGGCGGCCTTCGCTAAGCACTCGAGGCAGGGTGGCAAAGCGGTCATCGAGCAACACCAATTGGGCCACCGCTCGAGTGGCAGAACTGCCGGAGCCCATGGCGATGCCCATGTCGGCGTCTTTGAGGGCCAGCACGTCGTTTACTCCGTCGCCGGTCATGGCGACCGTGTGGCCACCAGATTGCAGGGCGGCCACCATTGCTCGTTTTTGATGCGGGGTGACCCGGCCAAAAACGGTGTGGGCGGCTAAAACTTTGGCCAACTCTTCGGGGTCTTGGGGCAGGTTGCGAGCATCGAACCCGGTGTCAGCGTTGGCTATGCCGGCTCGGCGAGCCACGGCGGCCACTGTTGAGGGGTGATCGCCTGAAATAACTTTCAAGGTGATGCCTTGGCCAGCGAGGTAACTAAGAATTTCCGGCGCGTCGGGTTTTACGGTGTCTTCTAAGAGTACGAAAGCAAGGGGGGTGCATTGTTCGGGCAAGGTTTCTAAGTCGGCTACTGGTTGGGCGCAGTGGGTAAGCACCAGCACCCGGCGGCCTTGTTCTGCGTGGGCTACTACTTGTTGACGTAGGTCGGTGGCTTCTTCGCTCAACAAAATGTCGGGGGCCCCGAGGTGAAAGACCCCGTGCGGGCCAAAGTCGGTGACCGCCCATTTGCGTGCTGAAGAAAATGGCAGCAGGTCGGTGACGGCCCACCCGGGGTTGGGGTGGGCGGCGGCGATGGCCTGCAAAGTGGGGTTGGGGTGTGGGTCGGCGGCGGCCATGGCGCCCAAAGCGGCTTTTGGGTCGGCGCTCCCTAAGGCTTCAAGCCCGGCGTAAGAAATGTCTCCGGTGGTGATGGTGCCGGTTTTGTCGAGGCACAGCACGTCGACGCGGGCCAAGAGTTCCACGGTGGCGAGTTCTTTGGCCAGGGCTTGGCGGCGGGCTAAAGCAATGACCCCCACAATGAACGACAGGCTGGTTAGTAGCACCAAGCCATCGGGCACCATGGCCACCGCAGCGGCCACCATGCCCCGTAAAGCTTCAGAGGCTTCGTCTTCTTCAACTAACAAGCGCAACAGCAGCAACAAAGAGGCGGGCGGGATAATGAAACTCAGCCAACGCAAGATGGTGTTGACCCCGCTGCGGAGCTCGCTGTCGGCCAGTTTGAATTGGCGGGCTTCTTCGGCCAGCGATACGGCGTAGGCCTCGGCACCGATGCGGGTGGCTTGGTAGTGGCCCGACCCTGCGGAGACAAAACTGCCCGAGAGCACCTCGTCGCCGGCGGTTTTTTCTACCGGGTCGGCTTCACCGGTGAGCAACGATTCGTCAATTTCTAAACCTAAACCGTCGAGGATCTGCCCGTCGACCACAATTTGGTCACCGGGCAGCAAGGCCAAGAGATCATCGGCGACTACTTGAGAAATGGGAATCTCTCGGACCTCTCCGTCGCGTACTACCCGGGCTTGTGGCGCCGATAACACGGCTAAAGCGTTGAGGGTGTTGCGGGCTTTGAGCTCTTGAAAAATGCCGATCACACTGTTGGAAATAATCACTCCGGCAAACAAAGCGTCGCTGGCAAAACCGGCCACCAAAATGAGCACCAGTAGCGACCCCATGATGGCGTTGACCGGGGTCAGTACGTTGGCGCGGATGATTTCGGTGGTGGTGCGCACCGGGGCATCGGGCACATCGTTGGTGCGGCCGTCGGCTACCCGTTGGGTTACTTGGGCAGCGGTGAGTCCGCTGAGGGGCGTGGTGGTGTTCACGACCTGATTTTAGACGACTGGGCGCTAGTCGGTGGTTTGTTCAAAAACAAAGCGGTCTTTGCCCAAGGTCAAACGGTGGCGGGTGCCCAGTATCGACGGGTCGGTGGCCTCGTAACCAGCATCGCCTTCCCACATGGCCACCGGGCCGTTTTCGCTGGGGGCCATATGGGTGAGGTAGTACACGGGGTCCATGTCGTCGAGCGCAGCCAAGGCTTGGTCAACGTTGGCAAAGCGGGTCAACAGGGTGAGGCTCATCCAGGTGGGGACCACCAGTTCTATGTCGCCTTGGTCGCGGCGGGTTAGAGCATCTTGGGGGCGCATCCATTCGTGTTCGGTTATTTCGCCGTGGTCTATGGCCACTTCGCCGGCGGCGCCGGTGGCTGATCGGGCGGCCAAGAAAAAGGTGGCGTAGCGTTTGGGGGTGATGGGTGGGGGTGTCCAGTGAGCGAACCACACTAAGTTTTCTGCATCAACAGTAATGTCGGCTTCTTCGGCGGCTTCGCGTGCCGCAGCGGCCGAGGCGGTGGCCAGGTCGTCTACTGACCCGTCGGCACCGGTTACTTGGTCTTCGGGGTCGATGCGCCCGCCGGGAAACACCCATGCTCCGCCGAAAGCGATTTTGGAGTTTTTGCGCAACATGAGTACTTCGAGTCCATGTTCTTGGTCTCGTAAAATAACTACGGTGGCTGCGGGGATGAGTTCGGTTGTGCCGTGCAGAGAGTGGTGCCGGGCCCAACTGTCGTAACGCTTGAGGTCGTTTTCTTCGATCATGCGATAACTCCGGCTTCTCGGAGGGCATTGATTTGGTCGCCTCGCCCAGTTTCGGCCACCACTTCGTCGGTGTGCTGGCCCAAGGTTGGGGCAGAATGTTGGCGTAGGGCCACGGGGGTGCCATGAAAGACGGCAGGCGGTCGGGGTTGGTTGACTCGCCCTGCGGTGGGGTGGGTGTGGGCGACAAAAGTTTGGTTGGCTTTGACCTGCGGGTCGTCGGCAACTTCTTCGACTTGGCGGATAATGCCGAAGGGCACGCCTCGGGCATCTAGGGCTTCGGTGGCTTCTTCAACGGTGACTGTTTGAGCATTTTCCATTACTTGTTTACGTATTTCTCGAGCTTTGTCTTGATGCTTGAGTCGGTCGCCGAGGTTGGCGAGGTCCGGGTCAGAGCTGTCTACGCCGAAAGCGTCGGCTAACCCGTGGAACCCGGTGTTGTCGGGCACGGCGACCGCTACGTGGCCGTCGGCCAGGGTGATGGGCACGTTTGATGCGGTCATGGATTGTGTTCCGGAGTGGTCGGCGTCGAGCAAGATTTCGTGGTCGGCGCCGTCAACAAACAAAAAGGCGATGGCCGCATCAAGCATGGAGAGTTCAATTCGTTGGCCGCCGGCACCCCGTGATTTGGCAAAGAGGGCGGCGGTTATGGCTTGGCTCATGGTGTGGGCAGTGAGTTTGTCCACTATGAGTTGGCGTAGAAAAACTGGTTTTTCATCGTTGAGGCCTGTCTGGTTGTCGGCCAAGCCCGAAGCCGCCTGAATGGCCGTGTCGTAGACGCGGCGGTTGGCGTGCGGTCCGGTAGGGCCAAAACCACTGAGGTCGGCGTAAATAACTTCGGGGTTGTAGGCCGCGACGTCTGAGTAAGCCAGGCCAAGGCGTTCGGCTACTCCGGGTCGATAGTTTTGGATAACCACATCGGCGTCGGTTATGAGGTCTTTAACAATGGCCAAACCGTCCGGGTGTGCGAGATCAACTACTACTGAGCGTTTGCCGCGGTTGCATATCTGAAAACTGGACGAAATGTCTTGGACCTTGCTGCCTAAGTGGCGCATGATATCGCCGCCCGGTCCGCGCTCTATTTTGATGCATTCTGCGCCTTGGTCTACCAAGATGCCCGCCGCCAAAGGGCCGGTAATGGCTACCGAGAGTTCGACTATTTTTATTCCATCTAAGGGGCCGGGCATGCACGACCGTACCCCGACCGATGCTTGCTCGGCTAGTTCGGTGTGCTAAATCTGCGCAGAGGCAAGGAGGCCACATGAAAGATTTAAAAAATAAGGTAGCGGTAGTGACCGGGGCGGCCAGCGGGATTGGTCTGGCTATGACCGAAGCGTTTGTGGCGCAAGGCATGAAGGTGGTCATGGCCGATGTAGATGAAATTGCTTTGTCGGCCCAAGCCACTCGACTTGAGGCATCGGGGGCGGCCGTGTTGGGCGTGCTTTGTGACGTCACTGACCCGGCAGCGGTGCAGGCTTTGGCTGATGCGACAGTTGAGCAGTTTGGTGCGGCGCATGTGTTGTGTAATAACGCGGGTATTGCTCCGGCGGGCCCCATGTTGGGGACCACGCCTCAAGAGTGGCAGTGGACGGTGGGGGTAAATGTTTTGGGGGTGGCTTATGGGGTGACGGCTTTTGGCCCGTTGATGGTGGCTCAGGGGGAGGGTCACATTATTAATACGGCTTCGCAGGCTGGGTTGATGACTACCGAAGTGTTGGGCATGTATTGCGCTACTAAACATGCGGTGGTGGGTTTGTCGGAGTCGCTTTATCGAGAGTTGGCCGACTCGCCGGTGGGGGTGTCGTGTTTGTGCCCAGAGTTGGTGAGTACAGAAATTTTTGATGCGGCGCGGTTGCGTCCAGATTGGGTGGAGGTCGATGAGGCCCATGATGCTTTGCAGCCCATGTTGCGGGAATTATTAGATGCCGGGGGCATCGCCCCTTCTTTGGTGGCTGATGCGGTGGTGGAAGCGATTTTGGCTGATCGTTTTTGGGTCTTTACTCATGAGGTGACGGTGCCGCAAGCTAATCGTCGGTTTGCTGATTTGGCAGCCGGCAGCAATCCGTCGCCTGCTGAGTAAAACGAGTCTGAATGAGTGGTGGCTGGCAGCCGAGAGTTAGGGTCGGGTCATGAAACTTGAGCAAATAAACCTGTCGGAGATTGAAGAGTTTTGGGCGTTGCCTATGGAGGATCGGGTGGCGGCTTTTGCCACTTTGCGTAATGAGGATCCGATCCGGTTTTTTGAGGAGGCCGTTACCCCGTATTTGCCGCCTGGGCCGGGGTATTGGGCTATTACTCGTCATGTTGATGTTATTGAGGCCAGTAAAAATCCTCAGCTTTTTTGTTCCGGCAATGGGGTAAATATTCCAGATGTTCCTCCGGAGTTCAACGAGTTTTTTGGGTCCATGATCAGCATGGACGACCCTCGTCATGCGCGTTTTCGCAAGATTGTTTCGGCAGGTTTTACGCCGCGCATGATGGCTTCGTTGATGGATGGGGTGGAGCGCACGGCTACCGAGGTGGTGGACCGCATCGCTGGTTTGGGGGAGTGTGATTTTGTTACCGAGGTGGCCAGTCGTCTGCCTTTGGTCATTATTTGCGACATGATGGGCATTGATCCTGACCGTTACGACGAGGTGTTCCAGCTCAGCAACATTGTTTTGAGTAATGGCGACCCGGAGTACATCGACCCGGAGGACAATCCGTTGGAGGCTTTTTTAAAGGCTGG
>JAPKBH010000015.1 GCA_028823445.1 Acidimicrobiales bacterium | reverse complement strand
CCACCACCCCAGTAACCACCACCCCGGCAACCACCACCCCAGTAACCACCACCCCAGTAACCACCACCGAAGCCCCGGAGGAACCACCCTGCCCACCAATCCTCCCAGTACCCGATGAAGCAATCATTAATGCTTCCGTGTTTTCCGATCTTGACGGAGATGGTATTGATGAAGAAGTATTTACTTGGATACTCCCTGGCGGCGACCATTGGCATCTTCGAGTTATTGACGGTGTAGACCAAGCCGGTCACCAAATTTCTGATTCTCACGGGGTTTATTTAAGCGAAATCCTTGGAGTTCTCTACATAGACGACGACACCATTCAAGAACTTTTCGTCACGGTTACCGGTGGTGCCTACACCACTGCTTTTGGGGTTTTTCAATATCACGACTGTGAAATCATTCGCACCACCACCGTTGATGGGCCTCCCGCCGTCTGGCACTTCGGGGCTTCAATATCCAACGTCCTGCAAGTAGTTTGTGACCCCGAGATGCCCTTTATTCGCACCTATACCGCCACCATCTCAGAAAGCAGTGACGATGGCTACCCCTTAATCTGGTCTGTACACATGACCCGAGAAGGCCTTTGGGAAAGCCAATGGGAGCCTGTGGGAATGAGCGCCGGTGGCGACTACGAAGCAGACGGGCCCGAGCCACCTATCTCTGGTGACCTGGACTGCGGCTTTGAATAGTTTCTTCTATTTAACAATCTCCCTCAAATGCGCTTCCCAGCGGCCGCCGTTACCGGCCATCAACACTTCGTAGGATGGGATTTCGTACACCGTTACCCGGTGGTCTAAAAAGTCGCTGTAAGCCAGCATGGTGCCGTCGGGTGACACATCAAGCCCCGTGGGTTGATTACCACCAATAATGGCATCCAAATATGCTCCAGTTGCCGTATCAATCACCGCGATAGACCCCCACTCTGGGCCTCGCAAATGATAACTCTCCGGGTTGTTGCGTCCCCGGCTCGAAACATAAAGCACCCGGCCATCGGGGCTTAAATCAATGGTGTTGGGCACATTGTCTACCTCAGCCAAGATCTCAACCTCATCGGTAGCCGTATCAACCACCACCACATAATCTCGCCCCAACTCTGAGGCATAAAGCAACCCGGTGGCATCATCGCCCACCAAATGGCGCATCGCCCCGCCAGTGCGGTGAATAACCTCAGCCTCACGCGTCGCTAAATCAATCACCTCAATGTCACCGTTTTCAAAACCGGCTACATAAAGGTATTGGTCATCTGGGGTCACCCAAAGCCCACGCGGGGTCACCACAGTGCGCATCCGCACCCGCACTTCGCCCGTCACCAGGTCGATCTCGCTCACATCGTTGCTTGACCAGTTAGACAACCACAAGGTTTTTTCATCAGACGACAAAACCATCACTTTGGACCAATTTCCCTCACCATTAAGGGTGCGCAATATCTCGCGAGAAGCAACATCGATTTCGTAAACCGACCCGGTTTCCATTTGGCTGACATAGGCCAAAGTGCCGGCCTGGTTAAAAATGACCTCCACCGAACCACCATCGGGCAGGCTCACCGAACCCAGTAATTCCCCAGTTCGAGGGTCAAAAGCCTCCACCCCATCACCCACCAACTGAGTTACCCAAAGTTCGCTGCCGTCTGGGGTAAAAGCCACCTGCTTAGGTGCTCCCCCCGACCGCCACGACGCCACCTTGTGAAGCAACTGATCGGGAAGATCTAAATAAAGGTGGGTCACCGTTTCTTCTGTTAACAAAAACGTTTGCACCAACGGGGCAAAGCCCTCAGCCTCCACAAATACGGTGACTGGTCCAAATAATATGTCGGAAAACGAGTTTCCTCCGCTCATTGTTGTGCCGTCAGGTAACACAACCACAATCTCTGCGTCTTGCTGCTCAACCGTGAGTTGCAACAAGTGTTGCGGGGGCCGCGTGGTGGTAGTGGTGGTACTTGTGGTTGCCGGTGCGCTCGTGGTGGTCGTGGTACTTGTGGTGGTCGACGTTGTGGTGGTCGACGTAGATGGAGTCAGAACCGCCGGGGGTTCCGTCGTGGCTGTTGGCAGCACCGAAACCGTTTGAGAACATGCAGCAAGAACTATCGGCAGCCCCAAAAATACCCAATACAAACGCCTCTTCATGTAGTCATGTTAAGTCGCCCGGCCCCGTAGCGTCTAACCTTTCCTTATGCGAAACTTCCGCTTTTCATTTTTGCTTCTTTTTTTAATAGCCAGTGGGTGTTTTGGCAACGATGAAGCTGTTGAACCAATTGTAGAAATCGGCCCCATTGAGGAAATACCAGCAGAAGACCCACTCCCTGATCTAGTTCCTCTTCAAGATGAAGAACTTCCTCCGTTAGTTCCGTTAGGGAGCAATAGCGACCTTGGACTCAGTGGTGACTTTTGTCAAGACTGGATCGTTGTCCAGGGGCAAACGTTCGCCCATGTAGACATGGCTGGCCTTATGTCTCTCGATGCTGAAAGCCCTGCCTGGTGGGGCGCTATACAAAGCCTTTGGGAAGCCCATGCCAAACAGGCCGACTGGGTCAGTAGCGCCGCCCCAAAAAACGAAACCGAAGTGATTGCCAACGCGGAAGCCCTTGCCGAAGCCTTCCGTTCAGAAATCCCTCTACTCACAAAAGAATCTCACCAACAAGTAGATGGATCCGGAATTACTTTTCATTACCCGATTGTCTATAAATATCTCTTAGAACGCTGCGCCATCTGGATGGGCGAAGATCTCTCGGTAGACGATATTTTTGACGGTCTTTTTGATTTCAACAACGAGCCTTAATTAGGTTGGGTATAAGCCCACACTTCATCAAGAGTGGTCACCACGGTTTGGCGAGTTCCTCCTGTTTCTGCGGTGCCCCCCACCCAAGTATGAAACACCACCAGTGACTCTTCGCCGGTATCTACCACGCTGACCCCACCCGGGCCAACCAACGGGCCGACGGTGCCTACCTGACGATCAGAAAGTTCACAAGGGCCAACAGGAGACTCACAACGGGCTAAGCCCACCCGGTAAGTATCATCGGCCCACCACCCCGCAGAAAACACCAGCCACAAGCTGCCGTTAGCCGCACGAACTATCTCAGGATTCTCAATTATCTCTTCACCTACCGTGACGGCATCAAGCACCACCACCGAAGCACCAACCAGCGCTGTTCCATCTAACGAAAGTTCTTGCACAAACAACTGCACCCCGGTAGACGCATGTGGTGCATTACCGTCAGATTTCCACACCAACCACGAAGTGCCCCCGGCATCAACAAAAGGCGACGGATCAATTGACCCACCTAACTCATGTTGACAAACTAAAGGCTTGTCCCGTTCGTCAACAAACGGCCCCCACGGATCATCCGCCACCGCCACCCCAATACATTGCTCCCCGGCCGGCAACGCTGGGTTTTCTGTAGTTCCCGCTACCCGAGCCGTGTAATACAACACCCATCCAGTGTCGGTTTCTAACACCCCCGGCGCCCACGTGTACCCAATTTCAGCCCACACCCCAAGCGTTGGCAAAGCATCGCCAACAAACTCCCACTGAGTCAGGTCACTTGATGACCACACCGGCACATTAAAAAACCCGTTGTTCATCAACACATTGGTGGCGTACAAAAACGCTTGGTCTTCTTTCATCACCATTTCGGGGTCGGGAGCGCCAAAGCCTGTTGGTTTTGGCCGTCCGGTGCGTTCTGTTTGCTCACTAGTGGTCGTTGGCACCGTTGAGGTCGTTGGCGGGCCTTCCGGTAACACGCTTGTTGTTGTAGGTATTGAGGTAGTTGTGCTCACCATTGTCGTCGGTGCTTGCGTGGCAGGGGAAACAACCGTTGCTTCAAGCGTTGTGCAGCCCACGGCAAACAACAAAAACCCTGCACCAATCCATCGCATCATTCCTGCAGCGTAGAGCACCTTCATGATGAATTTATTAAGACCAAATTGAACCTGTTAGAAACCTCGCTGCTTTTCATCTCCTTTACGAACCGCACCAAACCCTGGTGCCCAACCCAAGGAGCAATTATGAAAAAGCAACTACGTATATTGGCCATCATTTTGGTGGCCGCCCTTTCCCTCTCAACTGGGGGATCCGCACACGCCCGGCCAGCAATTGACACCGACAGTTTCGTTCCCGACGGAATTGTCATCGGAGACCCCGGACCCGACTTCCCTGATGTAGACCTCGGAAGTTTTGATATTGAACTCACCAGTGACTTTGAAACCCACTGCGACGCCGACGACGGAACCTTCACCGTTTCGTTCATGAATAACTACACCGGTGAGGGCTTCACTGCTGCCGATCGGTGGGTCGCTATAAGTGTGGAAGATAACGACGGCATTGGTTGGGCACCATCAGACGGCTCAACTCCAAGCTTTGGAAAATTTGAAGAAGGAGACGGGTTCAGTTTTACCCCAGATGCCCTCCCTGGAAGCTACCAAGCAACCGTGACCTTCTACCTCAGCCTCCGCGAAGTTGACCTACCTGATGCAGGAGCACTAATCGACGAAATGATCGCCGATGATGAAGTCTTTTGGCAAGGAACGGTCAGCGTTGACTGCAGCCCAGACGAACCCGTCGAGACCACTGAAGAAGTTGAAGAGCCAGTGGAGACCACTGAAGAAGTTGAAGAGTCCGAAGTAGACGAAGCCATCGAAGGGTCCCCCCTCTTCACCGGCTAATCCCTTCCCTTATCGAGATGCCGGCAGCTAATGCTGCCGGCATCTACGCGTCTAATGGAAAGTCTCTTTGAACCTGTCAGATTTTTCACCCTAAGTCATCCCCTTTTTGAAGCTTGGAAACACCAAGCACTAACAAAAGGAAACCCACATGAAAAAACTTACCCACCTTATTACTGTCATGGTTGTTTTAGCTTCGTCGCTAATGATGACCCCTCAAACCGTTTCAGCAATTAGCATCGAGCCCTACATTCCTATCGCTGCTCCAGTGGTCACCGGCTCAGTTGACGTAAACTTCATCACTGCTCTTGATGGCCACTGCGAGGGTGAACCCACAGGTGCCGTAGTAAGCATCGAAAACAACACCACCACAAACCGGTGGGTAGCCGCCAGTTTTGATGTTGGTTTCGACGGTATTGTTGAAGCTTGGCAGCCCGTTGGAGCACCCACCATTTTTGAACTTCTTGCTCCAGGAGACCACGCTATTTACGGTTTTTCTGCTCCGGCTGGCAGTTTCGGAGCACTTATCTCGGTTTATGTAGCAGAGCACAGTTACGACGCTGACAACGCTTTGCGAGAAGGTGCCGACTTCACCAGGTTCATCCGCAAGTATTGTCCGGATCCTGACCCCATTACTCCCGGAAATACTCCAGAAGACACCCCAGAAGACAAGCCTGAGGACACCCCTGAGGACACCCCAGAAGACAAGCCTGAGGACACCACCACCGAAGAAGTCGAAGAATCAGAAGTAGACGAGGCCCTACCCGGTTCACCGCTCTTCACTGGCTAAACCTTCTCACCCTTGATGCCGGCAGCTCTTGCTGCCGGCATCAACGCGTAAAAATCCGTTTCGAACCTGTAAGAACACCGCCCCTAACTACTCAACACTTTGGACACAACAACCAACCAAAAGGACCAATCATGAAAAACCTCCGCACCACCGCCCTTCTTCTAACCGTCACCCTGGCGTTTACCGCTTGTGGAGGCACCAGCCCCACCGAAGAAACAACCACCGAGGCCCCCACCCCTACCGAAGCATTGGCACCCTCAACGAGCGAAGCTTCCGCCCCCGCCCCTACCGAAGCACCGGCTACCACCGAGGCATTGGCACCCTCAACGAGCGAAGCTCCCGCCCCCACCCCTACCGAAGCACCGGTCGAAGAAGTCGCATTTGTCCCCGACCCCATCTACGTGGCTCGAGCAACCGGGGCCGTTGAGGCCTACGCCGACCCCAGCGACACCGACCCCTCCTGGACCTTTGAGGCCACCACCGACTACGGCTCCACCACCGTGTTTCTTGTCAACTCAGTGGACGGCGACTGGTACAACGTTGATTTGCCAGTTCGCCCCAACGAAACCAGTGGCTGGGTACACGCCAGCCAAATAGAGCTTCGTACCGTCACTTTGACCGTCACCATTGACCAGTCAGACCGCACCCTCACCGTCAACGATGGCCCAGACATCGTGTTCGAAACCTCAGTAGCGATCGGTAGTGAAGAAAACCCCACCCCAAACGGAGACTTCTTTCTTACTGACAAACTCCTCACCGGCAACCCAAGCGGCGCTTACGGCCCAGTCGCTTTCGGACTCTCTGCATACTCCGACACCCTGTCCTCTTTTGCCGGAGGACCGGGCCAAATTGGTATCCACGGCACCAACCAGCAGGACTCCATCGGTACCGCCGCCTCCCACGGATGTATCCGCACCCCCAACGAAATTGCCCTCTTATTAAACGACCTTTTGCCTCTCGGCACACCGGTCAGCATCCATAACTAAATCGCGGGACCCCCAAACCCCGGCCCAGAAATTTTCGGGTCGGGGTTTCTCGCTTCATGCTCGCCCATTAATAACCAGAGGCGTAGGCTCACCACATGAACAACGAAACCCTCCCCTCTGTTGATAAATCACTGGTTGACTTCGCCACCACCATCGCTCAAGAAGCCGGGGCCTACACCTTAGAAACCTTTCAAAGTGCGGATCTGGCCGTAGAAGGCAAAGGAGACGGCACCCCGGTAACCGCCACCGATCGGGGCGCCGAACGTCTTTTGCGGCAACGCATTAGCGAGGCTTTTCCCGACGATGCCATCGTGGGAGAAGAAGAAGCCGACACCGAAGGAACCTCCGGACGCACCTGGATCCTCGACCCCATCGACGGAACTGAATCTTTTATCCGGGGAGTACCCCTTTACGGAAATCTCGTCGCCATGGAAGACCAACACGGCCCAGCGGTCGGGGTCATAAATATTCCCGGGCTCGGTGAATGTGTTTCCGCTGGCCGAGGAAACGGATGCTTTCTCAACGGAACCCAAGTGCACGTCTCTAACCAAACCACGCTCGAAGGCGCCTGCCTAGTAACCAGTGGCGTGGACTACTGGCCCTCAGTCACCCAACTAGAACCCCTCATTCAGCCCGGCACGGTTATGCGCACCTGGGGTGACGCTTACGGATACGTCTTAGTAGCCACCGGCCGAGCCGACGCAATGATTGACCCGCTTGTTAACCGCTGGGACGTTGCCCCCATGCTGACCATTTTTCCCGAAGCCGGCGGCATCTTTACCGATTTCTCAGGAAACGTTACCGCTCAAGGAGGCAGCGCCATAGCGGCCAACCCAAGCCTCCATCAAGCCATCATCAAAACCCTGAACTCCTAAACTTTTCGCCGGCGCAAACGGCTCATCAGGAGGCACCCCTAAACCATCAGTGCAGCGCACCCCAGGTTCTGGGGAATCCTCCGCATCGGTAAAAGCCTCAACAAAAGCCAAGATTCTTGGGTCGTCTACTTCTTGAATCTCTAAACGCCGACCCCACGAAGTAACCACCACCGGTGCAAGCTGCTTCGGATAAGGCGACATCAACAACTTCTCATTACTGCTAAACAATTCCGCCAAATACGAAACATTATCTTCGTTTAAACTTGGTAAATACGTCACCCAAACCGTACCGTGCTCCAACGAATGCACTGCCATTTCATCGTGTAACTCAACCGAATAAACACCACAGTTGTGCCACACATCAAAATGGTCCCCTCCAGAAGGAGGAACCGTGGCATAGTCCACATCAAACGGTGTGTGGTCCCGACTTAAGTTTCCCACTTCTTCAACCTCAGATAAATCCACCGCCACCGTTGTTGAAGAAACAGTCATTGTTGTTGTGGCAGCCAGCGTTGATGAGGGCACTACCTGCACCGCCCCCGTGCCGCACCCTGCGGCAACCAACAAAAACCACCACAGACCCTTAGGTCGGCGCATGGTCACCTTCAAAAATTTCTACCACCAACCCGCGTGCCTGCACATCATGCAAAAAACCCACCGGGTCAACCATTTCAGCCAAACCAGCCATCCCTTGTTTTTTTAAGCGGCCCGTTAACGCCCACTCAGCAGCAATAGCCGCCACCGTGGCCGCCGCCACCGCCGGGCGCTCCGTAACCCCCAACACCACCGCCTTATGTGCACCATTTTGTTTACCTTGTAATTCCACCCGTATCGCCCCCGGGCCGCCTTCTGAGTGAGGAGGCGCCAACATTGGCAACGGAGCCGACAGGCGGTCTCTACGGGTTGCAGAAACCCGAGAGGTAATCCACTCTGCTTGCGGAAAAGCATGGTGTAAAAGCACGGGGCCCACCAAAGCTGCTCGATAACAATCCTGTGGGCCCACCGGTTCAGGAAACCAGCACAATGACCGCCCCGAACCACCCGGGTTACGCGCCCACTGCCCCTGGCGCCAATCGTAAGCAATGCGACTCAACGCCCGATGATGCACCAAAGCACACGCCGGCCCCCCAGTGCCTGCTTTAGCAACATGAATCTCTTCTACATGATCAAGCCACATTGCCCCATGAGCCGCCAGTACACAACTCAAACCAGGAGCAAACCCAGCTCCCAAAACCACCGAAACTCCCGCTTCTTGTGCTTGAGGAGCCAACTTCAACATCGCCACCGTTTCTGCCAAACCATCACCAGTTGTTATGACCGGACGTTGATGCGCTAAAGCATCAACCACAGCCGGGAGTTGAGTACCCCCCGGGGTCGCTACCACCACCACATCAGCCTCCAGAGAAGCCGGAAAAGGGGCATGTTCAATAATGAGCCGGTCACCCAGCGACCGAGAAACCCAAGCTAAACGGTCGGCGTCCGTGTCACGTAACACCACTTGGTCAACTAAGTCCCCCGACAGTAATTGGCGAGCCACCCGTGCTCCTACTGCTCCAGCCCCTAAAACAGCAACTCTCATCACTGAAGATCCGGACCTTCAAGACGGCGCCACCCACCCGTTTGACGAGGGGTACGGGTGATACCAATGGCCCGAAAAACGCTCGCCACGGCAGCAGCAGCCATAACTGATTCAAGAGCTCCACGGATAGTGCGCATCATGATCTCGGCCCTACTCCTAATCCTGCGGGTTACGTGGGGCTAGCTGGATTTGAACCAGCGACCTCACCCTTATCAGGGGTGCGCTCTAACCAACTGAGCTATAGCCCCGCAGTGCCAAAACGGTATCGCCGGCAAGTGGTCGGTCGCTACCCGGTTGGGGGAGGTTGTCTCTTATTTCCTAATTTGGGAAGCACCCGGTCACCCGAACGAACCTTCCTTCTCCGTACTGCGGTCTCTTCTTCGATGACCGTAAAACGAATACCGCCCATCAAATCGCTGATCAGGTTAAAGACCACGACCAACACCACGGTGGTTGCGGTACCACCCACCACCATGACCAAACCGCCCAAAACAAAGATGCGGAAGATTTGTTCTGTGTCAAAAGCAAAGTCTTCTAAGGCAAACAGTTGTGCAATGAAATGCTCAACTTTTTCAATAGTTCCGGCATCGCTGGCTGCTCCCCAAACCATGGAGGTGGCAATAACCGTCATACCCCATACACACAAGTAAAAAATTAAACCAATTTTAAGTACCGACCAAGGTTCGATATGGCGCAAAAGTCGACGCACCCGGCGTACGCGAAACCCGCCGCGCTCTCTTCCAGTAATACGTTCAGGTTTCAGTTCTTTTTCTGGCTTGCGAAAACGAGAAACTTTTTCTGGGCTTAATTCTGCATCAAAGAACTCTTTTTCGTTTTCACCCGTTGGCTCAAACTCTGTTGGTTGTTCATCTCCGCTGCTTTGAAAAAGGTCTTCAAGGCGCGCTGCGGTAGTCGCTGGTCCACCCAATTCAGGAAGTTCGTCACTCCCTGACGTGGGGTCAACCACCTCTTCGTTTTCAGCCTGTTCAGATTCTTCTTCCACGACCGGTGAGTCTAGAGGAATCCGAGCAGTTGGTTGCGGTCGCCTCATATTTACCCTTCGAAACTCTCTTTTCAAGGGATAAAACTGGTCACACTTTGCGCCTTAGCAGTGGCCCTCGCCCGACCAACCCGAACCACAATTACCACCTCAGAACCATCACGACGGAATGACTCCAGGGTCGCTCCATTGCTGGTGGCTATTATGCGTGCTGCTTTTTCCGGGTTGATTCGTTCAGTTGCTGCTGCTAACGCTGCGGCGTCTGCTGCCGTACGGGCTTGCGCACGCTCCACCGCCACCGCCCCTAACTCCGCAGCAAGAATCGCTAAACCCACCGCCAGTAAAACCAACAAAGCCATTAAGGGTAAAATTTGACCTTGGTTATTAAGGGGTTCTTTTTTAAACAACATAATTTCCTCACTTGGTCTCCAAGTAATTGGAATACAAAAGGGAAAGTTTTGTTGCTTACAATTTATTCTTCAGGGTCGACAGCTTCAACTTCAGCTTCGTTTTCGTTTTCAGCTTCGTCTTCGCTCATGTCTTCAGCGGGAACCCGAGACAACGCCACCACGTGATGCCCATCATCAGGGTTCATTACCCGGACTCCGGTAGCGCCTCTTCCTTGCACCGAAATATCTAAAACCGACATACGGATAATCACCCCACCAGAGGTCACCGCAAAAATATCATCATCTTCGTTAACCACCACCGCCCCTGCTACCTGGCCGCGTTCTTCGGTTACCCCGATGCCACGCACCCCTAACCCGCCCCGACCTTTGGTAGAAAACTCATCAAGGTTGGTTCGTTTACCGAACCCTTGTGTCGTCAAATGTAAAACGGTAGCCCCAGGCTGTACTACAGCACAAGACAGAAGTTCATCGTCCGCTCGAAACTTCATCCCTCGTACCCCAGCAGCGGTACGGCCCATAGCTCGGACTGATGATTCATCCATTCGTAAGGTTTGGCCCGACCGAGACACCAACAACAAGTCGTCTTCTCCGCTGGTGGCCATAACATCAACCAATTCATCGCCGTCATTGAGTTTGATAGCGATAAGGCCCGCTTTTAACGAAGAGTCATAAGCAGAGAACTGCGTCTTTTTTACTCGACCACTACGGGTAGCAAAAAACAAGAAACGGTGTGCTTCGTAATCTCTGGTATCGATCACTGCTTGAATGCGTTCTTCTGCCTCTAATGGCAGCAAATTAATAATGGCGGTGCCGCGTGCCGTGCGACTCGCTACCGGCACCTGATGCGCTTTTAAGCGATACACCTTGCCCCGGGTAGAAAAGAACAACAAATATGCATGCGCAGAGGTATGCAACAAGTGGGTAACCACATCTTCGTCTTTAAGACGAGCTCCAGCGACCCCGCGACCCCCGCGACCCTGAGTGCGAAACTCATCAGCGGGCATTAGCTTCACATACCCGCCGGCACTCATGGTGAACACTTGTTCTTCATCATCAATCAAATCTTCAACATCAAGCGAGCCTGGGTCGACCATCAGTTCGCTTTTTCGTGGCGTGGCGTGAGCTTCACGAACCGCTTGCATTTCTTCTTTGATGACCTCGCGAAGTTGTACTTCGTCACCCAATATGGCTTTCAGAGCTTCCATAATGATTTTAAGCTCAGCTAACCGTGCCTCTAAATTGGTTCTACCCAAACGAGTAAGACGGACTAACTGCATATCTAAAATATGGTTCGCTTGAATTTCAGTGAAACCAAAATCCTCACCCATTAACCCTTCACGGGCATGACTACGGTCTTCTGAAGAGCGAATGAAGGCAATGATTTGATCTATTTGGTCTAAGGCTTTGATTAAACCTTCAGTGATGTGAGATTCAGCCCGGGCCTTTTCTAGCCGGTACTGCGAACGGCGGGTAACAACCTCCACCTGATGCTCAATATAAGCAACCAGAAGTTCCCGCAAGTTCAAAAGGCGAGGCACCCCATCAACTAACGCCACCGAGTTCACCGAAAAAGTGGTCTCTAACGGTGTTCGCTTAAAGAGGTTGTTCAAAATTACTAATGCCGGAGCATCCCGTTTTAAGGTAATAACAATACGGGTTTTTCCTTGCGCCGACTCGTCGTTGATATCAGAAATACCTTCGATTTCACGGCTATCAACGAGGTCACGAATTTTGACCATGATTTGGTTTGGGCTGGCCTGGTAAGGCAACTCGCTCACCACAATACGGTTGGTCCGTTTACCCTCTTCTATTTCTGTACGAGCTCGCATGCGGATGCTGCCTTTGCCGGTGCGGTAAGCATCCCGGCTTCCGGCTCGACCCAAAATAAATGCGCCAGTGGGGAAATCTGGAGCTGGCATGAACTGCATCAAATCATCTGGGGTGGCTTCTGGGTTATCAATGAGATGCATGGTGGCATCAATAACCTCACCCAAGTTATGGGGAGCAATGTTGGTGGCCATCCCCACAGCAATGCCTTGGCTTCCATTAACCAACAAGTTAGGAAAACGAGCCGGCAATACTTCGGGCTCACTGAACTCACCCGAATAGTTGTCTATAAAATCAACCGTGTCTTCGTCGATCCCGTTGAGAAGAGCCAAAGCAATGGGGTCCAAACGACACTCGGTGTAACGAGCGGCAGCCGCCGAATCATCAGGAGAGTAACCAAAGTTGCCTTTGGGGTGAATAACTGGATGGCGCAAACTGAAGTTTTGTGCCATGCGCACCAACGCATCGTAAATAGCTAAATCCCCGTGCGGATGGTATTTACCCATAACTTCGCCGGTAACCCGAGCACATTTCATAGTTGGCCGGTCGGGGCGAGCCCCCAGGTCGTACATACCCCACAAAATTCGGCGATGCACTGGTTTTAAACCATCTCGCGCATCAGGGAGCGCACGAGAAACAATGACCGACATGGCGTAATCCAAAAAGGATTGTTCCATCTCTTCTTGGATTGCAATGGGCTCAATAGTGCCCATCGGTATGTTTTCTGTTGGCGTGTCGTTGGTATCGCTCATAATGACCCTTAAATATCCAAGAAGCGGACGTCGTGCGCATTGGCCTGAATAAACTTTTTCCGACTCTCCACGTTTTCACCCATCAGTGTGGAAAAAATTTCGTCGGCGATAGCCAGCATTTCTACCGTCACCTGCAACAAGGTGCGTTTAGTGGCATCCATAGTGGTGGACCGCAACTCGTCGAAGTCCATCTCGCCGAGACCCTTCAACCGTTGAAACTCTCTTTTGTGGTTAGGGTGCTCCACCAAAAATGCGTCTTTGGCGTGATCGTCTTTAAGGTAAATCTTTTCTTTACCGACCACCGTGGAGTACAGCGGAGGTTGAGCAATGTAAATATGGCCGGCTTCTACCAAAGGTCGCATCTGGCGGAAGAAAAAAGTTAACAACAGGGTACGAATATGGCTGCCATCAACATCAGCGTCGGCCAACAAAATCACTTTGTGGTAACGAATCTTCTCTACGTTGAACTCTTCGCCGAAGCTTCCCCCGATGGCCTGGATAAGGGTCTGCACTTCATTATTTTTCAACATTTTGTCGGGGCGGGCTCGCTCCACGTTCAAAATCTTTCCGCGAATAGGCAAAATAGCCATGGTGCGCGGGTCACGAGCTTGCACCGCTGACCCACCAGCAGAATCCCCTTCCACAATAAAGAGTTCCGACTCGCGCGGATCACGCGAAGAACAATCTTTAAGTTTGTCAGGCATGCCAGCGCCATCAAGCGCAGACTTTCGACGAGCAGATTTTCGTGCATCGTGAGCAGCAATACGGGCCCGCTGCGCATTAATAGATTTTTGGAGCACCCGTTTTGCTTCTGATGGGTGCTCTTCTAGCCATTCGGCAAGGCGGTCATTGGTTGCTTTTTGCACCAAGGAACGTATTTCAACGTTTCCGAGTTTTGATTTTGTTTGTCCTTCGAACTGAGGGTCACCAAGACGCACACTAATAATGGTGGTCATGCCTTCTCGAATATCTTCGCCTTGAAGGTTGTCATCTTTTTCTTTCAAAAGACCCTTGGCTCGGGCGTAGCGGTTCATTACCCCGGTTAATGCCGTACGGAACCCTTCTTCATGCATGCCCCCTTCAATGGTGTTGATGCCATTAGCAAAAGAATGCAGTCCATCAGTGTTGAAACCGGTGTTCCATTGAAAGGCCACCTCAACTTCGTGGTCATCTTCTTCTTGTGAAAAATAGCCAACCACAGAAAACAAAGATTCTTTAGAAGCGTTGATGTGCTCAACAAAGTCTCGAATACCACCGGCGTAACAGAAGACCGTTTCCGTAGGGGTCTCGTCGCGTTCGTCACGGAAACAAATTTCTAGCCCACTGTTTAAGAAAGCCATCATCTGAAAGCGCTCTAAGAGTGTCTGCGCACGAAATTTTGTTTCTTCAAAAATTTCAGCGTCGGGCCAAAAAGTAACCGAAGTGCCGGTGCGGTTATCGGGAGCTTCACCAATCTCCGCCAGGCGAGAATCTAACTGGCCACCATTAATAAAGGTCATGGCATGACGTCGCCCATGGCGATCGATCTCTACTTCCACACGAGAAGAAAGAGCATTTACTACCGAAATACCAACCCCGTGTAGCCCACCTGAAACTTTGTAGCCTTCGCCGCCGAACTTACCGCCAGCGTGCAGCACCGTTAACACCACTTCGGCAGCCGTAAGGTCTTCGTATTGGTGATGTTTATCAACGGGTATCCCGCGACCATCATCTGAAACCCGGCAAGATCCATCGGGCAACAAGGTCACCTCGATTATTGAACAGTGCCCAGCCATGGCTTCATCAACAGAGTTATCTACCACTTCCCAAACCAAGTGGTGAAGCCCCGATGGGCCTGTTGACCCGATGTACATACCGGGGCGTTTACGAACCGCTTCTAGGCCTTCTAAAACCGTAATATCAGCAGCGCTGTAAGAGGTCTCTGTTTCCGTCATTTTACTTATCTCCAAAGGTGGTTTTCCCGAAGTAAAAAAACCACAATTTTTGTTGTTTAGCGGAGCAAAACCGCAGGTCAGAGGGGAAGAACACAGCACCCTAAGTGTAGCACTTCACCACGCAAAATATGGATCAATAATCAAGAGCAAAAACTATCGCTCTTTAAAAAAACACAGCCAAAAATATGGACGTTTAGCGATACTCGTTTGGTCGCACACGAACCTGTACTTTAGTGATTTTTCCTGGCCCAACCAGGCCTTCGATTCGCTCTAAAAGTTGCGCTTCTAGCCAAGTTATTTGACTCGCCCAAGCGGGGTCCTCTACTCGAACTAACAAAACAGAGCCTTTTACGGCAACCGCTTGAACTCGAGTAGCTAACTCGGGGCCCATTAATTCTGGCCACGCCTTGATGATCTCTGTGGTGGCATCGATTTCTGGTGCACCCATATCAGCCATAAGGCGTTCCAAGCTTTGCCGTAGCGGCGTCGGAACTCTTCTGCGTTGTATCACGATTGTATTTTTCCTTCAACAAGATGAACGACTTGCGATGTAGTCACCCCTTTAGGAAGTTGGCCTGCTGAAGTTACCAAGGTTTGACACTGAGGAAGCAAGGCAACCAACCCAGCGGAGCGGGTTTCATCTAGTTCAGAAAAAACGTCATCCAATAAAATTACTGGGTGCACCCCCACTGCATCAGCAACCACCTGGTGGCCCCCCAAGCGCAAAGCAAGGGCTAATGATCGCTGCTCTCCTTGAGAAGCCTGTATTCGAGCTGGCATACCAGAAAGAGTAATAACCAGGTCATCACGGTGAGGGCCCACTGTGGTTACTCCTCGACGGAGGTCATCAGAGCGTGACTCTTCTAAAGCAGCAGCGAGCCCTTGGTCGGCCCAAACTGATTGGTATTGCAGTGTTCCTGTTGCTCCCTCACCCTGCAAGCCAACCAAAATTTTAAAAACAGGGTCTTGGAGTTGCTCAACCAAAAGACGTCGAGCATCTACTAACGCTTCCCCAGTTTCAACAAGTTTGGCATCCCAGACATCAAGCGTGCTCAACACGTCTGGGGTATTTCGGCCTTTTGCTTGTTTTAATAACGTGTTGCGTTGCCGTAATACTTTGTCCAAAGCAGTATGAAGTTCGTAATTACGGGGATGCAAACTGATAAGCAGGTGGTCCAAATATTCACGCCGCTCCCCAGGGCTTCCTTTAATCAGGCGTAAATCGTCAGGGGCAAAGACTGTGGTGCGTAAATAACCTAAAAGGTCACGGGCTCGTTTTACCGGGTTACTGTTCACTAAAATTTTATTTCGCCCGGTTAGCGACAACTCTGCTTCTAACAACACTGTGCGGGTACCAGAAATCACTTCTGCTCGCACTATGGCCTGACTTTCCCCATTACGAACCAGAGTTTCTGTTGAGGCACCCCGAAACGAACCCGCTAAAGACAACCAGGCTAAGCCTTCTAAAATATTGGTTTTACCTTGGCCGTTGTTTCCCACAATGGCAGTAAGGCCTTCACCAAAAGTGAGGTCAACCGTTTGATGGTTTCGAAAATCAGTAAGCCAAAGCCGTCGTACCGGCATAAGGGTTAAGACACGCGTACCGGCATAAGCAGGTAAAGAAACTGCTCATCGCCCACACTGCGTAATACCGCTGGTTTTAACGAGTCGATGGTTTCTAATCGCACCTCGGTACCAGAAGAAACTTCAAGCCCATCGAGAAGGTAACCCGGGTTAAAAGCCACCGTTAAATCTTCCCCGGAATATTCCGCATCAATGGTTTCTCGAGCCTGGCCCACATCTTGGGTAATGGCAATTAACTCCACCCCATCAGCAGACATTTCTAACCGCACCGGGGTGTTTTCTTGCGCCAACAAGCGGACCCTACGTAAAGCATTCGTCAAAACTGCTCGGTCAATAACCAAAGTGTTGGGGTGATCTTTAGGAATGAGGTTTCGGTAGTTGGGGAACTCCCCTTCAATCAAACGTGTTGACACGCTTACGCCGCCCACACAAAAAGTTGCATCGTGTTCGCCAAAAGCCACGGTGAGTTCATTGGCATCAGAAAGAAGTTTCCCGACTGCTTCAAGAGCTCGTGAAGGAACCAGCACGGTTTGATCGGTTTGCAAAACAGAAGTACCAGGTAAATCACGAACTGCTAAACGATACGAATCTGTAGCAACAAAACGAAGACCGTCATTTTCTGGGGCCAACAATACCCCAGTTAAAATTGGGCGAGAATCATCGCCGCTGGCTGCAGTTACTACTTGATCAAGTGCTGCTGCTACCCCGGCGGCATCTAAAGTAACCGTTTCTCCACTAGGTGGTTCCAAACGAGGAAACTCATCGGCAGGCATTGTGCGTAAATTAAAATCGCTGCGCCCTGAAGATAAATTAGCGCCATCATCATCAATGGTCACCTCGACTTGGCCGCTGCTTAACGCACGAACAATGTCTGACGCCAGTTTGGCCGGCAAGACCGTCGCACCATTTTCTTGACCACCAACGTCAACCGCCACCTGAATAGTGAGGTCGTGATCAGTACCACTAACGGTGAGATCATTGCCGGTTAATTGTAAATGCAATCCTGAAAGCACTTGCAAAGCACCACCCCTAGTGGAGGTTGCTTGCCGAGCAATCGTAAATGCATGGTCGAGGACATCTCGTTCGCAACGGAACTTCACAGGTACTTCACTTTCTCCTTGGAAGGTTCAACATAGATAGTGGGGATAGTAGGGGCTGTGGATTGTGGATGAGTGGACATTCGTGCAGGTAACAGGGTATTTCTTTTTACACCGTTCATCCACCATTGTCCACAAGGTGCAGACAGGCCCACAAATGGCCTGTGGATGACTGGTTGTTTGTCCACAGTTCGCCCTCAGCTATTTCTGGGATTTTATGGCGGCAGTAAGGGTGGTTACCTGGTCGTAAATTTCTCGCCGCTCTGCCATGAGGTTACTTATTTTGTCTACGGCGTGAATAACTGTGGTGTGGTCTCGGCCACCGAACTCTTTAGCGATAGCTGGGTAACTCATGTCGGTGAGATCCCTAAAGACATACATAGAGATTTGTCGAGCGGTAACCAGGGGACGTCGCCGGCTTCCTCCGGTAAGTTCATCAAGGGTGAAACTGTACATTTCTACCGTTTTTTCAAGAATCAAATCTGGGGTGATACGCAAAGGTTTGTTTGCGGTAATGAGGTCTTGGAGCACAGTGCGAGCCATGTCCTCAGTTAATTGAACATCGTTCAGACTAGAGAAAGCGGTTACTCGAGTAAGGGCACCTTCAAGTTCTCGAATGTTGTCGGTGATGTTTTCTGCAATAAAGAGAAGAACCTCTGCCGGTATTTTTACTTTCGAAGAAGTGTCTTCGGCTTTTTTACGCAAGATGGCGAGCCGGGTCTCAATGTCGGGGGGTTGAATATCAGTGATAAGACCCATTTTGAAACGGCTCTTTAAACGATCTTCAAGAGTGGGTATGGCATCTGGTGGTCGATCGCTTGATAGTACGATTTGACCACCCGCTTGATGCAAACTGTTGAAGGTGTGGAAGAACTCTTCTTGAAGCCCTTGCTTTCCTTCCATGAACTGAATGTCATCAATTAAGAGAACATCAATTTCGCGGTAGTACTGCTTGAACTCCGGCAAAGTTTTATTACGAATAGCTTCAACGAAGCGGTTCATGAAAACCTCAGAAGACACATAGCGAACACGATGTGTGGGGTAATGATCACGTACATAGTTGGCTATGGCATGCAGAAGGTGTGTTTTACCTAACCCAGCATCACCATAGATAAAGAGAGGGTTGTAGTTGCGGCCAGGAGTTTCCGCTACGGCAAGAGCAGCTGCAGCAGCAAAACGGTTTGAAGTACCAACAACAAAATCATCAAAAGTTAAGCGCTTTCCAAATGATGCCGCCGGCGAAGAAGGCTGGGTGTTTTGTTGTTGAACCGATTGTGCCGTTTTGTTTATAGGAACAAAACTGGTTTCTTCCACAGCAAGAGGAACGACCGGGGTAGTGTCTAAAAGATCGTTGTCGGTAACGACTTCGAAACGTAACTTGAGTTTCCCGTCCGATAATTCGGTCAAAGCATCTTGAACAATTTCTCGATAGCGGCCATCAATACGATCACGCACCACAGTGCTCGGTACAGAAATAACTAATTCTTCATCAGTTACGTTAGTTGCTGTGGTGGATTGAAAGTTCATTTGCCAAACCACATCAGAGACCTGTAGTCGAATTGCTTCAGAACAAGCCGCCCAGATGGTGGCTGATTCTTCCTTTGTTGTTATTTCGTTCAATGCCCTACTCCGTTGTCGTCTTTTCCACAACTGTGGACCACCCTGTGGAAAGAGAGGAAAGCCCTTGGGGGCTTTAGACAAGCACTCTCTCACCAATTTGAATGGACGTGGCAACGTAGCACCAGAATACACATCGCGCGCAACTGGAAATCGCGGAAAGTAAAAGTCCTGCTTATTCTATGTTTCGCGCGTTACTACAGGGGCTAAAGACGCGTTTTTAAATAGCCGCCGCGCCGCGCCTAAACCCAAAAGAAGGAAAACCAACCCTGTGGATAACTTTGTGGCAATGTGGCTTTCCGGGTTTACCGGTTGGCGCGCGTGGTCTTATACCCGTAGCCTTTAGTGATGCCTCGTATGTCACCCGAGCATTAAGTCTGACAGGTTTGTCAGATTCTCACCGGTGGCCTCAATATATCGCTGTTGCCTGGTGCTCCTTCTTCTTATGACACCAAGCAACCGACAGGAGTTATAAATGAAACGTACCTTTCAACCCAACACTCGTCGCCGGGCGCGTAAACACGGGTTTCGTCACCGTATGAGCACCCGAGCCGGACGGTCAATTATTAAGTCCCGCCGCCATAAAGGTCGCGCACGCCTGTCAGCTTGATTGGTCGGCTTGGAACACGGGGCGATTTTGATGCCCTCCGCCGTCATGGACAACGCGCACGAAGCGGTCCGCTCCAACTGCAGTTTTTGGCTTCAGCGAGCACCCCAGGATCTATTCGTGTTGGTTATGCCATCGGGCGCTCGGTAGGAAACGCCGTGATTCGAAACCGTATCCGTCGCCGCTTGCGCGCTATTATGACTGACCTTTCTTTTTCCGAGTCTTTACTCCCTAGTGGGGATTACTTGATTCGCGTGCAACCAGCAGCATCCCAAGCGACTTTTACTGAATTAAAAGACTGGACACAAAGCATGTTGGATGACTTAAAGGCACGATCATGACTGAAAAAATAGGGTCTGAACTGGGGTTTTCCGCAAAAATTATTCATTTTGTGGTCCGTGCTTATCAACGCCTTGGGTCCGGGCGGCCTTCCCCGTGTCGTTTTGTTCCTTCTTGTTCAAATTATGCACTCGATGCCCTTGAACAACATGGCGCAGGTAAGGGGTCTTGGCTCATGATTCGTCGTATTGGGCGCTGTAACCCTTGGGGAAAAAGTGGTTGGGACCCTGTACCTTCACCGACTGAGCCCACCCGTACCGTTCTTACTCATTCTTGTTTATCTGAAGAGGTTCGCTGATGTTTGACTTAATTGCCTCGCTGTTGGCTTGGTTTTACAAACTTGTCCCGTCTTATGGTTTGGCCATTGTGCTGCTCACCATGGTGGTCATGGTGGTGGTTACCCCGTTGACCCTTAAAGGGACGCGGTCGATGATCAAAATGCAGCACATGCAGCCGGAAATGAAGAAAATTCAAACTCGGTACAAGGGCGACCGAGAAAAAATGAACAAGGAAATGATGGCCTTTTATCAGGCCAATGGCATTAACCCAATGGGTGGGTGCCTTCCGATGTTTATTCAAATGCCGGTTTTTATTGTTCTTTACAACGTTTTACGTGGGTTAACTCGACGCCTTTCAGATGTTGGTGAGAGCGCAGGCTGGATCGCCGGTCGCTTAGCTTCAGGGCAAACTGCTAGCGGGGTACCGGACGAACCATCAGTTTTCTTCCCAGATTATATTTCTGCAGGGTCGAGACTTTTTGAAGATCTCAGTAATACCACGGAAATGATTTTCTTGCGTTTTGACCTTTCGCGGTCGGCTAGCGATGCTTTGAGTGAATCGTTTGTTTCAATGTTTCCTTACCTGGTGTTGATGCTTCTGGTTTTTGTGAGCTCTTGGTATCAACAAAAGCAAATTCGAGGCCGGAGTACTGGTCAGGCAGTCAACCCGCAGCAGCAAATGATTATGAAGGTAATGCCGTTTTTCCTTCCTGTGATTTCTTACAGCCTTGACGCAGCCTTGGTGCTTTATTTTGTGATTTCAAACATCTACCGGATTGCGCAACAGTCGTATATTACGAGGACGTTGTACGGGTCAGGACAAGATAAACCGGTGGTAATTCAGCCCGAACCAGACGCATCAACCAAACCAGAGAAAACCGGGAAAAAGTCAAATAAGCCCCAAAAACAAGAGAAAAACTCGAGTTTGAGTGGGTCCGCAGCAAACCAAGGGTCGGCAGTTAAAAGAAATCGAACCACTGCCGGCAATAATAAGAATAGTTCTCAAAATAAGAATGAGAAGCGACAAACACCTTCAGATTCAGAAAAGCAAAAAGATGCTGAACCGAAGGAAAAGCGTCGCCGTTTTGGCCGCCAAAAAAATGCGGAGCAAAACGAAGTAAATGACCAAAAACCACCATCAGCTCGTAAGGGCGGAGGCCGGACTACCCCTTCTGGGACGGCACAACCTGGTGGTTCTCACCGAAAAAAGAACAAAAAGAAAAGGAAGTAACCCGTGGAATGGATTGAAACCACCGGGGCCACTATTGATGAGGCTAAAGACTTCGCATTAGATCGACTTGGTGTTGCCGAGGACGAACTTGAAATAGAAGTACTTGTTGAGCCATCAAAGTCAATGTTTGGCCTAAAAAAGACAGAAGCCCGGTTAAAGGCTCGCGTGCGGCCTACAACCCCGCGTCCTAAGACAGAACGTCGGGATCGGAACCGTAAAGATCGGAACCGTAACCCAAATAGCCGTGGGAAAAATGAAAAAACCAGTAATAAGGATCGGAAAAGCAACCAGGGTGATCAGGCAAAGAAAAAATCAGAGAAAACTGAGCAACCTGACAAGTCAGAAAAATCGAAAACCGAAAATAACCCAAAAAACCAGCGAAACCGACAAAAAGATCGGCAACCAGCGAAGGAGAAGGCAGACGTGGAAAAAATGGACTTGCCTACACAGGCAGAAATAACCGAAGACTTTGTGGGAGGGTTGCTTAGCGAGATGGGCCTTGATGCAAACGTAGTGAGCACTATCGACGAAGATCACCTCACTGTAGAAGCCCATGGTTTAAACCTTGGTTTAGCTATTGGCCAACAAGGGGACACGGTGCGTGCCATTACCGAACTTGCCCGAACCATTATTCAACGCCGCTCTGATGGTGCCGCTAGTGGCTCCATGATTGTGGACATTGGTGGTTACCGAGCCCGCCGCCAATCGTTTCTTGAAGAGTTCACGCGAACTCAAGCAGAAGCAGTTTTGGCTGACGGAGGAGCACGATCCCTTGAACCAATGGGTTCCGCTGACCGCCGTATTGTGCATAATACGGTGTCAGATATTGAGGGTTTGGAGACCATCTCACAAGGATCTGATATGAACCGTCGAGTGGTTATTCAAGTTGTCACTAACTGAAGAAGTTGAAAACTGCATCAGTCAAGTACTTGATGCAGCGGTCTCCGAAGGGTATTTAACCCCACCGGCGGCTACCGAAGGGCCCGCGCATAGCGCGGGCTTTTTGGGTTTTTTAGCGACCCACCCACTCCCCCTTACCGAGGACTGCATGGCGGTTGACTTAGGTACTGGTGGAGGGGTGCCCGGATTAATCTTGGCAGTACTCACCCCATGCCGTTGGATATTTGTTGATCGCGGAAACCGGCGATGTCAATTTCTTACTTGGGCGGTGCGTGAGCTTTCTTTAGAGGATCGGGTGGAAGTAAAAGAAGCGGATGCCGCCGATTTTGCTCACGGTCCACAAAGGGGGCAGGTAAAACTCGTGACAGCACGCAGTTTTGCCTCTCCAGCATCCACCGCAGAATGCGGCGCCCCCCTTCTTACTCCAGGAGGGTGTTTGGTGGTTAGTGAACCGCCAAATAATGCATTTCGCTGGCCAGAAGAAGAACTTAAACAACTCGGTTTGGCTCCTTTAACACAGTGGCACAATGGCCATGCAGGCTATCAAGCACTAATATCCACCAACGAAGCAGAAAAACGCTTCCCTCGCCGTTTCTCTCGACAAACAGGAAACCCGCTGTTTTAAGGGGTGTTTCACGTGAAACATCTCGTTTTTAATGAATAATCTCGATTTTCGTGTTTCACGTGAAACATTGACTTGCATTTTGCTCAAATGCCGGGCAGGATGCCCAAGATGAATGAATTCACCGAGCCATCAGGGCGAGACCGGCGAGTAATCGCTATTGCAAACCAAAAAGGCGGAGTAGGGAAGACTACTACCACCATCAACCTTGGGGCGGCAATGGCAGAGCAAGGAAAGAGAGTCCTTGTTGTTGACCTTGACCCGCAAGCAAACACCACCACTGGGTTAGGGTTTTCTCCACGAGAACTCGACCGCTCTGTTTATGATGTCTTGTCACAAACAGCAAGCACGGAAGACACCGTGTTGGCCACCGAAGTAGAGGGGCTTGACCTATTGCCCTCAAATGTTGCCCTCGCTGGGGCAGAAATTGAACTAGTAACAGCATTTAGCCGCGAACACCGTTTAGAGCGAGCTTTGGCCAGCGTTGAACACCGGTACGACATGATTTTAATTGATTGTCCGCCGGCTTTGGGCCTTCTTACGGTAAACGCTTTTGTGGTAGCTAATGAAATTTTGGTGCCTATTCAATGCGAATACTACGCTTTAGAAGGCCTTGGACAACTTATGAGCAATGTGGAGTTGGTGCGAGAAAACCTCAACCCAACATTAGAAGTTTCTACCATTGTTTTGGTGATGTACGACGCACGAACCAAGCTTTCTGAACAGGTAGCGCACGAGGTGCGTGAACACTTTGGCGACCGAGTGTGCCGGCAAATAATCCCTCGATCTGTTCGTTTATCAGAAGCGCCTTCTTATGGGCAGCCAATAACCGTATTTGACCCCACCGCACGAGGTGCGGTGGCTTACCGACAACTCGCAAGGGAGATTCTGTTATGACCCGTCAAAGTGGGCTTGGGCGAGGCCTTTCCGCTCTTATTCCTGGAAGTGCAACCACAGAGAAAGAAACAAGCGAAGACGAAGAAAGGTTCGCTTGGCTCCCTCTATCAGAGGTCGTAGCGAACCCATTACAACCACGCACCAGGTTTGATGACAAAAAACAGCAACAACTCGTCGAATCAGTGCGAACTCACGGTGTACTTCAACCAATTTTAGTACGTTTAGCGCCCTTTGGTTACGAAGTGATAGCTGGCGAGCGCCGCTTGCGAGCTGCTCAAGAAGCAGGACTCACACAAATACCCGCTTTGGTGCGCCAGGTAGATGATCAAGGCTCTTTTGAACAAGCAGTGGTAGAAAACCTCCAGCGTGATGATTTAAATGCCATTGAAGAAGCCCAAGCCTTTTCTCGCCTTATGGAAGAATTTGGGTTCACCCAACAAGAAGTAGCTGATCGAGTGGGCAAAGGGCGGCCCACGGTGGCCAATGCGCTTCGTTTGCTGCATTTGCGCCCCACACAACAAGAAATGGTGCGTCAAGGTCAGATTTCAGCGGGACACGGGCGAGCACTTTTAGGTATCGACGACCAAGAAGCGCAAAACACCCTGGCTCAGCGGATAATTGATGAAGAACTTTCGGTGCGGCAAACAGAAAAACTAGTAAACGACCTCAATGACCATGAAATAGTTCGGCCCACTTCAGAAAAACCACATGTTCTGAGAGATGCCGGTGTTTTAGAAGTAGAACGAGTGTTAAGCGATCGTTTGGCCACCAAAGTAGCGGTAAGTACAAAGGGAGGGCGCGGGCGAATTGTGGTTACCTTCGCCGATAACGATGACCTTTCCCGCCTATTTAATCTTATTAACGGGGAAAACTCTTTCTAAAGGGTTTCTTCAGGGTTGTTAATCCAAGTGACGATGGCCAACGAGAGGGCTTCTGCCAACTCTGCTGTGGACTGAACCACCCACGCCGGTGGCCCTAAAAGGCAAAGAACCGCAGGCATTCGAGTGCGACGTAAAGCGGGTAGTCGCATGCCATGAAGTTCGGGCTTCTCTTGGCTAAAAGGCGTTAAGTTTGTGGCGCAAAAAGCAGCAAGTTGACGGCCCCCCTCGCTATGAAAACCTTCTGTCGCAAAAAAAGCAAGCGAACTTTGAGAATGATTCTTAACGCGGAGCCCTAAATAGAGCTCAGCCTCAAAACGATTAGCAGTCTCTGCCTGGTTGTTCTCCTCTGGGTGATCAAGCAGCAATACATTGGCCCCCAAAGCCCTTAACGAGCGAGTAATAGCGGTAGTCAGTGCCCCACAAGCTCCAAATTGCCCCAAAGCAATGTGCCGGCCGTCTAAACCAACGCGACGCTGACGCAAACGCTCTAACTCGCGAACTTGAACCACAGGAGTCGAACCAGCAGACCGGCCAGCTAGCCGGTGTAACTCTTGAACCGTACTCACCCCAGTAATACCATCTGAAGGAAGCCCAATATTGCGTTGAAAATCTAACAAAGCGCGCGAAGTGTCCGGCCCAAAGATTCCATCAATCCGACCCGCATCAAAACCCAACGCACCAAGACGTAACTGCAGATCAGCAACGTCATCTCCCCGCATCATCGGGACATGCAAATACAAATGTCGGTCACCCAACTGAAAACTTGCTTCAACTAAAGCAGCCAAAGTTTGTGGCCCAACAATTCCATCTTCCATCAACCGCCGGGTCAATTGAAAATCTCTTACCTGAGCCTCAGTTGCCGAAGAAAAAGTAAAAGTGGTGGCCTCGGTGCCTGATACTTCAAAACCAGCCACAGATAGGCGGTGGTGGAGGTCTCGTACTAAATCACCAGAAGAGCCATCACCAAGAAACACCTCATGCTGGGGGTTCTGATCAGCCATGGCAGCGCTCCTTCACGGAGTGCAGTCTAGACCTGAGAAAAGACCAGATTAAATAAATTCAGATAATTCAGTGAGAAGAGCAGGTTTCCCCTTGGCGCCAACAATGCGTTTTACTGGTTGGCCGTCTTTAAAAAGAATCAAAGTAGGAATGCTCATGACCTCAAAACGTTGCGCCAAACCCGGAGCATCATCGACGTTCACCTTGGCAATTTTCAAAGAACCAACTTGTTCATCGGCAATCTCTTCAAGCACCGGAGCAATCATTTTGCAAGGGCCACACCACTCCGCCCAAAAATCAACCAAAACTGGTTCAGCAGCAGAACCAACCTCTTCATCAAAAGTTGTTTCGGAAAGTTGTGAAATTAAATCAGACATGAAGGGCGCTTCTTTCTTTTGCGATCAGATGGATGAGAAACCAAAAGGTTTTTCATGTTCTGTCTACCCGCTGAACGCCAGCCAACCGCACGTAGGGCGCTGGTCGATTGTCACGCCACAGCGAGAAAAACTAATCCTGCAAACTTTCAAGCCACCGCTCAGCATCCAAAGCTGCCATGCACCCCGACCCAGCAGCGGTAACAGCTTGGCGATAGGTGTGGTCCTGGACATCGCCACAAGCAAAAACACCAGCGACCCCAGTAGTAGAATTATCCGCCCCGGTAATCAAATATCCACTGTCATCAAGTTCAAGATGACCAACAAACAAGTCAGTATTTGGACGGTGACCGATAGCAATAAACACACCAGTAACCGGCAGGTTTCGGGTTTCGCCTGTAACGGTGTCTTTTAAGGTCAAGCCCTCCACTTTGGTGTCACCTAAAATTTCTTCCACGGTGGAGTTCCAAGCAAATTCAATTTTAGGGTTTTCTTGAGCACGGGTTTGCATAATTTTTGAAGCACGCAACTCATCTCGACGATGAACCACGGTGACCTTGCTGGCAAAACGACTCAAAAAGTTTGCTTCCTCTAACGCAGAATCCCCGCCTCCCACCACCGCGATCTCATGATCACGGAAGAAAAAACCATCGCAAGTAGCGCAAGTAGATAAACCATGACCCATCAAACGGGTTTCCGCCTCTAACCCCAACATGATTGATCGAGCACCAGTAGAAACAATGACCGACTCGGCTAAATAAGTGGGCTCTCCCTCACTGTCGCCTACCCAAACAGAAAAAGGCCGCTGAGAAAAATCTACCCGACTAACACGAGCGGTAAGGAAATCCGCACCAAAACGAGCAGCCTGTTCACGCATATCGGCCATAAGTTGCGGGCCCATAACCCCCTGAGGAAAACCAGGAAAGTTTTCGACCTCCGTGGTCAACATCAATTGCCCACCCGGTTGGTCGCTTGTTGAGGAAGGTTCACCCTCAATGATCAAAGGAGCTAAATCAGCACGAGCAGTATAAATAGCAGCTGTTAAACCAGCCGGACCCGAACCAATAATGACAACTTCATGATGAGCAGACATAAAAATCCTTAAGTGACGAGACTATTGAGAAGGCGAAGAATCAGGAAGACGACGTGACCAGAACCAAGCCCCGAGAGCACAGCAAAGGCCGCCCAAAACCAGGTAAGCGGCCCAACCTCCCCCAGGGAGAACGTTATTTAACAAGCGGAATATTCCGACACTAAATAAAACCAAAACCGTCAACCCGCAAATAATGGCCACTAAACCAAATACCACACCCCGCGAAGCAGTAAGCAACGGTTGCGTCGTGCGAGCCCGCAAACGATCAACAACGCCAACAAAGCGCTCGGTAACCTGCGCTTCCCACCCCACAGAAACATCGCCGGTGGGGTTTTGTGATGATTCATCAGCCATGTGTGGAGCCTACACAGCCAACCGGTTCACCAGATTAGTTAAGAAACGATTACCTCAACCAACAACATGTTTAAACAATCAAACGGGTCAATAAGCAGCAAGTTGCGTTGGCCGAAAATTACCCAAACCTCTTGCTGGCCACCCTCAACCTCAACAGGCAACCACTCGGAACCGTCGGGTACCTCACCCAACAACTCCTGTTGCTTTGCTAAAGAAAACCCACAAGGAGAATCTTCGTGAGAAAGAGTAGCGGTCTCATGACGAGCAAAAAAACGCTCAGTAGCGACCTCCTCAAAATTATGGAGTTCTAAAAATGGAAAGCCATCGACAAGATCAACAGAGCGTTCCAAAGCTAAACTTTCTGGAACGATCGGCGCATTATCCGAAAAGTCTGCTCCGTCCGCAAAGGTGACTTGCGTTTTCATTACTTCCGCCGCCGCATAAGTAGTTGGCGACGGCAGAGCCACCGACGCAACACCCTCCGGATCAGATTCAAAAATACCACTGGTCAAACTCACGGCAACCAACAACAAGGCAGCGGCTGCGGCAATACCCACGGCAACAACTGATGAAGGGCCCCGGCGCTTACGCAACGAAACCACTACCTGATCGCCCGCCGAAGAAACAGCAACCGCCAATTGAGCATCCCTTAATAATGCATCAGGAAAAACCAGTGCCGTAGAAAGATGGGCCCGCACCTGGTGAAATTCTTTTACTCGAGCGAGCAACTCCGCTGAAGGGGACGCCGGAAGCGAAGTCAAACCCTCAACAATGGACGCCGCTTGATCATCAAGATCCGACACCTCTACAGGTACAGAAAGATTTTCAGGTTCCATAGTCATAGGTTCTGACGCCCCGACGAGTCTGTTTGGTTCCCGGGAGTTATAAAATTTGCTAAAGCGGCCCGGCCTCGAGCAATACGCGATCGCACCGTCCCCGGGGGAATATCAAGAATCTCAGAAATCTCTGCATAATCCAGGTCAAGCAAATCACGCAAAACCACGGCAACGCGAAACTCTTCAGGAAGACGCGCCAACGCAGCATCAATAAGCAAACGATCAGCAACCAAACCATCCACCGGTGTTGCAGAAAGATCTACAACCTCAACCTCAGCATCCAAACCCACCAACGGCCGCCGATCACGCCGCCGCAGTTCATCTAAACAAGCGTTGGTGGTGACCCGATACAACCAAGTAGTAAAACGGGACTTCCCATCAAAACGATTAAGACGAGTAGCTAAAGCAATTAAAGCCTCCTGCGTCGCATCTAAAGCATCGGCATCGTTGCCGGCCAACCGGCGGCAAATACCCCACACCTTGTCATGATGACGGCGCAAAAGTTGATCAAGGGCCTCCGCATTACCCTTCTGGGCGGCACGCACCAAAAGAAGATCAGGATCCTCTAAAAATGAAGGTGACGAGTCGGAAGAATTAATACTCGGAGGTTACCGCGCCGGCTTCTAAGTAATAAGGAGCCAAGAAAGAGCGGTCACCCCAACTACAAAAAGCCCAGAAGCCACGACCGGCCACCACCACTTTCTTTTAGTCAAAGAAGAACCTTCGGGTTGGTGCTCAAGAAGCAAACGAAATGCTAAAACAGAGTCAGGTTGCGGCAGCGCATCCGGGTCAGCCAGCGACCACAAAAAATTAGAAACCACCGAACGCGAACAATGCAACAACAAATCGTGCAACAAAAAACACAAAGCAAGCAAATCAGGCTGCGTATCAAAAGGACCATCACCGGTACCTGTTTGACGACCCCTAAAATCAGTTAAACGCACCGAACCATCAGCTAAAACTAAAATATTAGAAGTGGTAATCGCCCCATGAGGAATACCGCAATGATGAGCAGACTCCACAATCTGGGCGACTCCAACCATCCAGGAGGAAACCTCGTCAGGTTGAAGAACCGGCCTTTGCTGCAGTAACTGATTAAGGGGCCAACACTCCAGACGCTCAAAAACTAAAACAGCCATTCCCTCATGCCTGGTTACATCAAAAAGATCAACCACCAACGCAAGGCCAAGACGACCACCCGCCGTAGGGATATCCCCTGCATGAATAAGTTTGACCATCACCGGGCGAGCCAAAGTGAGGTCCCAACCCTCCCAGACCTCGGTACGCAGCGTGTCGCCAGATAATTGATCCAACCGATATCGGTCAGCAATTACTAACCCGGGTGCGCCACCAGACGCCTGTTGAAGAGCCACCGCTCATCAACGTAATAAATGCCGCCCCCCAAAGGGGGCATACCCCTCAGTTAAGACTTAAGCACGTAACTAATAGCAACCAAACCAGGACCGCCATGGCTCGCTACTACAGGGCCGATAACTGCTACTCGAGCCTCTACTAGCCCAGTGGCCTCACAAAGATGTTCGGTAAAAGTATCAATGTCGTCAACCATGGCATGAGCGATCGCCACAGACTCAAGCGCATCACCTTGCTCAACTACCTTGTTGATCAGCCAAGCTAAGGCCTTTTTTCGAGTCCGTTGGCGACCCGCTTCTTCGACCACGCCACTACTGATATCTAACAAAGGTTTAATGGACAAAACATTGGCCACCATGGCTTTAGCCCCCCCAATACGGCCACCCTTCACCAAATTATCCAAAGTATTCAAAGCCCCAAAAAGAGAAGTACGCGCCGAAAGGTCAGCCACCAAATCAGTGATCTCTGCGGCCGAAGCACCAGAACGTGCCGCCTCTGCGGCAGCCAAAACAATGGTTCCCTGCCCGACGCTTACCGAACCGCTATCAACCACCAGCACGTCGCCCCCACAGACCTTGGCCCCCGCTTCAGCCGATTGCATAGTGGCGGAAACCCCGGCAGAAATATTTATACACACCACACTTTGGGCACCGGCATCTAACCGTTTGCGAAAGACTTCTTCAAAAGCACCAGGAGCCGGAGCAGCCGTTTGTGGCAAATGCTCACTGGTCGACATTTTGTTATAAAACTCGTCTACCGAAAGTTCATGACGATCGATGTATTCGGCATCGCCGAAACGAATACTCAACGGAATAATGTCAATATCTAAGGCAGCAGCTTCAGCGTCGGTGAGATCACAGGCACTGTCGGTAACAATACGAACGGTCATTAATCCTCCTGAGGGTTAACTTCATGGTAGTCGGGTGAAACCGGTCGAGCGGCACGTGCTGAACGCACCCACCACACAGCAAGCACACTCAGCGCCATAACCAACAACAGCACACCGACCCCCGACAACTTAGTGGTACGAACAAAAAGCTGAGTCGAAGCTAATTGAAGTAACCGAGATGGATCAGGGGAACGAAGCGTTACCTGCACCCGAGCATCACCAGAGGCCCGAGCGGCCACCGTTAATAAAAGACGATTACTGCCAGGTTGCAAAGTAACCAACATTTCTTCGCCTTCCGGAAACGCCAAACGGCCATCACTGGTTAGTTCAATAACAACGGTGGCCGGCACCGAGAGATTGTTTTCTACCGTAAAAGGAACAGTTGCCTGACGGCTCGTTAAACGGACATTTTGATTATCAGGCAAATAAAACTGACTCATCATGTCGGTAACTTCATGGTAGATAGCACTGAAATATTCGTCTACTTCATCGTTGGACAATTCGCCTGCTGTACCGGCCTCAAGTAATTCAGCAAGAGCAACCACCGATGGATGCGGGCCACCTAAAAGGTCTTGATAAGCCGACAACACCATTTCAACCAAACCCCGTCCATTGGATCGGTCGACCATGCTTGTTACCTCGGTGGGCCAAAGATCAAAAGTAAGGCCAGAAAAGTTTTCCGGAAAAACTAAAGGCTCTAAATGAGAAAGTTCAACAAACGGTGCTTCGCTTAAAGTATTGAAAAGTAAATCAACGAGAAGAGGTGACAGTGTCACAGCACCGGGGACTACCACCACAGAGGCTGCCTCTTCTTGAACAGACCATGACAAAAGAGCAAGGTGGGCGAGCAAAAATTGGACTGCTAACACCGGTTCGTTGTAGTCCATGAAATAGGTGCTTATCTGTGGGTCAAGCACCCGAGCCGGACGTAACTGCCCGTTGGGATCACGGAGCGCTACCGGTTGAACAAAGGCATCACTTGAAGCATCAGGAATAGGGGTCAGGTGATGCGCGTCAACTAAAAATTCTGTGCTTCCAAACTGCAATAACAAACTCAATGTTTCAGCAGTAGCGGTGGGTTCTAAAAGCGTGACCGAGCGCTGGGGTGATACACCCAAACGGTCAACAAAAACCACATCACCATGGGTAAGAAGATCACGGTAAACGTCAGAACGATTTACTTGCCGCCATGCTTCGGGGTCGGCGGTAACAAAAGAAGAAGAAGCAATTTTTACTGAAGACTCAAAGCCTGGAGTGAGAGCATCAACGAGTTGCCCATGAGACTCAAGGCCCGAACGGGACAAACCCACGACGCTGGCCGGGGGCAACTGAACGGTCACCGGCACCGATGGATGGCTATCGATCGCATCACCAAGAGAACGCAACTCAGTTAACAGTGTTTCATCAAAGACCAGCGACCCATCGCTTTGTAAGGGAGGCGGGCCGGTCACCGACAAACGCAAGGCGGTGGATAAAGGAGGCGAAAAAAAATCAGTAGGAACAATAACCGGAGTGACGAACTGGTCAAGAACCGTTCCGTCAATGCTCGTTAACTGCACGGTAAATGGGTAAACCGCGCCAGAATCCAACGTTAAGTCGGCTTCATTTTCTGGTAAATCGCTGACCGAAAGATCAAAGGTGGCCACCCCGGAACTATTCAAACTACTACTCAACGGCACCAAAACAGGGCTCCCTAAAGAGTCGCCGGCGCCTATTTGGTCAATGGACAGAGAAGAAATATTATCAATGCTTTGATGGGCTTGGATGACAAAAAATCCTCGCTCCAAGGGGCCAGAAACCCGAAGGTCAAAAGTGAGATGTTCTTCGCTTACCCAAGGAGTTTGACCAATCAAAGAAAGGCCACCAGATTCTTCAGCACCAACCGGGTGCGCCAACGAAACCAAAAGAACCAACGTCAAAAAGAAGTATTTAACGGATCGCACTAGGCGCTCTCTTCATCAGAAACACGTTTTAGCACCGCTAAACCACCCGAACAATCAACGAAACCTGCTTTGCGGTAAAGCAGCAAAGCAGGTTCATTTTGAGGCTGCGTATTCACCCATGCTTGGGTTAAACCTTTTCTTTGTAACCAACGCAACCCATCGTCCAATAGTTGAGAACCCAACCCCTGACCCCGATGGTCTGGGTGAACAGCCAACCGTTGAATAAACCCATCGGTAAGACCAGCACCGATCACCGCATAAGCCACTGCTTGGCCATCCATACGAAAAACACGTTGACGGGATTGCGGGGTAGCTCGCTTGGCCTCGTATATGGAGGCCGCATCAAAACGCCAAAAATCATCAAAAGATAACTCATCTATTAATAAGACTTGATGACCATCGCTGCGCCGCAGAGGACGAGGTCGGGGCCTTTTTAACAGTGAAACACCAATATTCAAAGGCCGTTTCAAAAGAGACAATTCTTGGTCTACCGCATAACCCAAACCTAAAAATGGTTCTCGTTCTTGAGGAGTTAAGGCCGAAGTAAATATTTCTTTATATCCCAAACCATGAAGATGGTCAGTTGCCGCCAAAGCAGAAAGACCATCAACAAACCCGCCAAGGGGAACTAAATGCCCTGCAGAGGGTTCTCGACGCCAAGGCCCAAAACGAAAACGCTGGCCCCCCGGTGCAGTAAAAACTCCAGCCGGAGGCGACCCATGGGCAGGCTGCGAAAACAGTCGAACCATAAAGCGAGGAGAGGAAAGATGTGTGGCGATATTGACACTTTACGACCCTCAGCGCCTTGGTAATCGCTTGAGCGAAGAGAGCAAGGATGCTGACCCTTCGCTTTACGCCGTGGTGAGTGGATTATCATCACGAGATGACCATGCTGGTATTAACCGATGAACGGTTTCTTGAACATGTCCCCGGAGGCGGGCACCCGGAACGCCCCGACCGGTTGCAAGCGGTGTGGGAGGGCTTAGACCAGTCCGGAGTAGCGGAAGACATTTTGCGAGAACCCGTAATACCGGCCGCTGATGAGCTGATTAAAAAAGTACACAGCGCCGCACACTTTGAACGCTTGGTTTCTTTAAATGAACAAGGGGGCGGAAAAGTTGACCCTGACACTCGAATGAGCCCCGGGTCTTGGGAGGCCGCCCGTTTGGCGGCTGGCGCAGGAATACAAGCGGTGGCCGCCTTAAAAGAAAAAAGAGTAAGCCAAGCATTTTGCGCCATTCGTCCACCCGGTCACCACGCCACACCAACCCAAAGTATGGGGTTTTGTTTATTGAATAATGTGGCCATAACGGCGGCTGCATTAACTGCCGAAGGAAACCGGGTGGCCATTGTGGACATCGACGCTCACCACGGCAATGGAACCCAAGATGCTTTTTGGGACGACGACCAAGTGCTTTACGTGTCTTGCCATCAATGGCCGCTGTTTCCTGGAACGGGAGCGATAAATGATATCGGGGCCCAAAAAGGTCAGGGTTTTACGGTAAACGTTCCGCTTCCTCCTCAGGCCGCCGGCGACACGTATCGAGCAGCTTTTGACGAGGTGATTACCCCGGCGGTAGAACGGTTTAATCCTGACTGGTTGTTGATCTCTGCTGGGTTTGACGCTCACCGAGACGACCCTTTGGCTTCCCTTGGATTAACTTCTGGGGATTACGCTGACCTCATGACTCGTCTCGTTGCTTTAGTGCCGGCTTACCGGTCGTTGATTTTTTTAGAAGGCGGCTACGACCTTGCTGCACTCACCGAATCAACAGCAGCCACCGTGTCGGCCCTCTTGGGTGGTTCGTATCAACCAGAAAAGGCAACCAGCGTTGGCCCTGGGTTAGCAGTGGTGCACCAAGTTGCAGAGCGATTTAAACCATGACGCAACCCGTTGACTACCCGCAAGGATTCGCAGAAGTTTTGAAACTGGTGGAACCTTTAGCGAAAAGGTTCTCTGCTGCCGGGGCGCGACTGTATTTAGTGGGCGGCGTGGTACGAGACGTTTTGATGGAGCGACCAAACCAAACCCCCGACTTAGATTTCACCACCGATGCCTTACCCGAAGAGGTCCGCTCCTTAGTGGCCGACATTGCCGATGCCGTGTGGCTTCAAGGTGAACGGTTTGGCACCATCGGGGTGCGTCTCGGCCAGTGGGATTTAGAAATAACTACTCACCGGGCAGAGTCGTATGTAGATGACTCACGCAAACCGGTAGTGCGTTATTCGAAAGACCTTACTGAAGACCTGGTACGGCGAGATTTCACGGTAAATGCCATGGCGATTGACGTGGCCGATGGCGGCCTCTACGACCCCTACGGCGGCCAAAAAGACATCGACACGTTGACGTTGCGCACCCCGTTGGACCCAGAAGAATCGTTTGCCGACGACCCCTTACGAACCCTGCGAGCGGCTCGTTTTATTGCCGGGTACGGGTTTACCCCAGTTTCTGGGCTTTTGGCGGCTGCCAAAACATTAAGCAGTCGTTTAGCCATCGTGTCTATTGAACGGGTGCGTGACGAACTGTTTCGGTTGCTTATGGTGGACGACCCTCAACCTGGGTTTGATTTTTTAATTGAGGCCACACTGCTCGCTCAGTTCTGGTCAGAACTCAATGTGTTGCCCGTTGATGACCAGCAAGAAACTTTACGACGCCTTTCGTTGGTGCCCCCTGAACCACTGTTGCGCCTCGCCGCATTAGGGCCAGTCGTGCCTCTTGAACGGCAGCAAGCCTTGAGGCTTTCAAGTCAGCAAATTCGTCAAATCACCGTGATGCAACAAGCGGTAGAAGTTATTGAAAAACACCAACCATCATTTTGGAGCGACGCCGAGTTTCGCCACCTTGCTGCTCAAACAGGGCCACACCTTGAAGATGCCATACGCATTGCTCGTGCGTTAAATGTGGAACTCTCTGTATTTGACCAAACTGCTCAACGGTTAAAACAAGCAGGCGAACTAGATGATTTAAGCCCAGTATTAGACGGCCAAACAGTGATGTCAGTTTTAAACCTTGAACCAGGGCCTCACATAGGGGAGGCCCTGAAATGGTTAACCACCTTACGCCTTGACGAAGGTCGGCTAACCCCCGACGAGGTAGAGGCTCGCCTACAAACGTGGTGGGACAACCGCACATAGTTCACCGACTGGCCAACCCCAGACCAGTGTCCTAGGGTGACGCCATGGGGAGCCGTACCACCACTCGAGGGTTTAACCGTGAGGGTTTGGTTCCGGCGCGGCGAACCGCCGACGTGGATTACCGCTTGGCTCGGCAACGCATGATTGATGCTTTTGAAAAAAGATTAATCGGCAGTGACCTGGTGTGCGATGCCCAACCCATGTTGTTACGCAACGCCGAACATTGCAGCACCCCAACCAGCGTCGATTGCCCCATTTGCGCCGAACATCAGGTACGTCACGTCACCTACGTTTTTGGCCCACGGTTACCAGCGCATGGACGATGCATTAGCACACCTAAAGAATTAAAGCGTTTAGCAAACCGGCAAGGCGAGTTCACCGCTTACCTGATTGAAGTTTGCTTGGGGTGTCGATGGAACCACATGGTGCGAACCACCACACTGGGAAATTATTAACAAATTTCTCCACGTAGAAACTAAATCATGTATCCTGTAGAGACCGCCGGCAGCCTGTGTGCACTGGACGGAAAAGGAGTACAGAAGTGGTTAAAAAAATGACCGTCCCCGCTATTCGGGATCATAAAGCAGCACAGGGTGTTGACCCTTTGGTCATGGTGACGGCTTACGACGCCCCTGGTGCTCGCATGGTGGATGAAGCAGGCGTCGACATGATTTTGGTCGGCGATTCGCTGGCCATGGTGGTGCTGGGTTACGAAAACACGTTGCAGGTAACGGTAGACGACATTGCTCACCACACGGCAGCGGTGGCCCGCACTAAACCTCAGGCTTTGGTAGTTGCTGATATGCCGTGGATGAGTTATCACGTATCAACGGAAGACACTTTGCGTAATGCAGCGCAACTTATTCGAGCCGGGGCGGGTGCTATAAAACTTGAAGGCGGACGCCGGCGTTTACCGATGATTGAAGCCTTGGTGGCGGCAGAGATTCCGGTTATGGGCCATGTGGGGTTGACGCCACAGTCGGTGCACGCCATGGGTGGTTTTAAGGTTCAAGCCCGCAACACGAAAGCGGCACTTGATTTGGTTGATGCGGCAAAGGCTTTGGTACATGCGGGTTGCTTTTCTTTGGTGCTCGAAGGGGTGCCTGCAGAGGTAGCGGCCATGGTTACTGAAGCGGTAGATGTTTCAACTATCGGTATTGGGGCCGGCCCGCATTGTGATGGACAAGTCTTAGTTTTTCACGATGTTCTTGGCATCGAAAAAAGGGTGTTGCCAAAGTTTGTGCGTCGCTATGCCGACCTCCACGGGACAGGGGTAGCGGCCTTGAAGGAGTTTGCTGCTGATGTGCGGTCAGGTGAGTTCCCTGCACCACAAGAGGTTTATGGCCTGTGTGACGAAGTGGCAGAAGAGTTAAAACTGTACGGAATGGGTTAAATCGGTAAGATTTTCGAGATTGTCACACCCCTCTGGCAAGATGATGTCTATGAGGAACGCGACCGGCTTTTGTGCAGATAGCATCACATGGCTCCCCCGGGAGTTTAAAAAATCTATTTCCCCTGCCCTGTTTAAGGGCCCCGAATCCACGAAGGTCGTGGATCGTGTCCAAAGGAGGTTCCTGCCGATATGCGGTATTACGAATTAATGGTCATCGTAGATGGCGATCTTGAGCTCACTGAGGGCGAAGATGCACAAAGTTTAGCCAAGGCTATTGAAGCCATAGAGGCCGAAGGTGGCACGATTGCTTCGAAGCTTGACTCTGAGCCTTGGGGCCGACGTCGCTTTGCTTACGAAATCAACCACAAATGGGAAGGCTTCTATGTCGTTCTCTCCGTGGTAACCGAGGCATTCAACCTCGATACAGCCGATCGTATTTTGCGACTCGCGGACCGCAGTGAAATCGTCCGCCATAAAATTATGCGCCTTCCCGATGATGAGGCCGCACGCCGCGGCTTAGTCGGCGAAGCAACACCAGCAGACGCTGGTTGATTTAAGGAGTAAGAAAATGGCATTTGATAACACCGTTACTGTCATCGGGAACATCACCCGTGACCCAGAACTGCGGTTCACCCCAAGTGGTGCTGCAGTAGCCAACTTTGGGTTGGCCTGGAACCGTCGCACTAAAAGCGGCGAAGACATCACATCTTTTTTTGATGTCACTTGCTGGAGTGAACTTGGAGAAAACGTCGCCGAGTCTCTTACTAAAGGCAATCGAGTAATTGTTTACGGCCGACTCGAGCAACGTTCTTGGGAAAACCAAGAAGGTGAACGACGGTCCAAGGTTGAAATCATTGCTGATGAAGTAGCCCCAAGCCTTCGCTGGGCAACTGCTGAAGTAACAAGAACCCCTCGCGGTGATGGTGGAGGCAGCAGCCAAGCCCCTGCCGACTCAAACACCGCCCCAACGTCCAACTTTCCTACTGATGAGGAGCCCTTCTAATGGCCCGTCCCCCACGCCGAGAAAAAAACCGCGATAACGCGCGTCGCTCAAAGAAAAAAATATCTGCGTTAACTATCGGCAAGATTGAATACGTCGATTACAAAGACACTGTCTTGCTGCGCAAATTTGTTTCTGATCGATCCAAAATTAAGGCACGTCGAGTAAGCGGTAATGATTCTCGTCAACAACGAGACATTGCTCGGGCAGTAAAAAACTCCCGAGAAATGGCACTAATTCCTTACGTAAACCGGGTAGCCACGCAGCGTCGTGAGCGTCGCCCTGATGACCGTGGAGCACGCTCTTCTGGGCCAGCCCCCACCCCGTCTTCACCGCCACCAGGCACCGAAAACGAAGTTGAAGAAGCAGTAACCGAAGTACTCGAAGAAGCTTTGTCAGCAACTATTGAAGTTGTTGACACCACGACCACCGAGGAGGTAGCGGAATGAAGGTTTTGTTACGTTCCGACGTTGAAGGGCTCGGCACAACGGGCGCCATTGTTGAGGTAGCACGCGGCTATGCCCGCAACTACTTGGTACCTGAAGGCTTGGCCGTTCTGGCTACTGCTGGCATGGCGACCCAAGCAGAAGCCATGCAACGCAAGCGTGCCCTTAAGTCAGCTGCTGATCGAGCAGGAGCAGAAACAATTGCTGCCTCAATGGCTGGTCAAACGGTCACCGCTTCAGCGAAAGCTTCTGACACAGGTCACCTTTTCGGTTCTGTAGGAGCGGTAGAAATTGTTGCGGCACTTGCTTCACAAATTGGGGTAGATGTTGATCGCACACAGATCGCCATCGAAACCATCAAAGATGTAGGTACTCATGAATTTACGGTACAACTCCACCCTGAGGTGGCCGTACCGATGAACATTGAGGTAACCCCCGAGGGTTAAGCCATGGGAGGGTCGGCACTTTTTACCCCCTCCTTTCAGTATCAAAAGTTGTCCACAAGTCTTTCCCCATTGACGCGCCTTAAAACGGACGAAATCCACCGGATATCCCCTAGCGATTCACAGGGCATTCCTAGCAGACTAGAGAATGAAGTTCCCCTCTTTCTTTTTGGAGTCTCTCGGTGAGTGAACAGTCAGAAAATACTGAAACAAGCGAAGATGAAGCGGCCCCCTTGCCGGCCGATGAAGCCCCAGATATGGTAAACGAACCCGACCTCGGGCCGTCTCCCTTTGATGAACCGCCACCGGTTGAAAAATTCAAAAGACGGCAAGCACCCACAAAAGCATCAACCAGGGTGCCTCCCCACAACCTTGATGCAGAAGCCTCACTGTTGGGAGCCATGCTGCTTTCTCGAGACGCAATTGCGGATGCTTTAGAGATTGTCAAGCCAGCACACTTCTACAAGCCGTCCCATGCGCACATCTTTGATGCCATTTGCACGTTGTATTCTTCCGGAGAACCAGCCGACACGGTAACGGTGGCCGAAACCCTCAAACGGGCAGGCTTTCTTGACCAAATAGGTGGCGATGGAGTGTTGATGGATCTTCAAGCCACCACTCCGGCTATTACTGCAGCAGCAAAATATGCTCGCATTATTCAAGAACACGCCACGTTGCGTGGCCTCATTGGGGCGGCTAATGAGATTGCCGAAATTGGTTACGGGCACCCTGATGATGTCGTTAAAGCGGTCGACGAAGCAGAAAACCTTGTTTTTCAAGTTGGTCAGGGTCGAGTCACCGACTCCATGGCGGTCATTCGTGACCTACTTGATGCCAACCTGGACCGATTAGAAGAACTTTTTGAAAGTGGCAACGAAATAACTGGGGTGCCCACGGGCTACACCGAATTTGATCACCTTATTTCCGGCTTGCAAAAAAACTCTCTAATGATTTTAGGGGCACGTCCCGCTATGGGAAAAACCTCATTTGCTCTTGGTCTCGCCACCCACGTGGCCACCACCGCAAACCTGCCTGCGCTCTACTTCTCGTTAGAAATGAGCCAGTTAGAACTCAGTCAGAGAATCCTATGTTCAGAAGCTCGAGTGGATTCAAAAAATATACGAAACGGAAAACTTTCAGAAGATGACTGGAGCCGCATTAATCACGGGGTTGGCAAACTCTCCGAAGCAAAAATTTGGATTGACGACAACCCGAATACTTCGATTATGGAAATTCGCGCCAAAGCTCGCCGGCTAAAAAGTCGGGTAGGAGACATAGGGGTCATCGTGGTGGACTACCTCCAACTCATGACCGGACGCTCTACCGCAGAAAATCGGCAAGTTGAAGTGTCTGAAATTAGCCGTGGTCTTAAGATCTTGGCTCGCGAACTTGAAACCCCAGTGATTGGGTTATCTCAGCTTTCTCGTGGGCTAGAAGCCCGCCAAGATAAACGACCCATGTTGTCCGACCTACGCGAGTCTGGATCACTGGAACAAGATGCTGACACTGTGGTATTTATTTATCGCGACGAGGTTTATAACCCAGAGAGCCCAGATATGGGTACAGCCGAAGTTATTTTGTCAAAACACCGTAACGGCCCTACCGGCACAGTAAGGCTGGCCTTTTTGCCTCACTACACCCGGTTTGCCGACATGGCTCGCACCTCGTAACCATGTTTTTAGGCGAAGATCTTTTGGGTTGGCTTCTGCTGGCCTTGGGAGCATCCATGATGGTGGGTAACGGTTTGGCGTTAGTCCGCCCCCCAGAAAAGCTTGATGAGGGAGACCTTGAAAAAGCGCCACTTTGGCGCAGTGTGCTTTATATTTCACTGGGTTTAGTAGCCACCGTGGCTGCCTTGGGGACACTTTTAGGTAGTTAGATAGAAGCGATTGTTGGCTAACGCCCGTTTAGGCGTGGCTTCGGTTACCGTCGCTAAGAAGACGAGGAGAAGATCACCATGTTGCCAACTGGAATAACGGATGCTTGCGGGCCTACCCCAAGTGCAATTTGTAAATGGGTATGGAACACCACCGAAAATGACGCTATGGCCGAAACAGCGCGATGGTTTGTAGAACGACCGCTCAAAATCATTCTTATTTTGTTGGTGTCAATAGTGGTCAACCGTTTGGTACGACGCGGCATAGATCGCATGGTGGCTCGCCTCATTGAAGCACGCGAAAAAGAACAAGAAGTAGCAGAAGTCGAGTCCAACAAACTGTTGGCCGTTATGGGAAACCGAGCTCGGCGTAAAATTCAACGCCTTGCCGAACAAGGCGACCGCTCACGCCAACGGGCCCTAACCCTCGGGGCGGTGCTTCGTGGCATCAGTACCGGAGTGGTTTATCTTTTGGGGTTCATGATTGCTTTAGGCGAGTTGGGCATTGACCTTGCCCCACTTATTGCTGGAGCCGGCATTATTGGTTTAGCAGTCGGTTTTGGTGCTCAGGATTTGGTAGCCAACTTCATTGCCGGCATTTTTGTCATTATTGAAGACCAGTACGGAGTGGGAGACTGGATCGATGTTGGCCCCGCTTCGGGAACAGTTGAACGAGTCACCCTGCGAACCACCGTGTTGCGCGATGCTCACGGCACGGTGTGGGTTGTTCCTAATGGACAGATCCAACGAGTAGGAAACTCATCACAACTGTGGGCCAAAACAGTGCTCGACCTTGACGTGGCTTATGACACCGATATTGACTTAGCGGCCACGGTGATTAAAGAAACCGCCGATGAGTTATGGGAAGAACAACTTGAAGCAGCCACCATTATTGAAGAACCGGTTGTTTCAGGTTTACAAAGTTTCGGTGCAGATGCCATAACCATTCGCCTTTCTGTCAAAACCGAACCTGGAGAACAATGGGCCACTGGCCGTATTTTGCGGGCGCGAATGAAAAAAGCATTTGACGCTCACAATATTGAAATTCCGTTCCCCCAACGCACGGTATGGATGCACACTGCTGATGAACCCGCCCAATCAAGCACTGCTCCTGAAATTAAAATTCGCACCGATCTTCTTGAAAGTCGATCTGGCGCGGATGCTGAAGATTAAGAAAAGCTAAAAGGCGGAAGAGACAATGGAAGACCTCTGGAATGAGCACGATTGCGGCGATGGCGGAGCACTGGCTTGTTGCGCTTATGGCTCTCGATTGTTGGGCGGCGACCAATCACTGGTGCTCCACGGCGGGGGAAACACTTCGGTCAAAGCTGATTGGGTAGACATCACCGGCCGAACCATTGATGCGGTTTACGTCAAAGGGTCAGGGTGGGACTTAGCCAGCATTGAAACCCCTGGCTTTACTCCACTTCCTTTAGAGCGTATGAGTGATTTACTTAGTCTTGACCGGTTAAGCGATGAGGACATGATGGCTGAAATGTCAACTGCCCGTTTGCGCGCTGATGCCCCACAACCGTCAGTGGAGGCACTACTCCACGCTTTTTTGCCTTTTCGGGCTATTCAACACAGCCATGCCGACGTCATCTTGAGCCTCACCAATGTGGTTGAAGGCCCAGAAACCATAGCCGAGGTGTACGGAGATGCCGTGGTAACCGTGCCCTATGTAATGCCCGGGTTCGATTTGGCAAAAGCAGTGCAGGAAGCATGG
>JAPKBH010000063.1 GCA_028823445.1 Acidimicrobiales bacterium | reverse complement strand
CAGCCACCGGGTCGGTTTCGCTGGCGTTGATGATGTCAGTGGCCCCGAACCCTTTGGCGGCCTCTAGTTTTTCGGCATTGAGGTCAATAGCGATGATGCGTCCCGCCCCGGCCAAGCGACAGCCCTGCACAATGTTGAGCCCGATGCCTCCGCACCCAATAACCGCCACGGTTTCCCCGGCGCGGATGGCCGCTCCGTTTACTGCTGACCCCACTCCGGTAATGACGGCACAGCCCAACAGGGCGGCGATGTCAAAGGGAATGTCGTCGCGGATTACCACGGCCGCGTTTTCGTGAACCAACATTTGTTCAGCAAAAGCACCTAGGCCGGCCATAGCGCGGATGGGTTGGTCGCCGAGAGCCAACCGAGGGGCTTCGTCCTCGCTGCGTCCTAAGAGTTGGCGGCGCTCGCAGGTCCAGGTTTGGCCATTCAAGCATTCGGTGCAGGTTCCACAGAATTGAGTTAAGCAGGTCACCACATGGTCACCGGGCTTCATGGTGGCTACGTCGGGGCCTACGGCGATGACTTCGCCGGCTGCTTCGTGTCCTAGGGCAGTGGGGCCGGGGCCAAGAGGAAGAAGCCCTTCAATGACGTGGAGGTCGCTATGGCAAAGCCCCGAGGCGCGAGTTTTTATAAGCACCTCTCGTCCTCGAGGTTGGGCAATGGTGAGGTCTTCTATGACCAGTTCACCGGGGGCTTGATGCAGAACGGCAGCGCGCATGGGGTCTCCTTTGAGTTATTTGAAATAATGTTAGCCAATTGGCTAACATGGCTCAATGCCAGACGATATAAATGTTTTGCTTGAGGTTTCTCAGGGGTTGGCCACGGTCACCCTGCACCGCACGCATCGACGAAACGCGTTAACCGGTCCGCTCTTTGATGAGTTAAGGCAAGCCTTTACTTCTTTGAGCCAAGATCCAAAGGTTCATGCGGTGTTACTCAAAGGGGCAGAGGGGGCGTTTTGTTCTGGCCTAGACCTCAAAGAGTACCGAGCTGACCCACCACCTTCTTGGCTGCCTTCTGCTGCTCAGTCGGCGTTGGCCGCCCATGAAGCCATCTTTAATTGTCCGGTTCCGGTGGTTGGGGCTTTAGAGCGTTTTGCTATTAACGGCGGAGCTTCGCTGGCTTTGGCTTGCGACCTTTTGGTGGCTGGCCAGGAGGCATATCTTCAGGTGGCAGAAATAAAACTTGGTATGGCAGCACCGATGAACTTGACCTGGCTCCATCACCGGTTTCCTTTAGCTACGGCGCAGCAACTGGTGTTGACGGGGCGAAAGTTTTTTGGTCCGGACCTTCACCGGTTGGGAGTGGTGCTAGATGTGGTTGACGATGAGAAAGTACTTGATAAAGCTGTTGAGGTGGCTCAAGAAATTGCCAACTGTCCACCGGGGGGTACGCGTTCTTTGCAGGCGGGGCTAAAGGTAGGGGCTTCATGGGGTGAGCATCGTCAAGCCGTATTCGAGGTTTCTCAGATGGCCCTTTCCTTGCCAAGCGACCAGTAGTTATGTCTGAAGCACCAGCCCGTCAAGCCATTATTGATGCGGCGTTAAGGCTGTTAGAAGACCGTCCTCCGTCGGCCATTTCTGGACGAGAGTTAGCTCAAGAGGCGGGGGTTAACTATGGGCTTATTCACTACTACTTCAATGGAAAGCAAGAGGCTTTTTATGCGGCCCGAGAGTTTTTCAACCAGTGGGTGGTTGATTCGGTCATGGAGGGTGGAAGTCGTCCGGTTTCTTTGTCGGCCACCAGCGATTACCGGTCTTTGTGGGGGGTGGCCGGGCACCTTGCCTTAGAGGCCAGCGAAGGTTGGGATGACTTTGATTATTTTCCAGTAGTTGAGGCTTACCTCAAGTTGTTTGCCCGAACCGACCCGCAGGGTGACCCTGTCCAACATGCCACGGTGGTGGCGGCGCTTTATGCCTTATTGTTGGGGTGGCCTATTTTCGGTTCGCACAATGTGCACACGGCAGGCTTGAAAGATGACGATTTGTTTGCCGTGCGGCAGCAAATTAAAAGTCTTGTGGAAAGTCTCGAAACTTCGGTTGGTATAGGACCGGCCAATGAGTAATAAACCCCGGGGTGCCGAGCAAGTAAAAACTGCTTTAGTGGGGGCTGCAGTTGAGCTTTTAGGCCAACGGCCGCCGAACCTAATTTCTGGTCGAGATTTAGCTGATTTAGCGAAGGTTAATTACGGGCTCATCCATCGCTATTTTGGGTCAAAAGAGGTGTTGTTGCAGACAGGTTTGGCTGAATTGGCGGCCTCTTTCGCTAAGGGGGCCCCGGATGGGTCGTGGTCTTCGGTAGAACCGTTTTCTATCCGCCATCGGCAAGATTATTTGAGGGCTTTAGCTTTTTCTTCGCTCTCTGGGGAAATTGAAGAACTCTCCACCGTGAACCCGGTGGTGGAAAAGTCCTTAGAGAAAATAAATAATCTCCGAGGGTCAACCGCTGAGCCGAGTGATGAAATTCGAACCAGTGTTGCTGTGGGGACCTTGTTTCAGTTGGGGTGGAGCCTCTTTGAACAAAGGGTACTTCCAGGGTTTTCTTTCAATAAAGAAGAAAGCGAAGAGTTCGACCGGCGACTTCGTTTGACATTACGAGCCATCATGCTTGACGGCGATATTGCTCAAGCAACCAAAGGGGTGCCC
>JAPKBH010000041.1 GCA_028823445.1 Acidimicrobiales bacterium | reverse complement strand
CCTCGTTACTGCTGGCCGGCCACCATGATTTAGCCACGGTGCTCAACGAGGTGTATCTGGCTATGGCCCCGGTAGCCCTGATGCCCGGCCCGCATCAAAAAGCTAGCGTGGCCTGGTTGCTTGATGCTTGGCAAGAAATAAACCCGGCCGACCGTCGTGGTGCCTTGGGCCTCGACCCTCTCGGGGTAGCGGCCCGCTGGGGTGGCGCTCCCGACTGGGAGGGTTTGGAGCCAACTGTTCAAGCCACCACCGGTTTCTCGGGCCTGCGTGCGCTCACCGTTGATGCCACGGTTTATGCCGAAGCTGGCGCCGGCCCAGTTTTAGAACTCGCCGCCTCGTTGGCCACCGGGGTTGCTTACTTGCATCACCTTGTTGATTCTGGGGCAACGGTTGATGAAGCTTTCGCCGCTCTGACCTTTACTTACACCGCAGATTGTGACCAGTTTGTGACCATGGCTAAATTGCGTGCCGCTCGTCGCCTATGGGCCCGGGTGGCCCAAACCACCGAGGCCGGCGACCAAAGCCAACACCAAACAGTAGTGACCTCCGCTGCCATGTTGACCCGACAAGACCCCTGGGTGAACCTTTTGCGCTCCACGGTGGCTGCCTTTTCTGCCAGCATCGGTGGAGCAGACGTAGTAACGGTACGCCCCTTCGATAGCGCCCTCGGTCAACCCGACGAGTTCGGTCGCCGCATGGCGCGAAATCTACAACTCCTCCTTAGTCAAGAAAGCAGCTTCAGTTCGCTCATTGACCCGGCGGGTGGTTCGTGGTTTGTTGAAAACCTCACCGATCAGTTGGCGCAAGCCGCCTGGCAAGAATTCCAAACTGTCGAGGCGGCCGGGGGAGCCGAAGAAGCCTTGGCCAGTGGCCGTTGGGCCGCCGAAGCAGAGACCGCCGCCGCAGCCCGCTCGGCTCGTATCGCCGACGGATCCGAAGAAATCATCGGCGTAACGGCTTACCCCAACCCTGAAGAAGCGCCTCTGTCGCGGCCAGCCACCAAGGATCAACCCGCTGGGCCGCTGCCCCTGCGCCGCTGGGCTGCACCATTCGAATCGGGAGGCACAGCATGATCCCCGACTTCACCACGGTTGGCCTCGGCGAAGCAGCCAACGAGACCCCGGCTAACCCCGATACTTTCTTAACCCCAGAACAAATCCCAGTGGCTGTTCAAGCCACCGCAGACGACCTTGAGGGACTGGACTTTTTAGAAACCCAACCCGGGTTCGCTCCCTACCTACGGGGCCCGTACCCCACCATGTACGTCAACCAACCGTGGACGGTGCGTCAATACGCTGGGTTTTCTACCGCTCAAGAATCCAATGCTTTTTATCGCCGTAACTTGGCGGCTGGCCAGCGTGGCCTTTCGGTAGCTTTCGACCTGGCCACCCACCGAGGCTACGACAGCGACCACCCCCGGGTCACTGGCGATGTAGGCATGGCCGGGGTCGCCATTGACTCCATTGAAGACATGCGCAACCTGTTTGCCGGTATACCACTGGACAAAATGAGCGTGTCTATGACCATGAACGGAGCGGTCTTACCCATAATGGCGCTCTACATTGTGGCCGCCGAAGAACAAGGCGTATCGCCCAAAGACCTCAAGGGCACCATCCAAAATGACATCCTTAAAGAGTTCATGGTGCGCAACACCTACATTTACCCGCCCCAACCCTCCATGCGTATTATCTCAGATATTTTTGCTTGGTCCAGTAAAGAAATGCCCAAGTTTAACCCCATATCTATTTCGGGCTACCACATTCAAGAAGCGGGAGGCACCGCTGACCTGGAGTTGGCCTATACCTTGGCCGACGGAGTGGAATACGTGCGGGCCGGTATGGCCGCCGGTCTCGACGTAGATACTTTTGCCCCCCGGTTGAGTTTCTTTTGGGGCATCGGCATGGACTTCTTTATGGAAGTAGCCAAACTGCGGGCTGGCCGGCTTCTGTGGGCCAAACTCATGCAACAGTTCAACCCGCAAGACCCTAAATCGTCGTCGTTGCGTACCCACTGTCAAACCTCTGGTTGGAGCCTGACCGCCCAAGACCCTTTTAATAACGTGGCCCGCACCTGCATTGAGGCAATGGCCGCCACCCAAGGCCACACCCAGTCGCTACACACCAATGCGCTCGATGAAGCACTGGCTCTGCCCACCGATTTTTCGGCCCGCATAGCTCGCAACACGCAACTCTTTTTGCAAAGCGAAAGCGGCACTTGTCGAGTAGTGGACCCTTGGGGAGGCAGCTATCACGTAGAACGCTTAACCCATGATCTGGCCGCCCGCGCTTGGCAGCACCTCACCGAAATAGAAGAAACAGGAGGCATGGCGGCGGCTATCGAAGCCGGCATCCCCAAACTCCGTATTGAAGAATCCGCCGCTCGCACCCAAGCACGCATAGATACCGGACGCCAAACGGTGATCGGCGTAAACCAATATCGACGACCTGTCGAAGACGAGATAGAGGTACTTCGGGTAGACATCACCCAGGTACGGGCCGACCAAATAGCGCAACTAAAACGTTTACGCGCTCAACGAGACCCTCAGGTTTGGGCGGATTCTTTGGCTGCTTTAACGCAAAGCGCCGAGAGCGGCCAAGGCAACTTGCTGGCTTTGGCCGTTGATGCAGCTCGTGCACAGGCTACGGTCGGCGAGATCAGCGACGCTTTAGAAAAGGTCTATGGGCGTCATGTAGCGGAGGTGCGTACCATTTCTGGAGTATTTAACGCCGAGATAGGTGATGGAGAAGCCATAACCGCCGTGCGAACGCAGATCGTGGACTTTGAAAACACTCAAGGGCGCCGCCCCCGCATTTTGGTAACCAAAATGGGGCAAGACGGGCACGACCGGGGCCAAAAAATAATCGCTACGGCCTTCGCCGACTTAGGCTTCGACGTAGATATCGGCCCGCTGTTTTCGACCCCGGCCGAAGCAGCTCGCCAAGCGGTCGAAAATGATGTGCACGTGGTGGGGGTGAGTTCGCTGGCTGCCGGTCACCTCACCTTGGTGCCCGAGTTGCGTCAAGAACTCGACGCCCTGGGCCGTGGAGACATCAAATTAGTGGTTGGTGGGGTTATCCCTACCGTCGACCATCAAGCATTGCTGGATGCCGGAGCGGTAGCAATCTTTCCACCAGGCACGGTCATTGCTACGGCCGCCGCTGAGTTGCTAAACAAACTGGTATGACCTTGCCCGTCGAACGCTTGTTAGCTGGGGTACTGGCCGGTGACCGAGCGATGGTTGGTCAAGCCATCACCTTGGTCGAATCAACCCAAGCCAGCGACCAAAAAGTCGCCCAAGAGCTTCTCGCCGAATTGTTGCCTCACGCTGGTCAAGCCCATCGAGTCGGGATAACCGGCGTTCCTGGAGTGGGGAAATCAACTTTTATAGAAGCCTTAGGAACCCAACTCACCAGCCAAGGCCATCGGGTCGCGGTGTTGGCTGTTGACCCGACCTCCACGGTGACCGGGGGTTCCATATTGGGTGACAAAACTCGCATGCAGAAACTGGCCAACGATCCGGCGGCTTTTGTGCGACCTTCACCGAGCGCCGGCACCTTAGGCGGGGTCACTCGACGCACCCGAGAAACCATGGTGGTGCTTGAAGCGGCAGGCTACGACGTGGTGCTGGTCGAAACGGTGGGGGTAGGCCAGTCAGAAACCGTGGTGGCCGCCATGGTAGATATTTTTGTGGTTTTGATGCTGCCGGGGGCCGGTGACGAGCTACAGGGCATCAAAAAAGGGGTGCTGGAACTTGCCGACCTTATTGCCGTCAACAAAGCCGACGGAGACCACTTACCGGAAGCCCGCACCGCCGCTCGTGACTACACGGCGGCTTTGCGTCTCACCCAACCGTTGAGCACCGCTTGGCGCCCGCAAGTGTCCATGGTGAGCAGCCTCACCGGTGACGGCATTGAAGAGTTATGGAGCAGCGTGCTGGCTCATCGAGAAGCCTTAGAGTCCGCTGGCCAGTGGGAAGAAAAACGTCGAAACCAACGTTTGGCGTGGATGTGGGCCATGGTCGAAGACCGGCTGTTGGTCGCTTTGCGCAACGATCCGACGGTACTTGAGGTACTTAAAGACGTAGAAACCCAAGTACAAGACGGCACCATGCACCCGTCTGCGGCGGCTGAGGCTTTAGACCAAGCGTTTGGGCAGGCTTAGAAGTCTTCGTCAAAGGCCACGCTGCCTTCGACCCCAGTTTGGTAAGCCGATACAGTGCGCTCAAAGAAGTTGGTGAGCTCTTGTACGTCTTGGAGTTCCATAAACCCGAAGGGGTTTTTTGAGCCGTACCGCTTGGGCATACCGAGTTGCATCAGCCGTTGGTCGGCCACGAACTGCAGGTACTCGCGAGTGTCGGCGGTGGAAAGACCAGAGATACCTTGAGCCAGAAGGTCTTCGGCGAATTCAAATTCAATCTCTACCGCTTCTTCCATCATTTCAACAATGCGTTCTGCAAGGTCATCGTCAAAAAGCTCTGGCTGTTCGGCTCGTACGGTTTCTACCACGGCAAAAGCAAAGTTCATGTGGCAGCTTTCGTCGCGAAACACCCAGTTGGTGCCGGCGGCTAAACCATTAAGCAGGCCTTTGGACCGAAGAAAATAGACGTAAGCAAAAGCAGCAAAAAAGAACAAGCCTTCAATGCAAGCGGCAAAGCAGATCAGGTTCAGTAGGAACTTTTTGCGATCCTCTGTGGTATGCAGTTCGTCAAGTTCGTCAATGGCCCCAATCCATTTGAAACAAAACTCGCCTTTGCGGGCAATGGAGGGGATGTTGTGAATGGCCGCGAACGCTTCTTCGCGTTCGGCGTGATCAGGAATGTAGTTATCCAACAAGGTTAAGTAGAACTGCACGTGCAGTGCTTCTTCGTAAAGCTGGCGAGATAAGTACATGCGTGCTTCGGGAGCGTTGATGTGTTTGTAAAGGTTCAACACCAAGTTGTTTGAAACAATGGAATCGCCGGTGGCGAAAAAAGCTACCAAACGAGAAACTAGATGCTTCTCCGCTGGGTCTAGTTTGCGGTCCAGGTCGGGGATGTCGTCTGAAAAGTCAATTTCTTCAACAGTCCAGGTGTTTTTTATAGCGTCGCGGTACATCTCGTAAAATTCGGGGTAACGCATAGGGCGTAAAGTCAGGTCAAAACCTGGGTCCAAAATATTGCGCTGAGCGGCGACTGGTTCGGTAGCCGGAGTTTCGTCGAACTCTTCAAAGGGTTGTTCGGTAAGAGCCATCAGTCGCATGCCTCGCAAGTCTCAGGATTTTCTAATGAACAAGCCACCGCTTCGGCATCGGTGAAGGCTTTGGCTGGTTCCGCTAATTTCTGAGCAGAGTCGCTGCCTGAGGTCGTTTTGTTTATTCGGGTAGCGGGGCGAGAGCGCAAGTAGTAAGTGGTTTTTAGGCCGGCTTTCCACGCATGTAAGTACATAGAGCTGAGTTTGCCGATGGTAGGTGACTCCATAAACAAGTTAAGCGATTGGCTTTGATCAATGTAGGCCCCCCGTTCGGCGGCCATATCAATTAGTGACCGCATGGGGATCTCCCAAGCGGTGCGATAGATCTCTTTGAGTTCATGAGGGATGGCTTCAACGTCTTGGATCGAGCCCTCAGCGGCTTTAACGGCGGCCGAGATTTCTTCGGTCCAAAGGCCTCGAGATTGCAGGTCGCGAACCAAGTAGCGGTTGATTTGCAGGAATTCACCGGACAGTGTTTCGCGTTTGAACATGTTGGAAACTTGTGGCTCGATGCATTCGTAGCAGCCAGAGATGGTGGCGATGGTTGCGGTGGGGGCAATGGCGATCATCAATGAGTTACGCAACCCGTGAGCGGCGATGCGGTCTCGCAGGGTTTGCCAACGTTCCGGGTCGGTGGGTTCTACACCCCACAGGTCAAACTGAAGATCGCCTTTGGCCGCTCGAGTAATGCTGTAGTTGTCGTGGGGGCCAGAGGCTTCGGCGAGTTCGGTAGAAGCCCACAAAGCGTTGAAGTAGATCTCTTCAGAAATACGGGCTGATAACGAGCGGGCTTCTGGGGAGTCAAAAGCTAAAGCCAGTTTGAAGAACACGTCTTGCAGGCCCATCAAACCCATGCCTACTGGTCGCCAGGCAGAGTTTGAAAAAGAGGATTCTTCGGTGGGGTAGAAGTTGATGTCTATCACTCGGTCTAAGAAAGGCACAGCGGTACGCACCACGTCGGCCAGTTGTTCAAAGTCGAAAGCGCCGTCAACGACCAGTGAACCCAAGTTGACGGAACCGAGGTTGCAGACCGCAGTTTCGTCTTGGTCGGTTACTTCAAGAATTTCGGTGCACAGGTTAGAGAGATGCACGACCCGGCCCGGTTCGCCTGTTTGGTTGCAGCGTTCGTTGGAGGGGTCTTTGAAGGTCATCCATCCGTTGCCGGTTTGTGCCAAAGAGCGCATCATGCGGCTGTACAAATCCCGAGCGGGAATTTGCCGTTCGTAGAGTTTGGCCTCTTCGGCTTTGAGGTAGGCCGTTTCGAACTCTTTGCCATAAAGGTCGGTGAGGTGGGGTACTTGCTTGGGGTCGAAGAGGGACCATTGCCAGTCTTTCTCAACCCGCTCCATGAAGAGATCGGGTATCCAGTTAGCGATGTTCAAGTTGTGGGTACGTCGCTGGTGGTCGCCGGTGTTTTCTTTTAGGTCAAGGAAGTCTTCGATGTCGGCGTGCCAAGATTCCAAGTAAACGCAGGCGGCGCCCTTGCGGCGTCCGCCCTGGTTTACGGCTGAAACGGAAGCGTCGAGAGTTTTTAGCCAAGGCACGATGCCGTTAGACAAGCCGTTGGTGCCTCTGATGAGCGAACCCTTGGCCCGCACCCGGTGCCAAGCCACTCCGATGCCTCCCGCAAATTTAGAGAGCTTGGCGATATCGGTGTAGCGCTTGTAGATGCCTTCGAGACTGTCTTCGGGGGAGTCCAAAAGGTAGCAGGAAGACATTTGAGGGTGAGTGGTCCCCGAGTTGAAGAGGGTGGGGCTCGACGGCAAGTACCGCAGCGAAGAGATTAAACGGTAAAAGGTGATGGCATCATCGGGGCAAGTAGCGAGGCCACAAGCCACCCGGAGAAAGAAGTATTGCGGGGTTTCGGTGACCTCGCGAGTTTCTGGGTGGCGCAGCAAATAACGGTCGTACACGGTGCGCAGGCCAAAGAACTCAAAGAGGTGGTCTTGTTCGTGATCAATGGTGTCGTTGAGTTTCCGAGCGTTAACGGCCACGAATTCGGCAACGTCGGCGCCGATGATTCCTTGCTCAAGGCCCGCCTGAACTGACTGCGAGAAGGAGTGAATGTCTTGGTTTCGTACTTCTTTATCAATCACCGTGGCCAGCAATCGAGCGGCTAAACGAGAGTAGTTGGGCTCTTCGCCGATGAAAGCAGAAGCAGTACGGATAGAGAGTTCGTCAAGTTCTTCGGTGGTAGCGCCATCGCAAAGGCCAGAAATCGTGCGGGTAGCGATACGCAGGGGGTCAACGCCAGAAAGGCCTTCGGCAGAGCGTTCTACAGCGCGCACAATTTTGTTGAGATCAACAAGTTCAAGGTCGCCATTGCGTTTACGCACCATCATTTGGGTGGTGCCGGTGGCTGTGTTTTGGGTCTCTTCGGTGAGCGCCATGGTGGTATGTCTTTCCTCTTTGGGTGCGACTTTTCCCGACCGGGGGTGTGCCGCTTGTTGGTGTTTTTAGTTTTGCTGCCGGCAAGCCCACAGCCTTTTAAGAGGGGAGCGCGCGATCCGACTCTTTAATTACACACTTGTAACTACACCAATGTCAAGTGATTCATGCGTTTTAGGCAAAATTTCTTTTTTCCCACACGCAGGGTGGTTAAAAAAGAAGAGGAGAGGCTTTTAGTCGCGCTCAGAGTGCGTATTTTTAGTGACTAGAAACGACTTGCAAACCGAGCGTAAGGGCGTGCCCTTCGATAATCATCTCGGTGATGTGTTGCCCGCCCGAACCCTCATGAATTTCAGTCGCTAAAACTTGGCTGGCCACATGGTCTTGATGGGCGTGCACCGCAGCCAGCAGCGCCGGGTCACCTTGAAGCCACAGCGCAATGCGGTCGGTAACCACCAGGTCGGCTTGGCGGCGCGCTTGTTGTATTTGGCGCACCACATCTCGGGCCAAACCCTCAGCTTCTAACGCTGGGGTAACTGCCGTGTCGAGCACCACCACGGCGTCGCCGCTGGCTAGGGCTCCGGCCGTAACGCCTTCGGGGGATTCCAAGGCCAAAGTGAACTCGTCTGGTTGGAGGGTTTCGCCAGCCACCACCACCGTGCCGTCATCTTGTAACACAAAGTCGCCTGAGCGAGCGGCCCCAAAGACCGCTTGTACCCCACGGCCCAAACGAGGGCCCAAGATTTGCCCGTTGGGTTGTAAAACAAACGAAGCGTGCTGGGTTAAGTCTTCGGTCAAGATCACTTCTTTGACGTTTACCTCGTCGGTCAACAAGTGGATGAGGTCGCTTAGGGCTTCTGCGTTGGGGCCGGCCACCGTCAAAGTTGGCAACGGCAAACGCACCCGTAAACCGTTGTCTTCCCGTAGCCGCAAGGCAGTAGAAGCGACATCACGAAGGCGATCCATCTGTTCTACGAGATCTGGGTCGGCGGGTAGGTCTTCTGGGTTGGGCCAGTCGGTCAAATGCACGCTGGGCTGGCCGGTTAAACCGGTATGGATTTCTTCCATAACCATGGGCAAGAAAGGAGCAGCCACCTGAGAAAAGGTAACCAAAACTGTGTACAGAGTGTCGTGAGCGTCACGCTTGTCGGCTTCGTTGTCGCCGGATGTTTTCGCCCAAAAACGGTTACGACTGCGGCGAATGTACCAGTTGTTCAAAGCGTCAATAAACCCTTGAATTTCGGTAGTGGCACCAGAGAGGTCGTAGGCCTCCATGTGTTCGGTCACGGTCTCGACCAAGCGGCGGGTTTTGGCCAAGAGGTAGCGGTCCAGAAGGTGGGTGGCGTCGGTGCGAAACTCGGCTCGGTGGCCATCCACGTTGGCGTAAAGAGTGAAAAAAGAATAAGCGTTCCAAATAGGCAGCATGACCTGACGCACCACATCGTCAATACCGGTGTCGCTGATGCGCAAATCGCCGCCGCGCACAATGGCCGATGACATGAGGTACCAACGCAGAGCATCGGCACCTTGGCGGTCAAAGATTTCTGAAGGTTCGGTGTAGTTGCGAAGCTTTTTAGACAACTTGGTGCCATCTTCGGCCAACAAAATGCCGTGACAAATTACGTTAGAAAAAGCCGGGCGGTCAAACAAAGCGGTGGCCAACACGTGCATGGTGTAAAACCAGCCTCGGGTTTGGTTGATGTATTCCACGATGAAATCAGCAGGAAAATGATCCTCAAACCAGGCTTCGTTTTCGAACGGGTAATGAAATTGGGCGAAAGGCATAGAGCCCGATTCGAACCAACAGTCCAGCACCTCGGGCACGCGACGCATGGTTGATTTACCGCTGGGGTCATCAGGGTTGGGGCGGGTTAGTTCGTCAATGAATGGTCGATGCAAATCATCGGGGCGCACCCCAAAGTCGGCTTCGATCTCGTCTACGCTGCCGTAAACATCAAGGCGAGGAAAGTCGGGGTTATCGCTCCGCCACACCGGAATCGGGGAACCCCAAAAACGGTTGCGGCTAATCGACCAGTCGCGGGCCCCCTCTAGCCACATGCCGAAACGACCGTCTCGTACATGGTCGGGAATCCAGTTGATGTCTTGGTTGAGTTCAATCATGCGGTCGCGAATATCTGTGACCTTGACGTACCAAGAAGAAATGGCTTTGTAAATGATTGGTGTGTCGGTGCGCCAGCAGTGGGGGTAGTTGTGCTCGTAAGTGTCGTGACGCACCAAGCGGCCGCCTTCTTTAAGCCGGCGGATGATTTCTGGGTTGGCCTCAAAAACATTGAGCCCGGCCCAGTCAGATACGTCCTCGGTGAAACACCCTTGGTCGTCTACCGGTACCACTTGGCCGATTTGTATCCCGTTGGCTTCACAAACCGTTTGATCGTCTTCGCCGAAACCTGGAGCCATATGCACTACACCGGTTCCGTCGCTGGCGTCTACAAAATCTGCCGCCAGCACACGAAAGGCATCGGTACGGTCAGTGAAGAAATCAAAAAGCGGGGTGTAGGTGCGCCCGACCAGTTCGGTTCCTTTTAGCGTGCCTGCCGGTTCGGTGTTTTCAAGTTGTTCGGTGTAACGCTCGGTGGCTTCGTCGCCCAGGACAATAATGGTGCCGTCTTGGTGGCGACGCAAAGCGTAAGTCACCTCAGGGCCCACGGCCAGCGCCAAGTTGGAAGGCAGCGTCCAAGGAGTGGTGGTCCAAGCCAAAATACGCATGGGCCCCAGGTCACCTTCTTGTGCAGCGAGATCAAAAGAAACGGTTACCGCAGGGTCTTGGCGGGGACGGGTGGCGTCGTCAAGACGAATCTCAAAGTTAGAGAGCGGAGTTTCGGCTCCCCAAGAGTAGGGCATGACCCGAAACGCTTCGTAAATTAGGCCCTTGTCCCAGAGTTCTTTAAAGGCCCACATGACCGACTCCATGTAGTCGCGATCCATGGTTTTGTAGTCGTGGTCGAAGTCCACCCAGCGAGCTTGGCGGGTAACGGTTTTTTCCCATTCGTTGGTGTAGCGCAATACCGAGGTGCGGCAGTGATCGTTGAATGCTTCAATGCCGTAGTCGATGATGCTGGCTCGTCCAGAAACCGGAAGGCCCTTTTCGGCTTCCATCTCGGCCGGAAGGCCATGGCAATCCCACCCAAAGCGCCGGGTAACTTTGTGGCCGCGCATGGTTTGGTAGCGGGGAACCACGTCTTTGACGTAACCCGTTAAGAGGTGCCCGTGGTGGGGGAGCCCGTTGGCAAAGGGGGGCCCATCGTTGAATGTGTATTCGTCTTCGTCGGGGCGCTGCTCAACCGACGTTTCAAAAATGTTGTCTTCGGCCCAGCGAGCAAGAATACGTGTTTCTAAAGCTGGAAAGTCAGCTTTTCCCGCTGTGGGGTAGGGCTGGTCGGAAGTGGGTTGATTACTCATGGACGGGTGTCAGGTTATCGGCGCACCGACCCCAGTTCAGCCTTAGGCCTCTTCGG
>JAPKBH010000014.1 GCA_028823445.1 Acidimicrobiales bacterium | reverse complement strand
TAGACCTTGTCAGCAAAACCCACCCAGCGACATAGCCAACCAACTCCCGGCTAAACCGCGGTCACGCCGGGTCTGACCCCACGTGACTGCGGCAGGACCAAATGCCGTGGGGTTCTTGAGGAAAATGTGAAAGCACCCGTTCTTCAAGAAAGGTGAACCCCAAACGTTGGGCCACTGCTTGCGAGCGATGATTGCTGGGCAAAATACAACTGAAGAGTTCTTTTTCACCCAGAACATCAAAACCATAATCCCGAGCAACCAGGCCGGCTTCTGTAGCAAAACCTTGGCCCCACACCTCCGGGTGGAGGGTCCAACCGATTTCTACCCCCGGCCAATCTTCATACTCTGGGCGATGAGTGCCCGCTCGACCAATCAAGCGGCCAGTTGCTTTTTCTTCTAACGCCCAGTTGCCGGTACCCCGCAACTCCCACTGCCCCAAAAAGAACGCCATAGACGACCAAGCCGCTGCCCGGTTAAAAGAATCCGGTAAGCACAACCAATCCCTTACCTCGGGGGTGTCCATTATGGCAAAAAAAGCATCCGTGTCGGACTCCGCAAAGGGCCGCAAAAGCAAGCGTTCGGTTTCTAAGGTAGGGCAAGACATGCTGCAGTCTGCCCGGTGTGGCATTAACTCCCCCCATGAGGTGAACTAGCCCATGGCCAAAATAGACACCGAAACGCCGGTAACCGGAACCATTTGGAAACTCTTGACTTCGGTAGGCGATTCGGTTACCCAAGGGCAAACCCTGCTCATCGTTGAAGCCATGAAAATGGAAATCCCCATAGAAGCCCCAGCCAGCGGAACCCTGACCGAACTAAAGGTCAACGAAGGCGACATGGTTTCCGAAGACGACATCGTTGCGGTAATCGAAACCGCTTAATTACGGCCTAAGGCCGACCCGCTACTGGCCTACGGCCGGTAGGGATATCTCGCCGGGCCAGCGGTGCGCAATGGGGCCGCCAAGTTGGCAAACTCGCAAAGCAAAGGCCGGGTTTCACGCGGATCAATGATCTCTTCGACCAAAAACCCCTCAGCGGTACGAAACGGTGAACGCACCGCATTAAGACGCTCGGTGATCTCCGCCAACAATGCTTCCGGGTCATCCGAAGCCTCGAGGTCAGAGCGGTAAGCCGCTTCAACCCCACCCTCTACTGGCAACGAACCCCAATCCCCGGAAGGCCAGGCATAACGATATTGAAAACGATGGGCCGGCGAATGTGCAGCGCCGGCTACCCCGAATACTTTGCGCAACAAGATCGAACACCAGGGCACCGAGGCTTGGTAGATAGCAGCCATAGCCCGAGAACCATGACGAATGGTGCCCGCTTGCTCCGATTCCGTACCGATCAAAAAGCCGGGGTTATCCACTAAATGCACCACCGGTAAATGAAAAGTCTCTGCTAAGTCCACAAAGCGAGTCACCTTTTGCGCAGCATCGGCTGTCCAACTACCGCCGTAGTGAAAAGAATCGCCAGCCAGCACGGCCACCGGCCAGCCATCTAAACGAGCAAAACCCGTCACCGCCGAGCGGCCAAAGTTTTTTCCCATCTCAAAAAACGTGCCCTGATCAACCACCGAGTTAATAACCGTACGCACCTGATACACCTTGCGTCGATCCCGAGGCACCACGCTCAACAACGCCTCATCGGTGCGGTCCGGGTCATCGGTTACTTCGCCCCGGGCCGGCAAATCATAAACCGACGAAGGCAAATAAGACAAAAATTGTCGAGCCCGCTCAAAGGCCTCTTCTTCGCTAGCCACTTCATCGTCCACCGCCCCACTGCGGGTTTGCAGGCGGCTTCCCCCCAGGCTTTCTTTATCAACCTGCTCACCGCCCAAACGGTTGACCACCGGCGGACCAGCCACAAACATTTGCGACAACCCCTTGACCATGACCGAATAATGACTGGTCACCATGCGGGCCGCCCCTAAACCAGCCACCGGGCCTAAAGCCAGCGCCACCACCGGCACGATAGAAAGATTCGTTACTGCGTGTTCCCAACCCGGCACGTAAGGCACATACGTGCGGGCTCCCCCGCCATGACCCCCGGTTGTTTCTCGTTTTTTCTTCGGATCGGAATCCAAACTCTTGACCGACCCCCCGCCGCCCGTGCCGTCTATAAGGCGAACGATAGGCAAACGAAGTTCGCCGGCCATTTGCTCAGCCGCTACCTGCTTAGCGGGGATCGACGCATCGGCTGCTCCGCCCCGCACCGTGAAATCGTCGCCCGCCACTACCACCGGGCGCTGGTTAATTTTTCCTCGGCCAAAAATAAAGTTCGCTGGTTGTAAATCGATCAGTTGGCCGTCGGCGTCGTAAGTCGGGCGTCCAGCGATTTTGCCGATCTCATGAAACGATCCTTCGTCGAGCAACAAATCAATGCGTTGACGCACATCTTTTTTGCCTCGATCATGCTGGCGGGTAACTTTTTCTTGGCCGCCCATTTGCTCCGCCAATGCCTCACGAGCCCGCAGTTCTTCGAGCTCTGGCGCCCATTCCCCTGGTTGGTCACTCATCTGGCTCACTCCTCGTTGCTTCTAGTGTCGCACCGACCAAAGCCGACCCAAGCATTGAGCAAGAACTAGCGCAAAGCAATCTGGCCGAGGCCTTCAACTACTGTTCCGATAACCGCCGCCCGATGACCTGAATCTTCCAAATCGCTCAAGGCCTCAGAAACCGCAGCATCTTCAACCCCAAAGAGCAGTCCGCCAGAAGTCTGCGCATCGGCCAGTAAAAGCACCTCAAGATCAGAAAAACCGCCCCGGTCTAAACGGTTTTCGACCCAAGTCAAATTACGGCGGCTTCCATCAGGCATGGTGCCCGCTTCGGCCAGAACCCGAGTGCCGTCCAACATGGGCACAGCAGCCACATCAATTTCGGCCGCCACCTGCGACTCTTCTAGCGCCCGACCTAAATGGCCCAGCAAACCAAACCCCGTAATATCAGTCGCCCCAGTGGCACCGGCCGCCAAAGCCACCGTGGCAGCATCTGCATTCAAACGCACCATGGAAGCCATTGCAGCATCCACCACCTCGGGGGGCGCCGTACCGGCCTTAATAGCCGTGGTGATAACTCCGATACCCAACGGTTTGCTCAAAATCAATTTTTGCCCAACCTTAAAACCCGCATTAGTTAATAAGTGATCCGGGTGGGCCTCCCCCACCACGGCTAAACCAAACTTCGGTTCTGGGTCATCAACAGTGTGGCCGCCGGCAATAACAAAGCCGGCCTGTTGCGCAATGTCTTGAGCACCCAACAAAACTTCGGCCAACAAATCGTTAGAAAGTTCTTCGGTGTTCCAGCACACCAGATTCAAAGCCAGCAACGGGCGACCACCCATGGCGTAAACATCAGACACCGCATTAGCGGCCGCTACTTGGCCCCAAAGGCGCGCTTCATCGACCACCGGGGTAATGAAATCTGCAGTAACCACTAGGGCGCGTTCGTCATCAAGACGCCACACCGCAGCATCATCACCAGTGGCCGCACCCACTAAAAGGTTCGGGTTGTCTATCGGGGTTAATTGACGCACCACGTGCGCCAGCTCACCAGGAGCAAGCTTGCAGCCTCAACCAGCGCCGTGACTGTATTGGGTTAGTCGTCTTGTCATTACTCACCTCCCGTCCCTTAAGACTCTAAACTACTTTGCCCGCCGGATAATGACCCTCGCTCCAACGGGGTTTTGGTTAGAGGCTTGCTACCGCAGACAAAAGCCGGTCAACATCTTCGTCGGTGATGTAAGCGGTAACCCCGGCACGCACCGCACCCTCTTCGTGGTGCAAGCCCAAGGGTTCCATCGCACCCACCGCATAGTTGTGTCCGTTCCATACCGCCACCTGGGCCCTCGCTAAATGCTCAGCGACCGAAAGTGGTGCTTGGCCTTCCACCATCAACATCAGAGTAGGCGCCCGCTCCGCGAGATCATCAGGGCCAGTGGAACCCAAAACCCGCACCCCCGGCAGGTCGTATAAACCACCCACCAATCGAGCGAAAACCTGGTTTTCATGCGCCGCAATATTGTCCATGCCGGTAGTCAACAAAAACTGGGCTGCTGCATTAATGCCGGCCAGCGTTTCGTACGAAGGGGTGCCGTGCTGCCAACGCCCGCCACCAGTCTCAGGAGCCGGGCGCACCTTGTAAGCCGGCAACACATCACGTAATTCTGGGCTTAGCCATAACACCCCAGCATGCGGGCCATACCACTTATAAGGCGAAGTGGCGTAAGCATCACAACCAATGGCCGCTACATCGGTCACCCGGTGTGGGGTCCTATGCACACCATCTACGGCCACCAAGGCCCCTGCGTCATGAGCCAAATCCGTAATGGCCGCAATGTCGGGCATGGTGCCAATGGCGTTAGACCCGCCGGTCACCGCCACCCAACGAGTGCGGTCGGTCAACAAATCACCCACTGCTTGAGGCGCCAACCGCCCAGTGGAGCCATCAAATTCAGCCATACGCACCACCGCCCCGGCATCCGCAGCGGCCAGCAACCACGGCGCCACGTTGGCATCGTGGTCCAAAGTGGTACAAATAATTTCATCGCCCGGGCGCAACGTGGCCCCAATAGCCCGTGTAAGCGACATTAAGTTTGAGGTAGTGCTGGGCCCAAAAATCATGCCCTCCGCATCGGCCCCTAAAAGTTGGGCCATGGTAGCGCTCACCTCATCAACCAAATCGTCACAAGCTTGTGCCGCCGGAAACGACCCATGGCTGTTGGCGTTGTTGCCGCTCCGTTGCCAATCGGCCATGGCTTCGATAGATGAATCAACCATTTGGGTGCCGGCCGGGCCATCAAAGCGAGCCCAACCGTTAGACAAACCAGGGAACCGAGTTTTAGGTACGTTAAGTGCGTTCATGTTGAGTAACGCTAGTACCCGCCTAGCGTTAACCATGTTCCCCACGAGGAGATAAAATGAATGAGCAGCTCCTCGATAACCCCGAGGCCATCGAAACCTGGATCTCCGATGCTGTTTTCGACGGCTACGTCCGTTACATAACCGAGTTTCAAGAAATCACCCACCGAGCAGGCAAGCACTTTCAACTACAGGAATGGGCCCAGCAAGACCAAGACGCCATCCAAAGGCTCGCCTTGCACACCGCTCAAGTTCAAACAACAGTGGGCCTTATAACCAAAACATTGCGGCCTTTGCCCGACCAGCGCGGCACCTGGCGGGCCGCCCGTTTGCGCTACCGCCGACGCATCGCCCAACGCTCCGACCTTGACCTTTCGGAAACCTTTTTTAACTCAGTGACCCGCCGGGTGTTTACCACCATCGGCATCGACAACGACGTAGAACTGCGCTGGTTTGGGGCCTCCACACTGCCCCGCAGTAAAGGCGAAGACAGCCCCATCACCACCTGGACCCGTACCCGTGACTCGGCCGCCATGATGCGGTCGATCCTAAACTCCTATGGCTTTGACGCCCCATGGGCAGACCTCGACGCCGACGCCCGACGGGTCGCCGCCCGTTTGGACGCTTTCTTGCTTGATGCTTGGGACAACCTTGACCTTGATGGCATCGACATGTTGCAACCCGTTTTCTACCGCAACAAAGGTGCCTACCTGGTGGGCCGGTTGCGCTACATGAACCGGGTCACCCCCATCGTTATTCCCGTTATTCAAAGCGACCAAGGCCTTCTGGTTGACACCGTTTTACTGACCGAATCACAAGCCAGTCGCCTCTTCAGCTTCACCCGTTCTTACTTTTTTGTGGAATGGCCCAAACCATCTGAATTGGTTGGCTTTGTCAAAACCATGCTGCCGCTGAAATCCATTTCAGAGATTTACACCGCTTTAGGTTTTAATCAACACGGAAAAACCAGTTTGTACCGAGCGCTTTACCGAAATTTACAAAACTCCAACGACAAGTTTGTCCGAGCCCGCGGCACCCCCGGCATGGTCATGACAGTGTTTACTTTGGTTTCTTTTAACGTGGTTTTCAAAGTCATCAAAGACCGTTTTGACCCACCAAAAAACACTACTCGTCAAGCCATTCGAGACTGCTACAAATTGGTTTACCACCACGACCGGGTAGGCCGAATGGTCGATGCCCAAGAGTTCGAGAACCTTTCGTTTGACGCCGACCGCTTTGACCCAGAACTTTTAAAAGAACTGCTAAGCGAAGCCAGCCAAACGGTGCGCCTCGAAGGCGACCAAGTAGTGGTTTCACACCTCTACACCGAGCGGCAGGTTTACCCGCTTAACCTTTATCTTCAAGAAATGTCTACCGACCGAGCCGAAGCCGCTGCTTTGGACTGGGGTGCGGCCATCAAAGACTTAGCGTCAGCCAACATTTGGCCCGGAGACCTTTTTACAAAAAACTTTGGCGTAACCCGGCATGGAAACGTCGTGTTCTATGACTACGACGAAATCGGTTTGTTAGAAAATTGCCGTTTTCGGACTTTGCCTCAAAGTCAAAGTTACGAAGATGAAATGCGTTCTCAGCCCTGGTTCGCTATAGAACCAGGAGATGTTTTTCCCGAACAGTTCCCCACCTTCATGTCATTCCCCTCTCGAGTAGCCCCAGAAATTTGGGAACGATTCCAAACCGTTCATGGTGAACTTTTTACCCCCGAATTTTGGTCGGAACTTCAAGAACGACTTGCCAAAAAAGATTTACCCGAGTTTTACCCTTACCCCGAGCGATTGCGTTTTCGACGCTCAGGCCAACCCACTTAACGGCTAGGATCCTGAACATGAGCCGACCTGTAGCGATTGCCCCCTCCATCTTGCCTGCCGACTTTTCTCGCCTGGGCGAAGAATGTTTGAAACTTCAAGAAGCGGGCGCTGACCGCATCCATTGGGACGTAATGGACGGGGTTTTTGTCCCCAACTTGTCTCTCGGCCCCGACATCATTGCGGCTATCCGGCCTCACCTCACCATTGACTTTGAAGCTCACCTCATGGTGGTAAACCCCGACCAACTCATTCACCGCTACGTCGAAGCCGGTTGTTCAACCATCACGGTCCACGCCGAAGCCTGCACCCACTTGCACCGCACACTGTCACTTATCGCCGACCTGGGAGCCACCCCGGCAGTCGCTTTAAACCCTCACACCCCCGCTGAGGTCATCACCAATGTGCGTGACCTCCTGGGTTTAGTGCTGGTCATGACGGTAAACCCCGGGTTCGGCGGACAAGCCTACATCGCCCCCATGGAAGCAAAAATGACCCAAGTAGCAGAGATGCTCGAAGGCTACGACTGCGACCTTCAAGTTGATGGCGGCATTAGCCCCACCACCATTGCCGCTGCCGCGGCCGCCGGAGCCAACGTGTTTGTTTCAGGCAGCGCATTGTTTAACCACCCCGATGGGCTGGCCGGGGGCACCAAGGATTTACGCCAACGGGCCGAAGATGCCCAAGGTTAAGACCGCTTTTTACCCCCAACCTTGGCCCAGCGCACGGTAACCTGCCTGCCATGACCGATTTTTTTTCTTCACCAACCGCCAACGCCGATCTTTCTGAAGGTGGACGCTTCGACGTATTCAGTCGTTTGCTAAAAGACCGCATTGTGGTTTTAGGCACCGACGTCAACGACGAAGTAGCAAACAACATCAGCGCTCAAATGCTTTTCCTTGAAGCCCAAGATGCAGAAAAAACCATCTGGCTTTACATCAACTCCCCTGGCGGGTCAGTCACCGCCGGTATGGCCATTTACGACACCATGCAGTTTGTCGGCCCCGAGGTCGGCACCATCTGCATGGGCTTAGGCGCTTCCATGGGGCAATTCCTTCTTTGCGCCGGTGCGCCGGGCAAGCGTTACGCCCTCCCCCACGCTCGCATCATGATGCATCAGCCTTTGGGCGGGGTACGCGGCCAAGCCTCCGATATTGCTATCCAAGCCGAGCAAATGGCGTACACCAAAAAAATGCTGCAAGAACGCATCGCCGAACACACCAGTCAAACCTATGAAACCATCGAAGCGGACAGTGAACGCGATCGTTGGTTTACCGCTGAAGAAGCCCGCGACTACGGCATCATTGATCAGGTCATTGCCCGTCGCGGGGAGATGCAATAAATCGACTATGCCTTGGGCTTCACTATGCCGAGGCTTTAAGTCTGCGGACGTGGCGAAATTGGCATACGCACTGGCTTTAGGTGCCAGCGCCGCAAGGCATGGGGGTTCGAGTCCCCCCGTCCGCACGTGAACCAACAAGAAAATACCGGGCCGGATTCTTTGAAACCGCTGCACGACCTGGTAGCGGCCGCCCCAACGGGCATGGCGCTGCTTGATAACGCGCAGGACTGCGTAGCGGTAAATGACCACTGGTCGTTGCTTACTGGTCAAGATTCTGAAGAAGCTTTGGGCTCAGGCTGGGTTGACCACATTGATCCCGAGGGCCGTGACGAATTTTTAGTGCATCTGGCGCAACAAACGGCTGCGCAACAAAGTTTTCGGGGGCGTTTGCGTTTACGAAACCGTAACGGCGACCCCTGCTGGATAGATCTTTCCGTAACTCCCGTTGAAGGCGGGGCCTTGCTTACTTTTACCGATGTCACGAGCCAACTCGACGAAGCTCATCGTGCCCAAGAACTTACCCGAGTGTTGGAAGCCAGCCCCGACTTGGTGGCCATTTTGGACCCGCTCGGTCGTACCGTCCGTTGGGCCAACAAAGCGCTCGAAGACCTTGTGCCGGGCATCGTTGGTTCTCGGCTTTTAGACCTTCTTGATGGCTGGTCGCAAGCCCAGTTTGCGGCCACCGCATTGCCGGCGGTGCGTTCTCATGACACTTGGCGGGGCGAGTTTCGTCTGACCGCTAAGCGGGTTGGAAGCAATGCTTTGGTCCCTGTCTCGGCCTTGCTGGTAGCTCATCGCACGGCTACCCACCAAATTGATGCCATCTCGTTGGTGGCCCGAGACCTCAGTGCGTTACATGCGGCGCAACAAAGGGTCGAGGCTTCCGAAGTTCGCTTAGCCGCTCTGGTTGAACACGCTTCTGATTTAGTGGCGGTGGTGGGCAGCGACGGGAACATCATTTATGCCAGCCCCGCCGTGGGACGCGTCTTAGGGCGAGATGTTCTGGGCCTTGAAGGCCTGCCGGTTGTTGACCTGGTGCACCCCGATGATCAACCTGATTTAATCGCCCAAGCACCAGAGGTCGTTGCTACCCCCGGCATGTCTCCGGCTTTTGATGCCCGGATTTCTCACCAAGACGGCAGTTGGCTGTACATGGAAATCGTGGCCACCAACTTGTTGGAAAACCCGGCGGTGGCTGGGGTAGTGGTAAATGCTCGAGACATCACCGAACGTGTTGAAGTAACCGCCCAACTTGAAGAACGGGCCTTCCATGATGAACTCACTGGTTTACCCAACCGGGCTTTGTTGCTAGAACGTTTACGCGATGCCCTGCATCGGGCTTCACGCCATGACCGCATGGTAGGGATTCTTTTTCTTGATCTTGACCATTTCAAGGTGATAAATGATTCGTTGGGTCACGGGGCGGGCGACGAATTGCTTCGTGAAGTAGCTCGGCGTTTAGCATTAACGGTCCGCCCCGGTGACACGGTGGCCCGCCTAGGGGGCGACGAGTTTGTAGTGATCATTTCTGACATGGCCCGCACCACCGATGCTTTAGTAGCCGCCGAACGGGTACGACGCTCCCTCGGGGTGCCTATGGCGTTGGGCACCGAATCTGCTGTGGTTAGCACCAGCATCGGCATTGCTTTGGCCCATGGACAGGAATCCCCCGATGATTTGCTCCGGGACGCCGACACTGCGCTGTACCGGGCCAAAGAAAAAGGCCGAGACCGTGCCGAAGTATTTGACGACCATCTTCGTGACCAAGCGGTACGCCGACGCAGCGTCGAACAAGAACTCCGCCAGGCTTTAGACGACGGCCGCATTGAAGCTTATTTCCAGCCGGTGATACGCATTGCCGACATGACGGTGGTGGGGGCCGAAGCCTTAGCTCGCATTCGCACCGAAAACGGAGAGTTGCTACTGCCCGATCAGTTCATCGACATTGCCGAAGATACGGGACTGATTGCTGACTTAGGTGCCCAGGTACTAAACCAATCCTTGCGCTGTTTGGCGGCGTGGAACAAAAAAGTTACCGAACCATTGAGCGTGGCGGTAAACGTTTCGGCCCGCCAACTAGCTGACCCGGCTTTTCCAAAAATGGTCGGCACTGCGCTCTTAGATAACCAACTCGACCCGGCTTTGGTGGCCCTGGAGTTCACCGAAAGTGCTTTGATCGCCGCTAACCCAGTAACAGAAACCATTTTGGAAGAACTGCAGTCCTTAGGGGTGCGTACTGGTCTTGACGATTTTGGTACCGGGTTTTCGTCTTTGGCTTACCTCAAGCGTTTCCCCATTGATTTTTTGAAGATTGATCGCTCGTTTATGACCGGCCTCGGCACCGATGATGACGATTCGGCCATCATTACCGGCACCATTGCTTTGGCCCATAGTTTGGGTTTACAAGTAGTGGCCGAAGGGGTGGAGACCGAAACCCAGTTGCATCATTTGCGCCAACTGCAGTGCGATCACGCCCAAGGGTTTCACTTCTCAGAACCGGTTACCGATGCAGAGTTTGAACGTTTTTTAGGGAAGTCGTTTAATCCCTCTGAGGTTTCGCCTAACTAGATTTTAGTGCATCGAGTTGTCGGACGAATGACCGCAAGGATCGCCCTCGATGAGAAAGCACATGTTTTTCGTCTCCCATTTCGGCGAATGAACGTCCATCGCCTTCGACGGGTACAAACAACGGGTCGTAACCAAACCCTTGCTGTCCTTGTTCTTGTTGGGCGATACGGCCTTCGACTGTGCCGGTGGCCGTTATTTCGGTGCCGTCGGGAAAGCACAGAAGGACCACCGTTTGAAAGCGGGCGGTGCGGCGCTCGGGTGCTACTCCCGTAAGTTCTCTTAATAGTTTGTCTACGTTGTCTTGGTAGGTGGCTTGCTCCCCGGCGTAACGAGCCGACCACACACCGGGGGCTCCACCTAAGGCGTCAACGAACAAACCGGTGTCGTCGGCCAGCGCCGGCAAGCCGGTGGCGTGGGTAATGGCCTGGGCTTTTAGCCGTGCGTTGCCTTCTAGGGTGTCTTGGTCTTCTTCTACCTCGGGCACATTTTTAGGCCGAGGCAGAAGGTCCACTATCCCCTCAAGAACTAGAGCCATTTCGGCCACTTTGTCGGGGTTGGCGCTGGCTACCACCAACTGTAAAAGACTCACCGAGCTTTAGCTTCGAGGTGCTGGTGGTTGCGCCAATACCGCTCGTTGGGCTTCCACAATGGTGGTGATGCCGGTGGCTGCCATGTCTACCAAACCGTCGAGTTGTTCACGGCTAAAGGTTGCTCCTTCGGCGGTTCCTTGGACTTCTACAAAGTGGCCTGAACCGTTCATGACCACGTTGAAGTCCACTTCGGCGGCGGCGTCTTCGATGTAAGGGAGGTCAAGGCGAACTTCGCCTTCGATGATGCCCACCGAGATGGCTGCCAGTTCATCGTTAAGTGGGTTGGCTGCTATTTCGCCGGATGCCACCAAACGGGTGAAGGCATCGTGCAGGGCAACGTAGCCGCCACAGATTGATGCGGTACGGGTGCCCCCGTCGGCTTGAAGAACATCACAATCTACGGTTACTTCTCGTTCGCCCAAGGCATCAAGGTCAACTACGGCCCTTAAAGAACGACCGATTAAGCGCTGAATTTCTTGGCTGCGGCCCGAGGTCTTGCGGCGTACCCGTTCAGGGCTTGAGCCGGGCAGCATGGCATATTCGGCGGTTACCCAGCCTTGGCCGGTGTTGCGTAGCCAGGGCGGCACTCGGTCGTTTACCGAAGCGGTACATAAAACCCGGGTGCGGCCGAAAGAAACCAAGCAGGACCCTAAAGCCATTTCGGTGAAGTCTCGTTCAAAAGTTAGTGGACGTAGTTCGTTGTTTTGTCGGCCGTCGGGTCGCACTGGTTCTCCTCGCCGGGCAGGCCCGGGCTGGTTATTAGAAGTAGATGATGTTGTCGGCTTGAGCGACGGCCTGATCAAGGTCGTCGGTCCAAGTACCGGTGGAAAGATACTTCCATCCGCCGTCACTTACCACGATGACTACGTTGGCACTTTCTCCGTTGGGCAGGTCTTCTGCTACTTTGATGGCACCCGCTACGGCGGCCCCGGCAGAAATACCAGCAAAAATGCCGCATTCGCTGGCCAGTCGGCGCGTGCCCATGATTGACTCTCGGGGGCGCACTATTCGTTTGCCGTCCAAAATGTCGTCGCCGCCCCATTTTTCGTAAATCGGCGGAATGTACCCGTCGTCAAGGCTGCGCAGGCCTTGCACTAACTCCCCTGCTGGGGGTTCGACAGCTAAAACTTTTACCTCGGGTCGCTGTTCCTTGAGGTAACTCCCCACCCCCATGAGGGTGCCGCTGGTGCCAAGTCCAGCCACGAAGTGGGTGAGGTCGGGAACGTCGGCCAATATTTCTGGGCCGGTGGTGGCGTAATGGGTTCGCGGGTTGGCGTCGTTGGCATATTGGTAAAGAAACACCCACGAGGGGTTTTGTTCGGCGAGGTGTTGCGCCATGCGCACCGCACCGTTGGACCCTTCTTCGCCCGGTGAGTCAATAATTTCTGCTCCAAAGACTTCGAGCATCTGTCGTCGCTCTACAGAAACATTTTTGGGAAGCACCACCTTGAGGTGATACCCACGGAGGCGAGAAATCATGGCCAAAGCAATGCCGGTGTTGCCCGAAGAAGGCTCAATAATGGTGGAGCCTGGGCTGAGGGTTCCATCTTTTTCTGCTTCGTCCACCATGGCCTTTGCTATGCGGTCTTTTACCGACCCGGCAGGGTTTTGGCCTTCTAGTTTGGCAAAAATACGTACAAGCGGATTCGGGCTAAGACATGAAACATCCACCATGGGGGTGTTGCCGATGAGGTCAAGAACCGAGGAGTAAACCGCCATGGTCGGTGGTTGCCTTTCAGGCCAGAAGAAACCTGGCAATAGATTTAAATACGACTAACTAAGTCGGGATTCTAACCTTGATCTACCGCAACCGGCACTTCGGTGATCGTCCCGTCCAAAATGCGGTAGGCCCGTAGTGACGGGTCGGGGTGCTTTAACGACACGATGATAAAAATCCACGCCCCAAAAGGGTCAAACCGCCCGGCATCTGCCACATCAGTGGGCGAGGGATAAGCCGTGGTGTGGGTATGACTATGCATGACCCCAACCAGCGTGCGCTGGTCAGCATCCACTTGGGCTTCCACCTCGAGCATTTCGTTGCCGTCCAGCACATAAATCTCACGCGAAGCAGCAGCGTTAGTCATCGCAAAAAACTGATCCACCATCAAACCATCACCGGGGCCGGCAAAAAGACCGCAGGCTTCATGAGGCAACCCAGCCAATGCGTGGGCAATCATGGATTGATGGGCATCTGCGGTCAACACCAAAAGGTCATCGTTCATACCCCAGAGGCTAATCCTCTGACCTTCGGGGCAGTACCCTTAAGGCATGGCGCAAGAAAATGATCGGATTATCGCTTCAAACCGTTTAGCGCGCCGCAACTACGAACTCTTTGATACTTGGGAAGCAGGGTTAGTGCTGCAAGGCAGCGAAGTTAAATCTTTACGCGAAGCCAAAGTCCAAATCTCAGAAGCTTTCGGCCGAGCCGAAGGGGGTCAACTCTGGCTGGTGGGGTTACATATTTCTCCCTACCGCAATAGCGGCAACGAAGCTTTTGGCCACGACCCCGACCGCCAAAAAAAGCTTTTGTTGCATCGCCGAGAGATCTCTCGCATAACCGACCGCCTGGACCGTGACGGTCTGACCTTGGTTCCCCTATCACTTTATTTTAAGAACGGCCGAGCCAAGATTGAGGTGGCTTTAGCCCGAGGCCGAGCCACCTACGACAAGCGTCATGCCTTAGCTAAACGCGATGCCGAGCGGGAAGCCCAGCGAGCCATGGGTCGCCAAAGACGCGGCCTTTAGCTACTGCGGGCCATGGCCAGCAGAATCAAAAAGACCACGACCGAAGTAGCGAATTTCTGGGTCTGCGCCCCGGTGAGGCCGGTGGCCGCCGCTACTGCCTCTAAAGCCCCCTGGGTGCCGTCCAAAGAAAAGAAGTGGCTTTGCACCACGTTGTTTCCGCTTATATCCGGTGGGGAGCCTGTCGACCAATCTGGTTGATCAGAACCCGCCAAGGCCATCAAAAACGCCAGCACTCCCACGGAAAGTGTTTGCAACTGGGACGGGGACTGACCCAGGTAGTCGGCGGCTTGAACGACCCCCAGTAGTTCGTCATCGAAGTAGCCGGTCAAGACAAGGTATTCATCTTGTGGCGTGGAGGGGAAACCCGAACTGGCATCAAAGGTCGGCGGGAGAGTCGTGGTGGTCGTCGTCACCGGCGGCCCACCGGCGATGGTAAACACGCTGTCCGAAGTGTCCGAAGCCAAATCGTTCCCTACCGAAACCATCAAATTTGAGGCATTCACCGCCTCGGGAACGGTCCACTCAACCGTCCCCACGTTTACGTCAAGGCCGGAAGCAACCAACGTATTCGTGCCAAAAAAGTCTAGCTCTGTACAAAAAAGAGAACCAGTATCCAAGTCGGCCGAATCAGTAACGGACAAAACCCAATCCCCTACAGTGTCCAAACCAGCAAAAGCCGAAAGCGCTTCGGCCGGCTGGAACTTGCCGACAAATGGAGCCGACCCCGACCCTACGGCAACTTCTCCACCATCAGAAAACACGGTAAGCGACCCCGAACAACTCTGTGCCCCGCTGCCGTAGTTCTCTCCCCAACCACCAACATAGTTCGCCAAAACCACCGTAGTTCCGTTGGGATGAGCAAGCGTTATATACAAATCCCCGTCGTAGGTGTGGTCAAGGCGTAACCCCACTTCCAAAGTGGTGATGCTGGCTGAATAAGGCACGTTGATCGTCATGGTGGTCGTTTGCTGGTCAATGATGGGCAAACCGGCGGCCGCCGCATACTCCATAGAACCAGAAATTTGGCTAATCACCGAGACATCCACGTTGCCCACCGGGCCCACTGAAGTCCAATTGATGGCTACCGCTTCACCAACAGCAAAGTCTTCACCCCCGTTGGGGCTACTCACGGTGACCGTACGCACAATGGCGGTCACCGTCAAAGTAGTGATAACCAGGGTAGTGAACCCACCGGTGGTCACCTCGGCACGAATACGCATGCTGCCCGGGGTATCGGCCGAATAAACCAACGTATCTCCCGTGCCTAAAGCAGTACCGTCCAGACTCCAATTAACTTGGGTCGACACATCAACGCTGCTTTGGTCGGCGGCTACTGCGGTAAAAGTAACCGCCGCACCTTCAGTGACCGAAGTTTCCGTGGCCGTCACGCTCAACGAAGGCCCCGCTCCCGAAGCCGCGGTGACCGCCGCGGCCGCATTAATTACTCCGCCCGAAACCGCCACCGTGGTTAACCGTGGATCAACGGTGGCCGTATCAATGAGAAATTGTTTAATGCTGGCATAGGTGATGCTGGAGTCCACCGCGCGCATGAGCGCCGCCACCCCGGCCACATGAGGGGCAGCCATAGAAGTGCCGCTAAAGGTGGCGTACCCGCCGCCCACCACCGAAGACAAAATACCCGAGCCAGGCGCCACCACATCTACCGAAGTGGCTCCATAGTTGCTAAAGCTAGAGAGCGCACCATCGCTTTGGTTAGAAGCCACGGTCAACACATTGGCCTGGCTATAAGAAGCAGGATAAGTGGGGTTGGCATCATTGTCGTTAGCTTCGTTGCCGGCGGCTGCCACAAAAAGGTGGTTGGCTACTTCTGCGGTATCCAACATGGTTGACATGGCTGCTTCAGCATCACCACCGCCCCACGAGTTATTAGAAATTTGCGCCCCATTGTTCACTGCATAAGTTAAAGCCAACACTGCATCTGACACGAACCCCGAACCTTTATCGTCAAGAAACTTCAAGGCCATTATTTTTGTGTCGGGGGCCACCCCCACCACACCGACCGTGTCGGCCACCGCAGCGATGGTGCCCGCCACATGCGTGCCGTGGTTGTTGTCATCGTTGGGGTCACCATCGTCGTTGACAAAGTCGTAGCCATGGATGTCGTCGACGTAGCCGTTGCCATCATCGTCGAGGCCGTTACCGGCTATTTCACCCAAGTTCACCCACAGGTTGGCCAATAAGTCTGGGTGGTCAAGATCAACCCCAGTGTCGATAATGGCCACCACCACCGACGGGTCGCCGAGCGTTTGCGCCCAAGCGCCCGGGGCATCGATGCCGTAAGTACCGTTGAGGCCCCAGAGTTGGTCTAAGTCGGGGTCGCTCGGCAACACGGTAGCTTGCATTACTTCATCGAAACCTACCCATTCGACGCCCGCTGTTGCCTGCAAAACAGCTAGCGAATCATCAAGGTTTCGCAAAGTTTCCACCAAATAAGTTGCGGTGCCATCCAGCGGTTCACCCACTAAAAAACCGTCCACCAATAGTAGCGCTTGTTCTCTGTCGAAGGCGCTAGCCGAGTCGGCAAAACGCACCAAAAGCCCAAAGGGGTTACGAGAAATAGTCGGATCAGAAAAAAGTTCAGCCTTAGCCATGGTGGTGGCGGCTTGCCCATCTACCCACCCTTTCGCCTCAATTTCAGCGCCGGCCGTTGACCAGGCGATCTCTTCTGGCGGCAAAGGCATAGAAGGCTCCGTGGCCGCTACCGGTACCACATTTACTACGGCAGCAACAAGAAAAACAAGAAAAGCCCGCTGGCTCTTTGCTCCTTTTCCCATGGTTGTTCCTTTGCCGCAGCACTGCTATCCGAGGTCTAAAGCATCAGGGTAGCGGGTCGAGTTGTCAACCTAAAGGTGTAGTCAGCCTTCTTGGAGTTGTGACAACAATATGAGAAAGACCAGCACCGAGGTAGCGAATTTCTGGGTTTGCGCTCCGTTCAGGTTGGTAGCGGCCGCCACGTTTTCTAAAGAGTTTTGCGTTCCGTCAGCGTCGAAGTAATGGCTTTGCACGACATGGCCGCCATTAACATCAGGCGGACTGCCAATGGACCATATGGGCTGGTCGGGGCCAGAAAGCGCCATAAGGAAGGCAATCACTCCTACCGACATGGTTTGTAATTGTTCTGGGGTCTGGTCAAGGTAAACGGCCGCATCGAGTACCCCGGACCACTCATCTTCGTAATAACCGCTGTTGGCCACATATTCATTGACCGGACTGGTTGGGAAATTGTCACTGGCATCAAAAATAGGGGCCAGCGTGGTGGTCGTAGGCGGGGACGTGGTGGTCGTAGGCGGGGTTGTCGTGGTGGTTGTGGTCGTGGGCGGTGGGGGGTCAGCAAGGGCGAAGGATGCATCCGAAAGGTCGGTGCCACCTCCGCTTGCTACCTCAAGGAGATAATTTCCGTTCGCCACCGAACCATCGATAGCCCAGGGGTAAAGAGAGTTCACTCCAGTGGCCAGGCTTTGCCCTTGAGTAGCGGCCGAAAGGGTCACGCAGTGGAGCGCCCCTTCGTCCCAGAGGAAACTGTCGGTAATTTCTAATTGCCAAGTACCGCGCATAGAGAGCCCGTCAAAAGCCGACAAAAGATTTTCTGGTTGATGCCGGCCCTCGAAAGGGGCTGAGCCGGCGACAATCAGCGCAGCGGCATCGTCATCAAAAATAGTGAAGTTGCCCGAACAATCAGTAGCCCCGCTACCAAAGTTGTTTCCTGAACCGCCTTCGCCATTAACCAAAGTGATGCCCATCCCGCCGGGGTGGCGTAAGACGATTTGAAGATCATTGGTGTAGGTATGGTCAAGGCGTATCCCGACCTCAAGATCAGAAATTATCCCATCGGTGGGAACTTCTATGGCCACCGAGAGAGTGGAGTAATCATTAATTTCGCCGCTGTTGCTTCCCGCAAACTCTTCTTGGGCTTCGGTTACCGGATGCAATGTTAAATCGGCTGCGGTCGATGCACCAGTGCTGGTCCAGACCACTTGGACGGTATCGCCTGGTTGATAAGATTCGCCGCCGTTAGGGGCAACCACGTTCACCACAGCCACCGGAGGCTCCGTCGTCGTGGTCGTAGTTGACGTCGTAGTAGTAGCCGGAGGCTCAGTCGTCGTTGTCGTAGTAGTAGCCGGAGGCTCAGTCGTCGTTGTCGTAGTAGTAGCCGGAGGCTCAGTCGTCGTTGTAGTAGTTGGCGGAACGCCGGTCACGCTAAAGAAACCGTCTGAAGAATCAGTTGCCAAATTGTTACCAACCTTAGCCAACAAGTCCATACCGCCCAAAGACTCCGGCACCGTCCAGGCGATTGTTCCATCGGCAACGTTTACCCCAGTAGCCACCACCGTGCTAACCCCGCCAAAATCAAGTTCGGCGCAAAAGAAAGCCCCGGTGTCAAGCCCCGCCGAATCGGTAATGGCCAGCGTCCACTGCCCCCCGGCGTCAAGACCAGCAAAGGTTGAGAGCGCTTGGTGGGGAATATACGAGCCTTCGAATGGTGCAGAGCCCGACGAAACACTGGTTAAGGCGCTATCGGAAAATACGGTAAGCGACCCCGAACAATCTTGAGCCCCTGAGCCGTAGTTGTTGCCTGAACTACCGGCGTAGTTAGCTAAAATTACCGAGGGGCCCGAAGGGTGCGTTAAAACTATTTTCAAGTCTCCGTCGTAGGTGTGGTCAAGCCGCAAGCCCACGTTCATGCTCGAAATAGCCATCGAACCTGGCACGCTGATCGACACCGACGTCGTTTGATTATCCACGATAGGAAGACCGGTGGCCCCGGCGTATTCAACTTGGCCTGAGCTTTGATCAGAAACAGAGATATCTATATTCCCTACCGGACCCACCGACGTCCAGTTAATGGGCACCACCTCACCCACCGCATAGGTTTCTCCCCCATTGGGGCTAACTACGGTGACCGAACGCTCAATTTCTGCCACATAAAGCGTGCTGGTTTGCGAGGTAGACACGCCACCGGCGCTTACCTCGGCTCGTATACGCATAGTGCCTACCGTGTCGGCGGTGTAAGACAACACTGCACCCGTCCCTAACGAAGCGCCATCTTGACTCCAAGTGGTTTGACTCGAAATATCTGCGCCGCTTTGATCAACAGCTGTGGCGGTGTAGGTCACTACGTCGCCTTCAGTAACCGAAGTGCCCGAAGGCACCACGCTTAAAGATGGCCCCCCACCGGTAGCCGCAGTAACCGCATCAGCGGCATTGACTACTCCGCCAGAAGCCGCATAACTGGCAAGGCGAGAATCCGAAGTAGAGGTATCGATCAAGATTTGTTTAATGTCGGCAAAAGAAATACTCGGGTTCACAGCCAACATCAATGCCGCTACCCCAGCCACGTGAGGAGTGGCCATAGAAGTACCGCTAAAGGTGGCGTACCCGCCGCCCACCACCGAAGACAAAATGCCGGACCCAGGGGCCACCACATCTACCGAAGTCGCCCCGTAACTGGTAAAACTTGAGGGCGCCCCGTTGCTTTGATTGGAGGCAACAGCGACCACATTGCCTTGGCTATAGGAAGCCGGGTATGACGGGTTGCTGTCATTATTGTTTGACGAGTTTCCGGCGGCCGCTACAAATAAATGATTGGCCGCCGCGGCAATGTCCAGCATGGAAGACATTGAAGAACTCGACCCGCCGCCACCCCAAGAGTTGTTAGAAATTTGCGCACCATTGTCAACGGCGTAGGCCAAGGCGGTAACCGCATTGGAGGTTAAACCCGAACCATTGGCATCTAAAAATTTAAGAGCCATAACTTTGCTATTTGGGGCAACCCCAACCACCCCAACCGAGTCAGCTACCGCAGCGATGGTGCCAGCCACGTGCGTACCGTGATTGTTATCATCGTTGGGGTCACCATCGTTGTTGACAAAATCCCAGCCATGAAGGTCATCGATATAGCCGTTGCCATCGTCGTCAATACCGTTGCCGGCAATTTCACCCGAGTTGGTCCAAATGTTGGCGGCAAGATCTGGGTGGTCTAAGTCGACCCCGGTATCAATGATGGCCACCACCACCGAAGGGTCGCCGAGCGTTTGCGCCCAAGCTCCCGGGGCATCAATGCCGTACGTGCCGTTCATGCCCCACAATTGGTCAAGGTCAGGGTCCGACGGCAGTTCGGTGGCTTGCACCACATCGTCAAAGCCCACCCAAGCCACACCGGGCATGCTGCGTAATAATTCGGCTGCCTCATCAAGATCAGAAAGGGTTTCCACCAGGTACAAAGACTGGCCATCAAGCGCCCCACCCACCACGGTGCCGCCCACCGCCAGCAACGTTTGATCTACATCAACCACACTGGCCGTTTGGGCGAAACGCACCAACAAACCAAACGGGTTGCGGGTCATTGTCGGATCGTTTAAAAGTTTTTCCTTGGCCAGGTCAGTGGCGGCTGCTCCCGGTTGGTAGCCCGCTTCAGACAGTTCAGCACCTTGTGCAGAAAGGGCAAGCTCAACCACCGGGGTGGCGGGCTCTGCTTCTTGAGCAGCCACCGGTACCGCACTTACCGTCGCCAAAACCATGAGGGTTAAAAAGACACTCAAGCCCCTTCGCTTTCCCCGCATTTTTGCTCCTTATAGATGTCTCCACTGCTCCACCTTGAGCCAGCACTGTTAATCATAAACGAAACAATCAACTTTTTGTACGCGCCCTCGGAGCCATTGACGATGGCACTGTCACAGTAAGCCGGTACCCTTAAATCTCGGGTCTTTGACAACTTCAGCAGATTTTACGTAATGACTCGTTTTCACGGGGCTGATCGGTTTCGACGCCGACTGCAGTGGACGTTTCGTGCGACCAGAGTTGCTCAGACTCTTAAAACAGGGCACCAAAAGAGACGCCACTACGGACGATCTCGCTCTCGCTGCCTAACTAGTTAGGTAGTAGAGAGTCACTGCGACCGGTGACGGCACGCGGGGTCGGTCCACCGCAACCCGGCAACAGAAGCGTTGGAGACAGCAGGGACAGACCGCTGACGGCGAGAAAGACCGCTGACTTTGGGGAAAGACCTAGCGGCTGGGCTTTCGGGCCCGACTGACCCGGCGGGATGGCTGCCGCAAGCCAAAATCTCGGGAACGGTCGTAACGCGTACGGTCACCCTTCGACGGACGGGGGTTCGATTCCCCCCAGCTCCACCACGTAAAATCTGCTACTACTCAGTCGTGCCAATTCAAAGCGGTACGGATGGTGGCCTCAAAATCTTTAAAACTCATTGACGATTTAAGCTCATCAATCAACACCGCATCGTCACCCACCAAAGTGCGAAATGGGGTAGACGGGTCAGTCACCGCACCAACAATGGCCTCGGCAACATCTTGCGGGTCAGCGGGCTCTCCTTGGCCGCCCATCCCGTGGGAAGCTTCCCGAAAAGCCAAAGCCCGCTGCTGTTGCGGCGAACCCTCCCAAGAATCTGGACGAATCTTGTTTTCACCAAAACTTGTCGTGAAACGGCCTGGCTCTATTAGATGCACTCGAATGCCCAGTTGGCTGACCTCAAAGTTGAGAGATTCACTGAGTGCCTCCAAAGCAAACTTAGAAGCCGAGTAAGCACCGGTGTAGGGCGCCCCAACCCGGCCAGCAATGCTGCTCACATTTATAATTACTCCACTTCCCCGCTCTTTCCACGCCGGAAGCACGGCGCGCATAGTACGCAACGGGCCCAAAACATTGGTGTCCAGTTGCTGCCACATCAGGGCATCATCAACTTGTTCAATAGCGGCCTCTACCTCAAACCCCGCATTATTAACCAACACATCGAAAGCCAACGGGTCGCTAAGGGCCGCTTCTACCGAAGCAAGATCGTTGACATCAAGTTCACTTAACTCAACATCTAAACCCTCGGCATCAGCCAAACGACGCAAATCTTCACCTTTGACAAGAGAGCGCATAGAAGCAACCACTTGGTGACCTTGGCGAGCCAAGGCCAGCGACGCCAATTTGCCGAACCCGCTGTTGCTACCGGTGATAAGAATCTTTGACATGGGGTCACCCTAACCCGCTACGGTGTGGCCCAACCAGCCCAGAAGGGCCCGCTTCAACCAAGGAAACAGCATGCCTCACTCTGTTAAAGCCGTTGTGGCCCTCGCCAAAGGGCAACCGGTCAGCATAGAAACCATAGAAGTCCCCGACCCCGGGCCCGGCGAAGTACTCATCGACGTCAAAGCCTGCGGGGTGTGCCACACCGACCTGCATTACCGAGAGGGCGCCATCAACGATGAGTTCCCGTTTCTTTTGGGCCACGAAGCCGCCGGGTTTGTTGAAGAAGTCGGCGAAGGCGTCACCAACGTTGCCCCCGGCGATTTTGTCATCTTGAACTGGCGTGCCGTTTGTGGCCAGTGTCGATCTTGCCAACGAGGCCGTCCATGGCTTTGCTTTAACACGACCACTGCCACCCAAAAAATGACCCTCAACGGACAAGAACTCTCCCCTGCTTTGGGTATCGGTGCTTTCGCGGAAAAAACGTTGGTGGCCGCCGGTCAAGCTACCAAAGTAAACCCGGCTGCTCGCCCTGAAGTAGCAGGCCTTATTGGTTGTGGAATCATGGCCGGCCTGGGGGCCGCTATGAACACCGGGCAAGTCAGTCGCGGCGACTCAGTGGCGGTCTTTGGCTGCGGCGGAGTAGGCGATGCCGCCATTGCCGGCGCACACCTTGCCGGCGCCCACACCATCATCGCCGTTGACCTTGACGACCGAAAACTTGAAATAGCCAAAGAATTTGGCGCTACTCACACCATTAACTCCAGCAACCAAGACCCGGTAGAAGCCATCCGGGCCTTAACCGGAGGCCACGGAGTAGACGTAGCTATCGAAGCGGTGGGCCTCCCCGTGACCTTCGAACAAGCCTTCTATGCCCGTGACCTGGCCGGCACGGTCGTTTTGGTAGGTGTCCCCAACCCCGAAATGAAAATCGAACTCCCCCTCATTGAAGTCTTTGGTCGCGGCGGCACCTTGAAATCTTCTTGGTACGGCGACTGCCTACCCAGCCGAGACTTTCCCATGTTGATCGACCTTTACCTACAGGGCCGCCTCGACCTGGACCGTTTTGTCTCAGAAACCATTGCCTTAGAAGACGTTGAAGAAGCCTTCCACGCCATGGAACGCGGCGAAGTGTTGCGCTCCGTCGTGGTCATGGACAAATAATTATGGGCCTGCGCATAGACCACGTCGTAACCAGCGGAATCTTTTCGCTAGACGGCGAAGACTTTGACGTAGATAACAACATTTGGCTCATCGGCAACGATGAAGAGGTTGTAGTCATTGACGCTGCGCACGACCATCGGCCCATAGTTGAAGCCATCGGCGGACGACGCACCCTCGGCGTGCTCTGCACCCACGGCCACAACGACCACATAAACGCCGCCGTGGAGTTAGCCGAAGCCACCAACGCCCCCATTTGGCTTCACCCCGATGACGCCATGTTGTGGGACGTCGTTCACCCCGACCGTCGCATCGACGACCCGTTGCGTCAAGGCCTCAAAATATCTCTCGGCGGCGACGAACTAGAAATACTCCACACCCCCGGGCACTCCCCCGGTGGGTGCTGCATTCACGTTCCGACCCTGCAAACTGTCTTTTCGGGCGACACGCTGTTTAACGGCGGCCCCGGCGCTACTGGGCGGTCATTTTCTAGTTTGGACCTTTTAATAGAAAGCATTCGGGCAAAACTTTTTGTGTTGGCCCCCGAAACAACCGTGCATACCGGCCACGGAGACTCCACCAGCATCAAAGTTGAAAAAGCAAACCTGCAGGGTTAACCCTTAGCCCTCCCGACCTGCTAAAAAAGAGCCAACACCTTCCTTGGAGGAAACCTCAACGTGTCACCAAAAGCAGTCATCACCGGATGGGGAAAATGCGTACCCCCCGTAGAACTCACCAACCAGGACCTCGAAAAGGTCATGGACACCAACGACCAATGGATCTTTGAACGCACCGGCATCAAAAGCCGTCGCATTTCACACGTCGAAGGCACCGACTTGGCCGAACTGGCCGCACGCCGAGCCTTAGCTTGCGCAGGGTTGGAACCCGAGGAACTTGACCTCATCGTGGTGGCCTCTACCACCCCGGAGCTTTTATGCCCCAGCGTGGCCGCCATGGTCCAAGATCGCCTGGGCGCCGTCAACGCCGGTACTTTCGACCTCAACGCTGCTTGCAGCGGGTTTGTTTACGCCACCGCCAACATCACCGGGATGATCGAATCGGGCTTCGTTAAAAAAGTTTTGGTCATCGGAGCCGAAAAACTTCACATCGCCATGGACTATCGCGACCGCTCCACGGCCATCTTGTTTGGCGATGGCGCCGGTGCCGCCGTCTACGAAGCAACCGAAGGCGACGCCGGAGTGTTAGCGGTGGACCTCGGGGCTGACGGAAGCATGGGTTACACTATGGTGTTTCCTTCGTTAGGTACACGCGGTGAACCTTATGAGGCCCGCCCCATTGAGGACGTCCGCCTCTATTTCGAAGGTCAACCCATTTTCAAGATGGCCGTAAAAGGCATGGCTGCTTCAACAGAAAAAACCCTAGAACGTGCCGGCCTTACCGTAGATGATGTGGACTTGGTAATTCCTCATCAAGCCAACGCACGGATCATTGACGCCGCCACTCGCCGTATGGGGATCCCCCCTGAAAAAGTATTTACCAACATAGAGAACTTAGGGAACACCGCCGCGGCTTCTATCCCCATGGCTATTTCAGATGCCGCAGCGGCCGGGCGCCTCCACCCCGGCGACATTGTGGCTTTCCCTGCTTTTGGTGGAGGCATTACTTGGGGCACGCTGATCATGCGCTGGGGACAACGCACCGAACCGGTGGGCACCCACCAAGGCGAACTTCCACCCACCGACGCCACGGTGTTTGACCTTTTAGAAAACAATCTGCGCTTTTTTGCTCCCCTGCACGGTCGAGACTCGGCCGACCCGATTATCTAAAAGTGATCCGGTAAGCGAATTTCAACGCCCGGCGCTTCAGTCTCGTCGTCAATCATCTGTGCTGGGAACCCCGGTGCTCTCACTTCGACCCCCGCTGCTTCTTCTAAACGACGCACAATATTTGGCGACCATTCATCGTCCCCGTAACGCTTTCGCCCGTCTTCAAAAATCTGTACCAGCAGCGGTGAAAGTTCTAGCGGCACCTCATATTTTTGCGCTATCTGATCAAAAAGCCCAATGTCTTTAGCCACTAACCCCATAGTAAAATTAATGTCACGACTTCCATTCAAAATGACCTGACTTTCTGTTTCGTGGACAAAAGAATTACCCGAAGAAATCCGAATCGCCTCATAGGCCACATTGAGGTTTAGCCCGGCGGCCGCAGAAGTAGCCAATGCTTCGCTAAGGCTCACCAAATTAGCGGTCGCCAAAAAGTTGGTCATGACCTTCAACAACGAGGCGCTCCCCAAGTCTCCGGTGTGAAGAATTTGTCGACCCATGGCCGACAACACCGGCAACGCTTGTTCAAAGGCTTTACGGTTGCCCCCCGCCAAAATAGCGATATTGCCGGTAGCCGCCCGGTGGCACCCGCCAGAAACCGGACAGTCCAGAGCCAACGCTCCTTGCTGCTCAACAAGCGCACCGAGGCGGCGTACTTCTGCCTCGTCGGTGGTGGACATCTCCAGCCAAAGTTTTCCCGAGGAAAGGCCGGCCAGTACGCCATCAGCACCTTCCATTACCTCGGCACAAATCGCCGGGGATGGCAAACACGTAACAACCACCTGACATTCTTGCGCCACCTCTTTTGGCGAATCCGCCACTTGCGCACCAAGAGACACCAAAGACTCCACGGCTTCGTTGTTTAAATCTCGGACCACTACCTCAAAACCGTTCCGTAACAAACTGCCTGAAAGTTTGGCGCCCACGTTTCCTAAACCAATAAACCCGACCTTCATAAGCCCTCCTTTTTGATTTATTTCAGCGCACCCTAGTGCTTGCCTCGCTACCTGGTGAACTCCCGGCGTATCCTGCAAACATGTTTGGAAGATTACGCCCCACCCCACGAGGGCGAGTAGGTAACGCAGCCGGACTATTGGTGGCCGTTATCGTCGCCGGTTCAGCGGGCTACATACTGCTGGGCCTCAGCACCATTGACGCCGTCTACCAAACCATCACCACCATTTCCACGGTGGGTTTTCGTGAAATAACCGTTGGCGAGCCCAGCAGTACTTGGAAAATATTCACTTCGGTGCTCATTCTTTTAGGCACCGGAACCATGCTCTACGGGGCAACCGCAGTAATTGAAAGCGTTGTTGAGGGCCGCATTAGCGGCCAATATCGGAGGTATCGCATGCAAAAAAATATTGACGCTCTTGAAGGTCACCTCATCGTTTGTGGCATGGGTCGCGTCGGTCGGGCCATCACCTCGTTCGTGCAATCCGTGGGCCAAGAAGTAGTGGCCATCGACATTGACGAAGGACGACTTATGACTCACGGCGGGCTTTACGTTTCTGGCGACGCCACCAACGATGACGTGCTGCGCTTAGCCGGCATAGACAAAGCCACCACCTTGGTTCTTGCTTTAGGGTCCAGTGTCGACAACCTTTACGTCACCCTGAGCGCTCGCGACCTGAACCCTGCGCTTTTTATTGTGTCTCGCGCCGACGAGTCTGAAAGCATCGCCAAACTGCATCAAGTAGGCGCCGACCGGGTGGTCAACCCTTACGAGATAGGCGGTTACCGCATGGCCAGTTTGGCCACCCAACCCACGGTGGCCGATTTTATCGATGTGGTGGTTCACGACGGAACGTTCGAAGCGGGCATGCGTGAAATTAACATTCCCGATGGCTGCGTGTTAGCCGGTAAGACTCTCGACACCCTTGATCTGAGAAAATCCACCGGCGCCATCGTGCTCACCGTACGAGACTCCTCTAGTCATTTTCATACCGACGATCTTGGGGGGCGACCCTTTGAAGCGGGTGACATTTTAGTCGCCATAGGCTCAGCGGTAAGTTTGGACCAACTCGAAGAACTCGTAGGTTGCTGACATGGTAGATCCTAACTTTCTTGGTTTTGACACCCGAGCCTTACACGCCGGCCAACAACCCGACCCCACCACCGGGTCGCGAGCCGTACCCATCCATCAAACCACTTCTTACGTCTTTGACTCGGTTGACCACGCCGCCGGACTCTTCAACCTAGAAGTAAGCGGGCACCTTTATAGCCGACTGTCAAACCCCACGGTCTCGGTTCTTGAAGAACGCATCGCCTCGCTAGAAGGCGGGGTCGGAGCGGTCTGTACCGCCAGCGGTCAAGCCGCCCTGCACCTTGCGGTAAGCACCCTCCTTAGCGCCGGAGACCACATTGTGTCCAGCCGAAACATCTACGGCGGTAGTCACAACATGATGAACCTGACCTTGCCGCGTTTTGGCATTACCACCACTTTTGTCGACCCCCGAGACCCCAAAGCTTTTGCCGACGCCATACGCCCAGAAACCCGCCTGGTCTTCGCTGAAACCCTTGGCAACCCCGGCATAGAGGTACTTGACATCGCAGCCATCGCCGAAGTAGCCCACGGCGCTGGTTTACCGCTTTGCGTGGACTCCACTTTTGCCACGCCGTACCTAATACGTCCCATCGAACACGGGGCCGACATAGTCATGCACTCAGTAACCAAATTTTTAGGCGGCCACGGAGTAGCCATAGGTGGAGCAATTGTTGACGGGGGCCGTTTCGATTGGGAAGCCAGCGGAAAGTTCCCTACTTTGACCGAACCCTACGACGGGTACCACGGCATAACTTTTGCCGAAGAATTTGGCCCACAGGCACTCTCTATGCGGGCCCGGGCCGAAGGCCTGCGTGACTTTGGTGCTTGCATGAGCCCAGCCAACGCTTTTTACCTTTTGCAAGGCATAGAAACCCTTCCGTTGCGTATGGCCCGCCACGTAGAGAACACCCGACAAGTGCTTGACCTACTTGATGCTCACCCGGCGGTGGAATGGATCAAACACCCCGAACACCCCAGCCACCCCGACTTTGAGTTGGCCAAACTCCTCTACCCCAAGGGAGCCGGGGCCATCTTAAGTTTCGGAGTTAAAGGCGGGCGAGCGGCCGGACGCAAGTTCATCGAAGGTGTGTCGTTGGCCTCACATCTGGCCAACATCGGAGACGCCAAGACCTTGGTTATCCACCCCGGGTCAACCACCCACCAACAAATGAGCGATGCCGACCTTGAAGCCGCGGGGATAAGCGACAACTTGATTCGCCTTTCGGTAGGCCTAGAAGATGTCACCGATATTTGTGCTGATCTGAACCAAGCCTTAAAAGCCTCCCAACGGTAAGCCTGATGATCCTGAACGTAAACAATCAGACCATTCATGCTGCTACCGGGGCCGTGCCTTTAGCTAACCGCAGCGAGCCATTAGTGGTTCTTGTCCACGGTGCCGGCATGGACCGGACGGTTTGGTCGCACCAAACCCGTTTCTTAGCCCATCACGGCTTTCGAGCCTTAGCGGTGGACCTCCCCGGGCACGGCCGTTCTGATGGTCCTCCCCTTACCAGTATTGAAGACCTTGCCCTTTGGGTGGCTGCGCTGGCCGAATACTTTGACCAACCGCTTCACCTCGTAGGTCACTCTATGGGTGCCTTAATTGCGCTTCACGCTGCTGGCCACCATCAAGAATCCGTAGCCTCCCTTGGCCTGCTTGGAGTAGCAGTCGCTATGCCGGTGCATCCCGAACTCTTAGCCACTGCCCAAGACAATGACCCAAAGGCGGCTGCTTTGATGGCCTCGTGGGGCCTCGGGTCGCTTCAACACGTCGGGGAAAACCCCACCCCCGGGCTTTCTATGGTGGGTGGCGTTCAAGCACTCATTGAATCCAGCCCACCAGGGGTGCTGGCCACTGATCTCGCCGCCTGTTCGGTTTACGACCAAGCCGTCATGGCAGCCGAAAACACGCAATGCCCGGTGACCATGTTTTTAGGGAGTGGCGACAAGATGACCCCGCGTCGAGCCGCCCAACCACTTATTGACTCGTTTGTTACTAACCCGGCAGTAAACGAAATAGCCGACTGCGGACACATGATGATGATGGAAAAACCCAACGAAATCCGTCAAGGCTTGCTTGCTCACCTCAACCAAATGGTTTAGTTCTGCACCAACTCTCGAAACGGGGTGCCTTTGGCCGGGCCAGGTTCTTTAGGGAGCCCCAACACTCGTTCTCCAATAATGTTGCGTTGGATCTCGTCGGTGCCACCGTAAATAGAAGGTGCCGGAGAAAATAAGGTGGCTTCTTGCACCAACCCGCCGGTACGGCAGTCGCTGCTGGCCAACATACCGTCGGCCCCAATAATCATATTGCCCACTTCTCGTCCCCGACGTACCATTTCGCTCATGGCCAACTTGGCTAAATTGCCTTCGGCCCCGGTGCGACGGCCTCCAGATTTCGCCCGCAACATATTGAGACGATTCACTTGCCCCAAAATATGTACTTTCATTATTTCTTGACGAATCACTGGATCGGTTTCGTTGCCCGCCGCCTTGGCGAAATCCATCAGCGCTTGGCTTGAAATACCACGCCCACCGCCGCCTTCAGGGCCGCGACTTACCCGATCCAAAAAGCTCCCCGCTTTACGTTCAAGGCGGCCAGCTATTGCTCCCGGCGGTACCGATACGGGTTGACGACCGCCGCCACCTAAACTGGCTCGCTCAAAAGCCAGCGTGCTGTTCGCTACCGCCCAGCCAGCCCCCAGCCCACCAAGCACGTTGGCGTGAGGAACCCGAGCTTCATCAAGAAACACTTCGTTAAACAAAGCCTGGCCAGTCATTTCACGCAACGGACGCACTTCGATACCGGGCTGTTCCATATCTATAGCGAAATAGGTGATGCCCTGATGTTTTGGAGCGTCCAAGTCGGTACGAGCAATAAGCATGCCCATCTTGGCCATGTGTCCACCGGAGGTCCACACTTTTTGGCCCGAGATAATCCATTCGTCGCCGTCGCGTACCGCTTTGGCTTGTAGCCCGGCAAGGTCGGACCCGGCGTTAGGTTCAGAAAATAACTGACACCAAGCCTCGGTGCCGTCAAGAATTTTCGGAATAAAACGATCGATCTGTTCTTGGGAACCATGGACAGCAATAGTGGGAGCAGCCAACATTAAGCCCAACCCGCTAGGTGGTCCAACCACGTTGGCCTCCGCCAACCCGGCAGCTACCGCCTGGGTTAACTCCCGGTTGTAGCCCCGTCCTCCTGCTTCTTCAGGCAAAGAGGGGTGACACCATTTCCCCTCGTTGAGACGTTGCCACCATTGGCCAACCGTCAATTCTGGGTCCCAGTTTTCTTCCAACCAGGCGGAAAGTTCTTCTTGTACATCGTTTGCTGTTGCGTCGCTCATGGGGTGAGTCTGGCACCTCGGCAACACAAAACAACAAGCGGGGGCAACAAGTAACCACCCGGCGACAAGCAGTCGCTAGGGTGAACACAGTCTTTAGGTTCTCATCTCATAGAAAGGCCCGCTGTGCGCTGGTCCTCCCTTTTTATCCCTACATTGCGTGATGCTCCGGCGGAGGCTGAAGCAGCGAGCCACCGTTTGCTGGTGCGTGGCGGGTTTATACGACAACTGCAGTCAGGCCACTACTCCATGTTGCCGTTGGGTTGGCGGGTTCATGAAAAAGTAGCGGCCATTATTCGCCAAGAAATGAATGCCATCGGAGGGCAAGAATTCTTTTTGCCGGCTATGCATCCGGCATCTCTCTGGCAGAAATCGGGCCGGTGGGAAACCATGGGCGATGAAATGTTTCGCCTCACTGACCGCAAAGGGGCCGAGTTGGCCTTAGGTATGACCCACGAAGAAGTTTTCGCCACCTTGGCCGCCGAGATCACCTCTTACAAAACGCTCCCTCAAGTCTGGTACCAAATTCAAACCAAGTTCCGCGACGAGCCTCGCCCTAAATCAGGGCTTCTTCGGGTGCGTGAATTTTTCATGAAGGACTCTTACTCTTTTAATTTGGACGATGCGGGCCTCGATGCAGCGTTTGACGCTCACCACGCTGCTTACACCCGTATTTTTGCTCGCTTGGGCCTTGATGCTTTTCCGGTGCAGGCCTCTTCGGGTGCCATGGGCGGAAGCGCTTCGGTGGAGTTTATGGTGGCCTCCCCTGCTGGTGAAGACGATGTCGCCCGCTGTAACGGTTGCGGTTATGCCGCCAATGTTGAGCGAGCCTCAGCCGCCTTGGACCCAGTAGAAAACCGGCCCGGTAGCGATACCCCCGAGTCTTTCAATACCCCCGGTATACGCACCATTGCTGCTCTCGCCGAAGCCGGCCACCCCGCCGAACACCAAATTAAAAGCTTGCTTTATAACGTCAACGGGCAACTCACCGTCTTGTTGCTGCGCGGCGACCACCCGTTGTTGGAACAAAAATTTATTGACTACACCGGGGCCACCGATATTGAACCGGCTGAAGCCGACGATATTCGGTCCGCTTTGGGGGCCTCCCCTGGCAGTTTGGGCGCGGTAGGCGTAACCGACCTGCCTATTTATGCCGACTTAGCGCTGCAAGGCCGATCCGGCATGACCACCGGGGCCAACATCGACGATGTTCACCTCACCGGCGTAGATGTAGAACGCGACATCAAGGTTGACCACTGGGTAGACCTTCGGGGAATCCTTGAAGGCGAAGCATGTATTTCGTGTGGCGAACCATTGAGCATTGTCCGCTGCATCGAAGCGGGGCATATTTTCAAACTTGGCCGCAAATATGCCGAAGCGATGGGCGCCAAGGTGCTCGACGCCGACGGGGTCACCCAAACCATCACCATGGGTTCTTACGGAATCGGCGTAGGCCGGGCCATGGCGGCCGCCGCCGAAACCCACCATGACGACAATGGGTTGCAATGGCCCATGACCATCGCCCCTTACGAGGTAGTAATTACCATCGTAAAAACCGATCACCAAGAGTCCATGGCTGCCGCAGAAAATGCTTATGCCGAGTTGCAGGCCGCAGGCGTCGACGTCTTGTTGGATGATCGACCGGGCCGGCCCGGCGTCAAGTTTGCCGATGCTGAGTTAGTTGGCATCCCGCTGCGTCTCACTGTGGGGCCTCGCGGTTTAGAAAACGGCCAACTCGAGTTCGCCGACCGACGAGACGGCATCAAGTCTGACCTGGCTGTTGATCAAGCAACCCAGCACATAACTGATCTGGTTAACCAAGGCCGGCGCTTAGGCACCTGACCTTCGCTGCTGTCCGCTAGATTCTTTTCCGACCGACTCCTGCCGAGGCTTTACATGACAAAAACAATTGATCGCCAACTGCCCTTGAAGCGCCGCCAAAAAGTAGTGGCTTCGCTTGACCTGCCCGGTGTTCCCGAAGGAACCGAAGGCCAAGTCAAGGTCTCTAACGGCATAACCTGGTACCGCTATTGGGTTGACTTTGCTAACGGCATCACCTTGGGGTCGGTAAGCCACGAGCAGTTGGCACAAAAAAATGACTGGCCACAATTTAAAATTGACCGCGAAAATGACGCACTAAATGCTGAAGCCCAAGTCGGCGAAGAAGCGGCAGCAGAAACAGCCAGCGATGGTGCAGCCAGCGGGAATACCTCTGGTGTGCCTGAACATCTTTTAGAACGCAGCCGAGCCGCTCGTGCTCGCCTCGGCGCTTAACGCTCTTTAGCGTCCGGACTGTCCCCTTTTGGGGTATCCTCGGACGTTCCTGCAATGCCCACGGAGGCTCCCGTTGACCTTTAAACCTGGCGACAAAGTCGTCTACCCGCACCACGGTGCGGCGATTATCGACAAAGTACAGAAGCGTAAAGCTTTTGGTAAAAACACTGAATACTTTATTTTGACTATGGCCCACGGCGATATGACCCTTTCGGTGCCGGTTGACATGGTCGAAGAGGTCGGCATGCGTTGGCCCATCAGCAAAGAAGACGTGGTTGACCTCTTTGATGTACTGCAAAAACGTGACATTCGTGAACCCTCCAACTGGTCGCGACGTTTTAAGAATCACCAAGAAAAGCTTAAAAGCGGCGATGTCTACCAAGTAGCCGAGGTGGTACGAAACCTCGCTTTGCGTGATGCCGCTAAAGGACTTTCGGCAGGTGAAAAAACTTTGTACACCAAAGCCCTGAGCGTGTTGGTTTCTGAGTTGGCTTTCGCCCTTGATGTAGAAGAAGACGAAGCGAGCGCCAAGGTCGCAGACGCTCTTTCCTAATTGCCTCTTGGTGAATGGTTCGCTCTGTATTACGCTCAAGGTGAACCAACAATTAGCAAAGGGATGACATGACCAAGCGTCGCATAGTGGTAGGTGTTGAGGGTTCCGGGTATGCCCGGGCCGCTTTAATCTGGGCTTTTGAAGAAGCTGCGCTGCGTGACTCCATTGTTGAAGTGGTGACGGCCTATGCCCCAACCTATGTGCCCGCTGCGCCAGATTTAGGTTATGTGCCGCTTGATTCTTACGACCTGATTAACGAGGTCGAACGTATGCAAGGTGAGGTTATAGATTCAGCGCTTGAAGTCGCCGGCCACCCCGAGGTTGAAATTGTGCGGACGCTCACCAAAGGCCGAGCGGCCGACACGCTTCTCCGAGCGGCAAAGGATGCCGATCTTTTAGTAGTCGGCAATCGGGGTCGCGGTGGTTTTGCCGGGCTTCGCCTTGGGTCGGTGAGCCAATCTATTGCCCATCACAGTCCTTGCCCTTTGGTGATTATTCATACGGGTTTAGACAACGAGGACTAAATTATTTCTGTTCCGGGGGCTCTGGGCGGTCAGAGCCGAGACGATCTTCTTGACGCTTTTGAAAGCACATCCTTTGATTTGGTGATCATTGGTGGCGGCATAACCGGTGCCGGGGTGGCTCGGGCGGCTAGCCAACGTGGCTTGTCGGTGGCCTTGTTGGAGGCTAAAGATTTCTCTTCGGGTACTTCTTCTAAGTCTTCTAAACTTATTCATGGCGGTCTGCGCTATTTAGCTATGGGCCATTTTCGGGTGGTGCGCCATACGGCGCGTGAACGTGCGGTGGTTCATGCTTTAGCTCCTCACCTTTGTGAACCGCACTGGATGGTTTTTCCGGTGGCTTCCCGGCGCTGGCTAGTGCTTATGGATGTCGTGGTACGGATTTACGAAATGTTGGGCGGGGTTAAGCGCTCCGACCGTCATAGTCGGTGGAGCAGGGGCAAAGTGGCGCAAAACGAGCCTGCTTTACGACCAGAAAAAAGCCGTTATGCCGTAACTTTTCGCGAGTATTTGACCGATGACTGCCGCTTGGTTCTGGCCAATTTGCGTGATGCGGCGGCTTCTGGTGCTCAAGTTGCTAATTACCTTTCCGTTGATGGCCTGCTGGGCCAAAACCAGGCAGAGGGGGTTACCGCTCAGTGTGCGCTAACCGGTCGGTCAATTCAGGTAAAAGCCGCAGTGGTGGTTAACGCCACGGGCCCTTGGGTTGATGCCACCCGCCAACTGGAAGCCGATGTTGAGCCTCGTTTGGTACTCAGTCGCGGCATTCACGTAGCTGTCCGGCGCACCGATTTACCGGTCAACAATTTGGTAACCATGACCGGTTCAGATGGCCGGCCGGTGTTCGCCCTGCCGCGAGGACCGGTTACTTATTTGGGGACTACCGATACTCGTCATCTTGACCCGGCTACCCACCATCCTTCGGTCGAACAAGTCGATGTAGATTTTTTGTTAACTACCGTTGAACATCATTTTGATATTTCTTTGACCTCAGAGCAAGTGACCGGGGCGTGGGCTGGCCTACGGCCGTTGATTTCTAAACCGGGGCAGCCCACTTCGGAACTTTCTCGCAAAGACGAGGTATGGGTTGGCCCCCGAGGGGTAGTCACGGTGGCCGGTGGCAAACTTACCGGTTACCTCCAAATGGCCGACGATGTCCTTGAGTCTGTAGATACTCAACTCTCTGCCCAGCAGAGCTTGAACTCCAGTGCCGTCTTTAGCGGGACAACTTCTACCTCTAAGACCTTGCCCGGTGGAGACATTGCTTCAGACTTGTCTTTGGCTGCGCAAACTTTAGCAGCCAACCATGACCTTGCTTTGCCCATTGCCGAGCGTTTGGTGCGACGCTACGGGTCGGAAACCGAAGCGGTTATTACCCTCGGAAAAGAACCGGTGGCCCCCGGGGCGCATCTTTTGTCGGGTGAAATCGTGTGGGCGGTGCAAGTGGATGGTGCGCTCTTTTTAGACGATGTGTTGGTGCGACGCACCGGAAGCATGTGGTTTGATCCAGAGGTTGGGGTTTTGATTGAACCGGTAGCTGAGCAGTTAGCTGGTTTGCTTGGTTGGACTTCTGAGCAAACATCTGAGCAAATTTCTCTGCTAGAAAGACAGCAAGAAACCGATTTAACATTTATTTAGGGGAGTCCAATGACTGAAGTAGTAGCGGTTGATTCACCGGTGGGCTTACTTTGGGTAGCCCACGACGAGGGAACTATTGTGGCCAGCACGTTGGCTGGGTCAACGCACTCCCCTACTTTTGCACCGTATCTTGATTTACCACTAGCCAAGAAAGCACCGGCTGGGCTGGTTAACGCCATTGCTCAAGCGTTTACGCACAAAGGGGCAAGCGACTTGCCTTTTGATCAGCGCCTCGGCACCGATTTTCAGCGCTTGGTGTGGAAAAACTGTACTTTGATCCCATCTGGAGAAACCCGCACTTATCAAGAGTTGGCGCAAGCCCTGGGTCGCCCCAAAGCCACGCGTGCGGTGGGTACTGCGCTCGGAGCGAACCCCTTTCTTGTTTTGGTTCCCTGCCACCGAGTGTTGCGAGCCGATGGCAGCCTTGGTGGGTTTGCCTCGGGACTCGAAACCAAAGCCCGTCTCCTGTCCTGCGAAAAAGCCTCCACCTCTTAACAAACCGAACCTGGGGTCTGACCCCAGGTTCGGTTTTGGTGGGGGCCGTTGCGGCATTCGGTGCAGTGTTGCGCTAAACCATGCTTATGACAGACACCGAAGGAAACATCACCACCGAAGTCCGTGACCAGATTTTGTTGATGGGCATTAACCGCCCCGCCAAACTCAATGGGTTTACCCCCGAAATGATGCGGCAACTTGTTGATGCCTACACCGAGTTAGACAGCAACCCGGACCTACGAGTGGGTGTACTTTTTGCTCATGGCCCTCACTTCACCGCTGGTCTTGACCTACCGAAATGGGCCAACAAGATGAAAGCCGGGGACCGGGGTCGCGGGGAAAACAAAATTGACCCCACCGCTTTGAGCTCGCGTTGCAGCAAGCCCGTCATTAGCGCCGTGCAGGGCATCACTTTTACTCTGGGCATTGAGCTCATGTTGGCCGGCGACATCGTTATCGCCGCCGACGACTGCCGTTTTTCTCAACTCGAACCGTTAAGAGGCATCTACGCCACCGGCGGGGCCACCATTCGTTTTGTGCAGCGTGGCGGCTGGGGCAATGCCATGTACCACTTGTTGACATCCGACGAGTTTGATGCTGACGAGGCTTACCGCATCGGTTTGGCGCAAGAAATAGTACCAGCCGGACAACAACTTGATCGAGCCATTGAAATCGCCGAAATCATCTGCCAAGGAGCCCCTTTGGCTGTTCAAGCCACCAAAGCTTCGTCAACTCTCTATGCATTAGAAGGCGAAAAAGCCTGCATTGCTGCCATGGCCGGCCAACAAGCCGAGCTGGCCGCCACTGACGACGCTGCCGAAGGGGTGGCGTCGTTTATTGAACGCCGGCCAGCGGTTTTTAAAGGCCGCTAACTGAACGGGACAAACCACTCCGCTCCTTGGAAAAACACAATAATGCCGTCAGGTTCTTTTAGGGCTACAAAATCTTGATCGGGAACCCCACTTGGTGTTTCAGCCCAATCTTGACTGGTGTAGGTGAAAAATATTCTTTCCCCCTGATAGGTAACCCAAGCGCCATTCCCCGCATCAACAGCGGTTGCTCCCGGGAGAGGCCTATCCTCCCCACCAAAACCATCGTCCTGGTCCTGGCCGTCATCCTGGTCAAAACCGTCATCCGCTCCTGAATCAAAGCCGCCACCATCATCCTCACCATGGTCTTCCTCGCTACTTGGGCCACACGGCTCATCCGAACCAGGGTCACACTCCTCACCCTCACCTAACTCTTCGCCCGGATCCGGTTCGAAACCCTCACCGCCACCATCAGGCTCTTCGCTACCTGGGCCACACGGCTCATCCGAATCCGGATCACACCCATCATCCGTACTAAGCCCTTCAGGTTCTTCATCTGAACCAAAGGGGAAGAAATGTTCCTCACCATCGATTACGAGGCTGTACCCGTTTTCCATTTCTGTGGCCTCAGCCTGATTTCCGAGTGCATCAGTAACGGACATGGATTGGCCATCTTCTGAGAAATGAACAACCCCGCCCTCTTCGGTTTCCATTGTCCGGGAACCGTCTTCTTCTCGGTAAGTGGTGGTTGCCCCATCTACCCCTTCTGAGGGGTGGTAGGTACGTGTTTCCCCATTTACTTCAACAATTATTGACCCATCTGCTTGCAAGTCCGTCGTTGTTGCCGTGCCATCGGCAAGTGTGACAGTCAGTTTTGATTCGTCATGGTCCCAGTTCGTTTCTTCCACGCAGTCACCTGTGCAGGGCTCGGTGAAGTCGTAGGTTATTTGCATCATTTCGCCGTCGTCGCTGATAAACATTTGCTGGCCATCCATCATTTCGATGTTGGTTCCATCTTCTTCAATTTGGATGCGAAGCCCGTCACCTTTCTCGATTCGCTGATTGCCCTCTGAGTCAACTAGCAAAACTGTATCTCCGCCGAGGTTTATGCGATAGCCGCCATCAGCAGTTCGTTCTGCAGTCTGTGTGCTTCCATCGGCTCTTACCAAGTTAGTGGTGTTGGTCAGCTCGTTATATTCAAAAACCGTGCCAGCTGGGTCGGTGAGTAGGTCAATATGCCCTTCACCGCTCATCAAAAAAACTGAACCTGTTTTGGTGGTGTAAGTGGTGATTCCCGTTGATTCATCAAAACGCTTACTTGCCCCATCTCCGTACTGGGTTTCTATTGTCCCATCAAAGTGATACCGAGATAACTCTGATTCTCCATCTGGGCCAGTTTTGGTATGGGTGAGCCCATCCGCAGAAATGGTTTCTGTCCACCCGTCTTCCCACGAGATCACTTCATTTCCATCTTCGTCAACAAATTCGACTCTTACATAACCATAAGGATCCGTCCAAGTCTCTCTCCCATCGGGCCGAACTATGCCAGAAGAACCGTCAGCAAGAGCGACGATTACGTTCCCTTGTGCATCCAGTACACCGATGTCTTCAGTCCCGTTGGAATAAAGGTAGGCAAACGTTCCATCGTCACGGTCTACTTTTCGGCTCCCATCAGAAGAGGTGGTAGTACGTTCACCTGTTTGTGGGTTGTATTGCGCTTCCCAAGTAAACCCAGAAGGATCCTGATAAAACTCATCGCCATTCTCCATATTCAGGTAAGTGGCCCCACTGTCGTGAGTGGTGAGCCATCCTTCAACCCCGTTTTCAAATACTTCAACCGTGCGTGATGTCTCGCCCCACGGATTAACGGTCTCCCTGCTGCCATCGGCGTAAACCGTGTATTGAGAGCCATCTGGGTATAACCGAAAAGTGGTTCCTTCTTCATCAAATGTTTCTCGGTAGGTATCACCATTGGAGAAGTTGACCTCAAGCGTTCCGTCTGCCGTCCACGTCTCTATCGTTCCGTCGTCGTAAGTAACCTTCTTGGATCCATCTTCAAACCTTTCGGTTACGGGGGGAACATAGATTTCTGAGTTCCCGTATTCATCTACACTGTGAATTGTCCCGTCGCTGCAGTATCTCCACGATGACCCATCTTCGGAGGTCTGAACTGTGCAACCAGTTTCTTCATCCCAAACACTTTCAGGGGCCTGAAAAACTTCAATGATTCTTCCATATTCGTTGGTATGCCACATGGTGCCGTCTTCACAGTCACGGGTGGAAGTCCCGTCACTTCTTTCCTCAACCCAGCAATCATCGGCGAAATAGATCTGGTAGGAACTTCCATCCGAATAGGTGCCAGAACTTGTCCCGTCTTCACAAACTGTTTCACTTACCTCGCGGGTGTAAGTGGTAATTGTGCACCCGGTCTCTGCATCAACAGTAGTTCCCGGGCTAAACGTCTCACCGTCTACATCTGTTTCTTCGTAGGTGCCATCGTCGCAACTATTGACCGATGAACCGTCGGCATAAGTTGAAACCGTACAAGCGGTTACTGGGTCGGTGAAGGTGGTGTTTCCTGCCCCATCCCACCACGCCCGCGCTGCCCCGCAATAAACATTGCTACCGTTTCCACTTTCTGCAACTGAACATGCGGTTGATAACCCGTAAACGGGCGAGTCTCCCCACGTCCAAAAATAGCCACCGCCTTCAATGCTGCCGCCACCGTTACCGCAATACCGAGTAGTGACGTTGCCGGCGTGTTCTTCTACCCAGCAGCCTTCCTCGTCATAGTTGTCCGGCGCATCGTCGTCTTCAGGGTCGGGAGAGGCACAGGTATCTTCTGTGATGACCCCGCCGCCGTTCCATGATCGGCTACACCCTGCACCGTAGTTTTCAGAGCCCCAACCAGAACCCAGGGGGTTACCAATACCGTTTGACCCGTCGGGGCATTCCCAAGTCGAGTTCCATTCATCGCTGTGAGTTATTTCACAACCGTTGGGGTCTGTCTCTGTTGTGGGGTAAGTCGGTGGTTGGGTTGTGGTCGTTGTTGTGGTCGTTGTTGGTGCACAAGAGTCGTAGTACACCACTTCGTCGGCCCCCCACTCTGTCCGGCACCCATCGGCATCTGTTGCGTGACCGCTTCCATCCGGGTCAGTCGCACCCTCCGACCCGTCAGGACAAGACCAGAGGTCAATGCCGGCAATATCATCGTGTTGGCACCCGCTATCGTCTACTTCGGTAAAAAAAACTGGACTGGCTGCAGCAGGTACTGCCCAGAGCGCTGCAAGCGGAGAAAAAACTGCAAAAAAAGCCACTGCTAAACGCCAAAAAGTCATACGTGGCCACCGAAATTTTTTCATGAGTAGATCAAGAAGCCTCCGTAGTTGCTGTTTCACAACTGCTGTTATCTAGCGAACCGTCGGCCCAAATGGTGCCGCATTTAAAAGTGTGTCGATCCACTAAACCTTCTATTAGCGACCCAGTTAAGTTCGCCGAACGAAGGTCGGTTTGAATAAATAAAGCCGTGCTGAGGTCGGCCTGGGTCAAGTTGACGTGCGAAAGGTTGGTTGAGAAAAATACTGCTCCGGGGGCACTGACTCCAGAAAGGATGGCTGCCGACAGGTTTGTATGAGCCAGCGAAGCTCCGCCTAAGTTCGCTCCGGTGAGGTTTGCCCCCACCAGAAGCGCTCCGTCCAAAATGGTTCCGGTTAGGTTAGCGTCACTTAAATCGGCCCCAGGGGCAATGATGGCTGCTAAATCTTGACCCGAAAAGTCAACGCCGCTGCAGTCAGCGTTTACTTCAAGTACACAGGTTTTCCCTGGCTCTTCCGAAGTGTCTTCTGTCGTACCGGTTGGATCGGCAGTTGTGGTGGGTGCATCTTGTTCGCCAGCAACGGTCGAATCTGGGGCAGCCTCTTCGTCGCCTCCACCTCCACAAGCCGCGGCCACTATGACCAAGCCCGCCAAGAGTGCTAATGACGATTTTTTAAGCGACTTGTTCATTTCAGCCTCCCACTTGTGCGTTGTAGGGAAAGACAAACTCGACCCCGTCAATAATTACTACCACACCATCCGCCCTAGGTGCTGCGGTTGCTTGTGTTCCATCGCCGTTGGTGATGGTCATGGTTTGTCCATCTGCTGAAACCTCAGCAGACCCTCCGTTATCCATATCCATTTGTGTCGCCCCGCCGTCATTGGTGGTGGTCGAAGTTCCCGCTACCCCACCGGTCGTACTGTAAGTACGGGTTTCGCCGTTTACCTCGGTGGTAAGCGTGCCGTCGGGGGCCATGGTGTAGTTGCCGTCATCAGAAGCATCGCTCTCGACTCCGAGAGGGTTGCCGGTCGCATCAAACTCAATGACTGTGCCGTCTTCAAGTTCTACTGTGTAGCCGCCGTCTTCGGTGCGTTCCGTTTCTTGGCTTTCCCCATTTGCCCCGGTGATCGTTGAGGTATTGGTGCGGGGGTTGTACTCCACAGTGTTTCCCGAAGGGTCGGTCATTACTTGATTGCCATTTTTGTCCTCACGCATGGTATAAGTCGCCCCGTTAGCATCCGTGTAAGAACTTTGTCCGGTTGTTGCGTCATAACGACTTGAAGAGCCATCACTGGAGTTAGTGGCCATTGAACCGTCCTCTTCAAACATCGAGGTTTCCACTTCACCGTTGGGGCCGGTGCGGATCATTGACTTACCATCTGCCGAAAACGTGGTGGACCAACCGTCGCTGGAAACTTCCGTAATGCGGCCTTCTTCATCAACGGTTCTTTTGGTGGTGATTCCGTAGGGGTCAACAAAGGTTTCTGTACCATTATTTTTAATTACGGCGCTCGAGCCGTCAGCGTAGGAGATAACGATGTCGCCATCGCCGTTCACTGAACCGACGTCGCGGGTTCCGTCTGGGTAGACGTGTTCAAACGAACCGTTGGGGCGTTCGGTAGAAACCGTGCCGTCACTTGATGTGGTGGTACGAATACCGGTGGTTGGATCAACCGACGTTTCGTGGCTGTACCCCGAAGCATCGGTGTAAACCTCGCGGCCATTTTCGTAAACGGTGAAACTGCTCCCATCGTCGTATTGGGTCTTCCACCCTGCAGAACTTCCTTCGCCGACTATGACAGTGTTTGAAGACCCCCCAGAGGGGTCGGTGTATTTGTAGCTTCCGTCGGGCATTTCTACATAGGTTGAACCGTCAGAGTATTTCTCTACGCGTGCCCCGTCTTCTCGATAACTCTCTTCATACCAACTGCCATCAGACCAGGTAATACGCAAAGAATCATCGGTGCCCCATATTTCAACCATCCCATCTTGGTAGGTAACGACCCGAGCGCCATCATCTCTTACTTCTTCGGTGGGCGCCAGATACTCTTCGAGATTGCCGTCCTCGCCGGTAAAGGCGGTGTACCCGTCATCGCAGTAGACCCATTGTTCGCCTGTGTCATAGGTTTCGGTGGTGCAACCGGTTGCGGAGTCGTAATCAACTTCCGGAGCAGTCCATGATTCACGGTTGCCGTCGGCGTCCATCCAGTAGCCGTCACCGTTATCGCACCAGCCAGAAACACTGCCGTCAGAGTAAACTTCTTCCCAACAGCCAGTGGCATCGTTGTAGAACGACACGCTGGTGTTGCCGTATTCGTCGCTCCACATGTTTGTTCCGTCGTCGCACCAGGTGGAAGAACCATCGGCGTATTCTTGGGTGGTGCAGCCAGTATCTGGGTCATAAACCGCAACCCCCCAGCTCTCTATGTTGCCGTTGGCATCGGTGTAAGTACCTGAGCCGTCCTCACAATAACTGTCGCTTGACCCGTCGGAAAAAGTTGTTTCTGAACAGCCAGTTTCTTGGTTGTAGGTCGAAGTTGCGCCACTGCCGTCTGACCACGAGTAGCTGCCGTCTGGGCAGGAGGTGCTGGTCCAATCGTCGTACACCTCAATGGTGCAGCCGGTTTCTGGGTCTACTGAAATTTCTGGAGCGGCCCAGGTTTCGGTGTTGCCATCGGCATCAGTCCATGAGCTAAAACCGTTTTCGCAGTACATGCTTGAGGTGCCGTCGCTGTAGGAGTCTGTCCAGCATCCTGATTCATCGTCATAACTCGACTGATTGGTGCCACCGTTTTCGTCGGTCCACATGGTGGTGCCATCATCGCAATAGGTCGACATCGCGCCGTCGTATTCTTGCGTGGTGCAGCCAGTTCCTTCATCGTAAATCGATGGAGACCAAGTGGAAGTTTCACCAGAGTAGGCGTCGAAGTAGAGTCCGGACCCATCATCGCATGATTCGTATCGGCTGCCGTCGTCATATTGCTCTACCCAGCAACCAGTTGCGTCGTTGTATTCGCCAGCCGCTGCCCATTCCATGCCATCGTCGCCGTCGCACCACTCGTTGGTTGCGTTGCCGTCCGCGTCATACTCGGTGCTGCAACCATCTACATACTGGTAACTGTCACCGTCCCACTGGCCGCCGTAGCTTCCGTCTGGGCACCACCAGCTACTGTTGCCGTCCTCGTACGAGGTAGTTTCACAGCCATTGGCGTCGATAGTGGTTTCACCCATGTCGTAATCGCCCGACCAATTATCATCGTATTCTTCGTAGCAGTAGGTGTACTCGCTCTCCCAAACACCGCCTCGGTCAACACAGTCGGCTTCGTTTTCGGCAGACCAAACCGAACCATCGTCTACCCATGATTCAAAGCAATAGGTGTACTCGCTATCCCACTCACCGCCGCGATCTACACAGTCGGTTTCATTAGTGGCCGACCAAAGCGAACCGTCATCTACTCTTATTTCTTCGCAATATTCCCAGTTGCTGTTCCACTGGCCGCCGCGATCTACACAGTCGGTTTCATTAGTGGCCGACCAAATCGAACCGTCATCGATTTGCGCCTCGGAGCAGTACTCGTACTGAGCATCCCACTCACCGCCGCGATCTACACAATCGGTTTCATTGGTAGCAGACCAAACCGAACCATCATCTGCCCATATCTCTTCACAATATTCCCACTCAGCGTTCCACTGGCCGCCGCGATCTACACAATCGGTTTCATTGGTAGCAGACCAAACCGAACCGTCATCTACCCAACCGTCGTCAGGAGGCGTCGTCCCCGTAGACCCATCATCCCAAGGAACAC
>JAPKBH010000003.1 GCA_028823445.1 Acidimicrobiales bacterium | reverse complement strand
TAGTAAACCGCACCGGCACCGTGCACTACTCCCCCCACTTGCCCGGGCTTTTGGATTACCCCATCGGCCCCGAATTGCAACAACGCTGCGGCCTGCCGGTAACAGTCAGCAACGACGCCACCGCCGGCACCTGGGCCGAAGCCCGCCTCGGCGCCGGCCAACGCTGCGACAACTTTGCTTTTGTCGCCTTAGGCACCGGCATCGGTGCTGGCTTAGTGCTCAACGGACAACTGGTACTCGGCGCCCACGGGTTTGCCGGAGAAGCCGGACACATGACCATCAACGCCCAAGGCCCCACCCACCTCACCGGCCAGCCCGGGCCTTGGGAATACTTCGCCTCCGGCAACGCTTTGGGGCGCCTCGGCCAAGAGGCCGCCGCCAACGGAGCCTTTGCCCAAGGCCTGGCCGCCGCAGGGTCGCCACAAGCCATCACTGGCCAACACGTTTCAACCGCCGTAGCCACCGGCGACCCACAAGCCTTAGAAATCTTTGACCACTACTGTCAAGAAATTGCTCGAGGTGCCGCCAGCCTGGCCACCCTGCTGGACTTAGAACGCATTGTCTTAGGCGGCGGGCTCGCAGCCATTGGCGAACCCCTGCGCAGCGGCGTGGCCGCTTGGCTTCCCACCATGTTATTCGGGGCCTCCCACCGGCCAGAAGTAGAGATTTGCTTAGCTCAACAAGGCACCGACGCCGGAGCGCTCGGCGCCGCACTTATCGCCCAAACCCAAAACGGCTCCGAGAACGACCCCCAATGATTACCGACGAAAAATACGCTCGCCTCACCACCTACACCCGTAGCGGCGAAGCCAAAACCTTGCCCATATGGCTCGCCGACCTCGGCGACGGCACCTGCGGATTCACCACATGGTCAGGATCATGGAAAGCCAAACGCCTTACCAACGACCCCCGTGTCGAACTGCAAGCAAGCGACACCCGTGGCCACATAAACGAAGGTTCAGAACCACTCACCGGCACCGCAATCATTGCCTACGACGCTGACTTTGTTCGCGTACGCAAAGCCATTCAAGCCAAATACGGGTTCGAAGTCACATTGATTCGCCTACTGGTCTGGTTAAAAACACTCTTTGGAGGCGGCGGGCCTTCCGACTGCGCCATCATCATCACCCTGCAGGACTAATCATTCCTCCCTCCCTCGCCTCTGGATGGCTGGCTCAGCCCTCGCCGCCCTAACCCTCGCTGGCCTCTTCATCAGCCAAGAAAGCAGCCTGGTACTGCTATTGCTTGGCATCATGGCACTACAAGAATGCAGAACTAAAAACCCTTCCCGTAGTGAAAGTAGTCATAAGAACTTTGGCGCCAAAAAGCAGCAAACAGTCAGCACCCGAAACCGGTAGCCTTACCCCGTTCAGCCTCTGTAGCTCAGTGGATAGAGCATCGGCTTCCGGAGCCGTGAGCGCAGGTTCGAGTCCTGCCAGGGGCACTACATCTCATCAGTAAAAAGAGCAGCACAAAACGTTAAGTCGGCGGCATGCGACTAGGTTTACCCCATGGCAGCAACCAAAAAGAAGTGGACCTTCCAATGGAAGGAACTCTACGACGAGGTCATCACCTCCGGCCTTTGCACCGGCTGTGCGGGTTGCGTCATTGCCTGCCCCCACGACGTAATCGGCTACAAACACGCCCCTGGTCAATACACACCATTTCACCTTGAAGGCGAACTGGGCTTAGACGACTGCGGCCACGGCCAAAAGGGATGCACCTCCTGCACCCGCGCCTGCCCACGTTTTCGCGACTGGGAAACCGAAGCCGACCAACACCTCTTCGCCCGAAACCGTCAACCCGAAGAACTCTCCGGCATATACAAAGACATTTTGCTCACCCGAGCCTCCGACAAAACAGTGCACCAAATGGGCCAAGACGGCGGGCTAGTTTCGGCCATTTTGATTTGGTGCCTCGAAAACAACATCATCGACGGAGCGCTGACCTCACACCTCGAAGCCCCCGCCGAAGACGGAGCCATCAGTTGGAAAGCCATCCCCGCTTTAGCCACCGACCGAGCCGGCGTGCTCGCCGGAGCAGGCAGTCGCTACACCTACTCGGCCAACACCCTGGCCATAAAAGAAGCCAAAGAACAAAACCTCGAATCTTTAGCCCTGGTAGGGATGAGTTGCCAAACTTCCATCGGCCCCGTCATGTGGCATCGCAAGGTCGGTAAAGCCGGAAAACCCATCAAACTCAACATTGGCCTGCTCTGCTCCAAATCATTCGACGACTCGATATTTGAAGAACTTTTCGAAGCCAAATATGGGCTCGCCAAAGCCGACATGACCAAAATGAACATCAAAGGGGTGTTCCAAATTTGGATGCGTAACGGCGACTACCACGAAATCAATCTCAAAGAATGCCACGCCTGGACCAGAGAAGGCTGCCACCACTGCCCCGACTTCGCCGCCGAACACGCCGACATCTCCACCGGAGGCATCGGCGAAAACAAAGACTGGACCCTAACCATTGTGCGCACCGAGTTAGGCCGTCAAATCATCATGAAAATGCTTGAAGAAGGCGTCATTGAAGGCCGACCCGGCGACAGCGACCCCGGAGCCATTGCCCTCATGAACAAACTGGCCGCTAAAAGCCGTGCCCGTTGGCCAGATTGGGCCAACAAAAGTGCCCGCCAAGGCATCGAAGTGAAAGCCGGTTAGTTAAAAGCGGCCGTTGGACACTCGCCTATTGGCAAGAAACCACCGCGTCGGTGTACCAACTAAACCCATCGGCTAAACCCGTTTCGGTGAGTTCGCCAGCGTTCTCACGAATATGATTATCTAACGCTTTGAACTCTTCATAAGTAACCGCATCTTGAATACCTTGCAAAATGCAGCCACACAATGCTTCGCCTTGCGCCGAAGACAAGTCAGGGTTGGCCTCAGCACAGGCTTCAACAAAGTTGCGTTCCGCCAAAGCATCTTGTTCGTCCCACCCATTAGGGGTAGACGAATTAGCGCAACCGGCTAGCAACATGAAGGCCGCCAAAATGGCAACCAGACGAGAGGTACGAGAGTTCTTCACAATCGGTGAGGTTATCGCCTGAAACCGACTCAGCGTTGGCTAGCCAAAACCTTGGCCCGTTCTAACACTTCATCAAACATCGGTTCGGTCAAACGGCCCGTAAAAGTATTCTGCTGACTCACATGGTACGAACACAAAATAGTGCGGCCGTCCGGCAACGGAGCCTCTACCCCATGGCCAAATTTAGGCCGGGGCGATAAACCAAACTCTTGCGCCGTGGCCTGATAACCAATCTGGCCTAACACCACCACCACCCGCACCTCGGTCAAAGCCGCCACCTCACGTTCAAAAAACGGTCGGCAAGCAGCCCGCTCATCTGGCGTAGGTTTATTAGCCGGCGGCGCACATTTAACCGGTGCCGTAACAAAAACACCCGTCAAAGCCAAACCATCACCCCGATGGGTAGCTTCCGGTTGATTCGCTAACCCCACCCGGTGAAGCGCCGCAAACAAGAAATCTCCTGAACGGTCACCGGTAAAAACCCGGCCCGTACGGTTGGCTCCATGAGCCGCCGGAGCCAAGCCCACTACCAAAATACGGGCTAGCGGGTCACCAAACCCCGGCACCCCTTTACCCCAATAATCTTGGTCCCGGTAAGCCGCTCGTTTCTCGGCCGCCACCTGTTCACGCCACGCCACCAGACGCGGGCAAGCCCGGCAACCCACCACCTCGTCATGAACCACCGCCAGCGTTCTCGTAGCTTCCATCCCGGCAGGGTAGATTAAATAACCCATGACCTCCACCTCTGCCCGACCAACCCTGGTGCTTTACGTTCGCCACGGACGCACCCCCACTACCGGTACCACCCTGCCCGGCCGAGCCCCCGGGCTACACCTTGCCGCCGAAGGAAGCGCCCAAGCCGAAGCGGTAGCCCAACACCTGGCCGAGTTGGCCACTGGCAAAACCAAAAAAGCAGTAGCCGCCGTTTACGCCTCGCCCATGGAACGCACCCAAGAAACCGCCGCCCCCATCGCCCGAGCCCTCAAACTACGGGTACGTAAAGCCCCCGGCCTCAACGAATGCGATTTCGGCAAATGGACCGGGCGGCGGCTAAAAGAACTCTTCCGCCTCAAAGCCTGGACCACCGTGCAACGCCAGCCCAGCGTGTTTCGCTTTCCCGGCGGCGAATCTTTCGCCGAAATGCAAGCCCGCATCACCGGCCAAGTAGCGGACTTGGTGGCCCAACACCCCGGCCAAACCATTGTTTGTGTCTCTCACGCCGACCCCATCAAAGCCGCATTGGCCGCCGCCTTAGGCACCCCTCTTGACCTCTTTCAACGCATCGTGGTGGGGCCCTGTTCGGTAAGCGCCGTGCTTTACACCGCCGAAAAACCCGTAGTGCTCACCGTCAACAACTCCGGGCCGCTCACCGGGTTAAACCTCTCATGAACCGGCCAGAAATAAACTGGGACGACACCGACGTCTTCGCCACCGGCACCACCGGGCCCTCAGGGAGACGAGTTTTTTACCTTCAAGCCCAACGAGCAGGCGACCTCGTTTCGCTCAAACTGGAAAAGCAACAAGTGGCCGGACTCGCCGAATTCTTACACCGCATGCTCGACGACCTGCCCCCCGTCGAACAACCCGAAACCGACCCCGCAGGCCTTGATGCCTCATTTACCGAACCCGGCGAACCGGCATGGGTTATCGGAAACTTGGGTGTCACCTACCAACAAAGCACCGACCGGCTCGTACTTTTTGTCGAAGAACTCATACGAGACGAAGACACCGAACCCGCCCAAGCACGCTTTCCCCTAAGCCGCCACCAAGTGGCAGCATTTGTTGAACAGGCACGGAAATTAGTCACTGAAGGCCGACCTCCCTGCCCCCTTTGCCACGAACCGTTAGAAGCCACCAACGACGGTTGGTGCCCCTGTGTCAACTGAGCAAACCAGTTACCCCACAGAACCAGAAAGCCCGTTTCGACCTCGGCCGCCTTTAGAAGATGACCGGGCTCTCAACGCCCTCACCCACGGCGACCTCACCGTGTTAGGGCAAATGCCTTGGTCGTCAAACGCCACCTGCCTAGTAGATATTTCTTACGGCGACCTTTTTATTCAAGGGGTGTACAAACCCGCCCAAGGCGAACGCCCCCTTCACGACTTTCCCCTCGGCATCTACCGGCGCGAGGTTGCTGCATGGGAACTCACCAAACAGTTGGGTTGGGGGTTGATCCCTCCCACCGTTTTACGTGACGGGCCACACGGTGAAGGCTCAGTGCAGCTTTATATTCCCTGCGACTACGCACAGCACTTTTTTACCCTACGAGAAAACCCCGCCCACCACCCCGCCCTACAACGACTCGCCGCTTTTGACCTCGTGTCCAACAACACCGACCGCAAAGGCGGGCATGTCCTAGCCGGCGACGACGAAAAAATCTGGGCTATTGACAATGCCTTAAGTTTCCATCAACAATTCAAAGTACGCACCGTCATATGGGATTGGGCCGGCCAACCACTCAGCGAAGAACTCCTAAACGACCTGTGGCGCCTGGTGAGTGACGGGCCTTCACCAGCGCTCGCCGCTTTACTTGACCCATTCGAAACTGATGCTTTGATCACCCGGTCACGAGCCCTCGCTACCAACGGGTGCCTTCCCCACGACACCGGTGGGCGTTCCGTACCCTGGCCGCTGCTATGACCGACCCATCAAAACAGCACTTAGACGACCTCCTCAACAGCGGCGACCTCGACGGTTTGCTGCGCCTCATAGACGACACCTGCGACCAAGCCCAATGGGAAGTGTTGGAATCGCTGGCCCAACGAGCCCGCACGGCCACCGAACGTGGCCACCAACTCTGGCCCGCCGCCGACCACGCCGAACATCGCTTAGCCAAGCAAGGGCCCGCCGAGTTTGCGGCTCGAGCCGTACTGCGTGACCAGCAACGCTTCGGCATAGCTTCACTAGCCGAAGTGGCAGCATCAGAAAACTTTTGGACAGAACTGGACTCTCATTTGCCCGCCGGCCCTGTGCGGGCCCTTGTTGCTCATGAGTGCATCGCCCGTGGCCAGGATCTCTCCGGAGTTGACCTCCCGGGCGACCCATTAGGGCTTACTCTCACGCTCGCTTCGTGGGAACCAGCCACCGAAGGACCCACCATCAAGGCCTACGACCTTGACGACCCTGCGCCCAGTTTCGGAGCGTTTGAGACAGTGGCCTTGCCGGGATCGGGTACCGCAAGCAGCGACTCGGCAACGGAGGCTCTACGCGACCTGGTGCGCACCTGGACCGACCATTCCAACGGCACCTCAAAAGCAGTAGCCGTCGCTGGCACGGCCGCTGAGGCGCTCGCCGCCTTAGACCTCGACCAAGTGCAACTCTCTTGGCTCACCGCAGCCCAAGCGTGGAGAGCCATGTCGTGGGCCGCCGCCTCTGGAGGGGCCCACGGTCGGCGCCCTGGTTGCGCTCGGGGACGTTTCGACACCTGGTGGTGCGCCGCAGCGCTTACCGGGCTCAACGAGGACGAAGACCCTTGGCCACCCGAACCAGAAGAATTAGGGACGGCTTTAGAAGAACTCCGTTGGGGCACATGGAAAACCGCTCAGCAAACAGCTGGTTGGCAACTCAACTTGGTAATCGAAGACCCCAGCCATGGTTTGGCTTGGGCTTTGGCCGCTCACGACCTGCGAGATTAGCCTCGGGCTTCGAGTGCTTCAATCAGTTTGGGCAACACCTTGTGCACATCGCCCACAATGCCGAGATCCGCTACCCCAAAAATGGGTGCCTCTTCGTCTTTGTTGATGGCGATGATGTTGGCACTGCCTTTCATCCCAACCAAATGCTGAGTGGCACCAGAAATACCACAAGCCAAATAAACGGTTGGTTTTACAACCTTGCCGGTTTGGCCGACCTGGTAGGAGTAAGGAACCCAACCGGAGTCCACCACTGCTCGAGAAGCGCCGGGGGCGCCCTTAAGGAGTTTGGCCAAGCTTTCGATCATTTCGTATTTTTCGGCTTCGCCGAGGCCACGCCCGCCCGAAACAACAATGGCTGCTTCGTCAAGTTTAGGGCCACTGGTTTCTTCGACAAAACGATCTTTAACCACCGAAGTGCCGGTATTGCCAGTGTCGCCCGCCGCCAAAGAGCCCACGGTGGCTGCTGCGCCGCCCGTAGAAGATGCTTCAAACGACTTGGGCCGTACCAAGAAAATTGCGGTGCTGTCACCGGTAAAGCCGGTGGTTACGTTTACTACGCCACCAAACACTGGTTCGACACCCAACAAACGGTCACCGTCAGCAACCAAGTCAACCACGTTGGTGATAACCGGAGCATCAAGTTTAGCCGACAAACGACCGGCAATATCACGCCCGTCGTAGGTGGTGGCGCACAACACGACGTCCGGGCCGGTGCCGGCCGCTACCGCTCCGGCAATGGCCGAAGCAATCCGTGGACCAGCTAAACCGCCGGCCAGATCGCCAACGGATTGCACACTAGTTGCCCCGTGGGCACCTAATTCGGTGGCCAAAGCAGCAGCATCGCCGTGAATAATCACCTCTACGGTGCCGGCCAACTCGCGGGCCTTGGCAAGCAACTCAAGGGTGGTGCTCGAAGCAGACCCGTTGGCGGCTTCGCCGTAAATCCAGATAGTTGAAATTCCCATGACAGTCTCCTAAAGAACCTTGAGGTCGTCCATGAACGACAAAATGCGTTCGTGGGCGTCACCCTCGTCGACAATAATTTCGCCTGCTTCCCGGACCGCAGCCTCGGTAACCTCAGTAATTTCTTGGCGAGCGCCAGCCCACCCAACGGTGCTGGCGTCAATGCCTAAACCAGCTAAGTCGAGTTCTTCGACTGGCTTGTTTTTGGCAGCCATGATGCCTTTGAAGGACGGGTAGCGGGGTTCAACGACCCCGGCGGTTACCGACACTACGCAAGGCAGTGGGCATTCGACTTCGTCGTAACCGTCTTCGGTTTGACGTTTTACCGTTACCGTGTCGCCGTTTATGGTGATCTCTTTGGCGAAAGTAACCGAAGGAAGATCAAGCAATTCAGCGATTTGCACAGGAACAGTACCGGTGTAGCCGTCGCTGGATTCAGTAGCAGTCAAAATCAGAGTGGGCTCGCAGCGTTTAATGGCTTCGACGAGAACTTTGGCAGTCGACAAAGAGTCAGAACCGGCCAGCGCTTCGTCACTTACCAACACCGCACTTGCTGCACCCATGGCCAGAGCGGTACGTAAACCACCGACCTCGTTGTTGGGGGCCATGGAGACCAAGCGCACTTCGCCATCCTCGGTTCCATCAACGAGCTGTAGGGCCATCTCTACTCCGTACGAATCTGATTCGTCCAAGATGAGCTTGGCATCACGCTTGAGGGTTTTTGTTTCGGGGTCCAGAGCGCCAGGGTCAGTTGGGTCGGGAATCTGTTTTACACACACGACTATGTTCATGGTTCGTATTCTGCCTTCCCTTAACCCTTTCCCCACAAATCCAGCCCACTTTTTCTCCCCCGGTCATCCGTCACCCCTATCCTCGCCCTACCCCCACCCCACGAAGTTGGGGTGGGGTAGTCTTTGGGGGTTATGAAATTACTTTTAGTGGTGAACCCTTCGGCGTCGTCGGTTACGGCGCGGACGCGCATTGTTATACAAAAGGCTTTATCGGCCGATCACCGACTCGAAGTAGCCGCCACCAGCCGGCGTGGGCACGCCACCCGGCTGGCACAAAGCGCCGCCAACGATGGCTTTGACATGGTGGTAGTCCTCGGTGGCGACGGCACCCTCAACGAAGCAGCCAACGGCCTCGCCGGAAGCGAAACCGCACTCGCCGCACTCCCCGGAGGATCCACCAACGTATTTGCCCGCACCATCGGCCTGCCCGACGACCCCGTTGAAGCCACCGGCGCCCTCCTCGACGCCATCGACGCCGGATCCACCAAACGCATCGGCCTCGGCAACATCAACGACCGCTACTTCCTCTTTAACGCCGGTATCGGATTCGACGCCGCCGTCGTTGAACAAGTAGAACGACGCGGCGGGCTTCTCAAGCGCTTCGCCGGGCACCCATTGTTTGTAGCCGCCACCCTCAACACCTGGTTCCGCCACTACGACCACCGACGCCCCGGGTTCAAAGTCACCATTGACCAGAAAAAAGATGACCTCAACCTTGAAGGCCTCAATCAAGAAGAAAAACCCGGCGTGGACGGCATGTTCACCGTGTGCCTCAACACCGACCCCTACACCTACCTCGGCACCCGGGGCATCTCCTTCGCCCCCCACACCACTCTCGACACACCACTGGCCGTGGTCACCTTCCGTTCCCTATCGCCAGTCCGACTCGGCCCAGTATTCGCCAACGCCCTCGGTTTTGGCCGAGGCCAAGTAGCCGACAGCGGATTCATAGACCACCACACCGACGTCACCCAAGCCACCATCACCGCCTACCACCCCGTGCCCTGGCAAGTCGACGGCGACTATCTGGGCCAAGCCGAAGAATTCCATCTGCGCCACGAACCCGACGTACTGGACCTAGTCATCCCCCTCGGCAACAGCCGAACGGTTTAGCAAACGAACACCAGGCCGGGGCTTACCCGCAGCCGAAAATCAAGCCAAGGCGTCTAAGGCCCGGCGAGCCACACCCGGCAGATTAGTGATGATGCCGTCCACACCCCAAGAGGCCAACTCAGCAATACGTTCCTCGTCGTCGACCGTCCACACCAAAACCTTTAAGCCCCGGTTATGTGCACCATCCACCAAAGATTCGTCCACCAGTTCATCCCACGGATGGATCGCCCCATGCCCATGGTCCACCGTGCGGTCCAAAATCAAATGTGACCCGATGCGTTCCACCGTCAACCATCCCGTCGGCAAATTGGGGTCCGTTTCACGAATATGGTCAACAGCGCGAATATTAAACGACGACACCCTCACCAACTCCGGCGGTCGGTAAGCCGCTGCTAAACCCACTACCGCCTCACACACCATCGCCATGTCTTCGTGATCTGGTTCTCCAGGCAGGCTCTTAATTTCAATATTGACCCCCAGACCGTCTACCGTTTCGAAGGCCTCAGCCAAACTCGGAATGTGCTCGGGCAACTCCTCAGCAGTCAAGTCTCGAATGAGTTGGCCATCAGCTAAGTGAGCATCGTGATGCACCACCAGCACGCCGTCGGCCGAACGCCGCACATCCAACTCCACCCAATCGGCGCCCTGCTGACGCGCCCCAGCGAAGGCCTCCACCGTGTTTTCAAGATGGTCAACCGAGGCCCCCCGGTGAGCAATCACCAAAGGCCGGTGAGAAGGAGCGTTTAAAGAAGTGTCGGTCATAAGAATCTAAAGAGAACCTAGCCGATGGCTAAGCAACCGGCTCCTGTGCATCGTCCCACGGCCCCGACAAACGGCTGCTCGGGATACGCACCTCGGCCACCGTACCCGTACCTTTTTTCACCGGCGACAACGTAATGGTGCCCCCCAATTCGCTCTCGACAAACGTACGCACAATGGTGAGACCCAAACCATCGGACTCCGCCAAATTGAAACCTTCCGGCAAACCCACCCCGTCATCGGTGACCCGCACCAACAACATGTCGGTACGCCGGTCCAACACAATATGCACCCGACCCGGTTCGCCACTTTCTGGAACCGTCGCCCCGCGGTAAGCATGATCCACCGCATTTTGCAACAACTCGGTCAGCACCACCGCCAAAGTAGTAGTCATCTGCGACGGCAACACCCCCGCCTCGCCTTCCACCGTAAACGACAACGGCCGCTCCGGCGAAGAAACGCTTTCCTCCACGACACGGACCAAAGGCCGCACCAAATCAGTAAACGCCACATCGTCGTCTGGGCTTTGGGCCAGCGTTTCGTGCACCACCGCAATAGCGGCCACCCGGCGCACCGACTCCTCTAAAGCCGCCCGAGCCTCCACGGACTTCAAACGACGACCCTGTAAACGCAGCAACGACGAAATAGTTTGTAAATTATTTTTTACCCGGTGATGGATCTCACGAATAGTGGTGTCTTTAGATACCAACTGGCGATCCCGGCGACGCAAATCAGTCACATCACGCACCAACACAATGGCTCCCGTAGCGGTGCGACCATCAAGCAAAGGAAGGCAATGTGATACCAAAGCCACCTCACGACCCTCATCTAGTTCGCTGATAACGGCCGCCCGTCGGGCAAACGCCTGGCGCAACATTGTGGCCTCTAAGCCGGTGTCTTCTAAACGCGAACCCACCGCCGCCCGGCGCATACCCAAACGATGCAACGCCGACACCGCATTAGGAGAAGCAAACTCAATATGCCCCTCAGCATCCACCAACAACAAGCCGTCCCCTACCCGGGGCGTGCGGTGGCGCAAGCGCTCTTCTTCTTGATAAGGAAAATCGCCGCGATCAATCATGTCAGCAAAGCGGCGAAATACTCGACGATAAGTACGTTCTTGCACCGTGGCCGGACGGTCCTCGCTAAACAAACGCTCCCGCGCCAGCACCGCCACCACCTGGCCATCCACCCGCACCGGCACCGCCCGAATAGAAACCTCACGGTCAGCACCGATTTGCACCAGACCTTCGGTTATCACCCCGTTAGCCAAACACTCATCTACCACCGGGCGCCGGTCCGGAGAAAACGTTTGCCCCACGAGGTCGGCGCGATACAAAGTCACCCCGGTGGTGGGACGCATATGCCCCAGCAGCACTAAACCGGTTTGCCCCTCACCGGCTTTGGGGGCATAAAGCAACAGGTCGGCAAACGATAAGTCGGCCAGCAACCCCCACAAACTGGTGAGGTCTTGCAGGTGGTCTCTCTCTGCTTCACTCATTGTCGTGTGTTCACGACAAAGTTCACTCAACGTAGCCATAGCGCCAGCCTAGAACGACCAGCCCGTTGACCGTTATTTCGGTTAATTAAAACCCATCGGGCTCGCCGACTCTTCGCTACCCAAGTCGATGTACGCCACCTTGTCAGTAGGTACCCCTACTCGACGGCCTTTGGCATCGGTCAGCCACAACATGGCGGACTCGCCGGTGAGCGCTGCATCAATTTCAGCTTGCAGCGTTTCGTGGTCGGTGCCTTCAGGCATTTCTAAAGTGATCTCTTTGGGAGTGTTCGAAACCCCTATACGTACGTCCATGATTTTTCTTTCTCTTAGATTCTTTAGCGTTGCGACAGGTTATTGGTGGGCTCAGTCCACCAAGTTGAGTTCTGGGTGTGAGCGTTTGGTGGGCCTGAGATCTTCATCAACAACCCGGGCCATAGTGGCAAAAACCACCCCGGCTTCGCTGGCTTGGTCAACCGCAACTGGGTTTCCGGTGTCGGCCCCTACCCGTAAGACAGGCAGCAACGGTACTTGACCGACCAGAGGTACTTCGAGTTGCGTGGCCAAAGCTTGCCCGCCACCTGCCCCAAAGAGCTCGTAGCGGGTGCCGTCGTCGCCCATAAACCACGACATGTTTTCAATAACCCCGGTAACGGTGATATTCATTTTCGCGGCCATGTAGGCCGCTCGTTGCGCTACTTTTTGCGCAACGGCTTGTGGGGTGGTGACCACCAACATTTCGGCGGTGGGCAAAAACCCGGCCAAAGAAATCGAAATGTCACCAGTGCCGGGAGGTAAATCAACCAGCAGGTAGTCTGGTTCGCCCCAAGAAACGTCGGTCAAAAACTGTTCTAACGCTTTGTGCAACATGGGGCCTCGCCACACCACTGGCTGGTCTTCGTCGGCGAAAAACCCCATGGAAATACAGCGCACCCCGTGGGCTTCGGGCGGGATCAACATGTCGTCGATCACGGTAGGCGGTTCAGAAATGCCCAGCATGCGAGGGATAGAGAACCCCCACACGTCGGCGTCTACCACGGCGACGTCTTTTCCTCGGTGGGCTAAAGCAACCGCCAGGTTGGCGGTTATTGAAGATTTGCCTACCCCGCCTTTACCGGAGGCAATAAGTAGCACCCGAGTGTTGTTTCCGGGCCGCCCAAAAGGCACCCCCGAGGCGGGCGGTGCTTGGCTTTCGGCTTGCACCGAAATGCCGGCTGGTCCTGATTTATCCTGCTGGTCGTTCATCTTGGCGGAGTCTACCTCTCTCTCACCGTCCCCCTTAAAAAAACAAAGATTGCTGGTCGTTCGTGTTTTCGTAAGCGGCGGGATCTAGATGGCTAGGCTGTCATTGTGGATGGGTCACCCCTCACGCCGACCGAGTTCGCCTCGGCTGTTACGGCGATAACCAGCGCCTTCGGGGATCCCACGCGTCGCGACATCTACTTGCTGGCTCGCGGAAACAACCAAGGGGTCACGGCCAGCATGGCTGCCCAAGCATTCGGCCTCCACCCCAACGTGGCTCGCCACCATTTAGACAAGCTGGCGGGCGGCGGCTACCTCAAAGTAGTCATTGAACGCCCAGAGGGAGCCAGCGCCGGCCGCCCCTCAAAGCACTACCGGGCAACCAACCCCGACAGCCCGCTGGAACTCCCCATCCGTCAAGACTCTGTGCTGGTCAGTTTGCTTGGCCGGGCCTTGGCTTTATTGCCCAACGACCAAGCGGAAAAAATGGCCGAAGAAGTAGGTCGTGAAGTTGGTCAAGCCATGGCCGAATCCATTGGCCCCGACGAAGTACAGCGATCGTTTCAGTCGTCCATGCATGTGGTGGCCGATGCGCTGACCGCTCATGGTTTCGCCGCCCGAGCCGAGCACTCGGCCACTACATCTAGTTTACGTATCGTGGCCGAGCACTGCCCCTTTGGCGGGGTCGCCATCGAACACCCGGTTATTTGTGCAGTGGACCGTGGTTTAGTTAAGGGCATGCTGGCCATCCTTTACGGTGAAACCACCACCGACCAGTCCTCGTCGCTGCCCATGGGCGATGAGGCATGCATCACCGACATCACCGTTTGACTAACAACCCTCGATGAACCGCCACTACTTTGACCATGCTTCGTCTTCGCCGTTGCGTCCCGCTGGGCGGGCGGCCCTCCATGCGGCCCTAGATTTAACCGGAGACCCGGGGCGTATTCATAGCGAAGGCATGACCGTCCGCCACAACATCGAGATAGCCCGCCAACAAGTGGCCGGCTTTTTTGGGGCCCGCAGCCGAGAAGTGGCCTTTACTTCTGGGGCGACTGAATCAATCGCGGCGGCATGTTTCGGTGCTGCCCAACGCAACCCGGGGGCACCCAGCGTTCTTTCCGCTATGGAGCATTCGGCGGTGCGGCTCAACGCCCAGCGTCACGGTCCGGTGGAGTTGATAAATGTTGACAAAACCGGGCGGGTAGACCTTGGCCAACTTTTGGCTACCCTCAGCCAGCAACCGGCCATAGTGCACCTGCAATTAGGTAACCACGAGGTGGGCACCCTCCAAGACTTGGCCTCGGTAGCTGCAGCCTGTCGCCACCACGAAGTGTTGTTGCACGTTGATGCCGCCCAAGCCGGGGGACGTATGGTCTTGAACTTTGCCAACCTCGGTGCCGATTTGGTTTCGCTAAGCGCCCATAAGTTTGGTGGTCCCACGGGTGTCGGCGCTTTGCTTATTCGTCGCGGCCTGCGCCTGGACCCCCTGTTGTTAGGTGGTGAACAAGAACGGGCCCGCCGAGCCGGGTTAGAAAACGCCCCGGCCATTGCTGGCTTCGGTGCGGCCTGTGCGGCGCTGACTCCCGAAGTTCTGGCCGCCGAAGAAGCCACCAGCCGTCAACAAACGGCGCTGCTGGCCACCGGGCTAGCGGCCCTTGATGGGGTCACCGTTTATGGCCACCCCGATCACCGGTTACCGCACCTGGTTTGCCTCGGTGTTGATGGCATTGAACCCCAAGCGGTGTTGTTGGGCTTAGATCGCTTGGGCATCGCTGCTCACTCGGGGAGTGCCTGCGCCTCCGAAGGGCTCGAGCCCTCGCCGGTGCTGAAAGCCATGGGGGTTGATGCTCACCGGTCGTTGCGCCTCTCTGTGGGGTGGACCACCACCGACGCCGATGTTGAGGCCGTGCTCCAAGCCGTGCCCCAGGTTCTGGCCGAACTCCGGGCCTTGCGCCCATGATCTACCTCGTGCGCCACGCTTCGGCCGGTGACCGTTATCGCTGGGACGGCGACGACGTTGACCGCCCCTTAGATGACCGCGGCCAGCAACAAGCCGCCGACTTAGCAGAGGCACTAGGTGGCCAGCCCATAACGCAGGTTCTTTCCAGCCGAGCAGTGCGCTGCCAACAAACGGTAAGCCAACTGGCCAATCAACTCGGGTTAACCGTCGGCGTGGAGCCCGACCTGTTTGAAGGCGCCCATGCCGCCGCCACCACCCTGGTAAAAAACTTGGCCCGCAACCCAGAACCCGGCCATGTGGTGCTCTGTAGCCACGGCGATGTCATCCCCGAAATACTCCGAGATCTCACCATGGACGGCGTGAAGCTAACCGGCGGTCGAGGCTGCGCCAAAGCATCCCTCTGGGCACTTGAACTTGACCAAAACCAAATTGCTGGCGCCCATTACTCACCCACCGCCGCCGACTTGATTTTTTAACCCAACAAACCCTCAGTAGTAAGCAGTTCTACCAAAGCAGTCGGCGGGTCAGCCAAGGCCGCAAAAGACGCGGCGTCTGCCGCCGCTCCTTCGGCGTCTTCTAACAACACGCTGCGCACCAACGCCCGATAAGCCAAAGCGTTGGGGTGCGCTGGCTCTAAAGCTAAAGCCTCATCGAGGGCTTCGACCGCTAAACCCAACAAATCTGGCTCGAAGGTAACGGCCAGCAGCCATCCCCGCTCCGCCAACAAAGGCGCCGGCTGGGCAGTCACCTCTATGCCGGAATCCAACAACGTTAATGCCGTCAACAAGTCGCCTTGAGCCGCCAACGACGAAGCGATGCGTTCACGCAAATGGCTGGCCGCCAACAAATCGCCCACAATGGGAGGCGCCGCCAACGTGTCTAAAACCAACAAATCTTGGGCTGCCGCAGCCGCCTCTTCGTCGGCAAACAACATCGAAGCCCGAAAAACTCGAGCATCGGGGTACGCCGGGTCCATGGTCACCGCATCGTTAATGTCTACCCGGGCCAAGAGTTGGCCGCCCGAACGCCACAACGCCCAAGCGCGGTAAGTCAACGCCTCCACGTTGGAAGGCTGAAGTTCAAGCACCTCGGTATACAGCGTTATGGCCTCCTGAGGAGCAGCCACCCCCGCTTGAGCCAACAAGGTGCGGGTCGATGAGCGAATCTCCCCCGAACCGGTTTCACCGACCCCCCGACTGCCCGAAGTTTGGGCCACCAACAAACCTGCCCCCACTGCCAACACCGCAATACCCAACAAAACCATCGGGCGAGAAGACTTTTTAGCCGACGCACGCCCAGTGCTGGCCCCCGACCAACGCCGTAACGCCAAAGCCAAACCAGTAACCGCCGCCACCGCCAACACCACCGGCAATACCCACACCAACCCGATTAAACCCGAACCCTGCGGGGTGTAATCAATATCTTGGCCAAAACTGTCCACCAGCTCGGTACGCACCATGGCATCGGTAGCGCCTTCATCGACCATGCGGGCAATCTCGGTACGGATGGCCCGGGCAATAGGAACATCAGACTCCGCCACCGACTGGCCGGAACAAACCGGGCACGCAAAGTTTTCGGCCAACTGGTGAGCCCGATCAGCGTTGGTCAACACCGGTTGGGTCGCCACTTCAGAAACCACCAAAGCGCCCAAAACCAAAGCCACTAAAGCCAGCCAGCGAAAGCGATTCATGACCCTCGGGCCTCCACCAACATGGCTTCCAAATCAGCCTGCACCACTCCGCCAATAATTTTGGCAGCCACAAAACCGGTCGGCGACACCAGGTAAGACTCTGGCACCGCTACCACGCCCCAGTCCACAGCAATACGCCCCGTATCGGTGGCTAAGACCGGCCAACCCCCGCCGTTACTGCGAAAAAATTCTTCTACGGCACTAGAGGAATCGGCGAAAGCCACCGTCACCACCCGTACATCATCGGCTGCCGCATGGGCCTCGTCAAAGGCCACCAACTCGGGGTGTTCACGCACACAAGGCACACAGGTCGTTGAAAAAAAGTTGACCACCACCCAACGGCCACGTTGTAAATCCAACCGCCAAGCTTCGCCATCAAAAGTGGTGCCTTCAATGGGAGGCGCTCCTTGGCCAACCAAGTGGGTGGTCATGCGGTCTGGGCCCGACTCTCGCGTGGCCAACACCCCCACCAGCGTCAACAACATCAACCCCACCAGCAGTGCTTTGACCCGCACCGACCTCATGTCGTTGCCTCTACCAAAACATCATCGTCTTTTTTGCGGCGGCGCTCCGGAATGGCCGCCAGCAAAGTGCCGACCGCCATGACCGCTCCCCCTACCCACAGCCACCACACCAAAGGCTGCACGGTGGCCCGTACCACCGTAACTTGGCCGCTCTCATCGGGAACCACCAACACCGACAGCTGGACATCATCCCACCAGGTAGACCGGGTGGTCGGCGTGCCAATGGCCTGCCCGCCAAAAGGGAACACATTTATGGCCGGGGTAAATATTTGTCCATCCAAATTTATAAGCACCAAAGTCTGTGTTTTCTCGGACAACTCCCGCACCTCAACGCCACCAAAAACCAGCGTGTGGCCCGAAAACGAAACCTCTTGGCCTAGTTCGTCAAAACTAAACTCGGCTTGACGCACATACGACGACGATATGGCCAAAGCCACCGCCACAATGGCCACCCCCACGTGTACCACCATGCCGCCGCTGGCTCGCCCCACCAAGCCTCGCCAACCCCGGGAACGCACGGCCAAAATTAACGGGCGCAACGCCCCGCCGGTAGCAAAACCGGCCAAACCAACCGCCAAAGTGGGGGCCCAACCACGCAACCCCAACACCACCCCAACCACCATGACGGTTACTCCAGTAACCGCTGGCCACCATAAGCGGCGCGAGAGCACCTCGGCTCCGGCCCGGCCCCACGGCAAAGCCGGTGCCATAGCCATCAAAAACAGCAACATGAAACCAATAGGCATGGTCATGCGCTCGAAATAAGGGTTGCCTACCGAAATACGGTCACCGTTGGCGGCCTCCACCAACAACGGGTACAACGTGCCCAACAAAACCACAAAAGCAAAACCAGCAAACAACAAGTTGTTGACCAAAAAAGCCCCGGTGCGCGACACCACGGCATCGATTTGACCCTCGGCCCGCAACACGTCACCACGCCAAGCAATAAGACCCACCGTAACCACCACAATCAGAGCAAAAAAAGCTAAAAACATGGGGCCGATACCCGACTCGGTAAAAGCATGCACCGACTCAATAACCCCCGACCGGGTAAGAAAAGTGCCCAAAATAGTCAAAGCAAAAGTGGCGCACAACAACGAAAGGTTCCACACCCGCAACATGCCTCGCCGCTCTTGCACCATCACCGAATGCAAATAAGCCGTACCAGTCAGCCACGGCAACAAAGAGGCATTCTCTACCGGGTCCCACGCCCAATAGCCGCCCCAGCCCAACACCTCATACGACCACCAGGCCCCCAACAAAATACCGACACTCAAACAACCCCAAGCAATAAGCGTCCAACGGCGAGTCTCCAACAACCAACCCTCGCCCAACCGACCAGTAATAAGCGAGGCCAACGCAAAAGCAAAAGGCACCGTGAAACCCACATAGCCCAAATAAAGCACCGGTGGGTGAAAGGCCATCAACAAATGGTTCTGCAACAATGGGTTGGGCCCCGGGCCGTCATAGCCCGCCCACGGTGCAAACTTGGCAAAAGGAAACGCCGGGCCGGCCAGCAACAAGAAAAAGAACACGCACACCACCAACAAAACCAGCAGCGCCCAAGCCACCATTTTGTCATTCAAGCGCCGGCGAAAACGCCAGGTAACCATGGCCACATAGCCAGCCAAAATAAGCACCCACAACAAAATGGAGCCCTCAAGAGCCGACCACAAAGTAGCGAAGTTAAACAAAGCCGGCGTGCGATGGCTGCCGTGCTCGGCCACAAAAGCCACCGTGAAATCTCGGGTAATAAGCGCCCGTTCCATAATGGCAAACTGGCCCACGGCAGCCACCGTCACCGCAACGACAAACCAACGCACCCGCCACAAAAACCGTTCATCACCCGTAGCTAAGCCACGGACCAGCGAAAAAACCCCTAACAGCGAAGCCGCTAAACCCAAGGCAACAAACAAAGCTCCTAACGAAGCATTCATCCAGTAACCCCGCAAGCATCAATGTCGGCGGTGCGTTCCTCGTCAGTGCGGTAATCATTGTCGTGCTTGACCACCATGTGATCAGTGCGCAAGAACCATCCATCGTTAGCGGCCGTCGACAAGCCAGCTAAACCCGGCGGGCTCCCCGCTTGCCAGGAACCCTGCAACACCACCGGTACGCCCGGCTGAAACAACTCCGCCGGGTCACCCACATGGGCTACATCGGCAAACACTCCCGAAGCACAAAAAGTAAAGACCACCGCCGCCTCACCATCAAGGCGAGTCTCTACCAAACCCGGCAACGGCGTACCCACCACCCGAAAGCGGCTAGACACCAACTCGGTTCGCTGCTCTACTGCTTCATCAACTTCATAAAAAACCAGCGTGGCGTCACCCAAAGTAACGGCCAACACCGCTACCAAAGCCGCCAAAACCAAAACAATGACCGCTACCGACCCACGGCGGCGCGGCGGGCGCTCCGGGCGACTGGGTTGCGGGGTGAGGTCCTCAGTCATCGGTCGGGTTCTGAGAAGTCAACCACCGGCGCTTATCTTCAGGCACCGAAACACTCAACGCCCGTCCTCGACGCACCACCGAGACGGCATAAACCGTCAAAAGTACGGCCGCCACTCCCCAACCGCCCAGCAAATAACCAAGATGCGTCATGAAGTTTCTCCCACCGCGGAGGCCACCCCTGAACCATCGGCTTCCGCTCGACGCTCCTTGATGGCGGCCGCCACCTGATGCTCACCAGCGGCCAAGGTCAACCAACCCACCCGAAAACGATGCAACAACAACCAAGAAAAAACCATCAAAAACACTAAAAACCCAACCATCAACGTAAACAAAGTGAGGTCCTCAATTTTCAATTCACCCAACGTGGACTTCTGATGCAGAGTGCGGTTCTCCCACCATTCCACCGAACGGTTAACCAAAGGCAAATCCACAATAGCTACCAAGGCCACCACCGCCGCCCGCCGAGCCTGCACCCGCGGGTCAGCCGCTGTGCGACGCAAAGCCAAGTAACCCACAAACATCAAAAATAAGATCAACGTGGTCATCAAGCGCACATCGCCCCACTCCCACCAGGTGTTCCACACCGGGCGACCCCAAATGGAGCCCGTAACCAACACCAAGAAACAAAACACTGTGCCCACCTCGGCCGCCGCATGAGCCGTGACATCCCACCAAGGAGTTCGTTTAATCAAATACCCCGCCGACGCAAAAGCCGCCAAACTATAAGCAACATAAGTAATCACCGCCATGGGCACATGCAAATACAAAAGCCGTACCGCATCAAACTGGCCAATCTCCTGGCCCGTGCTGGGGTGAATACGCACATCAGGTTCGGTCAACACAAAAGCCAACACCAACAACCCGACCAAACCCGCCAACGTAGCCAAACCTAAAGCGCGCGAACCTGGAGACCCGGTGGTCGCTACAGAAGAAGTGGGGTTCGTCATAATATTTTTAATCCTCAACCAATGCGCCGTAAGCCAACGCACCCAACGTTGAAGCCACCACAGCAAACATGGCCAACAAGCCCGTCCAGGCCCAACCATCTACCGCAGCAGCACCCAAAGCATCGTCGTAAGCCCGAGTGGCACCAATAAGCACCGGAGCCAAAACTGGAAGCAACAAGATCGGCAACAGCGTTTCTCGTACCCCCAACCCAGAGGCCAGCGCGCCATAGAGCATACCGGTCGTCGCCACCGCCAACGCCGTCACCAGCCCAGCAATTAGCCACAAAAATAAGTTCTTCACCGAGGAACCATAAAACACAATAATGCCCGCCGTCAGCAACAACTCCAGCACCAACAACTGCACAAAAATGGCTGCCGATTTTCCTAAAAACACGGCCGCCGGTGCCAGACCGGCCATACGTAAGCCGGTGGCCGCATCATCAGCGGACTCCACCGCCGACGAACGCTGCACCGCCAACAACAAACACAACAACACCGCTACCCAAAAAAGCCCCGGTGCAAACATACGCAAAGTGCGCTGATCGGCATCTAACGCAAACCCGAAAAGCACCAACACCAGCACCGCAAAAGGCGCCACCTGATTGGTCAAAACCCGAGAACGCGCCTCAATACGCAAATCTTTACTCGCTACCAACCAGGCTTCACTCAACAAAGATTTCACTTCGGGCCCCCCGTGTCCTTAACAATCAAACCGCCCGCCACCGTTACCACCCGAGGGTTCAAAGAACGCACCCGCTCCAACTCGTGAGAAGCCACCAGCACCGTGGCCCCCGCCGCCACCGCATCCGAAATAAGTTCATCAACCACATTGCGACCCGTTTGATCCAACCCAGCATGCGGTTCATCAAGCAGCCACAACTGAGGTCGACGCACCGCCAAAGCAGCCAACGAAGCACGCCGACGCTGCCCCGCCGACAAACGAGAAACCGGCAAAGACAACAAACGTTCATCCAAACCCATGCGGCCCAAGGCACCGGTCGCCCGTTGGGCGGCCAGCGACTTATCGAGTCCGGCCGCCTGCGCCCAAAAACTCACATTTTCAGCCACCGACAAATCTTCGTAAAGCCCCGTGGCGTGACCCAACATGGCCACCTGCCTCCGGACGGGCCGTCCATCTACACTTAAATCGTGGCCCAACACTTGAGCCTGACCCGACTCGGGACGTACCAAACCCGCACACAACCGCAACAGCGTGGTCTTTCCAGCGCCGTTAGGGCCCTGCAACAACACCGTTTCTCCGGCTTCTACCGACAAACTGGCGCCCGCCAAAGCAGGAAACCGGCCCAGCAGAGCCACTACGTCACAGAGTTGAATTACCGGCACCCCGTAACGGTACCGGCGTCTACCGCCTACCCTGACCATGTGGCCCGCCGTCGAATACTTTTTTCCTTCCTCGCTTTAGCTCTGTTGGCCAACGCCTGCGGCAGCCAAGACACCGAAGACCTCGCCACCACCGACACCGTCGCCCCCACCACCCTGGTAGAAACCCGGCCCACCTTGGTCGAAGAAAACGCCCCAGACTGGGTAGGCGAACCAGTCAACCTACACGACCTCAAAGCCGACGACTGCTTCAACCAATACTCCTGGGCCACCGAAGATCGGCAAATAGAACTCAGCACCAAAGTGCCTTGCCAAGCCCCCCACCAATTCGAAATTTACAAACTGGTACAACACCCGGCCCGCAACGGCGCCCCCTGGCCTGGCGACGAAGAAATAGTGGCCTTCGCAATAAGCCAGTGCTACGAAAGTTTCGAAGGATTCGTAGGGCTCATCTACGAACTCTCCGAACTGGAACTCGACTACCTGACCCCCAACCGCTCAAACTTCGAACACGAAATAGCGCAATTCCGCGGCGTGCACTGCTACCTCTATCTCGACCAAGGCGGCGAACTCATCGGGTCATCACGCGGGTCGCAACGCTAAACGACCTCAACGAGAGCAAGCCCTGCCCATGATTGCGGGATAGCCCCCAACCCCTGGCCAGAATCTGGGTGCCAATATTCGGCTAAACCCGAACATTGTGCTCCCCGTCGAGTAGCAACCTGCAAACGTTGAGCCACCAAAGCATCAAACCGAGAGGCAGCCAACGTCAACAAGTAAGCCAACTGAGGCCACACCGGGCCTCGCCAATAAGCCGCCGGATCAAAGACAGGTTCACCCCGATGCACCCCACACAAGCCAAACTCGCTGCCCAAAGCCATGGGATTCACCAACTGCGCTAACGCTTGCGCCGCTACAGATGCATCCTCGGTTACCAGCAACGGCAACAACGCATCAGCAGTACGGCACCGGCCTGAGCCCTCAACCGCCGCCCCGGTGTCCACCCACGTTGCCAAAGGCTCAACCCACCGGAGATCCAACGCTGTTGCTAACTGATTCGCCGCTTCAGCCATGGATTCATCGCCGGTCACTGTGGCCATCTCTCGCGCATTGAAAGCCACCAACGCATTAAACCCCACCGAACCCACCACAAACTCCGGGTTAGCCAAAGCAGCGCCATCCGGGCCTCGCTCCACCGTAGACACCAGACGATTCTTTTCGTCCACCCACTGGTTTTCCGCAAAACCTCCCGGGCAAAAATCATCCCAGCGCGGGCTGTTATCAGCACCCGACTCCCACGGATGAGCCAACAAAACAAGACCCGCCGCATCACGCCGGCGATCGTTTAACAAAAACCACAAACCCGCTTCCGCCGCTTCTATAACCCTCGCCGGCGGGGCCTGCTCGGCCCGGCAAAGCGCCGCCACCGCATGGCCGTACATAGGCGGTTGGGTCAACGACGAACCCAAATCACTACCCCACAATTCTCGGTGAAAACCCGGTTGGCGCACATAGTTGATGTGCGGCACAAACCCCGACGGCAACTGCGGACCAAACAACTGCGCCAACTCAGCCTGCGCCCGCTCCACGTTTTTCAAAGACAACCAAATCAACACATGAAAACAAGAATCCCACAACCACTGCCACGGATAGACCACAGCGTTCGGAGCGGCATAACCTTCAGGCTGCCAATGGTTGTTCATCATCTGAGCCACCGCCGACTCAAACCCTGCACCCTCTTGCCTTAGACCCATGCCAACCTGCACCTTCCTCTCCTTTCGCTTCGGCCCCACCGACGGAGTATCAGTCGTGGCCCGCAACTGGGCCCACATGCTGACCAAACAAGGTTTTACCGTGTCTTGGGTAGCGGGCGCCTTCGAACCCGGGTGGGATGCCCCCGGAAGAACCACCGTAGTGGCCGGGCTGAACATCAACGCCACCGCACCCCCCGACCCCAACCAACTTGAATCCGCTCTCGCCGACCAGGACCTGGTGGTGGTAGAAAACCTGCTCTCCATCCCGCTCAACTTGGCGGCTTCGCAAACCGTGGCTTCTTTGCTCAACGGACGACCAGCGTTAATACATCACCACGATCCGCCATGGCAAAGGAAACGTTTTGCCCACCTAACCGAACTCCCAGCCGATGACCCATCCTGGCGCCACGTCACCATCAATGACCTGACCAAAAAAGAAATGGCCGAGCGAGGCATTTATGCAGAAACTATTTACAACGGTTTTGACCCCAACCCGCCCACCGGAAACCGCTTGACAACACGCCGCCGATTAGGAATAGGCGACCACTCCCTACTGGTGGCCCACCCGGTGCGGGCTATAGAACGCAAAAACATTGGCCAAGCTCTCAAAGTAACCACCGCTTTAGGCGGCACCTACTGGCTTTTAGGGCCCGCCGAAGATGGTTACGGGCCACAACTGGCTACCGAATTGGCCGCCGCCCGATGCCCGGTGATCCACGCCCCGGCCGCCAACCGAGCAGACATTTATGCGGCCGCCGACCTAGTGGCCTTCCCCTCCACTTGGGAAGGTTTCGGCAACCCCCCGGTAGAAGCAGCCCTCTACCGCAAACCCGTATTCGTCGGCCACTACCCGGTAGCCGACGAACTCCGCGGCCTGGGCTTTCACTGGTTTGCGCCACAAGACACCGATGCCATGGCCGAACGCCTTGACGACCCCAGCGGGCTGGCCCCCCTGCTTGACCACAATCAACAAGTAGCCAAAAACGAATTATCTATAGAACGCATGGGTCGACGTTTGGAGAACTTCATTGTTGAGGCAGGATGGCGACCATGAGTGACTCATCGGAGACCCCGGCTAAAGACCCCGTGCTGGTACAACGAGAACGGATGCGCCGCTTAGCTAGCCTCGGGCAACGCTCTGGTTACCTGGCTTTCGGCGTAGCGCTCGCTCTTTTCGCCGCCGGGATGATCGGCCGCTTTACCGACGCTGTGGCCACCATTTTATTAGCGCTGCTGATCTGCGGGTCAATAATTTTAGCTCCATCTATCGTGCTCCACCATGCTGTCAAAGCCGCCGACGACCTCGACGCAGAAAACTCCGCCTAACCCCGATACCAGCCCAAGGGGCAGTGTTTACTAGGGTGTAGCCATGACCGAAGTAATAACCGCACCCCGTTTGCCGGGCCCTGAACGCCGCAAACAACTCTTAGATACCGCACTACGGGTCTTTGCTCGGCAGGGTTACCACGAAACCTCCATGAACGCCGTGGCCAACGAAGCCGGGGTAACCAAACCGGTGCTCTACCAACACTTCGCCTCAAAACGAGAAATGTATTCCGACCTGTTGCGGGTTACCGCCGACCGTTTGGCCGATGCCATTACCCAAACCCGCCTTGACCTCGGGGCAGAAGATACCCGTTGCAAGGTCGAGGCCGGCTACCTCGGGTTTTTCCGCTTCTTCGATGCCGTACCCGACGCTTTTTCGGTGCTTTACGGGCCGAGCTTGGGCCACGATCAAGAGCTCCGCCACGTCGCCCAGCGGGTGCAAGAAGAATTTGCCGCCCGTATGGCCACCTTTATAAGTGAGGTAGACCACGAAGAAGCCATCATCATGGCTTGGGGCCTCAACGGTCTTATCGAAGGACTGATTCGCAACTGGATGCACGACGGTCGCCGCCGCAGCGCCGAAGAAATGGCCGCCCTCGCCACCCGCTTAGCTTGGGACGGCATGAAAAGCTTGGCTTAAGCCTCAGCAGCCAGCACTACCCCCCTAGTCAACCGACCTCCGGGTGGGGCGAAATATCTAACGGCGGGTTTGGCAAGTTGTTGGCGGCCACCTCGGGCAAAAACTCTCTTAACCGAGTAGGCAACACCGGCACATCGCTGGCCAACAACTCGTCGACCCCCCACCAGCGGGCACCCAAAAAAGCCGCCGCCTCTAAGGCTTCTAAATGTTGCGGCCGATACTCCCCACCATCGCACCACGCCACATGAATTTTCTCATCGCTATCAAAAAAGTACCCGCCAAAAGTGAACTGCACTTGTTGGGTCCACACCACCGGGCCCATTTCGGCTTCGATACCGGTTTCTTCCCAAAGTTCTCGGGCCGCCGCCACTGCTGAATCTTCACCCAGATCAATACCACCCCCGGGGATTTCCCACCACGACGGCTTAAAAGGATCCAAAGGGTCTTCGGCGTTGACCAAAAAAATCTCGTTCGACCGGTTTAGCAACACCACCCGAGCAGCCGGGCGTTTACGGCCCATCATTGGGCACACGCCACGCAACGGCCCAACAAATCGAAACGGTGAGCATCGACCACAAAACCCCTTTGAGTAGCCGAAACAACCAGTGCCTCGATACCTGCCTCAAACTCATCGGACACCTCGAAATCATCTAGGCGACCGCACCCCGTGCATTCCAAATGATGGTGATGCCCGGTTAGCGACTCGTGAAGTTCAAACCGGGTGTGGTCGTCGCCCGCCGTCACTCGGCGCACCACACCAGCTTCGGCGAGTTCATTTAGGTTGCGGTAAGCCGAACTTTGCGCCAAACCTCGTTCCACCCCTTGGATTAATATTTCTGGCAGCGTCAACGGGCGAGCATCAGCAGCCAACACCTCGACCACCGCATGGCGAGACCGGCTATAACGCATCTGTGCCGCACGTAAACGCCGACCTACCGTGGTATGAAGTTCTTCGCCCGTGGCGTGTTGGTGACCCATAACCAGAGAGCCTAACCCAAAATCCTTACTGGGAATCAGTGAGAAGGTTTGGATCTCGGTGCATCAAAGCATTCCTTCGACACCGGCACACCAACACGCCATCTTGGTTGTGTACCCGATGCTCAAAAGTAACGATGCCCGTGGCGGGCTTTGATGCAGAAAGCCGAGCCGCCGTGACCTCCGTTTCAAACGACAAGGTGTCGTTCAAAAACACCGGCGCCGGAAAATCCGTTTCTTCAAAACCCAGGTTGGCCACCGTGGTGCCCAGCGTGGTGTCGGCCACGCTAACCCCCACCGCCAAACCAAGCGTCAACAAACTGTTCACCAAGCGCTGGCCAAACACCGTGGTGGCCGCAAACTCTGCATCCAAATGCAGCGGCTGGGGGTTGTGGGTCATGGCGCAAAACTCTTCATTGTCGGCTTCGGTAATCGTGCGCAACAAATCGTGCTGAATAACCAAGCCCACCGGAAGTTGTTCAAACCATCGGCCGCCGGTTGTCGAAGAAGTTGTCACATCCATTTACCCATTGTGGCTTACCGGGCCACCTTTCCGTTGACTACGCTCCTCATCAATGGAACAACCTCTTTGGGCACCATCGCCCGGTCAAGCCGCCGCCACCCAAATGGCGGCCTTCGCTGATGCCGCTGGGTGCCCGCTTGACCAGCTTCATCAATGGTCCGTTAACCACCGAGAAGACTTCTGGGACTTGGTGTGGAGCCACTTTGGTGTAGTGGGCCACCGAGGTGACGGGCCCGCAATGATTCAGGTCGAGTCAGATCTGGCGGCCACCACGTTTTTTCCCGTCGCCACCTTGAACTACGCCGAAAACTTGTTGCAACGCAACGACCACCACCCCGCACTTATTTTTTGCGGCGAAGACAACGCCACCCGCACCCTCACCTGGGCGCAACTCCACCACCTGGTGTCACAGTTGCAACAAGGGTTAGCGGCCGCCGGGGTAAAACCAGGTGACCGAGTAGCGGCCTGGCTACCCAACATTCCGGAGGCCTACGCCATCATGTTGGCCTGCGCTTCACTGGGCGCCGTGTTCTCTTCGGTCTCGCCCGACTTTGGCACCGATGCGGTAATTGACCGGTTTGGGCAGATTGAACCAAAAGTGCTTTTTTGCACCAACGGCTACCAATACGGAGGTAAACGCTTCGACGTAACCGACAAAGTAAGCCAAGTAATAGCGGCCTTGCCTAGCCTGAGACAGGTAGTGATGGTGGCCGACACGCAAGGTGACCTTCCCGCAGAAGCCTTGTCGCTTGACGATTTTTGCTCAGCGCACCCGGCCCAAGAAGTGGCCTTCACCCCGCTACCTTTCGACCACCCGCTTTACATCCTCTACTCCTCGGGCACCACCGGCGCCCCCAAATGCATAATCCACCGAGCGGGCGGCCTTTTGTTAAAACACTTGGTAGAGCACCGGCTGCATTGCGATGTACGCCCCTTGGATCGAGTCTTTTACTTCACCACCACCGGGTGGATGATGTGGAACTGGCTCGCCGCCGGTTTAGCGGCCCAAGCGACCTTAATTTTGTACGACGGGTCACCTTTTCACCCCGACGGCCAACGCCTTTTTGACTTAGTGGATGCCCACCAAATCACCTTGCTCGGGGTATCGGCCAAATTCATCGACTCAGTAAACAACGCCGAGTTGCGGCCTATTGCTACTCACCGTTTGGAATCTTTGCGCACCGTTTGCTCCACCGGCAGCCCACTTTCTGCCGAAGGGTTCCACCACGTTTATACCGACTGGAAACCCGACCTGCATGTGGCCTCTATTTCGGGCGGCACCGACCTTTGCGGTTGTCTGGTCGGCGGCAACCCCGCGGCCCCGGTATTTGCCGGGCAAATCCAAGGAGCAGTATTAGGCCAAGACATGGCCGTAGTTGACCAAGAAGGCCACAGCGTCGCCCCCGGACAGCAAGGCGAACTGGTCTGCCGGTCGCCGTTTCCCACCATGCCACTGGGGTTTTGGGACGACCCGGAAAACCTGCGCTACCACGAAACCTATTTCGCCCGTTTCCCGGGGTACTGGCACCAGGGAGACTTCGCCGAACAAACCACTCAAGGCGGGTTCATTATTCACGGCCGCTCCGACGCCACCTTGAACCCCGGCGGGGTACGCATGGGCACCGCAGAGATCTACCGCATCGTAGAGGCCTTCACCGAAGTGACCGAAAGCCTGGTCATCGGCCAGCAATGGGAAGGCGACGTACGGGTAGTGCTCTTTGTGGTCACCGCCAACCAGGCAGCCTTGGACGACGACCTGATTCAACGGCTTCGGACAGCAGTACGCACCGGAGCCTCCCCCCGCCACGTGCCAGCCGTAGTGATCTCCGTACCCGATTTGCCTCGCACCAGGTCAGGCAAGCTGGTTGAACTGGCAGTACGCAACGTGGTCGAAAATCGGCCCGTAACCAACGCCCAAGCACTCGCCAACCCCGAAGCCCTCGCCCACTTCCAAAACCTTCCCGCCCTTCAACCCACCCCCCTAGGGTCTGACCCTAGGTAAGCAGGTCAAGGCCGCCTGAATATTTTCAAACTGCTGCCGAAAAGACTCGTGGCTTTCTAAACTTAGGCGAGCCCGCCGTCGAATATCTTTTGCTGTCGGAGCGTTCGCCACCCCATAACGTTCAGCAATCTGTCGATCACTTAATCCAGACAATTCATGAGCATTTAGAAAAAGCAAAGCCCTGACGCTATTTCTTACCCCATTAATTGAGTGGAAAAAATTATCATATTGTCCACCAGTTACCGCAAGAACTGCTGCCTCAACAAGTTCAACCGGAACTAGGCTTTTTTTGCGGGAAAACTCAAGATCTTCGTCAAGATCCTCACCTGTTTGATCAATAAAGGTTGAATATTGCTCGCCCCCGGAACGAAGCATCTGCAAAACCATTTGATTATCCAACCAGGACGGAGCCCGAGCCTCTCCCAAATAGGCAGCATGACTTGACCACTCAAAACCCTCTAAAGACTTGACAAACCCATGAGCCACCGGGTTTTTATGCACATAGCGAACGGCGTTCAGCAAGTAGGCATCAGTGTCGATTAGCTTGGACTGAAACCGACCTCGGAACGGCGAACCATCAAAACCATTACCTTGATTAAAACGCTGGGCATAAATGCTGGCAAACCATTTAATACCCACCGACAAGTTGCCTAATGGGCAAATTAGTACAAGGTGATAGTGGTTACCCATAAGGCAATAGGCCAAGGTGTCAATCCCATATTTCTTAGACAGGCCAGCCAACAAATCCAAAAAGAGCAGTCGATCGTCACGTGTCCAAAAAACGTTCTTCCGGCATGCCCCGCGATTAACTACATGATGGACCAATCCTGTTGCATTACGTCGAAATCCCCGTGCCATAGCGCCAACTTACGCTAGGGGTGTGACAGTCCTTCTTGGTGAACCTGCTTACCTGGGGTCAGACCCGAGGTAAGCAGGTAGAGAGTTGAGGAAGCGGTAAGCGGCAAGCACCCGTGGGGTTATTTTTGGTAGTCGGAGAGGGGGACTTTGGCTACCTGAAGGTGGGCGAGTTCGTTCATAGAAACCACACTGCGGTGGCCCGATGACGCCGCCATTACCCGATTAATAGAGGTGTAATGCGCCTCGAAAAACATGGGCTCCGGGATCCCCATCAAATGAGCCAAATAAGCCGCCACCACCCCGCCATGGCAACCCACCACCACCCGGCCACCCGGATGCGCCGCAATAATCGCTTCCATGCCCGCCACCACCTGAGCCTGAAAAACCTCCGGATCCGGAATACCCGCAGCCACCATCTCCGCCCAAGCCGGCGTGCCCTTCAACTCCTCAATAGGGATGTACTCATTTTCCCCCACGTCATACTCAATAACCCGCGGCTCAATAATCACTTCTAAACCCAAACGCTGTGCCAACGGGGCCACCGTGCCCTGCGCCCGCAACTTCGGACTGGCATAAACCGCCGCAATAGGCGCCGCCGCCGGTCCATCCACCAACCAGTCAGCCAAAGCCTCCGCCTGGCGCTCCCCCAACACCGACAACGCCGGGTCAGCCTCCAAACCAGAAGCTGAATTATCTACCCGAAGCGGCAAACCATGACGCACCAACAAAAGTTCCATAGTTGCCAACGCTAGCCGCCCCACACCACCCGACTAACATCCGCAGCATGAAAATAGACAGCGGAATCAACATAAGTAACCCCGGCGACCTCCAAGACATTGCCCGCGAAGCCCGAGCCATTGAAGCTTCCGGATACGCCGGCGCATGGACCGCCGAAGTAGCCCACGACCCTTTCCTCCCCCACACCATCGCCGCCGAACACACCGACCGTATCGAACTGGGCACCTCCATCGCCGTCGGATTCGCCCGCAACCCCATGCTGCTCGCCAACCTCGGCCACGACCTTCAGCGCTACAGCCAAGGACGCTTCATCCTGGGCCTGGGCACCCAAATCAAACCCCACATCACCAAACGCTTCTCCATGGAATGGTCTCGGCCCGCCGCCCGCATGCGCGAAATGGTTTTAGCTGTCCGAGCCATATGGGAAAGCTGGGACAACAAAACCCCCCTAAAATTTCACGGCGAATTCTACCGACACACCCTCATGACGCCCTTTTTCGACCCCGGCCCTAACCCCTACGGGTCACCCAAAATATTTATCTCCGCCGTCGGGCCCCTCATGACCGAAGTAGCCGGCGAAGTCTGCGACGGCATCATCTGCCACTCCTTTTCTACCGAGGCCTACCTCCGCCAAGTCACCCTCCCCGCTTTGCAAAAAGGACTCGACACCGCCGGTCGCAGCCTCAACGACTTCGAAATATCTGGCCCCGGGTTCGTCGTCACCGGCCAAAACGAAGAAGAAATGAACAAAGCCGCTACCGGCGTTCGTCGACAAATCGCTTTCTACGCCTCCACCCCGGCTTACCGGCCAGTGCTCGACATGCACGGTTGGGGCGACCTACAAAGCGAACTCAACACCATGACCAAACGCGGCCAATGGGCAGAAATGGGTGCCCTCATCGACGACGAAATGCTCGACACCTTTGCCATCGTTGGCGAACCCCACCAAATCGCCGACAAAATAAACGCCCGCTGGGGCGACTGCGTTGACCGTATGTCCTTCTACCAAGCCGGCAGTTTTCAAGACCACGAATTTTGGGCACCTATCTTGGATGACCTCACCAACTAACCACCCCCGACCGCCAAAAGGTACGGTACCGTAAAGACCATGAGCGATGCCCCCTTCGACTACACCGAGCTCTTGCCCCTCAACGTAGACCCCTACGACACCACCAACTTTCGCCAGCTCACCACCGACGGAGTACGCCAAATAGAAGGACCCAATGGGCGCACCTTCCTTGAAGTAGACGACGAAGCAATACGCCTGCTCACCGCCACCGCCATGCGCGACATCGCTCACCTGCTGCGCCCCGATCACCTGGCCCAAGTAGCGGAGATCCTCGGCGACCCCGAAGCCTCCACCAACGATCGATTCGTAGCCACCGAACTCCTACAAAACGCTTGCATCGCTGCCGGCGGCGTGCTGCCATCCTGTCAAGACACCGGCACAGCCATTGTTTCCGCCAAAAAAGGCCAACAAATCCTCACCACCGGTGACGACAAAATAGCCATCTCCCGCGGGGTCTACGACACCTACCAAACCTCCAACCTGCGTTACTCCCAGTTGGCCCCTCTCGACATGTTCACCGAACGCAATACCAGCAACAACTTGCCCGCCCAAATAGAAATAGAAGCCGTACCCGGCGAGGCCTACAAGTTTCTTTTCATCGCCAAAGGTGGCGGCTCAGCCAACAAAAGTTTCCTCTACCAAGAAACCAAAGCCCTCCTCAACCCTGAAAGTCTTGAAAAGTTTTTAGACGAAAAACTCAAAAACCTCGGCACCTCAGCCTGCCCGCCCTACCACCTGGCGGTAGTCATCGGCGGCACCTCAGCCGAGCACACCCTAAAAACCGCCAAATACGCTTCCACCCATTACCTCGACCACCTGCCCACCCAAGGCAGCGAAAGCGGTCACGCCTTCCGCGACTTGGAATGGGAAGAACGTATTTTAGAAATGAGCCGCCACTTCGGCATAGGCGCCCAATTCGGCGGCAAATACTTCTGCCACGACGTACGGGTAGTTCGCCTACCCCGACACGGCGCCTCCAACCCGGTAGCTATCGCCGTGTCGTGCTCCGCCGACCGCCAAGTGCTGGGCAAAATAACCGCCCAAGGCGTGTTCTTAGAACAACTCGAAGAAGACCCCGCCCGCTACCTGCCCGAAGTAACCGAACAAGACCTGACCAGCCAAGTAGTGGCCATCAACCTTGACCAACCCATGGAAGACATTCGAGCTGAACTCTCCCGCCACCCCGTAACTACCCGCCTGGCTTTAACCGGCACTTTGGTAGTGGCCCGCGACATCGCTCACGCCAAAATTTCTGAACTGCTTGACGCCGGTCACCCCATGCCCGACTACCTAAAAAACCACCCCGTGTATTACGCCGGCCCCGCCAAAACCCCCGAGGGGTACGTTTCCGGTTCCTTTGGCCCGACCACCGCCGGGCGCATGGACGGCTACGTAGAACGCTTTCAAGCAGCAGGAGGCAGCCTGGTCATGTTGGCCAAAGGCAACCGCTCAACCCAAGTCACCAAATCTTGTGCCCGCTACGGCGGTTTCTACCTGGGTTCCATCGGCGGCCCGGCCGCTCGCCTGGCCAAAGACTGCATCACAAAAGTAGAAGTTTTGGAATATCCAGAATTAGGCATGGAAGCGGTCTGGCGCATCGAAGTCAAAGACTTCCCGGCCTTCATCGTGGTCGACGATAAAGGCGGCGACTTCTACAACGAAATCACCACCGCCGTCACCCTTCGCTAGCCCTGGCGGACCTCAACCATCCCACCGGGCGGCGGCACCAGTAGCACTCGTTCCGGGGCACCTTCAGCCGCCAACAAGAGGCCAGCCAACCGGCCAGCCTCCGCTCGCCGCTCCTCGGTCATCTTGGTCAATGCCACCACGAACCGTGCCTCAGGCGGTAAACATTTTCGCCCCCCAAAAGCATCGGTGGCCAAAATTGCCAACAACTCTGGCGTTACCGTTGCCTCTTGGCTAACCCCCAACAAAGCAGCCGCCACCTCTGGGCGATGCGCCGCCTCCGCCAAAGACTTACCCAATGCATCCAGACCCATGCTGAGCACCACCACCGTGGCGGCTTGAGGAATTACCGGCTCGTGAGCGGCCGGTGCCTTTACCGGATGCCGACGTGATCCATCCGCCTCCACCAACATCCACCCCACCCGTTCGGCAAAGCAAGCATCAATTTCTTCGGGAGTACGCCCCACCACTCGGTGGCCTTGCACTTCACCCACCCACCGCAAAACCAAACCATCAGGCAACGGTTCTGACCCCTCCACCGTCAACAAACCACCGGTCTCTTCCGCTCCCATTTTGGTGGTGGTGGTTACCGCCGCAGGGTGCCCCAAAGCCTGAGCTTCGGCAGCCAGAGAAAACACCATGGTTGTTTTTCCGCCGCCCCCCACCACACAAACCATTTCGTGGTCTTGTAAAGCCAACGCCTTAGCCAAAGTTTCTGTCATAAAAATATTCTGCCCTATTTACCTGACAAATGCTTTTTCATGCGCGAAGATAAGAAAGTAAACAAAAACCAACCTTCTAGCGGGAGAGTCACTTGGTCAAGCCACATACCATCAGCGAAGTAGAACTTCGAGTCACCGGAAGAGTTTCTTCCCAAGACCGAGAACTCGCCCTGAATAAGATCCGAGCCCTTTGTGAGTTGGGCCACGAACCGATCTTAGATGCCGTGGTAAAACTAAAAGTCCGCCCCAAGGCCACACTGGAACTGCCCTCCATTGCCGAAGCCTCCCTCAACCTCAACGGCGACTTGGTGCGAGCCCACGCCGCCGGCCAAACCATCGGTGAAGCCATCGACCTGCTCGACAACAAACTCGGGCGCCGCCTCCGCCGCCGCCGCAAGCGTTTCGAAGACCGCCGCCACGACGCAGAGCCAGAAAACCGAGGCCACGTCCCAGGTTATGTTGAACGCCCCCACGACGAACGAGACGTAGTGCGCCATAAAACCTTAGCCATGCGCCCGGTTAGCCTCGAAGAAGCGGTCGACGAGATGGACCAGTTGGACCACGACTTTTACCTCTATCTCGATGTGGATCACGACATAGACCGGGTCATCTATCGCAACGGTGACGGCGAACTCCATGTCGCACCCGCCGTAGACGGCGAGAACCTTCCCGGTGACACCCGGCCCACCATCTACTCTGGCCCGCTGGTCTTAAACCACCTGCCGCTACTAGACGCCGAACGTCTTCTTGACCACGGAAACGAACCCTTCGTCTTTTTCGCCGAATCAGATAACGGAAGAAGCCAAGTACTTTACCGACGCTTCGACGGGCACTACGGGCTCATAACACCAGCGATTTAAGTCAGGTTGCCTCGTCGTACCGGCACCACAATGGGCCCCGACGGGTCATCAATAACTCGCACCTGCGCTCCGTAAAAACGCCCCACGTTTTCATCAGTCAAAACATCTGTGGCGGAACCGGACGCCACCACCTGTCCTGCATCAAGCATGACTAACTGGTCGGCATATTGGCCAGCCAGCGTCAAATCATGCATGGTGGCCAACACCGTTAAACCACGTTCGGTACGCAGGCGATCAACCAAGTCCAGCATCTCTTGCTGATGGCCAATATCTAGCGCCGTAGTCGGCTCATCGAGCAACAACACCGGCGACCCCTGAGCTAAAGCCCGAGCCACCACCACCCGTTGACGTTCCCCGCCCGACAAAGTTTCTACCACCCGGCCCGCCAAAGGCCCCGCATCGAGGTCTTCTAACGCTGCCGTAGCAAAAGCAACATCCGCTTCTTTTTCTGCTTCGAAAAACCCCAAATGTGCAGTGCGGCCCAACAACACATAGTCAAGAGCCAGCATGCCTGACGGGATTACCGGCTCTTGGGGCACCAGCGCCACCCGACGAGCCAAAACCCGGCGAGGTAAAGAGTCAACCGATTCTCCGAGCACCTGTACTTCTCCCGAAGCCGCCACCAAACCGCCAACAGCCCGCAGCAAAGTGCTCTTTCCCGCCCCGTTTGGCCCCACCACGGTGACCCACCCGCCGGCGGGCACCTCTAAGTCAACGCCGTCCAACACCGGAACCCCCGAATACGAAACACGCAACCCGCGGCAAACAACAGCAGTCATCGGGTCCCCCGGGTGGTACGCAAAATCAATACAAAAAATGGTGCCCCAAGAAAAGCCGTAACCACCCCGATAGGGATTTCCGCCGGTTGCAACGCCAGCCGAGCCACCAAATCAGCCGCCACCATAAAAGCCCCACCAAACAACACCGTTAACGGCAAAATCACTCGGTAACTCGAGCCGAACAATAAGCGAATGGTGTGCGGAACAATGATGCCCACAAAACCGATCAAGCCGCTGACCGACACCACGGCCGCCGTACCTAATGAAGCAGCCAGCACGGTGACCAAACGCACTCGCCTCACATCAAGACCCAACGAACCCGCTTCCTCATCACCTACCCCCAAAGCATCCATGCGGCGGCGAACCAACAAAATAATCGTCAAACACACCACCACGTACGGGGTGATAAGCAAAACTTCGTTCCACCCAGCGGTACGCAGTTGACCCAAGACAAAGAAATACACCTGGCGAATCGTTTCTGAATTTCTTTGCTGCACAAAAGTCTGCACCGCCGTGAAAAAACTGGCCACCGCCACCCCCGCCAAAATCAAACTGGTCACCGGGTCAAGCCGGCCACCAGCAGAACCAACCAAATAGGTTAAAGCCACTGCCGCCAACGCCCCCGCAAAAGCCATCATGGGGACGGCATCGAACACTCCGATCCCGTCACCTAACCCAGCCACGATGGCCGTAGTAGCCCCAAACCCAGCACCGGCCGCCACCCCCAACAGATACGGGTCAGCCAGCGGATTGCGAAACACTCCCTGGTAAGCACCGCCCGCCGTGCCCAACATGGCTCCCACCATCAAACCCAAAACCACTCGGGGCAGACGAATCTCCCAAATAATTGCTTTTTGGCGTACCCCCAACCCAGAATCAACATCCACCAAAGGCAGGCCATCAACGAGTTCTCGCAACACCTCGCCCACCCCTAAAGAGGCCGGCCCCATAACCAAACCAGCCAACGAAGCGGCGACCACTGCCGCCACCCCGGTAGCCACCCACCACGATCGGAGCCCCGCCGGCTGCAGCCGGTCAGGTACCTCGGGGCTCCGATCTTGGTTGGTCACAAATTTTCTACTCAGCGGCCAAGCCTTCTAAGGCCGAAGCCACCCCGGTTAAGAAGTCCACCACCCGTGGACCCCAACGGCCAGCAGTTTCATCAAGGTCAATCACGTGACCGTTGATCACCGCTGACAAAGAGCCCCAAGCTGGGCGAGCGGCCAAAGTCTCCACTGACTCTCCCCACTGCGCATCATTAAGAAAAATGATGTCGGGGTCGGCATCAAGAATGTATTCCGGCGAAAGCTGCGGGTATCCCCAACCCTCTTCATCGGCCGGGTCAGCAATGTTCTCTAACCCCAGCAGTGCATAAAGTTGCCCCACGAAAGTTGCTGAAGTAGCGGTATACAGCGTGCTGTCAATCTCATGGAAGTACGCAAGACCAGCACCAACTTGGCTTTCTGCCAAAGCAGCCAAACCAGCTTTTATCTCTGTATTGACAGCCGTTGCTTCATCAACATGGCCGGTCAGATCACCCAACTCAACGATCTGAACGTAGGTGTCGTCAATGGAATAAGCCGCACTCTGGCTAAGCACCGTGATGCCTAAAGCCTCTAAGCCCGAAACCAAATCCCCCGGATCGTAAGAGATGATCACCAAGTCTGGGTTGTATTCAGCGATGGCTTCTACGTTCGGGGTGAAACCCGACAAATCGCTCATTGGCGCATCGGTTGGGTAAGTGGATTGGTCATCGACGGCGACCACTTGGTCACCGGCTCCGATAGCAAACAAGATTTCAGTAGCAGTGGGCGACAACGAAATTATGGCCAAGGGAAACTCCGGAGCCGGAACCTCCGTGGTGGTCGGGGCGGCCGTAGTGGTCACCCCAGAAACTGACAAACCAGAAGCACCTTCAGGTGACCCGCAAGCCGCTCCAAAAAATATCAAGGCCGCCAAAACAACCGAGTGCTGGACCAGCCGACAGGACTGAACAATTTTCATTTTTTTCTCCTGTCTGTCGAGGTACGGCGCAGACAGGAAACCTGCCGACGACCACTCTTCCTCGAGAGTTGATGTCGATACCTGTGGCCGGTCGGTCTGGCTTATCCGAAAAAATCGGACATACAGTTGCGGGACAGCGCCGGAATCTCACCGGCTTCGCCTCGCCACAAGGTGGGGCCAGACTACCGGCCCGGCCACCAAAACGCGGCCATCTACCAGGTCAATGCTTGACGTGCCTTTTCCGTGAACTCTGGTCGGCTGATCAACAACCCGGCCACCACCGGGCGAGCTTTATTAAAACGCAACGGCAAACCATCAACTCCCGATACCGACAAACCAGCGGCTTGCGCCACCGCCGCCGGCGCACAAGCGTCCCACTCGTAGAGGCCGCTGGGGTGCACATAAACGTCCACCAACCCTGACACCACCGCCATGGCTTTATACCCCGCCGATCCGCACGCCCGTACCACCCCGCCAATGGCCCGCGCCACCTCTTCGGCTTCGCCCCACTGACTACGGCTGGTGATCACCACCGGTTGTTGGCGCAACGAAGGCCTCCCTAAAGGGCTTTGAAACGTGCCAAAAACTTGGTTATCTACCGGCAAAGACACTGCGGCCGCGGCCGCTGAACCATCTATCACCAGAGCCACATGCACCGCCCATTCGCTGCTCCCGGGAAGACCATAATCGTGAGTGCCGTCCAACGGGTCAATAATCCACGTGCGTTCCGCCCCTAGGCGCAACCCATCATCGGCTCCCTCCTCGGAAAGCACCGCATCACCGGGGCGCAAAGCATCAAGCCGCTCTAAAAGAAACTCGTGAGCCACCCGGTCACCCAAGGCCTGGATTTTACGGCTGGAATGCCCCGCGGCCTCCGCATCTTCTCGAGTTTTCACCAACAGTTTGCCGGTTTCTCGAGCCAACAAACCGGCTACTTCGTGATCATCCATGGGAAAGCGACCCTAGCGGTCCTCGCACTCCGGTAGCGTATTGACCAACAACATCTGAGGAACTTTTAATGGCACATGGACGCATAACTGGCTGGGCCAGCAATCTCCCCGAACAAGTGCTGACCAACGACGAACTGGCGAGCATGGTAGATACCTCGGATGAATGGATTACCGCCCGTACCGGCATAAAAACCCGCCATATTGGGGGCAAAGTCACCGAAATGTCTACCCGAGCCGCCGCCGACGCCATGGCTATGGCCGGGGTAACCGCCGACCAAATAGACCTTCTGATACTGGCCACCACCACGCCCGACCAGCAAATGCCGGCCAGCGCATCAGTGATTCAAGACAACCTGGGGCTAACCTGCGGCGCTTTTGACCTCAACGCCGCCTGCTCAGGATTTGTTTACGGTTTAGTAACCGCCATGCAGTTCATCGAAGGGGGCCTTGAACGTGTGCTACTTATTGGCAGCGACGCACTAAGCCCCGTGGTCAACTGGGAAGACCGCGGCACCTGCATTATTTTTGGTGATGGAGCCGGGGCCATAGTGCTTGAGCGCAGCGCCGACCAACCCTCCCTGCTGGGGTGGGACTTAATGTCTAACGGCGATGCCGCCGACTTGTTGTATTGCGATCACGGCGACAAAATCGTCATGCTCGGCAAAGAGGTCTTTCGCAAAGCAGTATTGGCCATGGAAAGCGCATCACTGAACGCCATGGAGCGAGCCGGGGTCAACGCCGAAGACATCACCCTGGTTATCCCCCACCAAGCCAACGTACGTATCATCGAAACCTCACTAAAACGTCTCGGTATCCCTTTCGAAAAAGCAGCCATGGTGCTTGAACACACCGGTAACACTTCAGCTGCCTCCATCCCCCTCGCCCTCGTAGACGCCCTTAACCAAAACCGGGTAAACACCGGAGACCTCATCTTGATGGTTGGTTTTGGTGCCGGTATGTCTTCCGCCGCCGCCGTAGTGCGGTGGGACCCACCCCAGAACTGAGCCAACACCATGTTGACCGCCACGGGATTATCCCGCTCCTTCGGGCCTCGTACCCTGTTCACCAATGCAGCCCTGCAACTCGGCCCCGGGCGCCGCACCGCCCTCATTGGCGGAAACGGCACCGGAAAAACCACCTTGTTGGAAGTCCTCGTAGGCCTCCAAGAGCCCGACCATGGCAAGGTACATCGCCCCAAAGACCTGCGTATTGGGTACCTGCCCCAAGAACTTCCCGTAGAAACCGGGCGCTCAGTTTTTCAACAAGTCATGTTGGGGGCTGAGCAAGTCACTCACCTGGCGGGCGAAATTGAACGCCTCGGCCAACTCTTAGCTACCACTTCAGGCGAAGAACAAACCCGAGCTCTTGATGCTTTCGGCGAAGCCCAATCTCGCTTTGAACAACTGGGCGGTTATGCCGTAGAAGCCGACGCTCACCGCATACTCTCCGGCCTCGGGTTCGACCCCGGCGACCACGACCGCCCCATGGACGAGATGTCAGGCGGGTGGCGCATGCGAGTGGCTTTAGCCCGCCTCTTGCTTTCTGCCCCCGACCTGTTGGTCATGGACGAACCCACCAACCACTTAGACATCGACTCGGTTTCTTGGCTCGAACAACACCTTGCCGACTGGCACAGTGGGCTACTTTTTGTTAGCCACGACCGTGACTTCATCGACGTAGTCGCCAACCGGATAATTGAACTAGCCGGCGGAAGAGTCACCGAATACGTTGGCGGGTTTGCCGACTTTGTTCTGGCCCGCGAAGAACTTCTCATGGCCCAACGAGCGGCCGCCGCACAACAGTCGAAAAAAATTGCCCAAACTGAACGCTTTATTGAACGCTTTCGCTACAAAGCCACCAAAGCCCGTCAGGTGCAAAGCCGCGTCAAATCCCTCGACAAACTCGACCGATTGGCAGTAGACGAGCCAGAAGCGGCAGCCACCCGTTTTGGATTTCCCGCTCCCCGACGCTCTTCACGCTTGGTAACTCAACTAAAAGACGTCACCGCGAGCTACGACGACGACATCATCCTCCGCGACGTTAGTTTTTCAGTTGAACGAGGTCGCACCGTGGCCTTAGTAGGCCCCAACGGAGCCGGAAAAACTACCTTGGTTAAACTCATCACCAAAAAACTTGCCCCCCTTGAGGGCGAAGTAACCATCGGCAGCAACGTAGACATCTCCAGTTTCGACCAACTTCAAGCCGAAGTGCTTGACCCCCGGCGCACGGTGATTGAAGAGTTCAAAACTATCCCCACCGTAGATGCCGATGGGCGTAACCCACGTACCTATCTGGCTTCCTTCGGTTTTCGTGGTGATGCCGTAGACCGCCGAGTAGGCGACCTTTCGGGGGGCGAGCAAACCCGCTTAGCTTTAGCGAAAGCCCTGGCCATACCGGTCAACTTGCTTATTTTGGATGAGCCCACCAACCATCTTGACCTCCCCAGTTGCGACGTACTCGAAGACGCCCTCCATGCTTACCCCGGCAGCGTGATACTTATTACTCACGACCGGCACCTCATTCGTTCGGTCGCCGACTCACTGGTTGAAATACGCGACGGCCACGCCACCTGGCACGAAGGGGTACCCGAACGGGTGCTTTACCCCGCCCAAAGCGCCACCCTCTCTAGCGACCCCAAAGCCCGCCAAGCAGCGCAAAAACCCAAAACCAAAGAACCCAAAAAGAACCATCAAAAAAATCCGACCACCAAACTTCAGCGCCGCCTTAAACGAGCCGAACAAGACTGGGAAACCGCCGAAGCCCACGTGTTAACCACCCAAGAAGTTTTGGCCGACCCCAACCTCTACCAAGACCCCGAAAAAGCAGCAATCGCAGTAGCCGAACACGACACCGCAAAAGACGAAGCGGCCCGTCTAATGGCCGAGTGGGAACGACTCAGCACAGAATTAGCCAGCCTCTGATCCGTCAGCGCCTGTTGCTGGCGACTACCGTCAAGCTATGCGCATTTTGGTAACCAATGACGACGGCATTGACTCTTTAGGCCTCCACGAACTGGCCCGATCGCTCACTGATCTTGGTGAAGTAACCGTGGTCGCCCCCGATCAAGAATACTCCGGAGCCGGAGCCGCCCTCGGAGCGGTACACCTCATCCGACCCGAGGTACATGAAGCACGGGTAGCAGGCATCGATACCTCATGGTCGGTCAGTGGCCCGCCGGGGCTTTGCATTATTTATGCCCGCTTGGGCCTCTTTGGCGACCCCTTTGATCTGGTGGTGGCGGGTATAAACCCGGGCACCAACGTGGGTCGGTCGGTCTACCATTCGGGCACCGTGGGAGCGGCCCTCACCGCACGCAACGGGGGCACCACCGGCATTGCCATAAGCCAAGCGGTAACCGACTGGGGTGTAGAAGGCCAAGCAGCCAGCGACGTGCTGGACCAACAAATCTGGTCATCGGCCGCCGAGGTGGCCCGCACCGTCACCGCCGGGGTAATCGCCAACCCACCCAACAAAGCCTCGGTGCTCAACGTCAACGTGCCTAACCTGCCGGTTGAAGAAATGGCCGGTTGGCGCCACACCACCGTTGGTTTTGCCCCTATGCGGGCGCTGGCCCAAGCCACCATGGTCCCCAAACCCGGTCATGCCGGCAGTTACGGCGTTGATATGAACTGGGGCGAACCCACCCCCCTGCCTCCCGAAACCGACGGTGGAGCGGTAATGAACGGGTACGTCAGTTTGACCTGGCTGGGGGGCATCCGCACCGAACCGCCACCCAGCGACGACCCAGCGGCCGCCGCCCTTGAACAACTTTTTTCTTAACTTTGCCAAACATCGCTTACCCTGACCAGCCCGTTTGGTACGTGGCTTACGGGTCTAACCTTTGTGCCGAACGCATGCTGGCTTACCTGCGAGGCGCCGACCAAGACGCCCTCTGGGGCTTCCATCGAGGAGCCGCCGACCCCGCACCCCCCAGCGCCGACCAAATGGTTACTGTGCCTCACCCCGTACGGTTTGGGGGGCATAGTCAGCGCTGGGGCGGCGGGGTAGCTTGGTGCCCGCATCAATCCTTAGAGCCACAAGAGTTTGCTCCGTTAGGGCGTGCGTGGCGTATCACTCGCGGCCAGTTGGCTGACGTGGTGGCTCAAGAAAACCAACAAGAAACCAACATGGTTCACCTACCAGATACCTTTCCATCGGTTGGCCAAGCGGTAACCACCTTAGAAGGGTGGATAGACCTGCTGATTAGCCTCGAGGACCTCGACGGTGTACCAGCGGTAACGCTGGGGTCAACCAACCCGCCGGATCCTGGGTCGCCCGGGCCGACTTATAGAGCCGTGTTAGCGACCGGAATGAGCGAAATGGGTTGCACCCCTGCCGAAATCAACCAACACCTCAATGCTTTAGATCGCACCCCAAGGTGAAATCTGTCGCCATAAAAGGCACACTAAAATCATGAACATCGTCATCATCCACCAAAGCCGAACTGGCAACACCAAACGAGCTGCCGAACTCCTCGGAGGAGCCGCCAAAGCGACCGGAGCCACCGTAGCCGTGCGGCCCGTAACCAACATTGATTTCACTGAGTTAGCGGCCGCTGACCTGGTTTTCGTCGGCACCTGGGTAGATGGATTGATCCTCTTCGGCCACCGGCCAGGAGAACCCAGCAAGGTGCAAAGCATCCCGAAACTCTGGAACAAAAAAGTTGCTGCCTTTATGACCCATGCCGTCAACCCCGGCAAGGCCGCCGACAAGTTCTCTGCCTTGCTGGAAGAACATGGCGGTGAGGTCATTGCTGCCCGTTCGCTTAACCGTCGCAATTTAGAAACCGAAGCCCCATCTTTTGTTGACGAAACCCTCGCTGCTTTAAACGCTTAAACGCTTCTGACGCATCACCATCACGGTGTCGGCAGCGAACAAAATAACCGCCACCCATACCACGAGGTAACCAACCAGTTGCCCCCCGTTAATGGTTTCGCCATAAACTAATACCCCCAGAAATAACTGAGTAGTGGGGGCAGAATACTGCATCATCCCGAGCGTTGCTAAAGTCACTCGCTTGGCGGCTCCCGAAAAAAGCAACAACGGGCCCGCAGTAACCACGGCGGTGGCCATCAACAAAGCACTGTCTCTGGGCACAGAAACTCCAATCACCCCATGACCGGTTGCGGCACGCCACACCAAAAAACCCAATGCCGGTACCGCCATAAACATGGTTTCGAGAGTCAGTGTGTCCAGAGCTGGGCGACCCGACATTTTTTTCACCAAGCCGTAAAAAGCAAAGGTGAAGGCCAGAGATAGCGATACCACCGGTATGGCCCCCACCGCTACGGTCAGCCAAAGCACTCCAATAAAAGCAGTCCCAATAGAAATTTTTTGTACTCGGCGAAAAGTTTCCCCTAAAAACAAAGCCCCTAACAACACGTTGACCAGTGGGTTCATGAAATAACCCAAACTGGCTTCCACCACCCGGTCGTTAGCAATGGCCCACACAAAAATTAACCAATTACCCGACAGCAAAGCAGCCGCCGTAAGTTGCAACCTGCGCTGTCGTCTATCGCTCAGCATTTGACGAAGGTCGCCCCAAGAGCGCCGGGCCACCTGAATGAACGCCAATAAAAGAAACGTCCACACCATGCGGTAACCGGTGACGTCCATCGACGACAGGTGAGAAAGTTGCTTCCAAAAAACCGGGATAAACCCCCAAAACAAATAAGCCGTCATGCCCATAGCGATGCCCCGGTTCATCGAGAGACCGCCTCAATAGGGCGAGAAACCACCATGGTTAAAGCGACGAGCACCAAACCCATACCGGCCGCTTGCCACCCACCAACGGTTTCACCCACCAAAACCCAGGCGTACAGCGGGGCCACCACCGTAAAAAGCAAATTGATCAGGCTCATAGCCACCAAGCTGACCTGGCCGTGGGCGTAATTAGTTAGCCAATGGCCGGTCCCCGGAATGGCCGCCATCAAAAGCACCGGCCACCAATCAGCGCCCCCCGGAGGGGCCAAACTTTGACCCATAAACACCGCAAAAGGAACAACTACCAACACCGCAGTCAAAGTCAAACCAAGTTGATAGGTCATGGAGTCCAGTTCTTGACGAGCCTTTTTTGAGACCACAAAATAGGCACTAAACAAAAGCATCCCGGCGAAGGCCAGCAAGTCACCTTGCCGACTCGCTACCCCTTCAGAACCTGAGGCAACCATCGACAATGCCACCCCACCCATGGCCAGCAACGACCAAAAGTAGATTGTACGACGTGGCCGCTCACCAAAAAAAGGCCCGGCGACACCAATCAAAACCACCGGCTGCAGCGCCCCGATCATCACAGCATTGGCGGCACTAGTCCGACGCATACCCAAAACAAAAAATACCAAGTTGACGCCAAAGACTAATCCGCCGAGAAGCGAACGGCGCCAGGCCTCCCAACTAAACCTTTTTCCGCTGAGCCGCAAAGCCACGGCATAACCCAAGGCAGCAGCCCCCAAGCGCCAAAAAATAAACGTCATTTCGGGCAGTTCAGAAATCTTTACAATGCTCGGGCCGGTGGCCAGCATCATTACCGACACCACGGCAGCCGTCCGCCCAATCGTTACCTGCCGTTCCATCCCCTTACCCTGCCACGAAGAACCCAGTACCTGACTACCCGCCTTCAGAAACCTTGGGCCTAAGATTCTCTCTATGTCTTCTCTGCGCATCGGCCTCCTTCGCAACGATGAGTTTGATGGTGCGCTGTACCAAAACTTTGGTGGTTACCAAGAACTCTTTACCGCATTGTTAACCACAGAAAACTTTGTGCCCGAGATCACTGTTTACGATGTGACGGCCGGGCAACTCCCCGCTAGCCCTGACCAGCAACAAGGGTGGATCATCGGTGGGTCTCGTTCTTCAATCACCGAACCAGAGCCCTGGATGGCCGGCCTTTTTCGCTTCATTGAAGACCTCAATGCAGCACAAGCACCAACCGTCGGGGTTTGCTTCGGTCATCAAGCCATAGCCCACGCCCTCGGTGGCCAAGTAAGCCGCCGTGCCCATTGGGGCGTCGGCCTGCTCCCCGCCGAAATAAAAGCCACCGAATGGTGGATGGACCCTCTTCACGAGGCACCAATTATCTCTTTTTGCCACACCGACGAAGTAACCCAACTTCCTACAGGCGGCAGAACAATCGCCGAGGCTGACCACAGCCCGTTTGCCATGATGGCCATAGACAATCATTTCCTGAGCATGCAACCCCACCCAGAATTCTCCGCTGGTTTCACCCACCAACTCCATGAAGAATGGGGCCATCTTTTCGATGAAACCACCCGGGTTCAAGCGGCTAAGTCGTTGGCGAAAAACTCCGACCGGTCAGTCATCGGGTCGTGGATACGAACCTTTTTGACCCGATCAGCTTGAACGATTAACTTCCTGAGCCTCATCTTGCACTCGTTGCAAACTAAACGTTAAGGCCTCAGTCCAAGCCGCCAACGCACTGCGCGGCGCTTTCGGTTCAGGCGGATCCAAGGGGGCACCAACTACTACCCGCACCCGTTTTGGGCGAGGAAAACGCGAACCCGAAGGCATGGCTTCTTCAGTGCCGGCAATGCCTACTGGCACTACTTGAGCACCAGACTTAGCAGCCAAGTAAGCCGTGCCGTCAAAAAGTTCAGCAATTTGGCTGCCCTGGTGACGGGTGCCTTCGGGGAACACCAACACCATGTTGTCTTCTTTTAAAAGTTCCCGCGCTACCCGCATAGATTCTCGATCAGCACCGCCACGCCGCACCGGGAAAGCCCCCAAGGAAGCCAAGGCCCAACCCAAGGGGAGAATTTTAAAAAGGCTCTCTTTTGCTAAGGCGCGAATCGGCCGTTTGGTCAGAGGCGACATCAACAATGAGTCAAGGTTTGACCGATGCACCGGGGCCAAAATAACCGGCCCTCCCACGGGAATATTTTGTTGGCCCGAAGCTTTCACCCGAAAGAACGGCCACAGAACAAACCGGATCAATGTGCGCACCAAAGCGTAAAAAGGGTCCGCCGTCCATGCTGCGCTGGTTCGCCGGGCTCGCTCCTGAAGGTCGGTAGCCATAAAGAAACTTTATTGAGAAAAGCTAACGCTGCCCAATACGGGCACTCAAAACATCACGCAAACTCACCATGCCCACCAACTCACCGTTTTCTATTATTGGAAGGTGCCGGAAGCCTCGAGACAGCATGAGCCCTGCTGCTTCCTCAGTGTCTAAATCTGGGCTGGCCGTATCGGGGTCAGGGGTCATCCATTTCTCAACCGCCGCGGCCCGCAAATCAGTTTCTTCGGCGGCCGATCGCAGCACGTCACGTTCGGTCAAAATACCTACCAGCATGCGGCCCTGCATAACCACTACCGACCCGAACCCTCCACGCACCATGACTTGAGCGGCGTCACACATGGTGGAATCCGAAGCCAGGGTGACCACGTTGCCTGACATAACATCTCGAAGGGTGGCCATCAGCCCACCCCGCCGGTTTCATCTAACCCGTTTTCGGCCAACGCAGTAGCCGGGCGTTCTAAATCTCGGTTGAGTTGACGCCAAAGGGTGCCCGCCCACACGCTGGCGTGCGGCCATTCACGCCAAAAAGTCTGCAACACCGCTGCGTCAAAATCGTCGGCGGCTTGGCCAGGGGTCAACTCACGGGCCAAATCTTCTAAGGCATCTATGGCTTCGAGCAATCGTTCTGAGGCTTCGTGGGGCATGGGTCTCCTTTTATCTGCCCCCTAGTGTCCCCTAAATTTTTGCTTTAGGCAAATGGAACCCTTTTATTCAGCTTTCACGAAAAATAATTGAATCTCTACGATCCCTTCATCATCTACAGAAACCACGATGGGAGCGCTCGGTACTTCTACCTCGTAATCAGAAAACAGCACCGGAAACTGGCCGGTGACGGTAACGATTTCCCCTACTAACTGGGCGACCAAATCAACTTCAATCTCTTGCGTGGTCTCTTTGATGGTCAACGTTCCCGTTATGGTCACCGCTTGTTCTAACTCCGGGGTATCAGCCACCGTTAGAGGTCCAGCAAAAGTAAACACCGCTTCTGGGTGACTTTGAACGTCTAAGGCCTCGTACACCGCGTCGTCGCGCCAGGTTCGATCGGTAACCAAAGCGCTTAAGTCAGCGACCACCGTGACATCGGTAAGGGCCGTTCCTTCGATGCTGAAACTTCCGCTCACCACCGGAGTTCGCCCCACTGCCGTGGTGTGGCCAATGCCTCTCCCCAGTTCTTCCTCAACGCGAAAACCCACGTAACTATTAGAAAAATCTGCAAAGGACCCAATGCTGGTATCAACCACCCAGCTTCCTTCGGCTCCAGCAAGCATCGTGGTAGTTGGAGGGGTTGAAGTTGAGGTGGAGGAGGTTGTTGAAACCGCTGCTTGCGTGGTGGCTGGGGCCGCCGTGGTGCTGGGGGCCAGGGTGGTGGTTTGTGCCGCGGCAGCTACCGCAGCAGCCGAAGCAGCGCTCGGCGGCGGAGGCGCATCATCACGCAGAACAAAAAACCATAAAGCAACCAGCACCACCAGTAGCCCGCCTAAACCCAGTAATATCTTTTTCCTCATGAGTAAACCGTACCGCCGCAACCGGTGGAAATCTTCAACAAGTAAAACCCTCATCAAGCCCTAACCAAAAAGTTCTCTCCAAGTGGAACCTGCCGAGACACAAGCCCTAACCTTGGGCCATGAAGTTTGGATTTTTCTATGAGCACCAACTGCCTCGGCCGTGGAACGACGGCGACGAACATCGCTTATTTAAAGACGCCCTCGACCAAGTCGAGTTGGCCGACCAACTGGGCTACGACTACATCTGGGAAGTCGAACACCACTTTTTAGAGGAATACAGCCACTCTTCAGCCCCCGAAGTGTTTCTTGCCGCAGCCAGCCAGCGCACCAAACAAATACGCCTCGGCCACGGCATCGTCTTGCTGCCAGGCCAATACAACCACACCGCTCGAGTAGTTGAACGCCTCAACACCCTAGACATCATTTCTGACGGTCGGGTAGATTTTGGCACCGGTGAATCATCGTCCACCGCAGAACTCGAAGCCTTTGGCGTAGAGCGAGAAACCAAACGCGACCAATGGTTGGACCACATTGAGGCAGCCACCGCCATGATGGTTGAAGAGCCTTTTGCCGGGTGGGACGGCCCTTGGCTACAAATGCCGCCCCGCAACGTGATACCGCGGCCTCATCAAAAACCTCACCCCCCGCTTTGGGTGGCTTGCAGCCAACGCGAAACTATTCAGTTAGCCGCCCAAAAAGGTGTCGGGGCTTTGACTTTTGCTTTTGTAGAAGCCGACGAAGCCAAGCATTGGGTCGACGAATACTACAACATCATCGCTTCGCAAGAATGCGTCCCCGCAGGTTTTGCCGTCAACGCCAACGTGGCGGCTGTGCTACCCATGATGTGCCACCACGACGAAGCCACAGCCATTGACCGGGGCATCGACGGAGCGCACTTCTTTGGCTACTCGCTAGGCCACTACTACGCCTTTGGCCAACACCACCCCGGGACCACCGACATTTGGGCGGAGTTTGAAAAAAACCGCAGCGCCTACGGTTTCGACCGGGCTACCGCAGCGCAAACCGAAGTGGAACTTCGGGCCCGCTTAGAAGGCACCCCGGCCACCATTGGGGAAGGACAACTCTCGCTGCGGGGCGCTATCGGCACCCCCGAACAATTAAGGAATCTGCTGCGCCAATACGAAGAAGCAGGCATTGATCAAATAATTTTTGTCAGTCAAGCAGGCCGCAACCAGCACCAACACATTTGTGAATCCATGGAGATTTTTGCCCAAGAAGTCATGCCCGAGTTTGCCCAACGCCACCCCGAACGAGAAGCAGAAAAAACCGCCCGCTTAGAAGAATCCATCGCCTCAGCGCTGCAACGCCGACCAGCCCCACGACAGGCCGATTCGGACTACGCCATCATCCCGCCTATACTTTCTTCATGAGACTCTTTCGCCCTATCGCCCTCGGTTTGACCGCAGCTTTAATTGCTGTCGCATGTTCCTCCGAAACCCCAACCCAAGAAGCATCCCCTGCTACCACAGCAGCACCCACCACCACGGTGGCGCCGGCTACCACGGCAGCACCCACCACGGCAGCACCCACCACGGCAGCACCCACCACGGCAGCACCCACCACTACGGTGGACATTTCAGAAATCAAAACCACCGCCCAACTTGAGGCCTACATTTCACAGGCCGCATCTTTTGGCCAAGCCGCGGTGGCCTGGTTGCTCCCGGGCGAACTTGACCCTAAAGCCGGTGGCGCCCCCGGCTATACCCGTTATGTGTTTCGCGAAACCTCTGCCGGGGTACTGCCTTCGCTGATTGAAGGGCCATTGGGTAAGCAAACCCGGTGTGACAAACCAGAGCTTCCTTGTTCTTACTTGGACTTGGTAGAGCTACAAGCCTCCGGAGCGCCTATCCCCGACGCCCTTAACATGACCAGCGAAGAACTCGACACCTTGGTGGAACAACTCAACCAGACCGCCGCTTTCGCGGCCGCCCACACCGACGTCAACACCGCTTGCGCCGAGGGCTTTATCTCTGATCAAATTCAGACCCCCAACATGGGCTCCCACCTCGTTCGCGCCGACTGGATAGGCGACGGGTTCTTTCCTGACCGGCCAGAAATACTTATCTATGCGCCCAGCGACGGTTCACTCCACCAAGGGCCCTTAGGGCAGTGCGTGGATGGGGTCTGGAACGGGCCACCGGTTTACCTGACCGGCACCGCTTACGTAGTTCCCCCGTCGGTGATTGGTTTTGATCACCCCGAGGCCTACGCCAGCGACCTTGACAATTGGCATGCACATTTCAACATTTGTCGAGGCAAAAACACGGGAAACGATTCCTTCGTCACCCCTGAAGAATGTGCCGCATCTGGAGGAAGCTGGAGCGATACCATCGGTTGGATGCTTCACGCTTGGGTAGCGCCTGATTTTGACAGTCAACTCGGGGTGTTCTCTATGTGGAACCCCACCATCGCTCCGGTGGCCAATGGTGGCGACATTTACATTGAGCGCAACGTGCAAGGCTCAGATTTCCCTGAAGGCGCACGGCAGTCCATCATTGCCAACTTTGCTTTTGATCCAATCATCGAAGTGTTGGTAGGTCAAAGCGTTTACTTCAACAACAGCGACTCGGTGCCCCACACGGTAAGCGCCGGCACCGCCGATGCCCCAGACCTCGAATCTTTTGATTCAGGATTAATGAACCCAGGCGACAACTACCAACTCAACACCGACCAAGCCGGTAGTTACTCGCTGTTTTGCGCTTTACACCCCGACATGGCCGCCACCGTGGTTGTTAAATAGCCAAACCGCTCAGAAATCAGTCAGCAAACTTGCCGGTCATAAACCACGCATGCTGACCGCCCAATTCTAAAGACAGCGTTTCGCTCAACCCCGGACGCACCTGCCGAGCCAACTCGCGATCGGCCAACAGCACACCCAAACCCCAACCGTTGAGTTGTTTCTTACCCACGTTGCCCAAGGTGGCATAAAGATTACGCAAGTCTCGTTCCGCCGAAACCCGCCCACCCCACGGTGGGTTAGTGACCAAATGCCCGGGGCCGCCCTCCGGAGTTTGTAAATCGGCAATAGGGGCCACCCGAAAATCAATGAGGTCCGCCACCCCAGCACGTTCGGCGTTTGCTTGCGCTGCTTCAATAGCACCGGCGTCTCGGTCGGTAGCCACCATGGCTGGTACCGACAAGTTGGGCGGGCTCTGGGCTGCTGTCACGCTGGCCCAGGTACCGGGCTGAAAGTCTGGCCACTCTTGAAAAGCAAAGGTCCGTTGCCCGCCCGGCAATTGCCCGGAGGCCCGCAAGGCGGCCTCAATGGCCAAGGTTCCCGACCCGCAAAACGGGTCAATAAACGGTGTTGTGGGGTCCCAGTCGGAGGCCATTAATAAACCGGCGGCCACCGATTCACGTAGCGGGGCCTTGGCCAGTGCCTGACGCCAACCTCGCTCGTGCAGCGGCGCTCCCGAGGAATCCACGCTGACCGTAAAGCGATCGTGGCTGCCTCGCACCACAAAAAGTTGTTCAGAAGCATGCGGGCTGACCAACTTAAAGCCCCGCATAAAACGTTCTTCAACGGCTTTGTCGTGCCATAGCTTTGACCGGCGGGTCGTTACCCGAAAGCGAGCCTGTACACCGGCCGGCAAGTAGTCATCCCATTCGATTTCGTTTACCCGGCGCTCCAGGTCGGCGAAAGACCGTACGGTAAACCGAGCAATCCGCACCAAAATACGGGTAGCGCAGCGCAGCGAACGGTTGGCGGCATACAACTGGCGGGTAGTCAGCGAGCAGGTAACTCCGCCTTTTTCGCTGCGGGTGTGTTTGACGCCCAACTCGGTGAGTTCACCAACTACCAAAGCTTCTAGGCCTGGCGGGCATACCACCAGCACCTCATGTGAAGAAGATCGTGACTCAGTCATGGTTCTAGGTTACGGGGGCCTCCCACCTACTACGGTAGGAACATGAGTAAATATTTTGTTCTTGTGGCTTTGTTCTTGGTGGGTACTTCTTGTGGCGCCCCGGACACCATCAGCGCTCCCCCTTCAACCACCGCTGCAGCAGTCTCCACCACGGTGGCCCCCACGACTACCGTTCCTCCCACCACTACGGCGGCCCCCACAACCACCGTTCCTCCCACCACTACGGCGGCCCCCACGACCACCACGACCACCACTTTGCCCCCGCAAGCCCCAACCATTGCTGAACTCTTGGCTCTGGACCGGCCCCTTAACATTGCCCACGCCGGTGGCGACCAGGACTACCCGCACTCCACCATGTACGCCTTTAGCCAGGCAGTAGCGGCCGGCGCCGACATGTTAGAGATGGACGTGCGCATCACCGCCGATGGCGTCCTGGTGGTGCACCATGACAACACCGCCGAAGGAACCACCGGGATGAGCGGTTCCATCACCCAAACCACTTTGGCTTCTGGGTCGGTTAAAACAGTGGCTGATCTTTCGTTAGAAGAACTCCAGGTCCTTGACAACGCCTACTGGTGGTCCCCTACTTGCTGGCCCTGTAGAGAACTCAACGACGATCAATACCCTTTCCGCGGGGTTCGTACCGGTGAGGTAGCGCCCCCTGAAGGATTCACCGCCGATGACTTCCGCATTGAAACCTTCCGCTCCATCGCCGAAGCTTTTCCCGGACTGCCGCTTGATATTGAAATCAAAGACGAAGGGGCCTTAGCCAGCCAAGCCATCGACGCCCTAATAGCCATTCTTGACGACCTTGATCGGCGAGACTCGGTGGTAGTAGTTTCCTTTTCTTCCGACATCGTGGCCGAGTTCAAAGCAGCCGCCCCCGACGTAGCCACCAGCCCCGGAACCGACGAGTTAGTGGCATGGGTCTTAGGTGGCGAACCTCTCGTTGGTCACCTCGTCGTACAAGTGCCACCTTTCTACGGAGATATTGAGGTACTCACCGAAAGCTTCTTCGACGCCGCAAACCTGGCGGCCGTTGAGGTCTGGGTTTGGACCAGCGAAACCACTCAAGAGGCAGCCGATTTTTATGCAGAAATGCTCACTATCGGTGTAGACGGCATCATCACGGGCCGACCTGAAGTGACCGCTAAGGCCATCGCCGATGCTCAATAACCCAAAGGGCCGGTTTTTACTTCTTGGACCGCGGTCGGTTCGCCAGTTAGTTCAACCAGCGCTTGATCTCGGCGCCCGGCCACAAACAACACCACCTCTAAGGGCTCCCCGGTAAGGGTCACCGGCCGGCCGGTTTTTCCGGCAGAAATGGTTTCTCCGGAAGGTCGGGCCAGCGTCAAGTTGATGTCGTTAAGTTTGCGGGTCATCAAACGAGCCGAACGTCCTTGTATGCCCCACAGTAAATCTTGGAGTTCGTCAAGACCGGTGCGTGGTTCCCACCCTTGTCGGGCCCGGCGTAGGTCTTCTAAGTGGATAGCGAACTCGGCCACATTCATTTTGCCATCAAAACGGCGCAGCAACTTTGGTGGGCCTGAACGAATTTTTTGCAACAACTCATCAAACGAGCCAGTGGCCAAGCGATCATTAACCCGAGTGGTATAGCGAGCGAACGGTCCGCCTAACAAAATACCCGGCATGGCCAACGGGTGCCGCTCCCGCAACACCAAATGAGCGGCCAAGTCAGCGACCGTCCACCCTTCACACAAAGTAGCCGCCTCAGGGCCAAGTTCTTGTGCGAGGTCAACAAAGGCTTGGCGCTCTGCTTGCGCCCACTGTGCGGCGTTCATGCGGTAGGAGTACCGATGAGGGCTTCTTTGAGGTCACGTTTAACAAACTTGCCGTTGGCGTTACGTGGCAACGGAGCATCCATAAACCAAATGTGTTCCGGCACCTTAAACGAGGCAATCAAAACGCGTACATGGTCCCGCAACTCATCGGGGGTAAGGGTGGCCTCGGGCAGCAACAAGATCGCTACTCCCACTGCTTCGCCCAATCGTTCGTCGGGCACGGCAAAAACGGCGGCCTCGGCAATAGCTGGGTGCTCATAAATAGCGGCCTCTACTTCGGCGGAATACACATTTTCTCCGCCCCGCAGAACCATGTCTTTGGCACGATCCACCAGAAACAAAAAGCCATCATCGTCAAGGTAACCAATGTCGCCGGTATGGAACCAACCATCGGTAAGGATCTCGGCATTGGCTTCTGGACGGTTTAAATAGCCGCGGAACACGTTGCCGCCCCGCACCCAGAGTTCGCCCCGTTCGCCAACCGGTTGATCGGTGCCATCTTCGCCCACAATGCGTGATTCTAAAATCGGCACCACCGGGCCGGCCGAATCTGGCCGAGCGGTAAAGAAATGAGCCGAGTTCATAGAAATCACCCCATTGACCTCGGTCAAGCCATAGCCCGTAGAAGGGCGGCCCTCAAGTTTCTCTTCAATTTTGTGCACAAGGTCCGGCTGCACCGGTGCCCCGCCGCCGCCCAAATGCGACAGGCTTGACGTATCCCGAGAATCAAAATCTGGGTGGTTAATGATCTCTCGAGCCATGGTGGGTACCCCAGTAAAGGTTGAGGGGCGATAGCGCTCAATGAGTTCCAAGGCCACCCCGGCATCCCACTTGTGCATCAGAATCAGTCGACCGCCGCCCGCCGTGACCGGATGCAAACAGCAGTTGCAGCCCGTTACGTGAAACAACGGGATAGCCAATACCGAGCCCGGCTCAGACGCCCCGGGCTCTTTGTGTGAACCAGCGGGAGTTTCCCCGGCGGCTACCGCTTTAACTTGCGCCGCCTCGGCCGTAGTTTGCCAAAAAGCCAAGTTCATCAAGTTCGACACGGCGCCCCGGTGAGTAAGCACCGCACCCTTAGGGCGGCCCGTAGTACCCGAAGTATAAAAAACACAAATGTCGTCTTCGGGGGAAATATCCAGCGCCGGAGCAGGCGGCAAATCAGCGGCCGCCGCTAAGGCAACTTCCCAATGGAGGGCGTCTTCGGGGAGGTCCCCTTCGGAACGCACCACCAACACATGCAGCGGGTTTTCAGCCCGCAAGGAACTCAACACCGGCGCTACTCGCTCCAAACGTTCACCATCTACTACCAAAGCTTTCGGCGTACTGTCGGCAATACCGAACTCCATTTCTGGGGTGGTCCACCAAGCATTCATGCCGACCAAAGCAGCACCGATTTTTATGGTGGCCCAATAGGTAACAACCCACTCTGGGTAGTTACGCATGGACACCGCCACCCGGTCGCCGTGGCCTACCCCCACTGAAGAAAGATGGGCCGCCAGAGCATCAACCTTTTGGTGCACCTGGGCATAACTCAAACTCTCTTCGCCGTACACCAAGTATTCGTTGTCGCCTTGGGCAATTGAGCCCGCCCAAATTAAAGCCATGTTGGGTGGCGCATTGTTATAGACCCGGGTAGGCACCCCACGAACCTCAGTAACCGACCAGCCAAACGGGCCCTCGGGGCCAGTCATTTCATCCCACGCCGCGCGGTAATGCTGGTCAACTGGTGTGTTTGCCATAGTTAAAAGCCCCTTTAGATTATTGTTCTCCCGTGACCATAGAGCCCCGATAGGTCACCCGCCTTGACGGGCGAGTAGTTTTACCAACAGCGTTAAGAAAAAATACACAATAGGAGCCACCATGACCGAAATTGCTTTTGACGATATTGAAGGATTACAAGCCGCCTGCACCGAAGAATGGGGCGAATGGGGACCCGAATATCACATGACCCAAGAAAAAATTAATACCTTCGCTGACCTCACCGGTGACCAGCAATGGATTCACGTAGACGAAGAAAAATCCGCCGCTGGCCCTTTCGGTGGGACCATCGCCCATGGGTTTTTTACCCTCAGTTTGGTGGCTTCCATTAACCGCAACAATGCCGTCACCATTACCGGCATCCGCAACGCCATTAACTATGGCGCCGACGGCCTGCGCTTTCTGGCTCCCGTACCGTCCGGGTCGATGCTGCGAGCCCGTAGCCGCATGAAAGAAGTACGCGAACACAAAAAGGGCACCCTGATCGCCACCCAAGTAGCGATCCACGTTGAAGGGGTGGAGGTGCCTTCGGTGCTTTACGACTCCCTTACCCTTTTCCAGGGTTGAACCTTCGGTGGTTGACGGCCCCACTGCCCTCCCCGAGTGGGCGCAAAACCAACGCCCCCACCTCAAACCTTTGGTAATAGGACGTTTCGGGGTCTCACCGCCTTGGTGTGACCCGGTGGGCGAGATTCCCTTGAGTATTGACCCAGGGCCCACCTTTGGGCACGGCGCCCACCCCACCACCCAGTTGGTGCTGGCCGAAATAGATCGCCTGATTGAACCCGGACACACCGTGTTAGACGCCGGATGCGGTTCAGGGGTGCTGGGCATTGCGGCTGCTTGTGCCGGGGCAAGTTCGGTAACCGGCATCGACAACGACCCCAACGCGGTGGCCTGGACCGATTTCAATGCCCAAGCCAACCAAGTAGAAGTTCAGGCCTCTACTCGTCTTCTTTCTTCTTTCACTAAACCCTTTGACCTGGTGGTGGCCAACGTCTTGCCCTCCGTACAAAAAATACTTGCCAGCGACCTTTGTCGATTAGTTTCAGGCCACCTCGTGCTAAGCGGTATCCCGGCTGACCAAGCCGACAACACGACGGCCCTTTACTCCGGCCACTTCACCGAAACTCAGTGCACCCACCAAGATGGATGGGTAGCCATCGTTTTGACTCCGTAGGCTCCGCACATGACTTCACCCATGCGCATGCTCCACACCATGGCGCATCAACAACCAGCCTCCGGAAACCTCGGCCCCGAAACCCGCCGCCGAGTGTGGGGGTTCGCCCGCCCCTACCGCTCACGCATCACCGGGTTTTTACTCACCTTGGTGGCCGCCTCTTTGCTGGGAGTAGTACCGCCACTGCTCTTTCGCCAAATCATCGACGGAGCCATCGCCAACAGCGACCGCCGCCAACTCACCTTTTTAGGCGGCATGGTGGTGCTAGCCGCCGTTGCCCAAGCAGTGCTTTCCTTCATGGAACGATTCTGGTCAGCCTCCATCGGCGAAGGACTCATCTACGACCTACGCGTCGCTTTGTTTGACCACGTACAACGCTTGCCCCTCTCCTTTTTTACCCGCACCCAAACCGGTGCTCTGGTGAGCCGCCTCAACAACGACGTCATCGGTGCCCAACGAGCGCTCACCGGCACGCTGGGCACGGTGGTATCTAACACCATTACCGCAATTGTCACCGTCACCACCATGATGATCCTGGAATGGCGAATCACCGTTTTAGCACTCGTCATGCTGCCACTTTTTGTTTTCCCGGCCCGCAGAGTTGGCCAAATAGTGGCCGACATCACTCGAGAAGGCATGAACCTCAATGCCTCCATGAACAACACCATGACCGAACGCTTCAACGTGTCCGGTGCGTTGCTGGCCAAACTCTTTGGCCGACCCGACGAAGAACGCGACGGGTTCGCCAATCGGGCCGACCGGGTACGACAAATCGGCATCCGCAACGCTATTTATAGCCGCACCTTCGTTATTGCTCTTACCTTGCTAGGCGCCCTCGGTACCGCCGCCGTTTACTGGCTAGGCGGCTCGCTGGCCATCGAAGGAGCCATCACCATCGGCACCCTCGCTTCGCTAGGCGTGCTGGTTACCCAACTCTTTGGCCCCCTCACCCAACTCACCACCGCCCGCGTTGACCTCATGGCCGCCTTCGTTTCGTTCGAACGAGTCTTTGAAGTACTCGATGCCCAAAACCCAGTGGCTGACGCCCCCGATGCCCAAGACCCCCAAAACCTCTTATCTTCTGGCGGCTTACGCTTTGACAACGTGTCGTTTCGCTACCCCTCACCCGGGGAAACCACCGTGGCCTCACTAGAAACCGAAATCCTGACCGACCCCAACGAACCAGAACGACTGGTCCTCAAAAATATTGACCTCTCGGTTGAACCGGGAAAAATGTTAGCCATAGTGGGCCCCTCAGGTGCCGGAAAAAGCACCATGGCCTCGTTGATCCCTCGCCTCTACGACGTTACCGAAGGAGCCGTCTCCATTGATGGGCACGACGTACGGTCGCTAACTCAAGACGGGTTACGAGCCCGCATCGGGGTAGTCAGCCAAGACCCCCACTTGTTCCATGAATCAATAGGCGAAAACCTGCGTTACGCCCGCCCCGAAGCCACCGACCAAGACCTGATCGAGGCCTGCCGTTCTGCTCGCATTCTCCACGTCATTGAAGACCTCCCCGAAGGGTTTGACACCATGGTAGGAGAACGGGGCTACCGGCTTTCCGGAGGAGAAAAACAACGCCTCGCTATCGCCCGCCTGCTGGTTAAAGACCCGCTCATCGTCATTTTGGACGAAGCCACCAGCCACCTCGATACCGAAAACGAAGCACTGGTACAAGCCGCCCTCGGCGAAGCACTCGTCGACCGAACCTCTGTGGTTATCGCTCACCGGCTTTCCACCGTGATGGCCGCCGACGAAATTGTGGTCCTTGACCAAGGCCAAATAATTGAACGAGGCACCCACCAAGAACTCAGAAAAGCCGGTGGCCTCTACCAAGACCTGTGGTCCACCTTGGTAGGCGCCGACTCAGACCAAAGCCCAACCAGCGAGTAACGTAAACCCCACGTTGCTACCAGGAGAACCATGTCGCCCATAGTTATTTTAAGCGGAGCCCGCACCCCCATTGGTAAACTCCAAGGCTCTCTGGCCAGCCAAAGCGCCACCGACCTCGGAGCGGTGGCCATCAAGGGCGCCCTCAAGCGAGCAGGCGTTACCCCCGAGCAAATAGATTTCGCCTACCTGGGCAACGTGGTTGCAGCCGGGGTAGGCCAAGTACCGGCCCGCCGAGCCGCCGCCGATGCTGGAATCCCCCTAACCACCCCATCAACCTTGCTAAACCGAGCCTGCCTGTCGGGCCTGCACGCCATTCACTTAGCCAGCCAAATGATTCGCCTCGGCGAAGCAGAAATGATCATTGCTGGAGGCATGGAATCCATGACCAACGCCCCGTATCTCTTAACCAAAGCCCGCTCCGGCTACCGCATTGGCGACGGAAAACTCGTGGACTCCATGATGCACGACGGCCTCACCTGCACCCTGGAACACTGCGCCATGGGTGAAGCCACCGAACGCTACGCCGCCCAACGAGGCATGGAACGCAGCCCCCAAGATGCCCTAGCGGTGGCCTCGCACCAACGAGCAGCCGCCGCCCAAGCCGCTGGTTTACTGGCCGAAGAAATCGTACCGGTAAGCATCGCCCAGCGCCGCGGCGACCCCGTGGTGGTCGCCGATGATGAAGGCATTCGCCCCGGCATTGACCAAGAAACCCTCGGGCGTTTAGCCCCAGCCTTTGCCCCCGACGGCAACCTGACCGCCGGCAACGCCTCGCAAATATCTGACGGAGCGGCCGCCGTCATCGTCACCACCATGAAACACGCCGAAACACTCGGCATTGAACCTCTGGCCGAAATTGTGGCCCACGGCCAGGTAGCCGGCCCCGACACCAGTTTGTTAAACCAACCCTCCAACGCCATCGAAAAAGCTTTAGCCGGCACCAACCTTTCGGTGGCCGACCTTGACCTCTTCGAAATCAACGAAGCCTTCGCCGCCGTAGCTCTGGCCTCCACCGAAGCCCTCGGGGTGCCCGACAGCGTGGTCAACGTCAATGGTGGGGCTATCGCCTTAGGCCACCCCATCGGCATGTCAGGAACCCGTGTGGCCTTAACCCTGGCCTACCAACTCAAACGCCAAGGCGGTGGCCTCGGAGCGGCCGCCCTCTGCGGAGGTGGCGGTCAAGGCGAAGCATTGGTTATAAAGGTCTGATGGAAACCACCGAACAACCCCAAGCCCAAACCGCCCAAGGCCCAGTAGCCGGTCGCACCCGCCGCGGAGCCCACCGTTTTTCTGGGATTCCCTATGCGGCATCCCCCACCGGTGAACTGCGCTTTGCTCCCCCCCAAGCGCCAGAACCCTGGGAAGGGGTACGAGATGCTCGCCGCTCAGGTCCGGCCGCCCCCCAACTCCCCGGCGAAGGGCTCACCAACCGTATCCCCGTGGACTGGGACGAAGATTGCCTCACCCTGAACATCGTCACCCCAGCCGTTGACGACCAACAACGCCCCGTTTATGTGTGGATCCACGGTGGCGCCTACTTGCACGGGCAGGGCGCCGTGCCTTGGTACGACGGCACCTCGTTTGCTTTAACCAGCGACATTGTGGTGGTCACCATCAACTACCGCTTGGGCGCCTTGGGTTTTTGCAACCTTGGCCCTCACTTTCCCCAAGACCCCCACCTGGCCAGCGCCGGACTCAACGGCACCCTGGACCAAATAGCGGCCCTGCGTTGGGTAAAAGAAAACATTGCCAACTTTGGCGGTGACCCCGGCCGCATCACCATCGGCGGCGAATCGGCCGGTGCTTTTAGCGTCTGCAACCTGATGGCATCTCCCCAAACCGATGGCCTTTTTCACCAAGCCATCGCCCAAAGTGGGGCCGCCCACCACATTCACCCCCCAGAAGACGGCACGGCCATCGCCGGTGAGTTACTTGCCGAACTGGGCCACCCCACAGCCCAAGAGCTCCGCACCCTGCCCGTTTTAGACATTTTAGAAGCCCAACAACGGGTAATCGAAAACGACCACAACCGAGCCCAAGGAGTTGATGCCTTCTACCCGGTGTGGGGCAGCGCCGCTTTACCTGAACCACCGGCTGACCTCTTAGCCCAAGGGGCGGCCGCCGATGTGGCTTTGCTTCTGGGCACCAACCAAGACGAGATGGCCTTATGGGGTATTACCGGCCTCAACGAGCAGCAAGCCGAGCGTTACGTAGAACGCATGGTCGACGACCCAGAAAACCTGCTGGCCGTGTACCGGCAACGCCTCGGCCACCTCGCCCCCGGTTGGCTGGCTTGTGCCATCTCTACCGACTGGGTCTTTCGCATCCCCGCCATTCGTTTAGCCGACCACCGAGACAGCCACCAAGCCACCACCTTCATGTACCAATTCTCATGGGATTCCCACGCCCTCGATGGGCTCTTAGGGGCCTCTCATGCTCTAGAAATTCCCTTCACCTTCAACACTTTGGACCGCCCCGGGGTCAGCGATTTTTTGGGTGACGTAGAGCGCCCTGATGCGCTGGCCCAAGCCATGCACCAAGCCTGGGGGGCATTCATCACCACCGGGAACCCCTCCACAGAAACCCTCGGCACCTGGCCCACCTACACCCCGGAAGACCGCCACGTTATGGAGTTCGACAACCAGCACACCTTGCTGCGTGACCCAGAGCCCCAAGAGCGTGAACTTTGGCAGCATCTGCGATGAACCCTCCGGCGCTCACGCTGGACCACCGAGGACTGGTGGTACGCCCCGCCCCCAACCCTGCCCCCCAAGGGCCCTTCACCACCGCCAGCCTCTTGAACTACGGGTTGGCCCACCACCCCCAACGGTTGGCCCTCGTACACGACCAAACCGAATACTCTTGGCAGGCACTGGCCGATCGAGTCAATGCGGCGGCCGGCGGATTGACCTCTCTGGGCATCCGCCCCGGCGACCGAGTGGTCGCCCGCATGGCCAACGGCCCAGCACTCGTCGAAGCCTTCTTGGCCACCCAACAACTCGGCGCCCTATGGCTCGGCATAAACCCCAACCTCAGCGACGACGAAGCCTGCTGGATGATGGACGACGCCCAAGCCTCGCTAGTTCTCACCGATCCCGACCGTCCCGTAGGCAACCGACCCAGCCTGTGCCTCCCTCAGTGGCAAGACCTGCTGGCCGCCGGACACCCAGCACCAGAAACTCTTATTGACCCCCACGCACCAGCGGCCATTGCCTACACCAGCGGCACCACCGGGCGCCCCAAAGGAGCCGTACACAGCCAACACAACCTGTTATGGCCCGGGGTCAGCACCCGCACCCTGTACCCACCACTGCTCAACGAACGCAACGGCACCGCTTTGGCCTTAACCGTGCTCAACATGATGATCTTGGGGCCGGTCTCAGCTTTTGCCCGCGGTACCACCACCGTTATTTTGAACCCCGGCCCGGCGGCCAGCATCGCCCAAGGTATTGAAAAAACCAAAATCAATCGGCTGCTCATGGTCCCCACCCAAATACACGACATGGTCCACGACCCAAAAATTACTGCCCAACAACTCTCCTCACTAAGCCAAGTCATCGTGGGCGCCGGGCCCACCCCGCCAGAACTACGCCAAGCATGGCAAGACAAGTTCGGCTTCCCCTGCACCATGGGCTACGGGCTTTCTGAAGCCCCCTCCGGGGTAGTGCGTCAACGCCACGATGCCCCTCAAGCCGACGGAAACGGTGCCGGCCAAGCCCTAGACCCCGTGGTCTTACACATTCTGGACGACAACGACCTGCCACTGGCCGCCGGCCAAACCGGCGAAGTTTGTATCGGCCCACAAACCACTGGCCCCTGGGCCGGAGTATGGACCCCCATGCTGGGCTACTGGAACCAACCCCAAGCCACCCAGAAAGCACTGCGCTGCGGGTTACTGCACACCGGTGACTTGGGTTACCTCGATCAAGACGGGTTACTCACCTTGCAAGGAAGGCGCAGCGACCTGATTCTGCGCGGCGGCGCCAACGTGTACCCCACCGAAGTAGAACGGGTGCTGTTGACCTACCCGGGTGTCGACCAAGTCATCGTGCTGGGCCTCCCCGATGAACGTCTCGGCCAACGAGTAGCCGCCGCCTTAGTGGCCGACCCCAACCTCGACCTTGAAGACCTCGCCAAGTTCGCCGGCCAAAAACTCGCCAGTTACAAAGTGCCCGACACCTGGCGCATTGTTGAACACTTTGAACGCAACACCATGGGCAAAATAATACGCTCCCGAGTAGCGGAACTCTTTAACTAACCGTCCGCCGAAGCCACTAACGGAACCACCGCATCATCGGGCCAAGCCAAATACACCGAGTCACCCAGACCCACCGGCTCAACAGCGCTTAACTGCAAAAGTTGACCACCGACTTCGACTTGAAGATCGTAACGACCTTGCGAAAACACCGACCCGACTACCCGAGCCCCCACCCCAGAAGGCGCCAAACGCAAGCCATCGGAACGCACCAACACCAAACCCGCCTGACCACCCAACCGTCCCAACACGCAATGGCCTTGATTATCGAGCGACAAAATATTTTGATGACCAATACTGCGCGCCACCGCTTCCGTCTGCGGATCAGCCCACACCTCAACCGGCCGACCACAACGAGCAATACGACCGCCATCCATCACCGCAATACGATCAGCCAAAGCAAACGCCTCGCCATAATCGTGGGTGACATAAATAGCCGACTGGCCCAACCCACGCAAAAGCTGGCCCAAGTCGTTAACCAAACGACCCCGCAAAGCACGATCCAACGAAGCCAACGGCTCATCCAACATCAACAAACGAGGGTCCGGAGCCAAAGAACGAGCCAAAGCCACCCGCTGAGCCTCCCCGCCCGACAAAGTCTCAACCGAGCGGCCTTCGAAACCGACCAACCCCACTAACTCCAGCAACTCGGCCACCTTCTGCTGACGTTGCCCAACCCCCCAGCCAGCAATACGCAAACCAAAAGCCACGTTGGCGGCTACCGATAAATGGCCAAACAAAGCATGGTCTTGAAACATCATGCCGAAACCCCGTTGATGAGCCGCAACGGCCGTCAAATTCTGCTCTTCCCAAAACACTTGGCCAGCGGCGGGCGTTTCTAGCCCAGCAATAGTGCGCAACAAGGTGGACTTACCACACCCCGAAGGGCCCAACAACACCAACACCTCCCCCGACGCCACCGTCAAATCAACTTGATTCAGTACCTGATTTTGGCCAAAACGTACGCTTACTCTCTCAAGACGCAACATCAGAAATCACCATTCCCCATCAGAAATCACCACGCACCACACCTCGACCGCTGGGACGTCCTTCAATCACCAGCACCGCCAAACCAGTCAGCACCATAAGCAACACCGCCAAAGCCATGGCTTGACCCCGCAACAAGTCGCCCGGAGTACCCAACAACCGAAAAAGAGCTAAGGGCGCCGTCAAACGATCCGGGTGACGAGGCAAAAATGAAGTAGCCCCAAACTCCCCTATCGAAACGGCAAAAGCAAAAGCCGCCCCCACCGCTAACGCCCGACCCGCCAAAGGAAAATCCACCAAACGACCCACTTGAAAAGGGGAAGCCCCCAGCAGCGCGGCGGATTCTCGAACCTTGGGGTCGATACGGCGCAAAGTAGGCACCACGGTACGCAACACAAAAGGAATACCGATCAAAGCATGAGCCACCGGAACCAACCAACGCCACGACCGAAAATCCATCGGCGGGGCATCCAAAGCCACCAACATGCCAAACCCCAAAGTCACCGCCGAAACCCCCAGTGGCAACATCAGACCAAAATCAAAAAAATGACTAAGACTGCGCCGGCCATACACCACCACCAACGAAGCAAAACCACCAACCAGCACCGCCAACGCCGTCGCCACCACCGCAAAAAGCACCGAATTGCCCAAAGCAGTCAGAGCCGAAACCGGAAGCAACGTCACCCTCACGGTCAACGCCCGATAGTTGTCAAACGAATACCCATTACCCGTGGCTAACGATCGCTCCACCAGCACCAACACCGGCAAGCCAAGCGCCACCAACAACAACCCCAAGTTGGCCCCCAACAACCGTCGAGAAGGCATCGGACGAGAATCAAGACGGGTTTGCTCCCGGCCACCCCGACGACGCTGCAAAAAGTTACTCACCAACACCAAAGACATCACCGCCCCCAACTGGACCACCGCCAAAGCCGATGCCGAAGCCATATCGCCCCGCCACACCGCATGACGCCAAATTTCTGTTTCCAACGTCGCCCGAGTAGGCCCACCCAAAAGCAAAATCACCCCAAACGAAGTAAAACAAAAAAGAAAAACCACCGAAGCGGCCGAAGCCACCGCCGGCGCCAAACGAGGCAAAGTCACCCGAAGAAAAACTTGACCCGGACGAGCACCCAACAACCGAGCCTGCTCTTCGACCCGACCATCAAGACCCTCCCAATAAGACCCCACGGTACGCAAAACAATGGCTAAGTTAAAAAATACGTGAGCGGCCAACAACGCCCACACCGTGTGACGCATACGAAACGCCCCATCGTTTAAACCAAACTGCTCGAACAAAGCGATAAACGCCCCAGCCACCACCACGGTAGGCATAACAAACGGCACCGTAGCCAAAGCTCGCAACAAAGAACGCCCCCGAAAATGAAAGCGGGCCAACAAGTGCGCCCCAGGCAAAGCCAACACTAGAGCCAACGCTGTTGAGGCCGCCGCTTGCCACACCGTGAACCACAAGACCCGCCAAAACACCGCCTCGTGAAGCAACTCCCACAGACGGCCGCCGACAAAGCCCTTCACCAAAATATTGGTCACCGGCCACAGAAAAAATATTCCCAAAAAGGCGACAGGAACCAGCACCACCACTGGCCAAGCGAGGCGGCGCAAGGTCATCAACGTAAGACGATCTGTGTCCAACGCTCAGTCCACTCATTACGGTGAGCCTCAATGTCGGCCGGCGGAAGTTGATACGGGTCCTCTGCCAAACGAGCAAAGTTCACAAAGGCTTCCGGCAAAGCCGCCGTTTGAGAAGCAGGAAAAACAAACATGTTCAAAGGAATATCCTCTTGATAAGTATCCGACAACATGAAGTCAATAAGTGCCTGGGCAGCCGCTTGATGAGGCGTGCCCTTTAGTACCCCGGCGAACTCAATTTGGCGAAAACAAGTATCCAGCAACACCCCGGTTGGTGGAGACTCAACTGGAGGATCGGCATAAATAAACTCAGCCGGAGGACTCGAAGCATAGGAAACCACCAACGGTCGGTCACCACCGCCCGAAACAAACTCCCCGTAATAGGCCTCTTCCCAGCCCGTAGTAACCGCTACCTCGTTACGTCGCAAAGCCGCCCAATATTCTTCCCACCCATCGCCATATTCGGCAATGGTGGCCAACAAAAAAGCCAGACCCGGTGAAGAAGTCTCCGGATTTTGTACCACCAGTTGACCGGCGTAACGAGAATCAATCAAATCATCGAGGGAACCCGGCGGAGGCAACGTCTCGTCAAACCAATCACCCCAATAGTTGACACACACATCACCAAAGTCAATAGGGGTCACCCGGTGCTGGCCATCGAGTTGCAAGGCCGAAGGGACGTTACTTAACGCCGGAGACGCATACGGTTCGAACAAGTCGGCATCTAACGCCCTTTGCAAAAACGTGTTGTCAACACCATAAAGCACATCGGCCACCGGGTTGCCTGCCGTCAAAATAGCGGAAGCGACCATTTCACCCGCATCACCGCCCTCCAACAACTCCACCTGCACCCCGGTTTGATCAGTAAAGGCCTGCAAGGTTCCTTCAGAAACCCAGAAAGAACCGTGAGTTAGCAAGGTAATAGTTTGACCAGCGATACCTTCCGGCGCGGGCTGAGGTGCTTCTTCGCCGCAAGCTACCAGCGTTAGCCCAGCCAGTAAGAAAAAAGAAACGAGACGTTTCATGAGCGCTCCCTCCGCTGGCATTACCCAGTTCAGGTTTAGCGGGTCGGCAGTACCCCTGCAGCCTCGCCACAGTCTCTGCCCTCTCAGCCCGGCACAAGGCCCGAGCTCCCCGGTTTGGTTATTGCTGAGAGACTAACTCGCTGAGTCAGCGAAGTCCACTGTCAAAGTTTGACGAGCCACCGCCGACGAAACACCCAAACGAACCTCATGAACCCCTGGGTCAACAAACCAACCATGCTGACCTCGATGCCCACGATGATGCCCACCAGTAGCCACCGGCACCCGGTGATTACGCTCAGCATAAGTAGGGTCACCCGGGTCGTAATAAGCGAACGCCCGGTGATCCAACACCAAAGCCACCTCGGTTGTTTCTCCAGGGGCTAACCACACTTTGGCAAAAGCTTTGAGTTCCTGCGGCGGGCGAGCCAACTCGGGGTCTTGCGAGGCCACATAACACTGCACCACCTCAAAACCCGGACGCTCCCCAACATTAGTTACGGGCACCGTCACCGTTAACGAAGCACCCGCTTCAAGATCGGCCAAAGAAACCGTATTGTCCAATGCCGCTTCACCCCAAGAAAATTCGGTATAGCCCAGGCCATGTCCAAACGGAAAAGCCACCGGCACGTCACGAGCCTCATACCAGCGGTACCCCACGAACACCCCTTCGCCGTAACGCACTACCCCGGCCTCTCCCGGATAGTTCAAAAATGCCGGCGTGTCTTCCAACCGGTGAGGCCACGAGTTAGGCAACCGCCCCGACGGCTCGTGATCGCCCACCAAAACGTCAACCAAAGCCTCAGACATCTCTTGACCCCCAAACCAGGTTTGCAGCACCGCCGGGGCATCCTCCGCCCAGTCGGTGGTCACCACCGACCCGGTATTAAGCACCACCACAGTATTGGGGTTCGCCGCACACACTCGCCGTATCAACTCGGGTTGAGCCCCCGGGAGTTCCATAAACTCGCGGTCCCGGCCTTCGGTTTCCCAATCAAGGTTCGTGCCCACCACCAACACCACGGCATCACACTCTTGAGCCGCAGCCACCGCCCGCTCCATCAGGTCATCCACCGGCGGAGGCCGCAAACCCACCTGCACACCCTGCAAAAAAGAACCCTTATCGCTGGCGAACTCCACCACCATTTCCACCGGTTGGCCGGCCACTAACTCCACCGTGGCTTCAATCTCAATACTGCCTCGACCAAAGAATGCTTCCCCTCGAGGCAAAGTTTCCGTCACCCCATCGAGCACCACTTGGCCATCAATAATCACTCGTGCGTCACCGGCCTGAATAAGCGTGACGGCATGCGGGCCATCTAGTTCAGCAACAAGTTGACCCACCGCCCGAAACGAAAACACCCCAGGTTCCTCCGAACCCGACTGGTCCTCCGGAGTAAGCAACCGACCGCCTTTGCTCTCAGCAACCACATACGGGTCGCCCTCCCAACTAGTGCCGTTGTAGTACTTGACCTCAAACCCCGGCAAACCGCCAGGGCCCATCAACAACCGTCGAGGCACCGGCCGCGTAGAACGATCGGTCACCGCCCCCACCTCGTGACGCACCGTGCATTGGCTGCCTAAACGATTTTGCAACGCCTCCAACGGAGTAACCGCACTTTGAGGAACCAAAGCCGCCGAACCGCCACCCATCAACATGGCCGTTGCCGCATTCGGGCCAATCACGGCCAGCGAAGAAATACCCTTTACCTCAAAAGGCAGCACCCCATCATTTTTTAGCAACACCATGGCTTCGGTAGCCGCCCGTCGCGCTAAAATCCGGTGAGCTGGTACCTCAAGTTCTGCCTCGGGTTGGTCCAACGGGTTTTCAAAAGCATTGGTACGTTCCAACAACAAAAGCAAACGCTGCACCGCTTCATCAAGTACCGACTCTTGCACCTCGCCGCCCTGGACCGCAGCAAGCAGTTTTTCACCATAATAAATCCCTGGCCCAGGCATCTCTAAATCCAACCCAGCATGAGCCATAGCCGCCGTGGACTTTGCCGCATACCAGTCGGTGACCACCACCCCGGTAAAGCCCCACTCTTTGCGTAAAATTTCAGAAAGAAGCCGCTTATTTTCCCCAGCAAACTCCCCATTAATCTGGTTATAAGCCGACATGATTCCCCACGGCTCGGCCTCCGCCACCGCCATCTCGAAAGGCCGTAAATAGATCTCTCGCAAAGCCCGCTCTGGCACCTGAACATCAATACTGTGGCGCTCAAACTCAGAATCATTAGCCACAAAATGTTTAATAGTGGTGCCCACGCCACCCCCTTGCACGCCCCGAATAAACCCCACCGCTATACGGCCCGTCAGGTACGGGTCTTCGGCATAGCACTCAAAATTACGGCCCCCCAAAGGAGTCCGGTGAATGTTCACTGTAGGAGCCAGCAACACGTGGCAAGCCCGGGCGTGAGTTTCGAGCGCCAAAACTTCGCCCAATTGTTCAACCAGCGTGGGATTCCAAGTAGCGCCCAACGCCGAACCACACGGAATACACAAAGCCGGAATACCCGTACCCAACAAGCCAGACCCACGCGCCCCATTGGGGCCGTCGCTCACCTTCAAACCCGGGATACCCAATCGCTCTACCCCATGGCCATGCCACAAGCCTTCCCCCGTCATGAGGGAAACTTTCTCTTCCAAAGTCAAAGCGGCTAATAAAGAATCAGTGCGTTCGCTCATCTCACCATCATGGCTTATTTGACAACCATGGCTCTTATCGGCGTTTAGTTTTGCTCCGCCCACCACGCATCAAGACGCCCATACAATTCTTCTGTTCCAAGGTCGCCCTCGGTGCGTTTTAACGCCAACAAAAATGCCAAAGCTTGGCCCACCTCGGGGCCCGGAGAAAGATCAAGATACTTCATCACCGCCGCACCATCAATACCAGGACGTTCCGCAGCTTTACGGTCTTGTTCTGCCAACACCCCAATGCGCTGCTCCAAATCATCCATGGCCGCTTGCACCCCCGCTGCTTTTGCTTTATTTCGGGTGGTGCAATCGCAACGAATCATGTGATTCAGTTTCCCCAACAACGGGCCGGCGTCACGGGCATAACGACGAACCGCCGTATCTGACCAGCCATCGGCGTACCCCTTAAAGCGGCCCGATAAACGCACCAACTCAACAACTTGTTCCACCAAAGGTTCTTCGTAACCCAAAGCAACCAAACGTTTCTCTGCCATACGCGAACCCACCACCTCGTGATGGCGAAAAGTAACCCCACCATGTTGAAATGACCGAGTTTGAGGCTTCGCAATATCATGAAAAAGAGCCCCCAAGCGCACAGTAATCTCCGGCTCCGTTTTATTAACCACCGCAATGGTGTGAGCCAACACATCTTTGTGCTTATGAATCGGGTCTTGTTCCATAAGCAACAAAGGCAGTTCAGGTACCAAGAGATCCATTTCTCCTGACTCCACCGAGGCCCACAAACCGGGCGCGCAGTCTTTTTCTAAAAGAATGACCGATAAACGTTCTGCTCCAGACATGTTCTTGAGTCTAGAGATCAACCGGGCGGGCCCGTGGCGTGTACCGTCAAGCTTGGCAACAATACAAAAACTTCTATGACCAACTGGATGCGCGACCCACGCCAAAAGGGCTCACAAAGTTTTGGACCAGCGTTTGGTAGCCCACGTCAATCCATGCCGCCTCGGCGTAGCGGTTTTTTTAGCGAACTCATAGCGGAACGCCGCGGACTCCTCGCTGGCCTCATAGTGCTGATTGTTTTCATCGTTATTGCTCTTGGGGCCGATGGGCGGCAAAACCCAGAAGAAGAACAACTCGGTTTAGCGGCCACGGTGCAAGGCGCCATGGTTCAAGCAGGGCTCCCCACCGTAGAAGTACGCAACATTGACTGGACCATTATTTTAGAAGGCCGCATCGCCACCACCGAACTAAAAGAGGCCGCCACACGAGTTGCCCAAGCACAAAACGGGGTAGTGGGAGTAGATAACCGTCTTGTTGTTCCCGAACCGGTAGACATCGAAACCGATATTTTGAACCCACCCGACCTCCCGGCGGCCATGGAAGACCTCCTCCTACAAGCCCGCCTGAGTGCCACCGCGGCCCTCACCCCTATCCAGTTTGAAAGCGGCGGCGATCGAATAACCGAAGAATCAGTAGCCACCTTAAATCTAATTGCTGAGTTTTTTTCCGCAAATACTGTGGTTCGAGTGCAAATCATCGGCCACACCGATAGCGACGGAGAGGAGTCCAACAACCTCACCCTCTCCACTCTCCGCGCTGAAGCAGTACGCACGCAGCTCATCGCCCGAGGGATAGATGCCGAACGGTTGTTGCCTCTTGGTATGGGTGAATACGACCCCATCGCCGACAACCTCACTCGTGAAGGAAAGGCCTTAAACCGCCGAATAGAATTTCTGGTACTCCCCGACGGCAACGAAGGCCTGCCCGCACCCACCACCACCGAACCACCCGCCACCACCATCGTTGACCAGTAATGAAAAAGCGCTCTACTTGGCGAGAACGCATCACCGATCAAGCCGCCGGCCTTTTTAGTCACGCTCCCGACCCACTGGCCGGCACGTTTAACTACCCAAATGACCCGGGCATGTTTGGCCCCGGCTCCCCCACCTGGACCATCATGAGTGATGTTTCTACTTTCATTGGCGGCATCCGCTCGCTCTTAGTGCAAGCCGCCCACCCGGAAGTAGCCGCCGGGGTAGGCGACCATTCCAACTACCACGCCGACCCACTAGGACGACTCTCTCGTACCGCTTCGTACGTGACCGTAACTTCTTACGGAGCCTTACCAGAAATTGATCAAGCCATTGCCGCCGTCCGGCAAGCGCACCGACCTGTCTCAGGTACTTCGCATCGAGGACGAAAATACTCTGCCGCGGCACCAGACATGGCCGCTTGGGTACATAACGCTTTGATTGATTCGTTTTTAGTAGCGCACCAAACGTACGGGCCGACGCCCCTTTCGCCAGCCCAAGCCGATGCCTACGTTGCCGAACAGACCCGCTTGGGTAACCGGATGAACGCCCACCCCTTACCGGATACGGCAACAGACCTCAGCCGTTGGCTGGTCGATCATCCTTCGCTGAGTGACTCCCCAGCCGGCCGTGACGCTCTGCGTTTTGTAGCTCGCCCACCTTTACCTCTTTTTACTGCGCTGGCTTACCGCATCTTGTTCCAAGCGGCCGTAGCGACCTTGCCGCCGGAAATCTGTCAAGCCATTGGGGTAACGCCGCGACGGGGAGCCAAAAGTGTCGGCCGGTTGCTCATTAAAGCTCTCCGCCGAGCCATGGGATACTCGCCGGCTTGGGGAGCCGCCTTAGATCGTTGCGGACACCCCCGAGTAAGAGGAAAACGAATCCGTTCCACCGAGGGGGTCACCCGCTAGTGGAAACTTGTCCTTTGGGCGTAACATTTTCCTTCATGGAATCAAGCAACCCAGATGTAGTGATTATCGGCGCAGGGGTCGTCGGGGCCACCATCGCTTTAGAGTTACAACGTGCGGGCCGATCGGTCACCGTGGTTGATAAAGGCGAAGCGGTCGGCGGTGGGTCAACCAGTGCAAGTTCTGCGCTTATTCGATTTAACTACTCCACTCGTTCTGGGGTGGTGGCCGCTTGGGAATCTCTGCACCTTTGGAAACAATGGGCTGAGCATTTAGGACCCATTGAAGGCCCCTTGGTTTCTTTTCTTCAGACGGGGATGCTGTTAGTAGAATCCCCAGAGTTTGATCGTGCGCCGTATCGAAAGAACTTTGATGCGCTCGGCATCGACTACGAAGAACTTGATAACCAAGCGTTGGCGGATCGGTTCCCTTCCTTAGAGACCGGCCGCTTTTGGCCACCGGTGCGCCCAGACCAAGATCAATTTTTTGCTGATCCGGTCGGGTTAACGGGAGCCTTCTACACCCCTCAAGCCGGCTTTATTGACGACCCCCAATTAGCAGCCTCCAACCTTATGGATGCGGCTCGTCGCCACGGCACCATTGTTCGGCTGCGTACTGAAGTAACCGGTATTCTGCGCCAGGGGAACCGAGTCAATGGGGTAACGCTGGCTGACGGCACTTCTCTTACTTCTTCGGTTGTAGTCAACGCCGCTGGCCCTTGGAGTTCACAAATAAACCTTTTAGCTGGGGTAGGTGACGATGTAGCGATGACCCCTCAGGCCCTGCGTCAAGAGGTGCATGTCGTGCCTGCTTCTGACGATTTCTCACTTGAAAACGGTGGGCTAATGGTCGCTGACCTTGACCTAGGGTTTTATATGCGGCCACAACCCGGAGGCACAATGATTGTCGGTGGGGTGGAGGCTGACTGTGACCCTAAAGTATGGATAGATAACCCGGACGAATTTTTTGATACTCCTACCGTTGACGTGTGGGAAGCCCAGGTTTGGCGTGCCGCTCGGCGTCTTCCTTCGCTGACTGTTCCTAACCGGCCGGTCGGGTTGGCCAGCCTCTATGACGTCACCCCCGACTGGACACCCATTTATGACCGAACATGTCTTGACGGTTTTTACTTGGCTTGTGGCACAAGTGGAAATCAATTTAAAAATGCTCCGCTCATTGGAATCATGATGGAGACCCTGATCACTGCTTGCGAAAATGGGCAAAACCACGACCAAGAACCGGTGCAAGTCGCTTGCCAACAAACTGGGCTGTCTCTCAACTTAGGAACCTTTTCTCGGAACCGCACCCCGGTTTCCAGTACCGGTACCGTGCTGGGATAGATGTGAGAAAGACTGGGATTTGGGGATTAGGGTTTTTGTTTCTCGCCGCTTGTAGTTCAAGTTCATTAAATTTGCCGCCCGACACGACCACCGCAGCGGAAAGTGAAGCCGTATTTTGTGCCATGTATCAAAACACCCAACGGATTAGCCACAACGACAGTTCTGCAGAAACCAACCGTATTTCGTGGGAACGCCACGTAAGTCTGGCCCGCAACCTCACCCGGGTTGCTCCTCGCCAAATAGAAGGCGCAGTATGGGATTATCTTCATGCCGTTGAGGCCCAAGCATTACAAGCCAAACAGTTTTCTTGGATAGCCAGTAACGAGATTCCTGAATCTGCCCAACAATTACTCAACCACCAACTCCGCGGTTTACAAGGCGGCGTAAATTCTTTAGCCTCCTTTGGGAAAGCACGGTGCTAGGAAGCACCTCACCTTCACTGGCCGACCTTGAGGGTTCTTTGCACCCCCACCTCGCTGCTCTGCGCAGTAAGAACCCGGTGGCTTGGGTTGATTCTCTCGGCGGCTGGTTAGTGACCGATCGTGCTACAGCGTTAGCGGTTATGCGTGATTTTTCTACCTTTACTGTTGACGACCCTCGCTTTTCTACCACCCAAGTAATGGGTGTATCGATGCTGTCAGTTGATGGCCCGGAGCACGGTCGACATCGAGAGCCCTTTATGGAGCCATTTAAATCATCGGCAGTAGGGCCGCAATTCGGTGATTGGATAGCCACCGAAGCCCGCCGGCTAGTTGAAGGTTTTAAACCCCACGGAACGGCCGAACTACGCAGCGCTTTGGCGGCCCCATTAGCCGTGGCCACCATTATTGAGGTGCTGGGGTTGGTTGACGCCGAGGTTGATGAAGTCTTGGCGTGGTATCGCTTTATCGGAGAGGCCATTGAAGGCATAAACGCCGGGAGGACCGTTGATGCCTCAGCCCAACAGTCCTTAGCGCAGCTTCGCCACCATATTGATGAGGCAGTACAAAACGGAAACTCCCTCCTCGGGCAAGCGGTGGGGACACTTACCCAAGCAGAAATTTTTGCCAACGCAGCGGTCATGATGTTCGGTGCTATCGAGACCTCTGAAGGCACCACAGCCAGCACGTTGTTGCATTTGTTGCAGCATCCTGAGCAGTTAGCCGAAGTACAAAATGATCGGTCTTTGGTGGCGGCGGCTATTGACGAAACCTTACGGCTGGAACCCTCAGTTACTTTGGTTGATCGTTACGCCACAACGGCTACCGAACTTGCCGGGATGACTATTACTCAGGGGGATCTCGTCTCGGTGTCGTTAGCGGCCGCTAACCGTGACCCGGCCGTGTTTGACCTCCCTGATCAGTTTGATATTCACCGCCACAACCTTCACCAACACGTCACTTTTGTGCAAGGACCGCACCGCTGTTTAGGTATGCATCTGGCTCGTTTAGAAACACAGGTTGCTCTTAACACCGTGTTAGATCTTTTACCTGGCCTGGTTTTTGATGAGCCGAGCTCCACCCCAGCCCGAGGGTTGGTTTTTCGCAAACCAGCCGCCGTGACTGCTACTTGGGAAAGTTCTACCAAACTGCAATACGGTTGAGCGCCAACTCTCCCCACATCTTTTTCGTAACCAGAGATAGAGATAAACCGGCCAAGTATATTTTCTTTCCTAAAGTTTCGGGACCAGCGACTATCATCGCACCATGATCAAACTTGGCTACCAAATACCTTTGTTCACCTACCCCAACGGCACCCCCGAAACACTTTTTGAAAGTGTGGCTGCCCAAGCCGTGGCCGCCGAAGCCCACGGCTTTGACACAGTTATGGTCATGGACCACTTGTACCAACTCCCCGGCCTTGGCGAGCCCGAAGACTACATGTTGGAGTGTTACACCCTGCTGGGCGCTTTGGCCGCCCGTACCTCCACCATAAAACTGGGCTCACTGGTTACCGGCAACACCTACCGAAACCCTGCGCTGCTGGCCAAAATCATCACCACCCTCGATGTCATCTCCCAAGGTCGAGCCATTTTAGGCATCGGAGCCGGATGGTTCGAATTAGAACACGACTCCCTCGGTTTTACTTTTAACACCTTCACCGAACGCTTCGAAAAACTCGAAGAGGCACTACAAATCATTCCCCCCATGCTGGCCGGGAAACGCCCCACTTTTTCTGGTCAGCACTATTCAGTCGCTGACGCCATCAACCAACCCCCGCCCATCGGAAAAATCCCCCTTATGATCGGCGGCGGAGGAGAAAAGAAAACCCTCCGCATGGTGGCCCAATACGCCGACGCCTCCAACCTGATCTGCAACCCCGACGAGATCTCTCACAAACTTGCGGTCCTTGACCAACACTGTCAACGACTCGGCCGACCCCGTCAAGAAATCAGTGTCTCCTGGCAAGGCACAGTAATCATTGCCCCCACGTTGGCTGAAGCGCAAGCCGAACGCACCGCCCTACTGGCTCGCCGCGGCTTCGACTGGGAAACCCTCGATGAAGGCTTCCAAGCCAAACTCATGCGGCGCATCATCATGGGTAGTCCCGACGAAGTACGCCAACAAGTAGCAGAGATTCTTGCCCTCGGAATAGACGGCCTAACCCTCAACATGCCCGCCAACGGACACCATCCAGAAATAGTGGCCTTAGCCGGCCAAACCCTTTCGCCACTTTTCTCTCCGTGACCAATACCAGCCACTGCCTACTTGAAGTCAAGGTGGCCCCACGTTCCAGTCGGTCCGACGTACGGTACGAAAACGGGGTAATCAAAGTACGAGTGATCGAAGCACCCGTAGATGGCCGAGCCACCGAAGCGGCCCGCCAAGCGCTGGCCAAGGCGATCGGGCTCAAGCGAGGTCAGGTCGTTTTAACATCCGGAGCCACCGCCCGCCACAAACGTTTTCGCATCGAAGGGCTCACCGAACTTGAAGCCTTAGCCCGCCTCGGTAGATGACCGACCGAGGCCTTGTAGCCTTAACCCCAAGCCCTCGTAGCTCAGTTGGATAGAGCGACCGCCTCCTAAGTGGTAGGCCGCAGGTTCGATTCCTGCCGAGGGCGCTAAAGGGAGTACCGTAAGAAAATGACCAGCGCCGGAACCATGCATCTTTTTGATACCACCAAAGGTGCGGTAGTGCCTTTTGCCCCCGGAGTCGACGTCAGCATGTATGTCTGTGGCATAACCCCCTACGACGCCACCCACTTAGGGCACGCTTTCACCTACCTCACCTTCGACCTAATCATCCGCCGTTTAGAAGACCTCGGACATCAAGTGCGTATGGTGCGCAACGTCACCGACGTAGACGACTCCATCTTGCCCAAAGCCAAAGAACTGGGCGTCAACTACCTTGACCTGGCCGCTCAAGAAATGGCCTACTTTGACGCCGACTTGGCCGCCCTCAACATGCGACCCGCCGTGGCCGAACCTCGGGCTACTGAATCCATCCAAGCCATCATCAACCTGGTTAGCCGCCTAGAAGACGGCGGCCACACCTACCAAAATGACGGCATCACTTTTTTTGACGTCGCCACCTTAGATTCATTCGGGTCACTCTCTGGCTACGACACCTCAGTCATGGAGGCCTACGCCGCCGAACGCGGCGGCCGCCCCGACGACCCACGACAACGCAACCCGCTGGACTTCGTGCTGTGGCAACCCTCGGCCGATGGTGAGCCCACTTGGGACTCCCCTTTTGGGCCCGGCCGACCCGGTTGGCATATTGAATGCTCCGCCATGGTCATGGACGAACTGGGTGAAACCATCGACCTGCACGGCGGCGGCAACGACCTGGTGTTTCCCCATCACGAATGTGAAGATGCCCAAAGCCGAGCCGCCACCGGACAGCCTTTAGCCAATCACTGGATGCACGTCGGCATGGTGGCCTACCAAGGCACCAAAATGTCTAAGTCGCTGGGCAACCTGGTTTTCGTGCGTGACCTGCGCCAACAATACGACCCACGAGCCATCCGCTTAGCTTTACTAGCCCACCATTACCGAGAAGGTTTCGAATGGTTCGATGGCGACATCGAAGACGGAGTAACCCGTTTAGCCCGCTTAGACCAAGCAATTGGTTGCCCCACGGGCCCCGACCCTGCCCCCACTTTGGCAGCAGTACGAGCCGCCCTTGACAACGACTTAGACACCGCCACAGCCCGAGAAGCACTAGATGCCTTAGCTATCGGATTGCTGGCCGGCACCGGCGACCACCCCGACGCCGCCAGTGGGCTAAGTCAAGCCGCCGGACTTTTAGGGATTCACCTCACCCACCCCGCTGCTTAGCCCGTATCCTGTTCGGGTGCTTCGCTTTACTGACAGCCTGACCGGCCAAAAAACAGAATTTACCCCCCGCGACCCCGGCAAAGCCTCGGTCTACTGGTGCGGGCCCACCGTCTACGATGCCCCCCACCTCGGGCACGCTCGTTCCACTTTGGCTTTTGACGTGCTGGTGCGTTACCTCAAATGGTCGGGCTACGACGTCACCTCGGCATCCAACATCACCGACATTGACGACAAGATCATCAACCGGGCCGCCGCCGAAGGCACCACCGAGCCCGAATTAGCGCAACGCTTCGAAGAAGTATTTGTGTCCGAGATGGATCGCCTCAACATCTTGCACCCCGACCACCGCCCGCGAGCCACCGAATACATTGACCAAATGATCGCCGTCATTAGCGACCTGGTTTCTCGAGACATGGCCTACGCCACCGACTCTGGGGTTTACTACGCCATCAACAACCTTGACGGCTACGGGGCACTAGCAAAACAAGACCTTGAACAACTGCGAGAAAATGCCGGCGCCCGCGTAGAAGTCGATAACGACAAAAACGACCCACTGGACTTTGCCTTATGGAAAGCCGCCAAAGAAGGCGAACCCACCTGGGACTCCCCGTGGGGCCCGGGCCGCCCCGGATGGCACATCGAATGCGTGGCCATGGCGCTCGACCTATTAGGCGAAGACTTTGACATTCACGGCGGCGGCGACGACCTAATGTTCCCCCACCACGAAAACGAACGAGCCGAATGCTTAGGGTGCGGTCGCCCCTTCGCCCGCACCTGGGTACACAACGGCATGGTGCAGGTAGGCAGCGAAAAAATGTCCAAATCGTTGGGCAACTTTCAAACCTTGGCCGAACTTTTAGACAACTGGGACCCTCGAGCCTTGCGGTTGCTAGTTTTGCAAACCCATTACCGCAAAACCATGGAAATAACCGAAGTCACGCTAACCACGGCGGCCGCCGCCTTAGATCGTCTTGACGCTTTTACTCGGCGCATGGAAACCGCCGACCTGCCCGACCTGCCCAGCGACCCGACCATCGTGGAACGCTTTCGCTCCGCTATGGATGAAGACTTGGGAACCGCCGGAGCATTGGCGGCCATCTTTGATGCCGTACGTGACGCCAACCGAGCCCTCGACGCCGAAGACCACGACTCAGCCGCTGCCTTAACCGCCGCTGCTTTAGAACTCACCTCTGCTCTAGGCCTTGAACTGGGCGACCAAGCCCGACCCGACCAAGGCGACCGCGCAGAAATCGACGCCCTAGTAGCCGCCCGCAGCGCCGCCAAAGAAGCCAAAGATTACGACCTGGCCGACCAGATTCGTAAAGAACTCACCGGCTTGGGCATCGTGTTAGAAGACAGCACCACCGGCACTACCTGGCACCGCTCCTAAATACTTGGGGCTTCCCCAAGTGTTTTAATTACGGGGAACGTCTATCCACGGGATCTTTTTGTCGACCCGTACATCGCCAGGGAGACCCAAAACTCGTTCACCCAAAATGTTGCGCATCACCTCAGAGGTACCGCCCTCAATGGTGTTAGCCCGAGCCCGCAAAAAGGCGTAATGGATACGCGTGCCATCATGGCGTTCCCCGTGACCCGGCCGGCGGCGTTCATAGCCTTCTTCGTAAAGTAAACCCTCGGCCCCCAAAAGGTCCATGCAGGTTTCATAGATTCGTTGATTCAACTCCGCCGACTTCACCTTGCCCACCGATCCCTCCGGACCAGGATTCCCGGCCTTTGAGTTCTCCCGAGCCCGCCAGTTCGTTAAACGCAGCGCCTCAGCCTCGATCCACAAAGCAGCCACCCGATCACGCATGACCTCAGCCTCCAACGGGGCCAACACCTCTCGGCGGTCCTTCCACAAACGCATCAAGTCGGCAATAGCGCCCGAACCCTTTTGCACCGTGCCGCCCAAAGCAACCCGCTCGTTCATCAACGTGGTAACCGCTGCTCCCCAACCGCCGCCCACTTCGCCAAACACCCGATCATGGGGAATACGGACATCATCAAAAAACACTTCGTTGAACTCCGCCTCACCGGTAATTTGATGCAACGGACGCACATCTACCCCGGGGGACTCCATATCCAACAAGAAATACGTCAACCCTTTGTGCTTCGGTTGGTCGGGGTCGCTGCGAGCCACCAACATGCCCCAGCGAGAAACATGGGCCAAAGTGGTCCACACTTTTTGGCCATTGATAATCCACTCATCGCCATCACGCACCGCCCGGGTGGCCAAACCAGCCACATCCGACCCCGCACCCGGTTCAGAAAACATTTGGCACCAAATTTCTTCGCCAGTAAACATGGGCCGCAACAAACGTTTTTGCTGCTCCGGCGTCGCATAAGTGAGCACCACCGGGCCACCCATACCAATACCAATGGGGTTGATCAACAAATCGTGGTAAGGCACCCCAGCGGCCCGCAACTCAGCATCTACCACCGTTTGCAGTCGGCGACTCGACAAACCCAAGCCCCCCAAGCCTTCAGGAAACTGAACCAAAGCCAAACCCCGGTCAAACTGTTCGCCGCGAAAGGTGAACTGGTCAACTTGCGTATGGTCAACTTCAGCCAAAAACTGTGCCGTCAACTCGCGAATCTCCGCCTCGGTAACTTCAGCCATAACAACCTCTCTTAAACCCAAGACACGGTGCCTCAAGCCAAACAGAACCTAGCCCGGTTCGTCAGCCAAAACTAAATCGCGCCACGCATAAAGAAAACCATCTCGCGAACCCGAATAAACCGAACCCTTCCACACCGTTACCGAAGACTCCACACAAGCCCCGGTCGCTACCTGCCACAACTCCGGCGGCTTCCTTGAAGTATCTGACACATCAAAAGCCCGCACTCGGCCCGAACAATCGCCCATAACCATCACCCCATCCACAATGGTGGGCGATGACCACGTTGGGCCAGGCAAATCAAGCGACCACCGGATCTCCCCGGTAGCCCGATCAATACCATGGACCAGCCCTTGGTCAGTGGGCACAATAACCAAATCCTCATAAATGGCCGGAGTAGCCCACACCCCCGAATTCACATAAGGACGGTCATGCACCGACCACACCACCGGGTCTTCAGGTTTGCGGGGATCCAACTTGATGATCTGCCCCACCTCTTTAGACCTATTGGTGCTGCGCTCGTACTCCACCCCCACATACAAAAAACCCTCATCATCGGGAACAATGCTGGCATCCACATCATCACCGGCCCAAAAGCGGAACACCCGTTGCGGCTCCACCCCGTCTTTAAGGCCGCTGATGTCCCAGCCCTGCACCAACCCACCTGAATTAGCGAAATAGAGCACATCACCCAAAATCAGCGGAGACATCTCAATCGACACGTTGGACCCCACCGCCGAAATAAGTTGATCGTCCCAACCAGCAAAATCCCACAACAACTCTGGGTCCACGGTGACCCGTCCCTCTGTGTCGTAACCACGGTTTAGCTTGATGATATGAAACCGACTGTTCTCGCCCCCAGCAAATAAATAGTCGTCAATAACCAACGGCGCAGAGTCCCAGTCGTTGTTCCATTTAGTAGGCGACACGTCATAAGCATGCAACCGCCACAACTCCACCGCTTCGCTGCCGTCGATACCCAAAACACGCAGATAGTTATCTCGCGAACCGGTATACACCAACGGAAAACCATCGGGATCTACGGTCACTGACCCTTTGATGATGTCCCCGGTAACGAAATCTGGCAACAGTCGCTCACCAGTTTCAGCATTCAAAAAATGCACCTTGGCGTCATACGCACCAAAAACTAACCAGGTGACTTCCCGGCGTTCAAAAATTGCTGGCTGGCCGGTCCATCCCATGCCGCACCATTGTTCATCTACCCCAAAGACGCTGCTGGTTGAGCACATGGCTCGGTCGGCAGGAAAACGCCATGCCCTTTCCGGATCTTGAGGCACCGGGCCTTCGCCATGCCACCGGCGGGTCGGTGAGCCGCGAAAAGTCAAGACCCCCGACACCGTGTCGCCCCACGGTTGCCCAATGCTTAACGGATCAACCCACCCAGAAAAAGGCGGCGTGGTGGTGGTGGTGGTGGTGGTTGTCGTAGCGAGGACAATCGGTGCCGTAAGCACCGGAGGCGGAGAACTGGTAGGCGGTGGTTCGCTGGTGGTAGCCGGCAGGGTTGGAAGCGGCTCATTGGACACTTCATCTACGTCACTCGCAGAAAACCCAACGACCCCTACCACTACCCCCGCTAAGAGCATCAACACCACAAAAAAACGACGCATGATCAACGCCGTCTCATAAGAACCTAAGCGAGGTCTAACCCATCGGGTTCAAAATCATCTAAAGACATTTGCTCATCGTCGTCTTCGCCAAGCAAGTCTCGCTGGTCCCAATCAATGTCGTCGGCCGAGCCAATAGGTGATGCTGGGTGGCGGTCCACACCCAAAAATGCTCGAGCCAGCAGCGGGGTACGTGCCGGCTCAGGTGCAGATTCTGATGACTCAGCGTCATCATCGCTGACCAGTCGGTTTCGCAAAGGATGCGTAGCTTCAATTACCGGACGAGGTGCGACAGGTGTCGGATCAACCAGGTTTCCCATCGACGAAGCAGGCCGTACAAAAGCCACCACATCGCCGCCCGGGCGTTCATCCAAAATATCCCAACCCTGAGGAGCCTTCATGCGATCCAAGTGGACCTCACAAAGAGCAACCCGACCCGGGCCATCAATTTCACCTGGATCGCGAACGGTAAAAGTCAAATTATTGTGGTTCATGATGACCAACACAACGGCAGGGCCGTTACAAGCTGGCCGCATACATAGGTGGCGCATAAAGGAAACGCTAGCCTCAGCACCGACCTCAATCGGGGACACTCCAGACTGCACCTCACCCCCTATGCTCAGCGCATGGTTCACCGCCCCGTACTCGGCCTCGATGCTGACGACACACTCTGGGAAAACCAGGCACATTTCGATACCGCCCAAGGTGCTTTTCGGCAATTACTTTCTCCTTGGGCAACCGGCGAGCAAGTCGATGCTTCTCTACTTTCTCTCGAACGAACCAATATTGGGCGCTACGGGTACGGCGTAAAAAGCTTCACCCTTTCTTGCGTCGAGGCAGCCATAAATCTCACCGAAGGCACCATCGAGGCTCATCAGATTTCTCAAATATTGTCCACCGGTCAAGCCCTCATTGACCACCCCGTTGAACTTTTACCCACGGTGGCCGACACTCTGCATTTACTTGGAGAAAGCCACCGCCTGATGCTGATCACCAAAGGCGACCCCACCGACCAGCATCGCAAAATTTTAAACAGCGGCATCGTGGATCATTTTTGGGCCGTTGAAGTAGTGCGAGAAAAAGACCCCCACACCTATGGCGCTCTTTTGCAACAACACCGGGTAGAGGTTGACCAATTCACCATGGTCGGCAACTCCGTGCCCTCCGATGTGCTGCCAGTTATTTCTTTGGGGGCCCAAGCAGTACATATCCCTCACCACACCACCTGGGGGCACGAACACGCCGACGATGCGTCTTTAGTCGGCGTGGACTTTCCGGTACTGGACTCTTTTAGTGAACTCCCTGCCCTACTGGCCGGGCGTTTTCTTGCTTAGATAACTTCCTTGGGCCGCCGCTTGACGCATTGCCGAAGCCACATCAACCACCCACGGTCCGTTGCGTTCAACCCACAGTTCAGCCCGAGCACCTTGGTCTAAACGCCTTTTGCGTTCGCCATCAAAAGCCAACAAGATCGGACCCTCTACCGCCACCCGTTCACCAAATTTAAGGCGTCGCACCTCCTGCAAACCGAGGTCGTCGTAATGACCGGGGGCTGTTGGGCCCCGCAACACTTGGTCGCTGGCTGCCGGTGACTCAAAACGAATCAGCAACCCCGCATCCTCTTCGGCCGTTACTTCCTCAACCAGTCCTCCGACCCCGGCAAAACCCACTGAAGCCGGATCTGCTCGCGTCAACACGGCGACCCCTAAGGTCTCCGGGTCAAAAAGCTCTAATGAACCTACATAGCGATCATCTACCGACACTGCGTCGATTAAAGCCAGATCTGATTCTTCGAGGTTCCCCTGATCGTCCCAAACATCCAAACGAACAACCTTCGCCGGCCCCGCCACCTCGTCAATAGCCACTCGACCGGTGGCCACATGCCCGGCGGCCGCACCGGCCACCGTAGCTTCCACAAAAACCGGGAAAGCATTATTGGTGCCGGTAGATACGGGGATCACCGGAATGTCTGGCCAGGCTTGAGCGGCCACCCGGTTGGTTCCATCGCCCCCCAGCACCAAAACCACCGCACAACCAGCATCGCGCATCCACTGCACCGCGTGATAGGTATCGCGTTCAGTAAAGGTCAGTTCCGTCCCCACCCAATCCAGATCAAGACCTTTAATGGTTTCGGTGGCCCGGCGCACGATGCCGTGAGGGTCGCCGTGAACAACAAAACGATGCGCCCCTGTTTCGACTGCCCCCAACACCACCCGGCGCACAATGTTGGCTTTGTCAGCCACCGTGACGCTGCCCGCCGCAGCGATAGCACGCCGCACATCAGTGCCCGACCGAGGGTTAACCACCAAGCCGATAGGGGCAACATTTTCCGGGTGTCTTTTTTCCATAACTTGACCGTAACGGGCTCCCTGCGGTGACCCCTGACCGGACGCCCCATGCTGTAGTAATTTCTTCGCTGATCTAAGGTGAATCCACATGAATAAAGGCGACCATGGCGGCCGTGGGCTGACCGCTCGCCGCAACCACATTAAACAACGACCCAACTACCGGCAGTGGGTGCTTTATGTTGCTTTGTTCAGCACAGCCACCGGCAGTTACCCCGTCACGGTGCTTTCGGCGTCTTTGCCCCGCATCGCTACCCAGATCGGCACCACCGATGACACCATTATTTGGGTGATCGCCGCCCCCCTGCTGGCATTTGCCGTCGTCACCCCCATTGCCGGAAAGCTTGGCGACCTGTACGGCCACCGCCGTACTTTTCTTTTGAGTTTTTCTTTGGGCGCCGTGCTTTCTTTAGCCACCTCGCTGGCTTGGGACATTACCTCGCTTATCGTGTTACGTACCTTGGCTCAAGCTGCCATGGCCTCGGCCGGGCCCTCCACCATGGCCATGATCGTCAGCACTTTCCCTCGCCGTGACCGTTCAAAAGCACTGGGTACTTGGGCGGCTGTGGTGGCGCTTTCCCCGGCCGTCGGGGTGGTCACCGGCGGGCCTCTTATTGAATGGTTGGGGTGGCGGGCTTTGTTTGTGGTGCAAGGAAGCGCCGTGCTGGTCGCCTTGTGCTTAGCGCTGCTAGTGGTACCCGAAACGCCCACCCGACCCGGTGTGCGCTTTGACTTCCCCGGTTCGTTCACCTTAGGCCTTGGGGTCAGCGGCCTGCTTTTAGGTATCAACCGAGGTATCGCCTGGGGCTGGGGGCACCCCACCGTGCTGGCCTGCCTCGTGATAGCCCCACTTTCGCTCACCGCTTTTACCATCATTGAGCGCCGCACGTCTTCTCCGTTGCTTCCCCCGGAATTTCTTCGCCGTCCCAACTTCACCTACCCAATTTTGTCTCAGGCAGTTATGCAAGCGGGTTACATGGGGGCCATGGTTATGGCGCCTTTTTTACTGGCGCGTCTTTGGGGGTTTCGCCCCACCATTATTGGGTTGCTTATGCTGCCTCGCCCCCTCACCTTTGCTCTGGCGGCCCGTTTAGGGGGCCGCCACGACCCGCTGCGTGGTGCGAGAAAAGTTTCGGTCACCGGCATGCTGATTTTTGCGGGAGCCATGGTGATCGCCGGAGTCGGGGCTCAACAGCATTGGCTTTTTCTCTTTATTTCTGGTGCTGCGCTAGCAGGAGCGGGCAGTGGGTACATTCGGGCCGCCGTTACCAACGCCGTGACTACCGCAGTAGGCGACCAAGATTTGGGGATTGCCGGAGGAACCATCAACATGGTGCAGCAAGTGGGGGCTGCCTTAGGTATCACCGTGCTTACCGCCCTCATGGGCGATCACGTAGACGGCACTTGGTTCTTATTTTTACACCTTGGTGCTGCGGCCGTGGCAATCGTGGCCGCTCTACTCGCTACCCGTATTATGGACCAACCAACACCGGTTTAGCGGTAGTCGTAAAACCCTTGGCCAGATTTACGGCCGAGATGCCCCGCAGCCACCATGCGTTTCAACAATGGCGATGGGAGGTAAGAAGCGTCGCCGTATTCTTCGAACAAGGTTTCTCCGACCAGCATCATGGTGTCGAGGCCGATCATGTCGCTGAGTTCTAGCGGGCCCATAGGGTGCGCCGCACCGAGTTTCATGCCGGCATCAATGTCTTCAGCGGTGGCGTACCCCGCTTCGTACATTTTCATGGCTGCCAATAGGTAAGGAACCAACAACATGTTGACCACAAAACCGGCCCGATCTTGGGCGGCCACTACCGTTTTGTTGATGACCTCAGTGGTGAAACCGGTGATGCGTTCGGTCACCGAAGCATCGGTGCGCACCGATGGAATAACCTCAACTAGTTTCATCACGGTGGCGGGGTTAAAGAAATGCATCCCGATGACTTGTTCTGGTCGAGTCGTACTCATGGCAATATCAATAATGGGTATTGACGAAGTGTTGGTGGCCAAGATGGCCTCCGACGAGTCCAGTACCGCATCAAGGTCAGCAAAAATTTGCGCTTTCAAGTCAAAAGCTTCCACCACGGCCTCTACCACCAAATCACAATCAGCAAGATCAGCCATTTCGGTAGTGTAAGACAAGTTGGCTAGGGCCGCCGCATGAGCATTTTCGTCAAGTTTTCCGCGCTCTAAAGCCTTTGCTAAAGAACGTTCGATTCCTGCTTGACTTTTTTCGGCAGACTCGGCGTTGATCTCGCGTACCACGGTAGGGAGCCCGGCTTTGGCCATAACCTCAGCCACCCCGCCGCCCATTTGGCCGCCGCCTACAACGCCGACCCGTTCGATGCCGAACGCTGCAGCCATTTAAGAATCCTCAGACTCGGTAATCGTTACCGATTCGATAACCACATCAGCCAGTGGGCGGTCACCGGGAGCAGTGGCCGTATTTTGAATAGCTTCGGCAACTTCGAGTCCTTTAAGGACCTGCCCAAACAAAGAGTACTGGGGCGGCAAGCCACAACCGCTAGCGCCGGTCACGATAAAGAATTGGCTGCCGTTGGTGTTGGGCCCAGCGTTAGCCATGGCCAATGAACCGATTTCGTAACGACCTGGTTGAGGGAGTTCGTCGGCGAACTGGTAGCCGGGGCCGCCGCGTCCGGTGCCGGTGGGGTCGCCACCTTGAATCATGAACCCGTTGATTACCCGGTGAAAGATAATGCCGTCGTAGTAGTGCCAGCGAGCCAAGTAAACAAAGTTGTTTACTGTTTTGGGAGCCAACGCTGCGTTAAGGTGAACGGTCATGGTGCCGGCGTTGGTCACCATTTCTGCCTTGTAGGTCTTTTCTGGATCAATAATCATGGGTGGCGGGCCAGAAAAGTCTGTCCGGCGAGGGCTGGAGCCGTCTACTTCTGGGATGTCGCTGGTCTGATCGTTCACAGTATTCTCCTGAAATTCTCGTCACCACCGTTTAGTGGCGCACCCAAGAGGCTAGAGGCCGAAAAGCCAAGCCAAACCCTCAGGGTCACCCAATGGGCTTCAATGCTTTATTAGGGTGCCGTTCATGGCTTCTTGGCCCGCACCGCACCCTGTTTTGGCTCTTCAGTGGGCCGCTCACCCACCGCCCGGTTTTCAAGATACTGCCGACTGGGTTGGGCTAGCTTGCCGTTCCTGCGAGGTTAGATGGCGTGGCCATGTAGGTGACCCCTGCTGGTCATGTGGCGTTCAAGGCCACCGACCGTCTGGGACTCGCCTTATTCCTTGTTGAAGGCCGCTAAATCTACTGCCAGCATTTGCACCGTTTTGGTGTCTCCTTCGGTGTCTTGGCTCCCCACCGGTTCGAACCCGAAGGCGGCGTGAAAATCCAGAGACCGTTCGTTGCGGGGCCGGGTGTTTACCTCCGCACAAAGCACCGGGTGGTCGGTGGCTTGGTTGACAAAGGACCGGTAGAACGCTTGGCCCATGCCTCGCCCAAATGCTGATGGGGCCACCACCACACGGTCAACGTAAAGAAAACGATCGTAACGACTGCTGAACCATCGATAGTTTGCGCTGGGGTAAGCCAAGCCAGCGCCTTCCAACCCAATCAAAAACCCCTCAATGCGCCTTTCTAATTCTCCTACTAAAAAAGTGTGCGCTACCTCGGCGAACCATTCCAAGTCGGCTATTTCAAGAGGGTTCACTGCCGGGACTGCTTGGTTGTTGAGGGCTAACACGTCAAAGAGATCTGTGGGGTTGGCAGGGCGTAAAATCATCTCGGCCTCAGCATCTATTATTTTATTCATCTCGTAGCCTTTCTCTATGAACGAAACTGAACATAAACGGTCAGCCGCTCGGGTAGTTGACGGTAGCAAAATTTACGGCGATGGAACTACCGAAGTACGTGCTCTTGACGGGGTGACCGTCGATTTCTCTACCGGCCAGTTCACCGCCATCATGGGCCCATCGGGTTCGGGAAAGTCCACCCTCATGCATTGCGTGGCCGGCCTCGACACTTTGACCAGCGGGCAAGTCTTTTTAGGGGACACCGATTTAGGATCGCTTTCGGAACGCCAGTTGACCCTGTTGCGGCGCCACGAGGTGGGTTTTATCTTTCAATCTTTCAACCTTTTGCCCACCCTTAATGCTCAAGAGAACCTGACCTTGCCCTTGGATTTAGCAGGGGAAAAGCCTGACCCGGCTTGGCTTGAACAAGTCATCTCCGCGGTAGGCATCGGCGACCGTTTGGACCACCGCCCCGACCAGCTTTCCGGCGGCCAGCAACAACGAGTAGCCGTAGCCCGGGCCTTGGTATCTCAACCTTCCATTATTTTTGCCGACGAACCAACCGGCAACTTAGATTCCACCACCGGGTCCGAGGTGTTGAACTTCTTACGCTCCGCGGTAGACGACCTCGGCCAAACACTGGTCATGGTCACCCACGATGCCGGCGCAGCTAGCCGTGCCGACCGGGTACTGTTTTTAGCCGATGGATGCATTGTTGACGAGATGGCCAACCCAACTTCGGATGCCATTTTTGAAAAAATCAAAGACCTCGAAAACTAACCGTGTTTCGCCTCACCCTGCGCAATATTTTGCGCCGCAAATTACGTTACGCCCTCACCACGCTGGCCGTGGTTCTGGGGGTGGCCTTTTTATCGACCTCTTTTTTCTTAACCGACCACATTCGCGATACTTTTGATGAACTAGCAAGCGATATTGCTGGTCAAAGCGACCTGACCATCCGCACCTCGGTAGGTGAAGGCAACCGCACGAACCGCCTTCCGGTACCCGAGGGAGTATTGAATTTCGTTTCCTCAGACATAGTAGGAATAACGGCCATTGCCCCGGTGGTTTTTGTTCCCCAAGTGGCTCCCATCGTGGTAGGCGATGACGGGGTGGCTGCGCTCATTCCTGCTCGCGGCCCACAATTCGGCAGCAACCATGGTGAGGGATCAGCCCTCTCTCAGATCTACCTCACCGCTGGCCGGGATCCCCAATGGTTGGGTTCATTAAACGAAGACCCCGCCTTAGTTGGAGAGTTCGCTCTGGATAACCGCAGTGTGACCATCAACAACATGGTTTTGGGTGAGGTTTACTCCGTAAGCAGCCCCACCGGAAACCGAGACTTCACCTTGGTGGGCCAATTTAATTTTGGTGCCCCTGATGAAAACAAAACGGTCGGCGCCTCTCTCTCTACTTTTGAAATGCGCACGGCCCAAGAGTTCCTCAACATGGAGGGCTTGCTTACCCAAGTTGATGTGTTGCTTGACCCCGGGGTCGACGCCAGTCAGGTCATGGCTCAAGTCCAAAACGGGCTGGACCAAGCCATGGAACAATTCCTCCTTGAGTTGCCCACCTACTCGCCGGAACTCCAAGAACTCTTGGCTCCCTACTTTGGGGCCATCCTTGAGGTGGTTCCCGCCGAAACCATTGTTGACGAAAACCAACAAGCCTTTGACCAATTTGTGTCCATCATTTCCAATGTGTTGCTGGCTTTCGCCATCATCGCCGTAGTGGTTTCTACCTTCATCATTAACAACACTTTTTCTATTGTGCTGGGGCAACGGGTGCGTGAATTGGCGTTGCTCCGTGCCTTAGGGGCCACCGGTCGCCAGGTCAGTCGGTCGGTACGCGGCGAAGCGGTCATCATCGGCACTGTGGCCACCATCATCGGGCTAATAGTTGGCTACTTTTTAGCTACTTTCTTGCGCTTCTTGCTAGTTGTCTTAGATTTTGGCAACCTTCCGGGGGCCCTTCCGGTTCGTCCCCGCACCATTGTGGTAGCACTCCTCGTCGGGGTCGGAGCCACCTTGGGCTCAGCCATCGGCCCCTCCCGCAAGGTGCGCACCATCCCTCCGGTAGCGGCTCTACGAGACGATGTACGTCTTACCCCCACTGGGTTGCGTCGTCGCCTTCAAGCAGGCGGTTTCATGACGCTGGCCGGCATCGCTTTGTTAGCGCTCGGCATGGCCGGAGACCTCGCTACCCGGCCTTTGCTTCTTTCTTTGGGGCTCGGAGCCTTAGGAACTTTTCTCGGGGTTTACTTACTTAGCCCGGTTATCGCTCGCCCCATCGCCGACTTTGTCGGTTGGCCCATTCAAAAACTTTTTAAAGTACCGGGCCGGTTAGCCCGAGAAAACGCCCGCCGGTCACCGCGCCGTACCGCAGCCACCGCAGCAGCCCTTACCATCGGCTTAGCTCTCGTTTCTTTAGCCGCCGTGGTAAGCGACTCCATGAAAGCCACTTTTGTGGGGGGCATAGACGAAAGTGTGCGCTCCGACCTATTTATCTACACCGGCAATTTTGACCCCATGCACGGCCTTCCTGACGACTTGGCGTTGGGCCTCCGAGAGCTAACCCAAAACCACCCAGAACTCATTGACTCGCTGGTGGTTTACCGTGGCGGACTGGGAGCCATGGTCATAGAGGGAAGCACTAAAGATGTCTTTAGCGCTGACCTTGACCACATAGACGACCACCTTGACTTAAAACTCATTGCCGGATCTTCAGCCAGCCCGCCCGTTAACGGGGCTACAGAAAGCCTGCTGGTTCACGTTGATCCGGCCGACGATCTCGACCTTGACATCGGCTCATTGTTAGTGGCCGAGTTTCCTGGTGAACGCTCGGTTACTTTTTCCGTTGGGGGCATTTTTGAAGACTCTTCCATGCTGGGTAACTGGGTTGTCGACAATGGAACCTTCGACCGCTACCTTCCCCGAGCTATTGACAACTCGATGTCGGTGGCCTATAACGAAGCAGCTGGTACAGAGCAAGCTCGTTTTGCCGTAGAGACAGTAACCAACGAGTTTCCGCAAGCCACCGTACAAAACTCTTTAGAGTTGCGTAAATCCGTGGAAGCCCAACTAGACCAACTGTTGGCCATCATCACTGTTTTCTTGGGGCTCTCACTGCTTATCGCCGTGCTGGGCATCACCAATACTCTGGCCCTCTCGGTTTACGAACGTACCCGGGAGTTAGGGCTCCTGCGAGCCGTTGGTATGACCCGTCGACAACTTCGCCGCATGGTGCGCTGGGAAGCAGTGATCATTGCGCTCTTTGGTGGTTTATTGGGGGTAGCCATGGGCGTGCTCTTTGGTTTAGCTGCTATTGCCGCTATTCCGGAGACCTTTGTCGATGTGGTTTCCGTACCTGTTGCCAAACTCTTGCAATATTTGGTTGTTGCTGGGGTGTTTGGCTTGCTGGCCGCCATTTTGCCCGCCCGTCGAGCGGCTCGTCTCAACGTGCTGGAAGCCATCTCTCACCACTAAAAGTAGCCCCATCACTAGAGACAAATAGGCAGAGTTGTTAATGCCAGATCCGGCCAGGGCAGACGCCGCGTCGACTTTGGAGAACCAGTCTCAACTTTTTAGAGTTGCCCTTCCAGAGAAGCAAAGCGGTGTGACAAGTGCCAACGGGCTACTCATCAAGGGGAGCGGGTAACGGTTCCTCGTGCAAAATAGCTACTCGTTGGGTCGCCCGAGTGAGCGCCACAAAAAGAGACCGCAGGCCCTGGGTTTGCTCGGCCACTATTCGAGCCGGTTCCACCACCACTGCGGCATCAACCTCTAAACCCTTTACCAAATTAACCGGCACCACGGCCACCGAAGAATCCAAGCCCTGACGGGTCGGGCGGCCAAACGAAACCCCCGCTGCTTCAAGCAACGCTTCGACTTCTTCCACCTGGGAAGATGCCACAATTACCGCCACGTTGCCGGCCCCCGCTGCCGCAGATTCCTGGGCCACCGTGGCCACCAAACCCTGCGTTGGGTCATCGAGCCGGGTCGCTATCACCCGAGGGGGCGCACCCTCGCTGCGCACCGCCTGAGGCGGAGACAGGTCAGGGGCCACTGCCGCTAATACTCGGTTGGGCATCTCCATTAAAGGTGCCGGTATCCGGTACCCCACCGTTAGCTCATGGCGTCGCACCGGCTGTTTGCTGGGCAAATGTTGCAAAATGTTGTCCCAATCATTTTGCGCCCAAGCCCCGGTGGCCTGAGCGATATCGCCCACCACGGTCATGGACCCGTTTAGCGAACGGCGCTTCAGCATGCGCAGATCCATCGGTGAAAGGTCTTGTATCTCATCAACCACAATGTGTCCGTAGGTGCGCACCGCATCTGTAGAGCGGCGGCCCGGACGAGGCCCCAGAGCGGCCCGAGCTTCGTCAAGCAGCGGTGCATCAGAAACCGACCAGCGGATCTCCGCAGCGTTCGGCCGGCGTGGGCAAAAGAGTGCCTCAACTTGGGCTTGATCAAGTTGCCGGTCGGCCGCTCGAATCAAAGGTCGAGAACCAAAACAATCGTTCAACAACTGCGCCGGAGTAAGCACCGGCCACATCCATTCCAAAGCTTCACGCACTAGCAGGTCGGCTCCCAAACGTTCTGCTAAACCTTCCGGGTCGAGGTCTTCGTTGCTGCTGGCCGCTAACGCAGCAAACAGTTCAGCCACGATGTATTTTCGCCCGGCGTTATGGGTGCGAAAACGACGCTGCGCTTCAGCCACCATGGCTGCCGACTGCTCAACGGAAACCGTTAACCATTGCAGGCCAAAACCCAAGCGAAGGTCCGTCTGCAAAGAGCGCTGGCGGGTTCGTACCGCTCGAGTAATAAAACGAATCATCCGTAGGTCGCCTTTTAGCAAGGCCACTGCTTCGGGGCCTCGGCGGTCGTCTACCCAGGTGCGGCCCACCAAGTCGGCCACCGAAGCCATTTCGATACCGGCCTCCCCCAACGAGGGCAAAACTTGTTCTATGTAAGCTAAAAATAGTCGGTTAGGCCCCACCACCAGCACCCCTTGGCCCTCCAAAGGGAACCGGTGGGTGTAAAGCAAATAGGCCGCCCGATGCAAAGCCACCACCGTCTTACCGGTACCCGGGCCCCCTTGAACCGCTAGTACTCCAGGCAGCGGGGCACGGATAATGGCGTCTTGTTCCGCTTGGATGGTCCCTACGATGTCGCCCAAACGGCCCGTACGTTCGGTTTCTAATGCGGCGATAAGCGCACCTTCGCCCCGCAGTCCTTGGCCATCTTCGGTTCGAAAACGTTCTAAGTCGCCGAATAGTTCGTCTTCAATGCCCAACAGTTGGCGGTGGCGACTAATAAAATGCCGGCGTCGCTGTAACCCCATAGGCATCGGGCCGGTTGCTCGGTAGAAGGCCTCAGCAATCGGGGCCCGCCAGTCCACAACTACTGGGTCTTGTTCTTCGTTCCACACGCCAACTCGGCCGATATAAAAACGCCCCGACCCGGCATCTTCTTCTTGGTCGATGCGGCCAAAGATCAACGCCGCCTCGCCCAGTTCAAGTTCGTTCAATCGGTTAGCTACCGATTCCCAAATTGACTCTCGTTCAAAACGAGCTTGGTTAGTGCCACCTTTACCTACCTCAACCATGCCGGTAAGTTTCAAGGCCCGTTGACGCGCTGCTTCAAGGAGTTGGTACGCCGCATCGACGTACTCCTGTTCTGCCTCAAGTTCTGGATGCATGGGTCCTCTCATCGGAAAACAAACGGCTTTTCTTCGTCGAAGAAGACCTGTTTTGACCGAAGATTGAGTCTAGCGGGGGAATATCTTGGCAATCCGGTGTCTGAGGCGTCGTTTTTTTGTTTTGTCCTGCCACGATGATTACATGACCACTATCGGACTCGTCTTAAGCGCCGGAGGAACCTCCGGAGCAGCCCATCATGCCGGGGTGTTGGCTGCTTTAGAAGAGGCCACCGGTTGGGATGCTCGAAGTGCCGACCTCATGGTGGGTACCTCTGCGGGGGCCAGCACCGCTGCCACCTTGCGTGCTGGCCTTTCCGCTACCGACCATGCTGCCTATTACAACAAGACACCATTAAGCGCCGCCGGCCAAGCCATTAGTGATCGGGTTACTACTCGTTTGGACCTCCCCGAAAACCCTCCCCCGCCAACCAACCGACGGCCCGCTAACCCAACCCTTCTGGTGCGCGGCATTTTTGGGCGAGGCAGGCCGCGCCCGGTAGTTTCTTTAACCGGGGTGCTTCATGAAGGCACGGTTGATGGTTCGGCTTTAGCCGCTCGGGTAAGTGAGTCGCACCCCGAGCCTTGGCCGGATGCTGCTACATGGATTTGCGCGGTGAACCTGCGTTCTGGGCAACGGGTAGTTTTTGGGCGGGACGATATTTCGGCCGACCTTGGGCCTGCTGTTCAAGCCTCTTCTGCTATTCCGGGTTACTTTGAACCCACCGTCATTAACGGGCAGCGTTACGTAGACGGTGGGGTGCACTCAACCACCAACGCCAGTCTGGTGGCGGGTTTGGGGTTTGATCTGGTCATCATTTCTTCTTCCATGACTGCCGTAGCGCAGGAGTCGTCGTGGCCCGGCGGGCCTTTAGGACGTGCTTGGCATAGCCGCACCTTGCGCCGCGAGGTTGAAGCCATTCGAGCCAGCGGCACCCCGGTACTAGTTTTTCAACCCACCGCTGACGACCTTGCGGTAAGGGAGACCAGCAACCTGGCCACCCATAATTCCGCGGCCGTCTGTTCGGCGGCCCGCATCTCTACTCTGGCCCACCTCGCTCACCCTCGTTCAGCCACCGGGCGAACACTTTTAGAAAACCATTCATCGTGACCTCTTACCCTGATTCAGCGTTTCTGGCCGCTTGCCGAGGCGAACCCCATGCCCATACCCCGGTATGGTTCATGCGCCAAGCCGGCCGCTCCCTGCCCGAATACCGAAAGGTACGGGGCCCAGGCAGCATTTTGGAAGCCATAGCCAACCCGGAACTCTCCGCTGAAATCACCTTGCAACCGGTACGCCGATACGGCACCGATGCCGCCATTTTGTATTCTGACATTGTGGTCCCGGCCCAAGCCATCGGTTTTGGGGTAGAGGTTCAACCGGGCTTGGGCCCCGTGGTGGCCCAACCGTTCGCTTCAGAAAGTGACCTCCAACGGTTGCGCCCCTTGGACCCCGAAGCCGACACCCCTCATGTTTTAGAAACGGTGCGTCTTTTAGTTGAAGAACTTACCGTGCCCCTTATTGGCTTTGCCGGGGCGCCGTTTACCGTGGCCTCTTACCTCATCGAAGGCGCCCCCTCTCGCACCTACACCCGCACCAAGGCGCTCATGTTGGGGCAACCGGCCCTTTGGGATGCCCTCATGAGCCGTTTGGTAGACCTCGCTGTTGTTTCTTTACGCTCGCAGATAAATGCCGGTGCCGCGGCCATTCAGCTCTTTGATAGTTGGGCCGGGGCCTTAAGCCCAAAGGATTACCAGACTCATGTTTTGCCTTACAGTAAACGAGTTTTTGCTGCCTTGGAAGATCTTGATGTACCCACCATTCACTTTGGGGTGGGCACCGGCGAGATTCTTTCTCTGATGGCTCAAGCCGGATCCACCGTTATGGGGGTGGATTGGCGAGTACCACTGGGCGAAGCTCGCCGACGTTTAGGGCCAGAATCTATTTTGCAAGGCAACCTTGACCCGGCAGTTTGTTTTGCCCCGCCAGCGGTGGTGGAACAAGCGGTCACCGAGGTGCTCGAGCAAAACGACCATCACCCAGGTCACATTTTTAACTTAGGTCATGGGGTCATGCCCGATACCGACCCCGCCGTCTTGGAACGAGTCATCGACCAGGTGCATCGCTTTCCTTTGAACCCTCCGGCGGTCTCATGACCCGTCGGGTGGTGATTGTCGGTGCCGGCATCACCGGTTTATCGGCTGCTCATCGCCTTTTCCACGATGCCCCCGATGTTGAGGTCACCGTTTTAGAAGCCTCCCCTCGCCCCGGGGGCAAGCTCATCACCAATACTTTTTCTGGGTTGCCGGTAGATGAAGGGGCCGATTCTTTTTTAGTGCGGGTGCCGTGGGGTACGCAACTGTGTAATGAACTGGGCTTAGCAGATGAACTGGTGGCCCCGGCGGCCCGGCACGCCTCGTTGTGGCTGGACCAAGCCTTGCGGCCTATCCCTTCGCCCAACGTGCTGGGTGTTCCGCTTTACCCTGAGGCGGTGGCTCCGGGGATTTTGCCCGACGACGATTTAGCCCGCTTGTCGGGGCCTGGCCTGCCTAACCAGCCGCTTCCCGAAGGCGATCTCAGCATCGGTGCTGTAGTGCGGGCCTGTGTGGGCGACGCCGTGTTTGAACGTTTGGTGGCTCCTTTGCTGGGGGGCATCAACGCAGGGGAAGCCGACGCCATGAGTTGCACCGCCATGGCGCCGCAGTTGCTAGCTGCCGGGCGCCACCCAGAAGGCATGCTGACCAGTTTTCGCCAACAACTTGCCCAAGCAAAACCCGGAGCGGCGGTTTTTAACGCTCACCCCGCAGGCATGCAACGGGTGGTTTCGGCGCTGGTGGGTCAACTTGGTGATCGCTTACGACTCAGCACCACCGTTACGGCGCTCACCGCCGGCGATAAAGGATGGACGCTATATACCCCGGGTGAAGACTTTTGGGCTGATGGGGTGATCCTCACCGTTCCTTCTTTTGCGGCGGCCCCCCTGGTCGCTCCTTTGCATCTACCCAGTGCCCAAACTTTGGCCGGCATCGAACACGCTTCTGCCACCTTGGTGACCTTTGCTTACCATCGGCGAGACCTTCAGGTAGCAGCCGATCAAAGTGGGTTTTTGGTTCCTCAGTCGGCCGGGCTACTTATGACCGCTTGTTCCTACTCGGGGAGCAAATGGGCGCATTTGCATCATCCGGAAAAAGAAATCTTGCGGGTCTCCGCCGGGCGCATCAACGACCAACGGCATCTGGCCCTAGACGATGAGGCGCTTATTGATGCGTTGCGCCAAGACCTCGCTACCACCTTGGGGGTCCAAGCCCCGCCCTGCGAAACGCGTATCTCTCCCTGGCCGGATTCTTTGCCGCAATTTCCGGTAGGTCACGCTGATCAGATGACGCAACTGGCCGGCGACCTGGTGGAATCTGCCCCCGGTCTGGTGGTTACCGGCGCCGCTCACCACGGGGTCGGGGTACCCGCTTGTATCAATTCAGGTTTTCAAGCCGCCAAAAAATTTATTTCTTAACTTTTTTTAAAGAAAAACTTGGCTTAACCGTCAGAAACGACGGCCAGCGTGGTTCTATTGACCTATGGATCCAGAAATCTCCCCAGCCCGGGAATGGGCCGGACTCCGCACCGGAAGCGGCACCGAACCCCCAGGACAACTCCCCGATGCCTCGTATCTGAGCATTGAACGCACCTTCTGTTTTGCTGACCTCACCGGGTTCACCGCATTTACCCGAGACAACGGCCCATTGGCCGCCGTGGAATGGCTCGACGAATTTCGTAAAGTTTCCCGCGACGTGGCCGCCAAACGCGGGGTACGGGTAGCTAAATGGTTGGGCGACGGGGTCATGGTGGTCAGCACCGAACCCACGCCAACCATTGCTTGGGGGGGGCACCTGATCTCACACTTTGCCGATGCCGGTTTCAAAGTACGCATCGGCTTGGCTACCGGCACCGCTTTACTCTACGAAGGCGATGATTACGTTGGCGAGCCGGTCAACTTGGCGGCCAAACTTTGCGCTATTGCTGAACCTGGCCAAATTTTAGCGCACTGCGATGTTGCCGATTTGCCTTCGTGGCTTCAAGTGATCGAAGAAATCGAAGTGGATATCCGAGGCGTGGGCCCGGTAGGCGGCATTCAGCGGTTGGGGTTAACCAACTAAGTCCTATGGGCACTTTTTCGTTACGGCAACGGCTGATTTTTTGTTTGTTCTCTGGGGTGCTGGTGGCGGCTGCTCTTCCCCCCTGGGGCTGGTGGCCGGCAGCATTTATTGGGTTTGCGCTTTTTGATCAACTGCTCGCCAACCAACCGAAGTTGATTCGTTTTTGGTGTGGTTTTACTCTTGGTCTGGTTTGGACAGCCACCGGTACGTTATGGATGGTGGATTTGTCTCCCGCCGGCTGGCTGGTAGTTGTTGGCTTGCACGCCTCTTTATTTGGGGTGGCGGCGCTGGTGGTTCCTTCCGGGGCAGGCCGACGTCCTGCTTTGGTCGGGGCGTTCACCTTGGCCGAATTCGTTCGGTGGAGCGTCCCCTTTGGTGGGGTTCCGTTAGCCACCGTGGCCCTCGGCCAAGCCAACGGGCCGCTGGCCCCGGTGGTGCGGGTGGGCGGATCGCTACTACTGGTCGCCTTGGTGGTCATGGTTGGGGTGGCCCTGAGCGCTCTTTTTGATGGAAAAAAAGCAACCCGGGGCTCTGCCCTAACTGTGGTGGTGACCCTTGGTGCGCTGCTGTTCGTTGGCTCCTTGGCTGCCTTGGCCCCTCGGGGTGAAGTGCTGTCGACCATAGAAGTAGCTGTAGTGCAGGGAGGAGGTCCGCAGCGCACCAGAGCTACCGCTACCGGTGCTGCGGTGGTTTTTGCCAACCAGTTGGCGGCCAACCAACAAGTGGTCACTCCGGTTGATTTAGTGCTGTGGCCAGAAAACGTGGTGAACCCTTCTCCTGACCCCGGGGATGGGTCACGACTGGCCAGTCGCCTCTACTCAGATGAAGCGCATCAAGCGCTAACCGCCGAAGCACAGCGCCTCAATGCAGTGCTGATCCCGGGATGGTTTCACCGGGACCCCAACGACCCCCACGCAAACTTGAATTACTCCACAGCCGTAGAAAGCAACGGGGCGGTAGCCGATCGTTATGACAAAGTTCGTACCGTGCCCTTTGGTGAGTTCGTGCCCCTCCGGTCGCTCATCGAGCCCTTGGCGGCCAACATGTTGCCGGCCCGAGACGTACGCCCCGGCCAAGAGCCCGCAATTCTCGATACTTCGCTGGGGCGCTTGGGGGTTTCTGTCTCCTGGGAAATTTTCTTCGCCCACCGAGCCCGTGACGCCATTGGCAACGGAGGCCAAATTTTATTGAATCCCACCAACGGGGCCAGTTACTGGCTCACCTTGGTGCAAACCCAACAAGTGGCCTCCAGTCAACTTCGGGCCTTAGAAACCGGCCGGTGGGTACTTCAAGCCGCCCCCACCGGTTTCAGTGCCATCATCAACCCGCAAGGCCAAGTACTACAACGCACCGCGGTGTCTGAACAAGCAGTGCTCCACGCCACGGTGGAACTTCGCCAAGGACAAACCTGGGCTACCCAGGTCGGGGTCTGGCCTCTACTGATCTTGAGCGTATTTTTAATTCTGTGGGGGCACCGAAAACCAGAAGCTACGCCGCCGGGCGCTGAGCAATAAACCCGTATACCCGGTGCGGGGTTACCACCTGGGGGCCCGCGTACTTCTGAGCCAACAAAGCAGCCAGTTGCTGGTCGAACTCTTCGGCTGCTTCTGCCGTGAGGTTCACAATGCCGGCGCTGGCCGCCACCCGGCGACGCCAAGACTCGGCGGCATAAACCACATCAAGGTCAAAGCTAAACGAGTCAACAAAAACAAACCCAGTGATGGCGAACATTTCACGAATAGGAGTCTCGTAGTCTCGGACCCCGCCTAAATCCCAAGCCGGATTATGGGCTTGGATCAAAGCCTCGGTCTCTCCGGGCACCGTGTCGGCCAACGGCAACCAGTCGAAACCACAAATAGCTAGTTGCCCCCTAGGTCGCAATAAACGGTAGGCCTCCGCTCCGGCTCGTTGGGCATTGAACCAGTGCCAGCATTGACCAGCGGTAACCGCAGCAAAAGAACCCTCGTCTAGCCCAGTGTCTTCTGCCGAAGCGTTAACCCAATCAATGGAGAGTTCTTCTTCTTGGGCCAACTGCGCTGCGGCGGCCAGCATGCGTTCATCAACATCTAAACCGGTAACCACACAGCCCTGGGCGGCAAACTGGCGAGCCAACGTACCGGTGCCGCAACCCACATCGAGCACCCGTTGACCGGGTAACCCAACCCCAGACTTCGCTAAAGCCCGCAACGTTTCTGGCGGAAAACCCTGGCGATGTTTTACATAGTCTTCGGCGGCTTGGCCGAAACGATCGCCAGCTACCCCCGGCATGTCAGACTTCAACCATCAAGGTGACCGGGCCATCATTCAAAATTTTCACCTTCATGTCGGCTCGAAACCGACCGGTTTCTACCATAATGCCTCGCTGAGTGAGCCCCTCTACCACTTGTTCAATTAGTGGTTCGGCCTGGTCGGGGCGGGCGGCCGCCATCCACGAAGGGCGTTTTCCTTTTTGCACATCGCCGTAAAGGGTGAACTGGCTAATCACTAATACTGCCCCTTGGGTGTCAGCAACCGAAAGGTTCATGACACCCTGAGGGTCATCAAAAATACGTAACCCCGCTAATTTTTCTACCAAACGGTTTGCTTGGTCTGGGCCATCATCGTGGGTTACTCCTACCAAAACACAGAGGCCCGCTTCGATGGCTCCCACAATTTCGGTACCTACCGTGACCGATGCTTGTTCTACCCGTTGTACTAATGCTCGCATGTGACCAACGGTACCCAGTTACCGGGGAGTAATCGGGTCAAAGTCCCGCCACACTTAACGGATGACTTCTCTACCTTCCCCCAAAAATAGCGATGAGGCTTCGCTGCGCATTGCCTTTTTGGCTTACCGAGGCAAGCCCCACTGCGGGGGCCAAGGGGTCTACACCCGCCACCTCACCAAAGCCTTAGTTGACCTGGGTCACCACGTTGAGGTCTTAGCCGGTCAGCCCTACCCGGTACTTGACACAGAAGTCCCCCTCGTTACCCTCCCCAGCCTTGACCTTTACAACGATCACTTTCCTATGCGCAAAGCCCGCATTTGGGAATTAAAAACCAAATGGGATGTCGCCGAAGCCCTGTCCTTTAATACCGGAAACTTCTCTGAACCCATGGCTTTTAGCATGCGGGCCTGGAGCCACCTCGCCCAACGCCCGAACGAATTTGATCTGGTCCACGACAACCAGTGTTTAGGTTGGGGGCTGCTGCTCATGCAAAACCGGCTAAAACTGCCGGTACTTTCCACCATTCATCACCCCATCACCGTGGATCGACGCTTAGAGATTGAACACGCCCGCACCATGATGGAGCGCCTCGGCAAACGCCGGTGGTACGCCTTTACCCGCATGCAAACCCAAGTAGCAAAACGCATGGCCCGAGTAATGACCGTTTCAGAGTCCTCGAAGTCAGATATTGCCGCCGACCACAAAGTAGACCCATCACGCATCCACGTGGTGCCGGTAGGCGTAGACCCAGAGCTTTTTCAACCGGTAGACCATGTACAAAGAGTGCCGGGGCGTATCGTCACCACCGCCAGCGCCGATGTGGCTATGAAGGGCCTCAAATACCTTTTAGAGGCCGTGGCCAAACTCCGCACCGAACGACCCATTGAACTGGTCATCATCGGCAAACCCAAAGAGGACAGCGCCAGCGTCAACGTCTTTGAAGAACTCGGCCTCACCGACTGCGTGACCTGGGTGCATGGCGTGCCCGACGAACGCATCGTTGAGCTCTACAGCGAAGCCGAACTAGCTGTGGTGCCCTCACTTTATGAAGGTTTTTCTTTGCCGGCCATTGAAGCCATGTCTTGCGGCGTTCCCTTAATAGCTACCACCGGCGGGGCACTGCCTGAGGTAACCGGCATCCACAACCAGACCTGTTTTCAAGTACCACCCGGAGACTCCGAAGCGCTGGCCTCCATGATCCGCACCGCCCTCGACGACCCGGCGGCCCGAGCCCGCGTTGGCCAACAAGGCCGCCAACGGGTTATTGACCACTGGAGTTGGCGCCACACCGCCGACCGCACCGTTGAGCAATACCGCATCCTTCTTTCTGAACACCCAGGTCGTTAAATGCTTACCGTGCGCTACGACCAACTGGGGCTCCAACCCGGCGACCGAGTGCTTGACTTGGGCTGCGGTTTTGGGCGCCATGCCTACGAAGCGCTGCGCCGCGGTGCTCACGTGGTGGCCTGCGACCTCGGGCATAACGAACTGGTACAGGTACGTAGCACCAGTGCCGTCATGTGGGACGACGGAGAAATACCCGAAGGCACCATGCTGGAAACCTCCGTCGGTGACGCCACCTGCCTACCTTTCGCCGATGGCTCCTTTGATCGCATCATCGCTTCGGAGGTCATGGAACACATCGAAAATGACGAAGCCGCTTTAGCCGAACTAACCCGCGTGCTGCGTCCGGGCGGGATTATGGCCATTACCATTCCGGCTCGCCTCCCCGAAAAAGTTTGCTGGGCTTTATCCGATGAATACCACGCCCCCCACGTAGTGGGTGGGCACGTTCGCATTTACGGCCGCCAAGAACTCCCCAATAAAATGCGCAGCGCTGGCCTACAACCAATCGGTTCTCACCGAGCGCACGCCTTGCACAGTCCTTACTGGTGGCTCCGTTGCGCCGTGGGCCCCGACCGCCCCATCGACGACCACCGCCTAGTCCGGGCCTACCACCGGTTGCTGGCTTGGGATATCGTTAAAGCCCCAAAACTCACCCGCTGGAGCGAACGTTTACTCAACCCGGTGCTGGGCAAAAGCCAAGTGGTCTACGCCGCTCGCCCCGAGGAGGCCGCACGTGTCGCTGCCTGAACTCCCCGGATTAGTAAGCGCTGATCAACTTCAGCTCACCGCGTCAACCATTGCCGAATGGCAACTTCCCAACGGCATGATCCCTTGGTTCCCCGGCGGCCACAGCGACCCCTGGAACCATATCGAAGCCGCCATGGCCTTAGCAGTAACCGGCAACTTAGATCAGGCAGAAGCCGCCTACCAGTGGCTGATAGACACCCAACACCAAGAAGGCCCCGGAAAAGGCGGTTGGCACCAGTACTACCTCACCGACGGTATTGAGGACCCAAAATTTGATGCCAACGTTATTGCCTACATCGCTACCGGGGTCTGGCATCACTGGTTGATGACTGGCGACCGAGGTTTTTTAGAAACCCTTTGGCCCACCGTGGAAGCAGCCATCACCTTTGTTCTTCAACTGCAAACCCCTATCGGGGGCATTAAGTGGGCGCGCCAAGCCGACGGAACTGCCTTTGATTATGCGTTGCTTACCGGGTCGTCAAGTATTTGCCACAGCCTGCGCTGTGCCGTGGCAGTGGGCGAAGAGTTGGGCCACGAACGCCCCGGGTGGGAACTTTCTTTAGCCAACTTGGCCCACGCCGTACGCACCCAACCGGTAGGGGCCTTCGCCCCCAAAGAACGATGGGCCATGGACTGGTACTACCCAGTGTTATCCGGGGCCTTCGACCATGCAGACGGGCGTGCCCACCTGGACCGCCAAGCCGACAAGTTTATTTTGGCCGGCCACGGAGTGCGCTGTGTAAGCGACCAAGATTGGGTAACGGCCGCCGAAACCTGTGAATGCGCTATGGCCTACCAGTTGGCCGGCGACCAAAGCACCGCCCTGAAACTTTTCACCGAAGCTTTGCGCCTACGCCAAGAATCTGGCCACTGCCTTACCGGATTGGTGCAACCCGGCAACATCAGTTACCCGGATCAAGAATGCTCCACCTACACCGCTGCAGCCATCATTTTGGCCACCGATGCGCTCTCTGGTTCCAGCCCTGCATCGGCGCTGTTCGTAAACCATGCTGGGCTGCCCGACATCATCGAAACCCAAGCACCGGTTCCCCGCTCCGATTAAACGTTAAATACCCAGCCCCGTACGTTGCAATGCTCGCAGCGAACCGGTGGCTCCTATTTCTTTAAAGGCCCCTGAGTTCATCGCTCGCTCCCAGATTTCAAAAGGTGGCCGGCCGCCGTCTTCGGGGTTTGGGAACACGTCGTGAATCAACAACACCCCACCGAGCGCCACCTGAGGCACCCATCCTTGATAATCGCGGTGGGCGGGCTCTTTGCCATGCCCGCCGTCAATAAAAAGCAAAGCCAACGGGGTTTGCCAAGCAGCAGCCACCGGTGCCGATTCTCCCACCAATGCCACCACCGTGCCTTCTAAGCCAGCATCATGCACCGCTCGACGAAAAAACGGAAGAGTGTCCATTCTCCCAATGTCGGGGTCAACGAGATCGGGTTCATGCCATTCCCAGCCCGCTTGGTTTTCTTCCGAACCGCGGTGATGGTCAAGGGCAAAGAGCAGTCGATCTGACTCTCGGGCTGCTGCGCCGAGGTAGATCGCTGATTTCCCGCAATAACTCCCCACTTCAAGAAAAGGGCCGGCGACACTCACCGCACAGGCATGCTGATAGAGCGCTAACCCTTCATCGGGCGGCATAAAACCCCGGGCAAGTTTCGCTTGGTTAAGAAGATGTTCTTCCATAATCAGGAAGAGGAACCAACCAGCTCTTCATCGCTTTTATTACCCCAAAGCAAGTGTTCTAGTACGGCGAAACGCACCATCCAGAGCAAAGCAAAGGCCGCAGCGTTTCCGGCTTGCATGGCGAAAATATGATCGGAATAGTTATCGGCGATACCCACAAAGATGGTGGACAACACGAGGCCAACAAAAGCCAGTCCCCAGAAAGGCACAATTTCGCTCACCACTTTGTGGCCACCTTTGTTGCGCTCCCACACAAAGTGCCGGCTCAACAGATACGAAGGGATACTGCCGGCCGCCACCGCTACGGCGTTAGCGAATATCCCAGGCCATTTAAAATAGTCAAAACAAACAACCAACAACGTTTGCCCAGTCAACACGTTGACCATAGACACCCCAGCAAAACGCAGCAATTTTTGCCCGTACTGGCGACGGAGGCGCGACAAGTGCGCAAAGAAGGTCTCGGCCATAAACAGACAGCCTACCGGTTAGGGGATAGTTGACCGGGATATACCGCCGGTTCAAGGTCACATCCCTATAAAGCGCTGACCACGGCGAACAGTCGCTAAATCGGTTATTCCACCATTTTGGTCAAAATCCGCCAACGGTTAGCGCACCGGAGAGGCCTCACTGCTCTAGGGTGCTCCTTATGTTCATCATGACCCTCACCGGTATCGCTGCTTTGATTATTGGTTTACTTATCAACTGGCCGGTGCTGGTGGCCTTGTCGGCCATCTTTGTGGCTGTGCAACTAATGATGACCATTGCCCGAGCAGCGGTAGATCACAACGATCGGCGCCTCGCCGAACGGCTTAAAGGCTCTTAGTTTCTGAGGTCGAGCCGGTACACATTGGTGGACCGTTCTTCGAAACCTAAGCGCTGATAAAGCCGGTTGGCCGCCTCCCGCGACGGGCGCGAGGTGAGATCCACCGTGGTGGCTCCTTCTTGGCGAGCCCGTTCAATAGCCGCTTCGTTTAAAGCAGCGCCTACGCCCTGGCCGCGAGCGGACTCATCAACCACCACGTCTTCGATCCAGGCCCGTAAACCGGTAGGTATGCGAAAGAGCGCCAAGGTCAAACTCCCTACCATGGCCCCATCGAGAGACGCCATAAAAAGCACCGAAGAGTCGCTGGCGGTAATGGCGGTTAAAGCAGTGGCGTCGGGAGGTGGGTTCGACCGTGACAGTTGGGGCACCAAGCGTTCCATGGCCGCTACCAGTTCGTCGGTGACCTCCACGGCCTCACGTATTTCAAGCACGCTGCAGAGTGTACGGCCCGAGGCGCCACTGCTGGGGGCAGCAGCGCATCTTGTGAGCGTCCGCCGGTAACCTCGCCTTAATGAGCACCCCTCCCCCGCACCTTCGTTGGACAGATAAGGCCACCTTAAAGGCACCGATTCTGCTGGCTGCTTTCGAAGGATGGAACGATGCCGGCGAAGCATCCAGCACCGCCGTACGGTATTTACGTGATCACTTCGAGGCCCGACCGGTGGCCACCATTGATGCGGAAGACTTTTTTGACTTCACCGTGGCTCGCCCCATGGTGCAACTAGACCAGCAAGAGAAACGAACCATCAAATGGCCCTCGACCGTTGTTTCGGTGGCAGAGATTGAAGGGTCCGACCATGATTTAGTGACCTTAATCGGCCACGAACCGCAGCTACGGTGGCGCACCTTTGCCGACCAAGTGCACCAAGCAGCTGAGGCTTTAGGAGCCGTGCAGGTAATCACCTTGGGGGCATTACTGGTTGACGTTCCTCACACCCGGCCGGTGCAAATTTACGGCAGCAGCGATGATCCAAAACTTGCCCAACGTTTAGCAATCTCACCGTCCACTTACCAAGGACCGACCGGAATTGTCGGCGTATTGGCTTCTTGTTTAAGAGAACAAGGGCTTCCTACCGCTTCTTTTTGGGCTGGCGTACCGGCTTACGTTTCGAATGCACCTTCTCCAAAAGCCGCCTTGGCCTTAGTCAACCGGGTCTGCCAAGCCTTTGATACATCGCTCACTTGTACCGATCTTGAGATTTCTGCTGCTGCTTATGAGCGCCAAGTCAGTGACATCGTGGCCGAGGACGAAAGCACCGCAACCTACGTTGAACAACTTGAAGAGGACTTTGATGCGCAGGAACAAGACTTTAAGGATGATCCTGACCGTTTGGTTTCTGAAGTAGAAGATTTTTTACGCGGTCAAAACGGACGTAGCGAAAGCTAATCTTTTTCGTCAAGGGTTTCTAAGAAACTCAACACGTTTTCTTGACCCTCCCAAAAGGGGTCTCGAGGGGCATCAAAACGTACCTCTACCTCTTCTTCACGAATTGCTGCAAATGCCTCTTGGGCCCACTGCTCCGGAAGAGCGGTCTTTGCTGGTAAATGCCCTTCCGCAAAAAATCCGACGTCGGCGCACTCTAAAGGATGCGCTTGGAGTTCCCCTCCGGTCATACGGCAATGAAAGACCAACGAATACAAAGGAATCCCGGTGAACCCTAAGCGCATGCCATCCAAAATAGCGATGGGTCGCACCACCTCACATTCGATTCCTGTTTCTTCTTGTACTTCTTTTACCACCACTTCGGCGGGCGAGTACCCAACATCAGCCCAGCCCGTGGGGTACAGCCAGACCTCCGAGTCGGCTCGCTGAACCAGCAGCAACTCCCCCGCTTCGTTCCCAACTACAGCCGCCACCGTCACCTTGGGAGTCACGTAACCAGGGACCCCTTGGCCGACCGTGCCCAGCCAATCGTTTACCAGGGTGTCCACATCAAAATCATGACCGGAAAGCTGGTCGGCCCGGTGGCGGATATCGGCCGCCACGTGAAGAATCTCTTCGTAGCGTTCTTTTTCGTACAGGCTTTCGGTAAACCCCAACCCGGTGCGGGCCGTGCCCGCCAAAGCTTCCGCCCAGCGCAGCAAGTCTCGTTGAGAAGGTGCCGGGCTCATAGCTCGACTCGAATCCACCGCAGTACGGCTAATTCAATTTCTGCCAAATGCTCTTGGTCCATGATTTTGTTTCCTTGAGAGTCTCGAACATAAAACGCATCAATGACGTCAGAACCTAAGGTCTGAACCCGGGCGCTCATGATGTCAAGGTCAAGTTCGGCGAACCCTCGAGTTATGCGATACAGCACCCCTATGCCGTCGGGGCAACTAACTTCGAGCACCGTTAAGGCCTCAGAGGTTTCGTTATCAACGGTCAAGCGTGGAGATGCAGGTCGGGCCGTGGTGGCCACCGTACGTTCAGATCGTGATCGCTCCCCAAGGCGGGCGGCCACCGCTAAACGCCCACTTAGGGCCCGTTCCACTTCTTGAACAATGCCCTCCCACCCAATATCTTGCTGGTCTTTTTGACCCACACGAAAAACCGATATGGCCCGATGCCCTTCGGTGTGGACCATGGCGCCAAAAACTCCGAGCCCATTAAGGGCCAACACCCCAGCAACTTTTGAAAAAGATCCCGGACGATTGTTGGCCACCACCGTGAGGGTGGCTCCTTTTCCTTCAATCACTTCTTCATCTAAAGCCAGTAACTCCTGTTGTTCATGATTAGGAAATGACCCGCCGACGACGTCTAAAACATCACCACCTTCCAGCACATGAGAGGCCCGCATCACCAATTCATGGACCAAGCCGGCTTTCCAGGAACTCCACGCTGAGGGACCGGTAGCGATGGAGTCAGCTTCGGTGAGGGCACCCAGCAGATGCAACAGGCGAGTGCTGCCGGCGGTGGCAGCTACCGAGCGGATCGTTCCGTCATCATCAAGGTCGCGTCGAGTGGCCACATCGGGGAGCAGCAGGTGGAGTTCCACCATTGATACCAATACCGCCACGTCGTCGGTTGGGTAGCCCATACGCCCGGCGATGGTCACCATAAGGTCAATGCCTACTTCGGTGTGATCACCGGGGTAGCCCTTACCGATATCGTGGAGCAACGCCCCAACTACCAAAAGATCTGGACGGTCTACTCGGCCCACCAACTGTGAGGCTTGGGCAGCCGTCTCTAAGAGGTGACGGTCAACGGTGAACCGGTGATAAGCATTGCGCTGGGGTCGCGATTGGCAAGGTGCCCACTCAGGAATGAGCCCAACCAAGAGTCCGCTTTGGTCCAAGTCTTCAAGAACGGAAACGGCTGGCCACCCAGTAAACAAAATCTCTTCAAATAAATGTCGGGCTTCTTCTGGCCACGGGTCGGGCAGAACAAGTGCCTCTTTAGCCAACAACTCGAGCGATGGGCGATCTAAATATGCTTCATGTTGAGCAGCCAACAATGCACAGCGTAAGACCACCAAAGGGTCATCGAGGGCCTCGGCTGACACCTCAAGCCGTGACCCGACCAAGACAATCCCCCGGCCTAACTCTTGACGAGGTAAGGGGGTTTTCTTGGCTTGTGAACTTCGTTCGTCTAACACCCGAGAGATTCTCCGATGCACCCCATCACCGGTCCAAGCGATGACCCGTGCGGCGGTGGCCACCGAAGCCATAAGTTGGTCGGCATCTCTATAGCCAAGCCGGTCGGCGACCTCATCTTGGAGTTCTAACAACAACCGGTCGGCGTGGCGTCCGGTAAGGCGATGAAGTTCTACACGAACGGTGAGCAAAGTGGTGAAAGCCATCGACAACCCCTCTACTTCGGAGTCACGCAAAATGGGCGACGTATTATCTACCCATTGCAAGGTGTGTACGTCACGGAGCCCGCCGCGTGCTTCTTTCAAATCAGGCTCCAACAAAAAGGCCACTTCACCGAATTTTTGATGACGAGCATCTACTGCTTCAGCAAGCTCTGTGAGGTAATGGTCAGCCCGAGCTAACCATTGCTCTTGTGCTTGATCCACGAGTCCCTTAGCAAGAGTTTCTTGGCCAGCGAGCAAGCGGCCCGCCAACAAACTGGTCGCCACCTCAAGATTTTCTTGCCCAACTTCGAGAATTTGTTCCACCGTGCCAACTTGTTGACCAAGTTTTAGCCCGGCATCCCAAAGCGGGTACCAAAGGCGTTCCGCCAACTCTGCTACTTCAACATCAGGGTGGTGGACCAGCACCACATCAATATCGCTTTCCGGACAGAGTTCGCCCCGCCCGTACCCACCCACGGCCAGCAGAGCGGTACCGTCTGGAGCCTGCGCATCGGCGAACAATGCCGCAAGAAAAGCATCGGTTCGGGCCGTTAACGCTTCGCAGAGTTCCCAACCGATTAGCGACTGGTTGGCCACAACATCTTGTGCATGGGTGGCCATCTCAGCCCTCGAGAGCCTGGTTAAGGTTCCCCGACCGAATGCCTTCAAGGTCAAGAGTGACATAGCGGTAACCCACTTGGTGCAGAGCATCAACAATTTCTTCTCGCTGCACCAGCACGTCTGGCAATTGCTTTAAGGAAATCTCTAAGCGTGCCGTGTCTGCATAATGCCGTACGCGAAGGTCCACAAAACCGAGCTCCTTAAGGGCGGCCTCAGCGCGTTCAACCGTAGAGAGGACAGATACCGAAACCGGGGTTCCGTAGGGCAAGCGAGAGGCCAAACAGGCGGCGGCGGGTTTATCCCAAGTGCGCAGACCAAGCTCTTTTGAGATGTTTCGCACCATTTCTTTGGTGAGCCCTGCATCCACTAGCGGAAAGCGGGCCCCTCGTTGAGCAGCTACTTCTTGGCCCGGTCGGTGATCGCCAAGATCATCGACGTTTACCCCCAACAAAACGGTAGCTTTTTCTCTTTTTGCTAAGGGGTCTAGGGCATCCATCAAAGCGTCTTTGCAGTGTCCGCAACGGTTGGCATCGTTGACTCGGTAGGCGGCAGAATCCATTTCGTCGGTATCTACAGTGGTCCAGCGCAGCCCCCATTCGGCCGCCAGGTCGCCCGCTTCTTGTCGTTCTTGGCCGGCCAACGAAGGGGACGCTGCGGTAACCACATGGCACCGTTCAGGCCCCAAGGTGTCGTGGGCCACTCGAGCCAGCAATGCCGAATCAACCCCCCCGGAGAAAGCAACAACTACTCGTTCAAAACTCTGCAAATTTTCTTGCAGGAGAGCGAGCTTGGTTAATTCTTGCATGGGCCAACCGGCGGCTAGCCGCAGCCCACTTGAGACAACACCACGTCGAGGTCTTCAACCATTCCTACGTAGAAGGGTCCGAATTCTGCATAAACAGCGGAGGCTTCATCAAACCGGAGAGTATAAACCACTTCTTTGAGGTCGTCGGGGTGTTGGCCGAAGAGGCTTACTCCCCATTCGTAATCGTCTAACCCGGTAGAGCCGGTGATCACTTGGAGAATGCGGCCTGCGAAAGCTCGTCCGGACGTTCCGTGTTCATGCATTAGAGCGGATCGCTCATCAGCAGGCAGGGTGAACCAGTTGTCTTTTTCTCCACGACGTTTCGACATGGGGTAGAAACAAAAAGCTGGCTTGCCCTCGGGCGGCAACTGGGGACGCAGACGGGTTTCTTTCATCGCTTCAGGCAACCCAGCGGCGTATTCAGAGATCTCGGTGAGTGAAACGAAGCTGTCTACAATTTCAAGCCCAGCGCTTGTTAACGCAGTTTGCAAACTACGGAGTTGCCACAGGTCTCGACCTAAAATCATGAACCCGATATCGGCTTTGTGCCCCAGCAGTGCAGCGGTCACTACCTGATTTCCGGCTTCTCGAGCCCCGGCTACCGCAGAACGAATTGCTGGTCCTTGCGAACTTGGGGAAATTTTACAAAAAAGGTGGAGAACGGCGAGGCCGTCGCTGGGGGAAACTGGTTCGGTCATGGGGCTAAGTGTAGGGAGCATTCTGCTCTGACGTGAACGCCGCCCTTAATCGGTGTAAATGTTTATCCGGCCCTCACGAGCGAACCCGGCCAACTGCAACCCTGAGCGTTGCGCCGTTTCGACAGCCAGTGCAGACGGACCGCTCACCGCCATGAGGCAGGAAAAGCCCGCGGCCCATGCTTTTTGCACCATTTCAAATGATGCCCTGCTGCTTACCCAGAGCCCTAAGTCGGTGGCCGGTAGTTGGCCATCGAGGTAAAGGCGCCCCACGATTTTGTCAACCGCATTATGGCGGCCGATGTCTTCACGCATTATTAAGGGCTGGCCGTCTCTGTCAAAAGCCATAGCCGCATGGACGGTTCCGGTGGCGGCAAACAGCGTTTGATCGCCACCCACTTCGGCCGCTACCGCCATGAGTTGCTGGGGGTCAAAGGGTTGGGTGTTGAGCACCGAGAGGCGTTGCGCCAGTGTGTCGATAGCTACCGTTCCGCAGATGCCACAAGACGACGATGCTGGCCCCAAACGTGGGGTGGGGGGCGGAGCCTGGCCACCGGTTTCTACCGTCACATCGTTGAATTCTGATTGCATAGCGGAGCCTTGGCCGCAATAACGCACGGTCCGCACTTCGGCTTCTCCTAAGAGTCCTTCGGTCACACAAAAGCCGACCGCTAATTCAAAATCTTCGCCCGGGGTGCGCATGGTGGTGGCGACCAGTGTCCCGTCAAGGCGAATTGACATAGGCTCTTCAACAATGAGTTGGTCAGGCATGCGTCGACTGCCTTGGGCGTCAATGCGGCGAGTTAGTACTCGATGGGTTCGCCCTCTACTCATGTTGTTAAACCTTTCGCGTTCTTCTTCATTAGTCAACCTTTTAGAGGAAAAACGTCTTAAACGCAGTCGAGGCGCCCGAAGGCGCCCCGACCGTTACGTGCTTGTGGGTTCTAGAAACCCATGTCGGGCATACCGCCACCGGCGCCGTCTTCTTCTGGAGCATCAACGATGGCTGCTTCAGTAGTCAAGAACAGTGCAGCGATGGAGCCTGCGTTTTGCAAGGCTGAACGAGTTACTTTGGCCGCATCAATAATACCGGCTGCCAAAAGGTCTTCGTATTCTCCGCTCGCCGCGTTTAACCCGTTGCTTCCTTCAAGGTTGCGTACTTTGTCAACAACCACGCCACCTTCGAGGCCAGCGTTTACGGCAATCTGGTTGAGGGGGGCTTCTAGCGCCTTCGCCACGATACGGGCGCCGGTTGCTTCGTCATGGTTGAGGTCTGCTGCAACTGCGTGAGCTACTGCTTGAGCCCGCAGCAAGGTGACGCCACCCCCGGCTACTACACCTTCTTCAATAGCCGCTTTGGTGGTGCTTACCGCATCTTCAATGCGGTGTTTCTTTTCTTTAAGCTCAACTTCGGTTGCTGCGCCAACTTTTAAGACCGCTACGCCTCCGGAGAGTTTTGCTAAACGCTCTTGGAGTTTTTCTTGGTCGTAGTCGGAGTCGGTGTTTTCGATTTCGGCTTTTATTTGTGCAATGCGGCCTGAGATTTCGGCATCTTCACCGCTGCCTTCGACCACCAATGTTTCATCTTTGGTGACCACTACTTTGCGGGCTTGGCCCAGCATTTCGAGGGTTACGTTTTCAATTTTTAGGCCAACCTCTTCGGCAATAACTTGCCCACCGGTCAAGATAGCGATGTCTTGCAACATGGCTTTGCGACGGTCTCCAAAGCCGGGAGCCTTAATGGCCACCGAGGTGAAGGTGCCTCTAATTTTGTTGACCACCAGGGTGGAGAGTGCTTCGCCTTCTACGTCTTCAGAGATGATGACCATGGGGCGTGAGGTTTGCATGACTTTTTCCAAAATCGGGACGAGGTCACGGATGGCCGAAATTTTTCCGCTTACCAACAAGAGGTAGGGGTCGTCGAGTATCGCTTCCATGCGGTCAGGATCGGTAACGAAGTAAGGGGAGGTGTAGCCCTTGTCAAAGCGCATGCCTTCTACGAGGTCCATTTCCATGCCGAAGGTTTGGCCTTCTTCAACGGTGATGACCCCATCTTTGCCTACTTTTTCAATGGCTTCAGAAATCATTTCCCCGATTTCTGGATCGGCCGAAGAGATAGCCGCCACGTTGGCGATTTGCTCTTTGTTACTAGAGACGTCCATTGCGCTGCCCAAAATGAACTCGACGCTGGCCGCCACGGCGGCTTCTATACCCTTTTTAAGCGCCATAGGGTTGGCGCCGGCGGCCACGTTGCGCAACCCTTCGGTCACCATGGCGGCGGCCAATACGGTGGCCGTAGTGGTGCCGTCTCCGGCTACGTCATCGGTTTTTTTCGCTACCTCTTTTACCAGCTCGGCGCCGATACGTTCAAAGGGGTCTTCAAGTTCGATTTCTTTAGCAATGGAAACACCATCGTTGGTGATAGTGGGGGCGCCCCATTTTTTGTCGAGCACCACGTTGCGGCCTTTCGGACCGAGGGTGACCCGTACTGCATCGGCTAATTGGTTCATCCCCCGTTCAAGGGAGCGTCGTGCTTCTTCGTCAAATCTAATAATTTTCGCCATAAGATTGGTTGCCTTTCTTGGGCATGCACCGGAAGACCCCGGCATTTGCGTGTTTGGCACTCGAGGTACCCGAGTGCTAATCCAATCAGCGTGGGGCTTAAATCACAACCCTAAGTTTACCTTTTACTCAAGCAGTGCTTAAGTAATTAACCGCCAGCGACCGCAGGGATAATGGCCACCGTAGCGCCCTCGGGTACCGAGGTATCAAGGCCTTCAAGGAAGCGAATGTCTTCGTCGCTGACAAAAACGTTGACAAAACGGCGCAACGCACCTTGATCATCAAAAATACGCTCGTTAAAGCCTGGGTGTGCGGACTCAAGAGCGGCCATAGCCTCACCGACCGTTGCCGCTTCTACCGAAACGTCGGGGGACCCGCCGGTGAGTGGGCGAAGGGTGGTGGGGACTCGAACAGTGATTGACATGAAGGATCTTTCTGGCTGGTGAGTAAACAAACACAAGAGCCTTAAAAGCCTACCTAAGTAGTCAGGATTAACGCAACCAGTGGACTAAAAGTGCTCTCGTAAGTAGGAACCCACCGCCGCTTCTACACATTCCCCAGTTTTGGCCATTGCTGTTTTTTCACCAAACTCCTCTACCAAAGAAACCGCCGTCACTCGACCCGCCACTTTGCTATCGATGCGACCGGCCACCACCAAAAAATCAACCCCAACCGCAGCGGCATAGGCCGCCACCCCACCGACCACCTTCCCCTCAAACGAAGACTCGTCCAAACAACCCTCGCCGGTGACCACCAAATCTGCCCCTTCTAGCAACTCATCCAACAAAAGTTCATCCGCCACCAGGTCGGCGCCATCTACCAGTTGCCCACCGACCGCCGCCAAGCCACCGGCCAGTCCACCCGCTGCTCCTGCTCGATTAAGGGCCAAGACATCGAAGCCAAACCGCTCTTGGTAGACCTGTGCTAAACGGTTAAGGCGACGGCTCAACAAATTAACTTGAGCAGCAGAAGCACCCTTTTGTGGGCCGAACACTTGGGCGGCATCCACAAAACGGGTACGCACATCACAGGCAACCAGCAACTCCACCCCGCGGTACCGAGCCAGCGAGCCCATCGCTTCTAACGCGCCGAGCCCCCCATCGGTGGTGGCTGATCCGCCCACCGCCACAATTATCTTCTCGGCGCCCTGCTCAACGGCCTGCAAGATCAACTGGCCGGTTCCCACCGTTGAAGCATCAAGGGGCAAGTTGCCTTCTGCCCCACCAGCCAACAATAAGCCCGAGGCCTGCGCCATCTCAATGACGGCCACTCCTCCGCTTAGCCGCCACTCGGCCTCTACAGATTCGCCCAATGGGCCCTGTACCACCATGGTGCGGTTCGCCCCGCCCAATGCTTCGAGCGTTCCTTCGCCACCGTCTGCCATGGGAGCAAGATCAATAAGGCCGCCCCAGGAAGTTACTGCCCGACCAATTGACTCAGCGATTTCTTGGGCCGAAGCCGAAGACCTGAACTTGTCTGGAGCGGCAACTACCCGCACTTTTCTCCTATTCAGAGATGATCAAGCCGTCGCTGCCCAAAATAACCACGATGTCCGCTTCAACTACTCGCTCTTGCGTTTCATCAGGCACTGCTAGGCCACCCTCAGGGAGGATTTTAATCAACATTGGGTCGCCCGGAGCTAAGACTTCCATTACTTCTCGCGCTTCATCAGCCTTACCAGTTCGATAGTAAATGCCGGACACCCCAGTGGGCTCTGCATTGGCGGGGGCCAGTGTTACGTACCCCTCTGGTTTCAACAAATCCGTTATTGTTCCTGCGGCTCCACCAATCCCCGAACCGTTGGCCACCAACACCGTCACCTCGTTCGGAGGCAAAGCAGTAACCGTCGGGAAAAGCGTAGTGGTCGTGGTTTCTATCGGCTCGCCGTCAATACCGGTAACCGTGGTTGGCTCGCCGTCAACACCGGTATCGGTGGTGACATCCGCTGTGGTGGTGGTTACTGTTTCTTCCGCGGCTGGGGTCACGGCGAACTCTGAGGCGCCGAGACCTTTCCAGAGCAGCAACACACCGAGTGCTACGGCAACCACGATCAACAGCACTCCGCGAGGGGCTGCTGCCGCATTACTGGGGCCTAGGCCTCCACCTTTACTTCGGCGACCGTTGCTCATGTTTCATCTCCCGTAGAACCGGTGGGGGTCACCGTTTCATCAATCATTAACGAACGTCGGGCCTGGCGACGCCGATCTCGTTGTCTCTGCAAACGACGGACCACCAGCGGATCATAAAGAGCCGCCTCTGGCATATCCAACAACTCAACCAGCAACTGGTAGTAGCGGGTTAAGGAAAGCTCAAATCGCTCCTGCACCTGTTGGTCCTTGGGGGCGTCGTTAGCCCACCAAGATCGTTCGAAATCTAATATTGCACGGTCTCGTTCTGTAAGTTCCACCTCGTGAGTCTGACCGCTTAAAGAGCGCGACACAAGCACCCCCTCTTTTAACTCTCTCAAGGCAGTGTTTCCACTAGTTTTCAAATAAGAAAAAGGCCTTTGCTGGTCACCCATTACCCCGCACAGGCCACGGATTGTGCGTCCAACCAAAGCATTCTCTACCCGCAGGATTCAAGAAGATCTAGCGTCTCTAAGTCAACGACATGGGCGGCGTGACGTTCTGCCATAGCGCTAAACAAAGCAACCCCGCGCTCGTCTTCCGTTACCATCGCCGCGGCCACCACGGCCATATGTAAACCAGCAACCGCATGAAGTCGATAATCTGCCCAGCAACGATCCCACGAGATCAACCCACCGGAACGGTGTTCAAGTCGCTCATGGTAGGAACGCACTAAACCCTCCTCATGGGCCCGACGGTCATCGGTTAAAAGCCCTGCGCCACAAAAATAAGAAACGTCAGATACCGGAGGTCCGTAACAAACGGTCTGCCAATCCACCGCAGTTACCCCCTCAGGACCAAACATTAGGTTGTCGAGACGATAATCGCCATGAAGAAGTCGGTAGGGAGCAGAGGACATGGTCAGCCACTTCTTGGCGCACCCCCCAAACCGTTCTGCTACTCGAATCGTTTCGGAGGACAACCGGTCTGCGTACCGCTCAAGAAAAGTCGGGAGGAGCGTCGAGTACATCAGTCCCATATTTTCGGCGGCCTCTGGACATTTGGAACCCAACCAATCCCGGGAAGCCAAACCGGGAATTTCTACCCCGTGAAGCCCGACCAACTCTTCTAAAGCGGCGTTCGCTTCATCTGGTGAACAACCAGTGATCTGGTCACCCACGGTGGCCGGTGCAAGATCTTCCATCAACACGACAAACTCACCAGTGCTGGCATCCATTTTGCAGTAATGACAGTTAGGGATCCGAATATCCACATGGCTCGCTAGTTCACTAAAAAAATTAATTTCCCGCTGGTAAATGCCAGTACGGAGAGCCGCAGCACGACTCTCTTGGTCGGCGGAGGCAAACTTTCCTACCACCGTGGCCGGCCCCGGTGGCCCACCCCAAGTGAGTTGATAGCGAAAAGTGTCTCCCATTTTGCCCGCACCGATGGGCTGGGCGGTGAACCCGGTGACCGTCGCCGACTCAGCGGCCGCTCCGCAATCCTGAAGTCGGGCGGTTAGCCAACTTTCACTAACACGATCCGGGTTTATGGTCTTAACCTTCTCACTGGGCACCATCTAACAAGTCACGAAAACCGGCCGGCCCATAGGGCCCAAACACGAGCTGTTCTAAGACGCCAATGCCCTGGTGTTGGCCATCAGATGCCACCACCACCTGCTGAACATGCAGGTTGTCTGGGGCCAAAAGGTCGAGATCTGCTAGGTCAAAGCTTTCGCCACCTAACGCCAACTCGCCTTTCCACACTCCCTGCCCCCACTCCCGGTGCCCATAGCCGAGACCCTTCATTTGGAATCGAAGCTGTGGCTCAAGGTCGATGGTGCGGACCTGACCATGAAGATCGATCAAGTCAAGAGCGGCCCGAGCGGCCAACCGGGTCTCTGGGTGGTAGTCCACTCGATGCACCGCCGTGGCCATGCGGGTAGCGGTTAAATCAAGTTCATCAGGGATATCTGCCTCTGAAGCATAAAACGGGGAAACCAACCCCTCACGAACCAAAGCTTCACCTTCAGGGCCATCAAAAAATATTGCGTGGGTGATGTGATCTTCCCAAACAAGCGGAGCCCACAGAAAAAAGAAACTTTGGGTTGAGTTGGGGGCACCAACGGGAACCCGTTCACCTACCCGGCGAACGCCCCAAGATCGATCCTTAGTGCCTAACCAGGAGTCTTCATCGACTTTGAACTCACCGTCGGGGTGGCTTACCGTTCCGCTCCAGCGCCCGAACTGGTCAAACCGAGTGGCGTCCATAAACCGCCGTGTCCCGGTCCAGAGCGTTTGTCGCGCCTCTTCAATGGCCGAGGTCCGCGCCGAAAAAGTTAAATCACAAGCAAGGCCGGAGTCGTTTTCTTCAAGGATGATTCGGGCCCGGCGTAAGGGTTCGATGATTTCAAGTCGTAACGGCCCGACGGTGGTGTTGGTGCGTTCTTGAGGGGCACGACCCGACCCGTAGAAGCAGTGCTGGCGGCCACCGGCCTCCACCACACTAAAGGCACCGTCGATGATCCCTCGGTGGGGGTACACCGCCATACCGAAACTAAAATAGCAGGAAGCATCTTGGTTGTAGCCGTTGAACCACGACCGGTCATAAAAGTTCGGATCAGTAGTTCCCGGGTAGGCCAGCGGTTCGGGCGTTTGATGAATCGGGTAGTCGTCGAACAGATTGAGCATGGGTCCCTTATTTTTCAAAAGTGCGGCCATTGGGTACTTGCTGGGAATCACAGTATGGCATGACCAGGACCGTCGATCAGCGTCCGCTTAACATTTAGGTTCGCTACTCAACCCTGCCTCGCATTGTTCTCTTACGAAATGCGGGGGCTGTATAAAACTGTCGGACTTTTCATGACCGGCCCGGTGAGTCACCTCGCTAACCTTAGAGTTACCGGGATCGTGTCTCGTGGCCTTTTGTCACCAGACACCGCCCGCCCGAGTAGCTCAGTTGGCCAGAGCAGGCGCCTTGTAAGCGTCAGGTCGTCGGTTCGAATCCGACCTCGGGCTC
>JAPKBH010000040.1 GCA_028823445.1 Acidimicrobiales bacterium | reverse complement strand
AAGGCGCTTTGGCCACCGACCGGGCGTTTGCCACCGAGGTGATGAGCCTGCGCCCACACCCGGGGCAAACCACCAGCGCCGCCAACTTGCGTGCCTTGTTGGCTGATTCACCGTTGGTGGCCAGCCACCGCCATGATGACCTTCGAGTGCAAGATGCCTACTCCATTCGCTGCACACCGCAGGTAAACGGGGCGGCGCGCGATACTTTGATTTTTGCCCGCACGGCGGCGGAAAACGAGTTGGCTTCGGCCATAGACAACCCCATGGTTTTACCCGATGGTCGAGTGGAATCGTGCGGCAACTTTCACGCCGCACCGTTAGGGTTTGCCGCCGACTTTTTAGCCATTGCCTTAAGCGAGGTGGGCGCTATTGCCGAACGCCGTATCGACCGGCTGCTGGACAAAACTCGTTCGCACGGGTTGCCGGCCTTTTTGGCCGACGACCCGGGGGTGGACTCTGGTTTGATGATTAGCCACTACACGGTGGCCGCCATGTGTGCCGAAAACAAGCGCCTATGTACCCCGGCCAGCGTGGATTCGCTGCCTACCTCGGGCATGCAAGAAGATCATGTATCGATGGCCTGGGGGGCGGTGCGCAAACTGCGCAAAGTGGTAGACAACTTGCGGCGCATTTTGGCCGTGGAGTTGGTGGTGGCGGGCCGAGCGGTGGATTTGCGGGCGCCGATTGCACCGGCGGCCGGCACGGGGGCGGCGTTGGCGGCCTTGCGTCAGGTAGTAGCCGGCCCAGGGCCCGACCGCCATTTGGCACCGGAGCTCGCCGAGGCAGAAGCCTTGCTGGGTTGCGACGGCTTTTTGGCTGGGGTTAACGAAGCCTGTGGCCCGCTGACTTAGGGGCGACGCCTTTTTGTGGCTTGACTAATCTAAATTGTGGCCATGAGGAATTCGCCTCGCTTTTGGGCCCTTGGTGGGAGCCTTTTTACCGTGCTCTTGTTGAGCGCCAGTTGTGCTTTGGTAGAAGACGTTTTGCCACCCGCCCCGACCCCGGCGCCGCGTATGGTGGCCATGCCAACTACTACGGCAACGCCCACCACTTCAACTGTGCCGCCAACTACTACGGCAACGCCCACCACTTCAACTGTGCCGCCAACTACTACGGCAACGCCCACTACCACTACGGAGGAACCGTTTGATCCTGTGGCGGTGTTGACCGCCAACTACCGCTGGGGCCATAGCGACGAGACTTACCTCTTGCAGCAGTTATTGCAGGTGACCGTTGATGGCTGGTACGGGCCGCAAACCCGGGCCGCGCATCTACGTTTTTTAGAAGTTGAGGGGTTGTCTACGGCCGGGGTGCCGCCGGTGCCTCCTCCCCCGGTGGTGGTGCCCGAGGTTGACCCTGATGCGCCAGAACTCGAACTCGAATGCCAGGAAATGGCGTGTTGGCCGGGCTACACCGGCGACTACCAAGCCGCCGTGGTTGCGGCAGTAACTGGTGTCCCGTCGGTGTTGTTGTCTGGTTTAGTTGGTGTGCAAATTGTTAATGGTTGCTGGCCCGGGGCGGCTCATTTTGATTTGCCGGATGATTGTTCGGTCAACGTGTACGACGAGTGGGGCTGGTATGCCGACGGCTCCCCCGGTAACCCGTGGGCTAATTCTATTTGGATCACCAACTCCACGGCGGCCGGGCCGGGCTTGGCTTATGTGGCTCTCCACGAGGTGGCCCATGCTTATTCAATGCAGGTGCTTGATGTTTGCTACGACCCGGATGGCACGTCGTATCAGACTCGGCTTTATGCCTTGATGGATGAACCCCAGTTTGCCGATACCAACCCTGAGGAGCTTTTGGCCGATGTAATAGCCGGCTATTTTGGGCACCCCTATACCAACTATCGAGGCGATGCACAGGTTTCTGAAGCCCAGTCGGTGTTGTTGACCGAGGCTTTCGCTGCTTGTTCTTAAGTTATTGGGCGGTGTAGCCGCCGTCTACCGGGATGATGGCCCCGGTGAGGTAGCTGGCTTCGTCGGAGGCTAAAAAGCGCACGACGCGAGCGATTTCTTCGGGTTGGGCGAGACGTTTAATGGGGATGGTGGCGTCGGCTAGGGCTTGTAGGTCGGCGGCACTGGGGGTGGTGGTACGGCCCGTGGAAATCATGGGGGTCTCTACCTCACCGGGGGCCACCGCGTTGATGCGAATACCTTGGTCGGCATGGTCGAGGGCCATGGCCCGGGTTATTTGGTGTACGGCGCCTTTGGTGGCGCAGTAGGCCAGCACTCCGGCGGCGCCGCGTTCGCCCCAGATGGAACCGAAGTTAATGATGGCGCCGGATTGTTGGGCCACCATGTGGCGTACGGCGGCCCGGGATAAGTAAAAAACGGCGTCTACGTTGACGGCCATAATGTTGCGCCACTGGTCGTCGCTGGTGCCGGCGGCGGCGGCCCGGTGGATGGTGCCGGCGCAGTTGACCAAAACATCGAGTCGTCCGTGAGTGGCCGCTACCTGGTCGATGGTTTGGGTGCAGAAGTCGGCGTCGCTTACGTCGCCAATGATGGCGGTGGTGCCGGTTTCGTCGGCTACTTGTTGGGCACCTTCGGCGTTGCGGTCAATCAGCGTGACGGTGGCGCCGGCGGCTACAAACTCGCGTACGGTGGCGGCGCCCATGCCGGAGGCCCCTCCGGTGATTACGGCGATGCGGCCGGCTAGTGATTGGCTCATTGGTTTTGTGGAGCGGTGTCAAAGTTGACCCCGCCGTAGGTTTGTTCGAGGGGTTGGAGCTCCACCCGGGCCACGTTGACGTACCAAGGTGCATCAAGGGCGTAGGTAATGGAGGCGGCCACGTCGGCACTGGTGATTTCGGTGATACCGGTTTCTTTGAGTTTGTGGCGGAGATTTTCATCATCTATGGCCGCGTCGTAAAACTCGGTGGCTACCCGGCCGGGGCAGATTTCGGTGACCCGAATGCCGGTGCCCACCAGTTCGAGGCGCAGGTTGGTGGACATAAAGTGAATGGCCCCTTTTGAGGCCCCGTAGACCGCTGAAGACAGTGGGTAGAGGCCGGCTACTGAACCGATGTTGATGATATGGCCGCGGCCGGCGGCCATCATGGCCGGCAAGGCGGCGCGGGTGGCTTGGAGAACCGCGGTGACGTTGGTGTCGATGGTTTGGCTGAGGTCAGCAGGGTCGGCGGTGACCGTGGAGTCGATGGCTCGGCCCACACCAGCGTTGTTGACCAAAACGTCGGCGCCGATTTCACCGAAGAGGTCGGTCATGGCGGCGGTGTCGCGTACGTCAAGTTGGTGCGGGGTGCAGCCGGTTTCGGCGGCCAGGTCATTGAGCCGCTCGGCCCGTCGGGCGAAAGCGTGCACGGTGAGCCCCCGAGAAGTCAGGTCGCGCACCACGGCGGCCCCTATCCCTGCGGAGGCGCCGGTTACTAAAACGGTTTTGTAGTCGCTAATAGTCATGCCCACACTTTAGACCTCTGGGTAGCAGCGATCTGGTGTCAGGTGGTTTTGGGCGCCTAAAAGGTCGGCGCTTGAAGTTCTGCACGGACTCAATGAGGTAACCGTTCACCTTCACCGTTAGTCCTCTAAGAAGTGGCCGGCGGGGTCTACGATCTTGAAATGCCGGCTGCTCATATTTGCTACTCCTTTAGTTAGTGCCTAAGTGACTATAATAGATACAAAGAGTTATTGTAACCTCGGCAATTACCGAGTACGCTCTAAACGTGACGGATCCGACCCATAACCCCGCCGATTACCCCCCCTTTGGGGTCACCGTAGACCTCGTAGTTTTCAGCATCATCGACAAATCGCTACGCATACTGCTCATCCAACGCGACGAGCCACCCTTCCGCGGCAAGTGGGCACTCCCCGGCGGCTTTGTCCACCCCGACGAGAACCTTGAACAAGCAGCGCGACGAGAACTGGCCGAAGAAACCAGCATTGGCAAGGAAGTCGGCCACCTCGAACAACTCGGCAGTTACGGCGAACCAGGCCGCGACCCTCGACAACCCGTGGTCACCGTGGCCTACTGGGGCATCGCCCACGACCTGCCCGAGCCCCAAGGAGGAGGCGACGCCCGCTACGCCGAGCACGTACCGGTAACCGAAGTGGCCAGCGGCAGCATCCGGCTGGCCTTTGACCACAACGAAATCCTCACCGACGCTATAGAACGCCTCCATCACAAAATCTCTTACACCCCACTAGCCGCGCGGTTCTGCGCCAACGAATTCACCATCAGTGAACTCCGCTCGGCCTACGACACCATTTGGCAAGACACCAGCCAGTTCACCGAAAATCAAACCGTTGCCCAGGAGCCCTTCGAAAAACCCCAACTGTCGCTAGCCGCCCCACAAAGTGTTCCACCCGGCAAACTTGACTTTCCTATCCATGCGCTCAAACAACCCAACCTCAAACTCGTTGACCAGCCAAAAGAACTCACCTACACCAAACTGGACTCCGGAAACTTTCAACGCAGTGTTCTCCAAATAAACGGTTTCCTGCAGCCCACTGGCAAAAAATCTTCACCCAGCACCTCCGGAGGGCGCCCCGCCGAACTCTTCACCACCGGCGACCTTGAAGAACTCACCCCACCAATCCACCCAAAAACCCCCAAACCCAAGAAATAACCTCTGTGGGGGGCGGGCGCAGTAAGCGGCGCCCCTACAACAGATGGGGATGCGTTACCTTCGGGAACACTTGGTGACCTTGCGGGCGGCGTACATCCAGTGGCCATTACAAATAAGAATCGTGGAGTTCTCCACCCAACCCGCATTACCTACCCTGTCGAGCCAGCCCTTGCCCTGCCACTCGACAGTGGCGTGATACCACCAGCGCTCCTCAAAATCAGGGCCCGTCACCGTAAACCAGCCATCCTCAGAAAAATCAGACAACACCACTCGGCTCATCGGACGAGACCGATTGTTTTTCCAATGGCCCCAGTGAACCCCATGTCCAGGGCCGTATTTCTTGCAATATTTTTCAAGCATTATTCTCCTCATCGATCAGGCATTACCACCGGCTACTACACCGGTTGGTGACCGTCAAAGGGCCTGTCCCTCGGGTCGTCTTGATGAACTACTCCAAAAGTCTACCCCGGGCTCTAGCGCGGGGAGCCGCATTGATAACAAGGGTCTTCTTCCGGGAGCATCCACTGCATACAGACACTGCAGTGCTGAGCTTCCGGTTCTTTTTCGTCCTCGTCGTCGTCGTACATGTTGGCTCCTTAACCAACACACACCGTAAATGAGAACCCAAGCCCATGCCCAGAAACTCTCTGAGTAATACCCATTTGTACACGAAGGGTGCGCCTACCTGCTTACCTGGGGTCAGACCCTAGGTAAGCAGGTAGGCACTTCGTGAGGATCTGCCTTTAGGTGCGGAGCGGCAACCAATCGGCAATCGCTTGACCAATCTCATGCGGGCTGTCCTCCTGAATGAAATGTCTCCCCGCCACCTGCACCTCAGTCTGGTTAGGCCAAGTACGGCAAAACTCTCTTTGTGCCCCACCCAAGATTGCCCCCGGGTCGGCATTAATAAAAAGCTTCGGTACCTCTGAGCTGGCCAACCAAGCTGCATAATCAGCCACGATTTCCACCACATCAGCCGGCTCTCCCGCTAAAGGAATCTCCCGTGGCCACGTCAAAGTAGGGCGACGATGCTCAGGCGAAAGAAACGGGCGGCGATACTCCGCCATCTCTTCATCAGACAAATCTCGCAGAATAGACCCCGGCAAAATTGCCTCCACAAAAAGATTCTTCTCCATCACCATTTCTTCCCCCGCCTCCGACCGCAGGGCCTCAAAGATAGGAGTGGCCGCATCGGGCCATTCCTCCCAAGTCATCGGACACACAATGGCCTCCATATACACAATGCCCGCTACCCGACCTCGGTGTCGGTTCGCCCAATCAAACCCCAACGCCGACCCCCAATCGTGCACCACAAAAGTAACCCGATCACCCAAAGCCAAAGCCTCAAGCAACCCATCGAGGTAACGGCGGTGCTCAACAAACCGATACGCCTCAGGGCCGTTAAGCGCCAACTTGTCTGAATCGCCCATACCAATCAAATCAGGAACAATACAGCGGGCCTGCCCTGCCACATGCGGAATGACGTTCCTCCACAAATACGACGACGTGGGGTTCCCATGAAGAAACACAACTGAATCGCCCACCCCCGTCTCGTGATAAGCCATCTGCTTACCCTCGACTTCCACGAACTGCTTCGCCAATGGGGTAGTGGAAAACTCAGTCATAGGTGCTCCTCAATAGACAAACAGGCCTCAAGAAGTAGTAAAGCACAAAAACCTAGCCACCGAAATAGTCAGACAGCAGAAAACAAACCATCAAAAACCAGAATAATCCGCTAGCCCACCAACTGGGTACTGATACTCAAAGCGGTTTGGCAGACGGCCTGTTCAATAGCGGATCGGTCATCTTGGACCGGAAAACGAAAGGCCGGGCCATAAACCGCCACCGAAGCAACCACCTGGCCATCGGGTCCAATCACCGGAGCCGCCAACCCGTTGATCTCCGACGAAAACTCACCCATAGTCCACGCCACCCCCTCCTCAGATACCTCGGCCACCCGGCGCTTAAGCATTGTTTTTGAAGCCACCGTGTACTCCGTAAAAGCCTCCAAACCCTTAGCGGCATAGGCCTCTACCTCGGCCGGACCCCAAGCGCTCATCAACGCCAACCCGGCAGCAATGGTGTGCAACGGAAAACGCTGACCCGTCCAATCAGTTACCTGCACCGGGCTCTCCACCGCCACTTGGTCTACATACAAGCCATCACGTCCGTCGAGCACCGCCACCGAAGCACACTCGCCCAACAAGTTCGCCAACTCCACTAAATGCGGATGCGCCACCTCACGCAACGACCGTGGCGACACCGCCGACCCGGCCAGCGCACGCAACCCCTCACCAACCACAAAACGCCCCGCCTCATCAACTCGCTCAACTATGCCCAACTCACTCAGACTGGCCAAAATGCGAGAACAGGTCGACTTGGCCAACCCGGTGGCCCGAGACACTTCAGAGACGCCGACCGCGGCCTGCCCAGCCGCCACGGCCCTCAACACGCTGAACGTTCGCTCGATGCTTTGAATACGTGTAGTATAAAGGAAAGGAACGGAACGTTCCACTCAATGGAACAAGAGTTGAGAGGCTCGCCATGCGCGACGAAGCACAATGCGTAATCATCGGTGGCGGCGCCATGGGCGTCGGCCTGCTCTACCACCTCGCCCACCAAGGCTGGACCGACACCCTGCTCATCGAAAAAGGCGAGCTCACCTCTGGCTCAACCTGGCACGCCGCCGGGCTAGTACCCCACTTCATCGGCAGCCTCAACATGGCCAAAGTGCACGCCTACGGAGTTGACCTCTACAACAACCTCGAAGAAGAAACCGGCATGTCGCCCGGCTGGCACGGCTGCGGAGCGATACGACTCGCCGTTACCGACGAACAAGCCCAGTGGTACCGCCGCGTCAAAGACATGCTCGAACTCATCGACGTCGAAGCCCACCTCATCGGTCCCAACGAAATACCCGAACACGCACCCCTCATTGATGACGTCTCCGACATAAAACTCGGCTTCTGGACCCCCAACGACGGATGGGCCGACCCCACTGGCTCCACCAACGCCATGGCCACCGGCGCACGCCAACTCGGGGCCACCATCGCCCGCCACACTCTGGTCACCGGCATGCGCCAACTCCCCGACCACCGCTGGGAAATCACCTGGCAACAAAACGGCGAACAAGGCACCACCATCGCCGAACACGTGGTCAACGCCGCCGGCCACTACGGCCCCCAACTAGGTGCCATGGCCGGCCTCGATGTACCCATCGTGTCGATGATCCACCAATACCTCATCACCGAACCACTGCCAGAAATCGCCGCCCAAACAAAAGAAATGCCCGTGGTACGCGACCCAAGATCCTCGGCTTATTACCGCTACGAAATAGACGGCCTGCTGGTGGGCCCCTACGAACGAGCAGGCGCCGAAACCTACGGCACCGAAGGCATCGACTGGGACCTCCACTTTCACCTCACCCCACCCAACCTTGAACCCCTCATGCCCTGGCTTGAACACACCGCCCAACGCATACCCGCCTTCGCCAACGCCGGCATAAAACAAGTAATCAGCGGGCCCATTACCCACACCCCCGACGGCGGCTACCTCATGGGCCCCGCCCCCGACCTCAAAAACTACTGGCTATGCGTCGGCGCCTCCATCGGCATAACCCAAGGCCCAGGCGCCGGCAAATACCTCGCCCAATGGATGGTCCACGGCCAAACCGAAATCAACATCGCCGAAATGGACCCCCGCCGCTTCGGGCCCTGGGCCACCCAAGAATACACCATCAAAAAATCCATTGATGAATACCACGAGATGTACCAAGTGCGGCTGCCCGGCGAATACCGCCCCGCCGGCCGGCCCATGCGCCAAACCCCCATCCACGAAAACCTTGACGACCTCGGTGCCCAATGGCAAGACGTCTACGGATGGGAACGGGTGGCCTACTACGGCGAACCCGAACAACACTCCTGGCAACACTCCAACGCCTTCGACCACGTAGCCCACGAATGCGCCGGGGTACGCAACCGAGTAGGCCTGGCCGACCTCACCGCCTTCGCCAAATTTGAAATCACCGGCCCCCACGCCGCCCAACTCTTAGACCGCATCACCGCCAACCGTCTGCCCGCCAAGGGCGGCCTACGGCTCAGCCATCTACTCACTTCCGACGGCGGCATCGAAGCCGAAGTCACCATCACCCGTCTCAGCGACGAACGGTTCTACCTCAACTCCGGCATCACCAGCCAAGGCCGCGACTTTGACCTACTCCGCAACCAAATACGTGCCGACGAAAACGTCACCGTTACTGACGTCACCGGCAACCTTGGGCTCTTGGCCATCACCGGCCCCCACGCCCGTGACGTACTCGCCACCCTCACCGAAAGCTCCTTGGCTACCGAGGACTTCCGCTGGCTCACCGGCCAAGAAATTACCGTAGCCGGCGTCGACTGCCTGGCCCTACGCGTGTCTTACGTTGGCGAACTCGGGTGGGAACTCCACCACCCCATCGACCAAATGCCACAGTTATACGCCGCCCTCGTAACCGCCGGCCAACCCTACGACATGGTGCATTTCGGCTCCTACGCCATGAACGCCCTGCGCCTCGAAAAGGCCTACAAAGCCTTTGGCAGCGAACTCACCACCGAAATCACCCCCATCGAAGCCGGCCTTGAACGCTTTGTTGACTACACCAGCGACTTCACCGGCAAAGACGCCGTACAAGCCCGTCAACAACAAGACCCCGCCACCTTAGACATGGTGCTGGTCTACGCCAGCGTCGACAGCAGCGACTACGACTGCCGCGGCAACGAGCCCTGCTACGCCCCCCATGCCGAGCCCAATGACCCGCCCATGGGCATCACCACCAGCGGCGACTACGGGCACCACGTCGGCCAAAGCCTGTGCTTTGCCTACCTAACCCCAGAGCACGCCACCCCTGGATGCGAATTCTTGATCAGCCTCTACGGGCAGCGCCACACCGCCACCGTGCTTGACGCCCCCGCCCACGACCCCACCAACCAAAGACTTCGAACCTAACCAACACCTTGCGGAGGACGCATGACTGATAAAAAACCCCAACGTAGCGGCGGACGAGTCGCCCGAGTAGCCGCCCGAGCCGCCGGACCCACCGAAGACGAGCGCGCCGTACGCCCCGGCTTCAGCGGCGGCGCTTACAAACCACTCACCGACAACGAATGCAAACAAGTCTACGAAACCGCTTTAAGCCTCCTCGAAGACCTCGGCATGGGCACCCCGGTACCCGAATTCATAGAGGTAGTAACCGCAGCAGGCGGCCACGTCGACAGCGACGGACGTTTACACTTTCCCCGCGCTGCAGTCGAACACGCCATCAGCACGGCCGCCAAAAAATTTACCTGGCACGGACTCGACGACGAAAAATCGATCGAAGTAGGCGGCGACGCCGTGTACTTCGGCACCGCCGGAGCCGCCGTCTCAATCTACGAACACCAAACCCGCACCCACCGGCACTCCATGCTCCAAGACATTTACGACATCGCCCGCCTCGTCGACACCTGCGAACACATCCACTTCCACGTACGCACCGTAGTAGCACGCGACATGATCGAAGCCCCCGAACTCGACCTCAACACCGCCTACGCCCTCGCCATGGGCACCACCAAACCCATCGGCACCTCATTCTTTCAACCAGAACACGTTTACGAAGCCGTAGACATGTGGGACGAAATGCTGGGCGGCAAACCCGGCTCCTTTGCCGAACGACCCTTCTGTGTAGCCAACAACACCTTCGTGGTGCCACCCCTGCGCTACGCCGAAGACGCCGCCCACTCCATGGTGGCCCAAGTACGCGCCGGCGTACCCATCAACCTGCTTTCCGCTGGTCAAGCCGGCGCCACCTCACCAGCCGCCCTCGCCGGCTCGCTGGCCCAAGCCCTCGCCGAATGCCTGGCCGCCCTCACTTGTGTAAATTTACTAAAACCCGGCCACCCCTGCGTTATGGGGCTCTGGCCCTTTGTTTCCGACCTGCGCACCGGGTCCATGACCGGCGGTTCTGGAGAAGAAGCCGTACTCAGCGCAGCAGCCGCCCAAGTAGCCAACTGGTTAGGCCTTCCCTCAGGAACAGCAGCCGGCATGAGCGACTCTAAAATGCCCGACAACCAAGCCGGCCACGAAAAAGGCCTCACCGTAACCCTGGCCGGCCATGCCGGCGCCAACCTGGTCTACGAATCAGCCGGCATGCTGGCCAGCCTGCTGGCTTGCTCCTACGAAGCAATCGTCATAGACAACGACATGCTGGGGGCCATAAACCGCACCCTACGAGGCATTGAAATAACCCCCGAGACGCTGTCGGCCGACGTAATCAGCAAAGTGGTACACGGGCCTTCACACTTTCTTGGCCAAGACCAAACTCTGTCCATGATGCAAAGCGAATACGTGTACCCCGAAGTGGGCGACCGGGTGAGCTCCAACGACTGGAACGACGCCGGCTCAAAATCAGTTGACGAAACAGCCAGAGAAAAAGTGGCCGAAATACTCAGCAGCCACTACCCCCGCCATATCAGCCCCCAAGCAGACGCCGCCGTACGCGCCCGCTTTGACATTCGCCTCCTCCAAGAAGCCCTCAACCCAAAAAGTCCGTGACGTAGGGTCTGACCCCACGTCACGAAGTCTGGTGACCCTCCGTGCCCGGCGGGCGACCTAACGCCACCATGGCCGTCCAAAACGTACGAGTCATCGGGTCAAGAAAAAGCGGCGCCCCAAAGCCAGCAAGCACCGACGGAATCAAAATTGGCTGCCATGACGGGTCCGGCATAACCAATAAAAACGAAATCACAATGGTCACCAGCAACACCAACCCGCTCATCATGGAATTCACGCCCACCGCCCCCATCCAATACCCCGGTGAGCGGGTAAAAATTAGGCCACACGTGGGGCATGCCTCACGCATCTTCCACCAATGATGGAACAAACCCCGGCCGCCACACGCCGCACAAGCCATAAACAACCCCCGCAACACCACCCGAACCGGACCCGCTCCATCCATACCCGTCTCGGCCAAAGTGGCCGCCCGCAAAGCCTCGGTTTCTACGTTCATACCCCAACGCTAACGCCACCCCACCCCACCCACTTCAACCAAAAC
>JAPKBH010000002.1 GCA_028823445.1 Acidimicrobiales bacterium | reverse complement strand
CCGACGGTGTTACCTGGCAGTCGCTTGACAATGTGCAGCTCTTGGGTTGTGACCCCTCAACGGTGGCCGGCACCAACCTGCTGGTCTATAAAAAATCAGCAGGTATGGAGCCGCCGTTAAATTAACCCTTAGTGGCAAATATCAATGACCAGTCGTGATGGGTTGCTTAAGGTGAACACGTTGAACGGAGCTTGATGATCGACGCCGATTCCCCATGTGGAATATCCTTCGTAGTCTCCAACGAGTTTTGCTTCAACAAGGTTGCTGGCGCCGACGTCTGTCCCCATGAGTGAGGTGGGGCCGGCGTACCACTCTGCTTCGGGGAGCGCCCATCCGCTAGAAGCCAGCATTCTTATAGAAAGAAACTCTGTGCCGTCAATATCAGCCACAAAACCTGATCCGTCTTGGAGGACGGGGCCGACATTCCAAGCGATTTCCCACCCAGCCGGTGGGGTGGAGTCAGCACGGAATTCAAGTACCCACCGGTCGTAGCCGTCATGAGCACCAATACGGGCCGTTTCTTGCACATGGGGGGCGACAAAAATTCCCGAACCGCCTGGCCAACCGGCAGTCACTTTTGCATCAGTGGTCCATGAAGCGTCGCAAGGGGCCACAGCAGGTTCAGTAGTGGTGGTCACTGTGGTCGCCGGAGCCAAAGTGGTGGTTACCACGGTTGTGGTTGAAAGAATCTCAGTGGTGGTGACCGCTGGTGTGGTCGTCGTCGTGGCTACAGCAATGCTGGTCGTGGCGGCAACGCCAATGCTGGTCGTGGTGGTGTCCGTTGGTTCAGCGGTGATGGCCTTATTGTCGGAACATCCCGTAACGCTAAGCAAAAGAGCAAAGCCAAAGGACAGTGCGGGAATTTTATAAATATTTTTCATTGTTTCTCCTTAGAGTAGGTGTCACCATTAAGAGCCCGTTTCTCTACCAATCTAACACTTTCGTTTACTTTTTTTCAGCGATGAGCGGCGTAACATTATGCCCATGACCGTTACTTATCTTGACCCCGTGCACCCGGTAGATGTTTCTGATCACTACGGAGGCCAAGACCACCCTATGCGGATAGTTACTCGAGAAGTAGCTTTTGACAACACTTGGGATGCCGAACGACGAGCCACCGTCCGCAGCATTTTTGGCGGCTTGGCCGAAGAGTGGGCGGCTACCCGCAGCAACCCCGAGCGCATGATTCCGCTAGAAGATGCGTTGGCCCGTGGCCAGGTGCAAGGCGCCACTGCTATTGAACTGGGTGCCGGTACGGGGATTGCTACTCGAGTTCTACAGGAACATTTTTCTACGGTGGCCACGGTGGACCTTTCACCAGAAATGCTTTTTCGTGCTCCGGAGGCGGCTTTGCGGGTGTGTTCTGACGCCCAGCAGTTGCCTTTTGCCGACGACACGGCCGACGTTTTGGTTTTGATGAACATGTTGTTGTTTCCTGCGGAGGTTGACCGTTGTTTGGCTCCTGGCGGAGCGTTGGTTTGGGTAAACAGTCGGTCCGGAGACACGCCAATTCATCTTCCGGCCGAGGATGTGGTCGCTGCTTTGCCCGGGCATTGGCAGGCCGTTGCGTCGTATTCAGGTACTGCCTCGTGGTGTGTGGCTCGCCGTTTTTAGCCAACCGCTCTAGTGCATTGCCTATTTTTATGCTGTAATGGGTGCTTTACGGAAACAACGGAGGAACCCGCCATGGACGACAATTACTCGAAAGTTCTGCTTGACGAATCTGAGATGCCCACCCAGTGGTACAACATCATCCCTGATCTGCCGGTTCCCCCTCCTCCCCCACTGCATCCCGGCACCCGTGAACCCATCGGCCCCGATGATCTCGCCCCCTTGTTTGCTATGGGCCTCATCGAACAAGAGGTTTCTAGTGAGTCCTACATTGATATCCCCGGCGAGGTGCTTGACATCTACCGTTTGTGGCGCCCCAGCCCGTTGTTGCGGGCCCGTCGTTTAGAAAAAGCGCTTGATACCCCGGCCAAAATCTTTCTCAAATATGAAGGAGTAAGCCCTGCCGGGTCGCACAAGGTCAACACCGCAGTGCCTCAAGCTTATTACAACGCCAAAGAAGGCATCACCAAGATCACCACCGAAACGGGGGCCGGTCAGTGGGGTTCAGCCATGGCCTTTGCCACGGCTCAGTTTGGCCTTGAGTGCGAGGTTTGGCAGGTGCGCGCTTCTTACGACCAAAAGCCTTATCGCAAAACCATGATGGAAATTTGGGGGGCTACTTTGCACCCCAGCCCATCAGACCTGACCGAAGCCGGTCGGGCTATTTTGGCCGCCGACCCCAACAGCCCCGGGAGTCTGGGCATTGCTATTTCAGAAGCAGTTGAGATGGCGGTTCAAGACGAAAACACTCGTTACGCCTTGGGCAGCGTCTTGAACCATGTACTGCTGCACCAAACCATTATTGGCGAAGAGGCCCTGTTGCAGTTGGCCAAGGTGGGCGAAACGCCCGATGTGTTGGTGGGTTGTACCGGTGGTGGCTCTAACTTTGGCGGTTTGTCGTTTCCTTTCTTGCGAGAAAAACTTGCTGGGCGCATGAACCCAACCATTCGCTGCGTTGAACCGGCCTCTTGCCCATCGCTGACCAAGGGTGAGTACCGCTACGACTTTGGTGATACTGGCCAACTCACGCCGTTGGTCAAGATGCACACTTTGGGCCACACCTTTATACCCGACCCCATCCATGCCGGAGGGTTGCGTTATCACGGCATGGCCCCGTTGGTTAGCCATATTTATGATCAGGGCTTGGTAGAAGCCGAGGCTATTCACCAAACCGAATGCTTTGAGGCAGCAGTGTTGTTTGCTCGAACTGAAGGCATCATTCCTGCTCCAGAACCTACTCATGCCATTGCCGCCGCTATTCGCGAAGCTTTGCGCTGCAAAGAGACCGGCGAGGAAAAGGTCATTTTGACCGCCTTGTGTGGTCATGGCCATCTTGATTTAGCTTCTTATGAGAAGTTCTTGGCCGGTGAGTTGGTGGACTACGACTACCCGGCAGAAAAAGTAGCGGCCGCTATGGCTCAAGTCCCGGTGATTGATTAATCCTATTTTTGGTGGCGCCGTTCGGCGGCGGCGCTAATGAGCCAGGTGAGCCATCCCAGGGCGGTTAGGAACACTGCCGTGCGGAGGTCCGCTCGAGTTAGGTAAAGAAACCCGACGGCGAGCAGGAGTAATAAGACATTGGGGGTGCTGGGCTTTTTCACGAGGCCACGTTACCGCTAAGTCTCTTGGTGAAACTTTTTTGCCCAATGAGTATAAACTGAGAATGATTCTCATTACACTAAAGGGATGCGCAACTTGTTTTTTTTCCTCGCCCTGCTGCTGGCTGGCATCTCTTGTAGTTCTCAAGACAACGCCGCTTCCCCGCTGCTGGCCACCACCCCCGCTTGGGCAGAAGTCGTGTCGTCAGTGGCCTGCCAAGCAGACGTCCCCTCTTTGATTTCTGCCCAGGCCGACCCTCACGCCGACGCCCCCTCGCTGGCTGACCGGTCTTCCCTTGATCAAGCTGAAATAATTTTTAGTAACGGTTTGGGCCTAGAGGCCGGCTGGAGTGCCGCCTTAGCCGCCACCCCTACGCCGGTGTTTGAAGCGGCCACTGCCTTGAACCTGACCCAAGGCGACCCACACTTTTGGCTTGATCCAAACTTGGTACGCACCCTTTTGCCGAGCATCGAAGCTGCTTTGCTCGCCCACAGCGATTTAACCGCCGACGAACTTTGGCGTTGCCGGCAAGAAACTGACCAACAATTAGTGGCTCTTGACGCAGAACTAGCCCAACGTATTTCTGTCATACCGGTTTCCCAGCGACTGCTGGTTACCGACCACCAATTTTTAACCCACCTCGCCGATCGCTACGACATCACCGTGATCGACACCCTCGTAGACGACGACAGTTCGCTTGCCGAGGCCAGCACCGCCCGCCTGACCCAGTTGATATCCGTTATGGAATCTACAAACACTTTCGTTATTGCAGTGGCTGAAGACGCCCACCTTGAAGAAGCCCATCGGTTAGCCGAAGTAACCGGCGCTCACCTGGTAGAGGTGCCGGTAGCTCCTTTACCCCACCAATCTTTAGCCGACATTTTGACCGAGTTGATAGACCTCTTAGTTGCCGCTTGGCAAAACGACTAAGCGTTTGCTGATCTTGTTTTTTTCCAGCCTGCTTTAACTAACGCCACCAGCAAAAACTCCAACACCACGATCAAAGCCATAGAACCACCGGCGGCTGCCCCCTGGTGAAAGCTCATCAAAGCACCCACCACCACAGCAATTGCCCCAAACCCCACTGCGGTGACCATAATGATCGGCACCCGGCGTACCACCAGCATGGCCGTAGCGGGCGGGGCCACCAAAAAGGCAAAAACCAGCAAAGCGCCTACCGCTTGAAAAGAAGCCACCACTGAAATCGCCACCAAAGCCATAAGAACAAAATGGGCACGCTGTGGGCGAAGACCTAAAAGTTCCGCTTGCGTCTCGTCAAAGGTGGCCACCAAAAACGCTCGATGAAAAAACACCACGCCACCCACGGCAAGGGCGGCGGCCCCGACTTGACGCCACAGGTCGCCGGATTGAATGCCGGTTACCGACCCAAAGAGCACCCGATGCAAATCGCCGGCGTCTGACCCAGCATCGCTAGAGATGACCACCACGGCCAAGGCCAGCATGCCTACGAACAACAGGCCAACCGAAACATCATCGGGCAGTGGGGTGAGTCGACGCACGCCGCCTACCCCGGCCACCATGACCAGGGCCGCCACCAAAGCCCCCACCACCGGGTCAATGCCCAACACCACAGCAAGGGCAATACCGGGCAACACCCCATGAGCTAGGGCATCGCCCAAAAACGTTAGCCCGCGCAGCACTACCCAGGTGCCCACCACCGAGGTAGCCAATACGGCCAAAAGCCCGGCCAGCAGGGCGCGTTGCATAAACACGTTGTCCACGAACGGCAAAACCCACCAAGTCCAAGGATCAGTGATGAACTCCATTTTCTGCCTTCCAAGCCTTAATGAGAATGAATCTCAATACTAGCCGTAAAGCGCCGGTTCCTCACACGACCAACCATCCGCCGGAAACTCCAACAAGTACAAGTAAGCAAACACCACTTCAGTCACACACTCGCTGTTCGACAAAAATGCCCCGTGACCGTCTCCATCGGTGGTAATCAAAACCGCATCTCCAATGGCATCTCGAAGACCCTCGGCCCAAGCCATCGGGGTCGCTGGGTCACCTTCCATAGCGATGACCAAAGCCGGAACCGCCATATCAGCCGGCAAGGAGAGCAGTGGGTCAACCGCCGCCGGAACACCAAAACAGCCGATCATTCCCCGAAAAATTGGCCCAAAATGCGGCAACGTGTCAGCCAACAAATTACTCGCTTCCTTTATCTCTTCTTGGGTCGGGCGCAGCGAATCATCGGCACAGTTGATCAACAAGTTCGCCGCACTCGAGTTGTCGTAACTGCCATCTGGCTGGCGTCCAATCATCTCATCAACTAACCCTTGCAAGATTCCACCCTGGTGTTCTTCTAATACCTCAACCAACCCGTTGACCAAATCTGGCCAGGTATAAGGCGAGTACAAAGCCACGGCCACCCCAAACTCAAACTCTGCACGAGACAACTCTCGCCCCTCACCAGCGGCAAAGTTTTGCTCCTTCAACAAAGCATCTGCAGCAAAAAAAGCAGCATCCGGGCCACCTAATTCGTTCAACGCACACGCAGTAGCGGCTTGGCAATCCGCAGCAAAGTGGCGCCAAGCCAACTCGAAGCCATCTCCTTGCACCGGAGAAAACTCGCTTACCTGCTCAGCGGGGTCCAACGGGCCGTCGAGCACCATGGCTCGTACTCGCTCCGGAAATAACGCCGCATACACCGCCCCCAGTCGCGTCCCGTATGAATACCCCAAATAGGTGATCTGCTCTGCCCCTAAAGCGACACGCATCTCGTCCATATCGCGTGCCGCATTGTTGGTCCCCACGTGAAGCAACAAGTCGCCGCTAAATTCTTGGCACTGCTTTACGTGATCCAACTGGTCCACAAACAACGTGCTCGAGTCTTCCCCCCCGCCAAAAGCCAACTTTTCGTCCTCGTCAAAATCAGTGGGACACAAAACCGCAGAAGAAGCCCCCACCCCTCGAGGGTCAAAACCCACCACATCAAACTGCGGGAAAATCATTGACCAAAGGTCAGCCATCTCCCCCACCATGTCAAGACCCGAGCCACCAGGCCCCCCAGGGTTCAAAACCAAGGGACCAAGGTAAGGCTCTTCGACCGCCAACACCCGCACCACGGCAATGTTTATAGCCTGCCCGTCTAAATCTTGATAATCCAAAGGAACCGTCAAATCAAAACACTCGGCGATATCCCAGCACTCATTCCAACCAAGAGACTTAGCGTCCTCCACGATGCTTGAACCTGGCGGCAAAGTTGTTGAAGGCACCGAGACCGTCGTGCTGACCAGTTCCGCATTTCCGGTAGCGCTGTCTCCCCCGCAAGCGGCGAGCAACAAGACCGCAGCTATGCAAAATAGAGCTTTTCTCATGCAGGCCAATGTTCTCGCAGACGTTTCCACGAGTCATTCAAGGCTTCGGGCAAGACCCGGGCCCCCGCTACCGAAGTAACAAAATTAGTGTCGCCCGACCAGCGCGGCAAACAGTGCACGTGCAGATGTTCCGGCACTCCAGCGCCCGCCGCTCGCCCCTGGTTCAAACCAACGTTGATGCCCCCTGGTTCATAGGCCGCTTCGAGCGCCGTCACCGTGGCCCGCACCATGAGCCATAACTCGGCGTGCTCTTCTTCGGTGAGGTCAGCCAACGACCCCACCACTCTTTTGGGCAGCACCATGGCGTGACCGCTGGTGTAGGGGTAAGCATTAAGCAAAACAAAACAGGTGTCGCCGCGAGCCACCACAAAGGTTTCCTCATCGGGTAACCCGCTGCGTTCTATGGCCGAAAAAATTGAGCCGCCCGCTGGAATGTCTGGCAACTCTCGCTGGTCTTGTTCCCCAGCCAAATAGGCCTGGCGCCAACCTGCCCAAAGGTGGTCGAGTCGGCTCACTGGCGTTCCGTTACCTCGGTAGCCAAACGAGCGCAAAACTCTTCAAACGCTAAATCGCGCTCTGGTTCTTTGGTTCCTCGAGCATTTTCGCCCACCGTGTCATGCGCTACGTCATCGTCGCCCACCACCAACACGTGCGGCGTTTTCGCTACTTTTGCTTCACGAACTCGTTTACCCAAGGGGTCGCTAGCTTCGGCAATCGACGCTCGAAAACCATCTTCGGTTAAACGGTCAACCAACTGTTGGGCGTAGGCCTGGTGTTCGTCGGCTACCGGCAAAATACGTACCTGCTCGGGCGACAACCACGTGGGGAAAGCCCCAGCGTAGTGCTCTAACAACACACCGAAGAAACGTTCAATGGAGCCCATAAGTGCCCGGTGGATCATCACCGGTCGGTGGCGTCCCCCGTCTGAACCAACGTATTCCAGTTCAAAACGTTCCGGCAGGTTGAAGTCCAATTGAATGGTCGACAGTTGCCACGGGCGACCGATGGCATCGGTGACATCCACATCGATCTTGGGGCCGTAGAACGCTCCGCCGCCTTCTTCGACCACATAGTCCAAACCGGCGGCCTCTAAAGCACCCCGCAAGCCATCGGTGGCTTCTTCCCACATCTCATCTTCGCCGACCGATTTTTCGGGTGGGCGGGTCGACAATTTGGCTTGAAAATCATCAAACCCAAAGGCCCGCAATACCGACAAGGTAAATGTCAACAAAGAAGCCAGCTCTTCGGCTACCTGTTCACGGGTGCAAAAAATATGTGAATCATCTTGGGTAAACCCTCGGCTACGCAACAAGCCATGAATGGCTCCCGACAACTCGTAGCGGTAGACCGCTCCCAACTCAAAAAAGCGCACCGGCAGCTCACGGTAACTCCGCTGACCACTATCAAAAATAGCTACATGGAACGGGCAGTTCATGGGCTTGGGGTAGTAAGTGGCGCCGTCGAGTTCCATGGGCGGGTACATGCCGTCGGCGTAGAAGTCCAAGTGGCCGCTGGTTTCCCACAAAACCGACTTGGCAATATGGGGGCTATAGACAAAGTCGTAGCCGCCTTTTTCGTGGCGTTCTCGGCTGTAGTCCTCAATAATTTTGCGCACCAAAGCACCCTTGGGATGCCATACCGCCAAACCGGGGCCTAGAGACTCTGGCCAAGACACCAGATCTAACTCGGCGGCCAATCGGCGGTGATCACGTTTTTCGGCTTCGATAAGGTTTTGCAAATGACGTTTAAGGTCTTTTTTATTGGCCCACGCAGTGCCGTAAATACGTTGCAGCATGGGCCGGGTGGTGTCGCCCCGCCAATATGCACCCGCAACTTTTTGCAAAGCAAAATGCCCCAAACGCCCTGTTGAAGGCACATGAGGGCCTAAACACAAGTCCACAAAACCTTCGCCGTTGCGGTAATAACTGACCGTACCATCGGCTCCGGTTTCGGCGGCCAGTTCGCCGTCTCCGCCGCCAGCCGTTACTTTTTCAATAATTTCTCGCTTATATATGTGGTCAGCGAAGATGGCCATCGCCTCGTCTGTGGTGGCCTCGCCGCGTTCAAACGGTTGGTCAGCGTCCATGATTTCCCGCATTTTCGCATCAATGGCCGCTAAATCTTCTTGGCTAAAGGTGCCACCTTCGGGGAGTTCAAAGTCGTAGTAAAATCCATGGTCGATAGGCGGGCCGATGGCGTAGGTAGCGCCCGGCCAAAGCTCAAGAACAGCCTGGGCCAACACGTGGGCCGTGGAGTGCCGCAAGGTGTGGAGGCCTTGGTCGCTGGGTGGGGTGATAATGGCCACCGTGGCGCCGTCAATCAAGACCTCTGAGAGGTCGCGTTCTTGGCCATTAACCACAGCAATCAACGCATCTCGAGCCAAGCCGGGCCCAATATCGGCCGCCAAGTCAGCAGCCGTCGCCCCTTGAGGCAAAGTACGTAAAGAATTATCGGGCAAGGTAATGCAAATATCAGCCATAGGCCCTCAGGTTAGCCAACCAGCAACCCGGCTCGGCCGCTTTAAAGCACAACTCCCAACACTTCAGCAGCTTTTCTTACCCCACTCCCCTCGGCCGCCGCCTGATCAATTAGCATTAAGGCCGCCGGTGCGTCTAAGTCTTGATCAAGAACCACCGCCACTTGGGCACCTAATGAGGGCTTTTCTACAGCATCAACCATCGTTCGCCAGCGCTCCAACCGCTGTACCGCCTGCTCAAGTAGCCGAGGGTCCCAAGACCATGACCGCCGGTAATGCTGGGCCAGAAATAACAACCGAAGGGCCATCGGGTCATGGCAACGCAACAGGTCAGCGACAAAAACTAGGTTGCCTAACGACTTGGCCATTTTTTCACCTTCATGAACCACCATGGCTTGATGCATCCAATGCCGGGCCAGCGGTTGCCCAGTAACCACCTCAGCTTGAGCCGCCGAGCACTCATGGTGCGGATAAATTAGGTCGGTGCCGCCCCCGTGTAAATCCACCGTGGGACCGAGATAACGCAGAGCCAACGCCGAACATTCCACATGCCAGCCCGGCCGCCCCCTTCCCCATGGGGCGTCCCAAGCCGGTTCGTCCACCGCCGAGGGTTGCCACAGTACTGAATCTAAAGGGTTTCGTTTTCGGGGGTCACCGGGGGTTTCCCCACGTTCCGCACCGATGCGCATCATGGCCTCGCTGCTCAAACCACTTAACTGGCCAAAACCTTCAACGGAAGAAACATCAAAAAACACCGTTCCTTCCACCACATAAGCGGCGTCTTTGTCTAACAAGGCCCGAATGAAGCCGCGTATTTCTGGGATGGCTCCGGTGGCTCGGGGCTCTTGCCAAGGCACCAAATTACCTAAGGCTTCCATGTCGTCATCAAAACGGCGCAGCCCACCGTAGGCCAAGTCAAGGTGGTGCACTCCCCGACGGCGGGCGGCCCGCAACATGTCGTCGTCTACATCGGTAATGTTCCGCACGCTACGGGTGGTGTGGCCACGTTGACGCAAGCGCCGCTCCAACACATCGTAAATAACGTAGGTAGCGGCATGACCAAGGTGCGTAGCGTCATAAGGGGTAATGCCACAAAGATAAAACGTCACTAAGGGGCCGGGGGTGAAATCCACCACCTTTTGTTGAGCGGTGTCGTACAGCCGTAGCGGAGCAAGCGCCGCTACGGTCACTGGCTGGGGCTTGGGTCGTCAATACCGGTAAAGCGCACCGCCACCCGTGTCTTGTACTTGGTATTGAGTTGCAGCAGCACCGCAGTAAACGCCTCAATAGCCATAGCGTTAGACAGTCCCCCGGCATCAAGCGGGCGCACCCCAGGAAAACTGCTTAACATTTCACATACCGTTTCGGTGGCTTGCGAGTGGTCAGAACAAATCAGGACATCACTTACCAAGTCTTTAGAGAGGTCACCGAGTTCAGTAGCCGGCACGTGTTGCAAGGTGGCAGCCACAAAAGCATCAGGGACTTCCACTTGTACGCTGGCCGCCACTGAGCCTCGTGGCGGCACCAACGGTTGGAACTCGCCGTGGACTAAGGCCAAAGCGTTAGACATGCAGATCACTACTTTTCCGTGCAAATGGTCAACCACCGAATAAGCGGTAGAGGCTGCTGCATCCCACGGGGTAGCGATGATCACGATGGGGGCCTGAGCGGCGCCTTGGTTGTCGGTGGCTTCAATATTTAAGGTGCGGTCGGGCCAGCGATCAATAATTTTGTCTCGTTCCTCAAGGGAGCGGTAAGGCGATCGCGAACCCAAAAGTACCTCATGTCCGACAGAAGCTAAGCGTGCGGCCAGTGCTCGTCCGGCCGGGCCGGTGGCACCAAGGAGTCCAATCTTCATTCAGTTAGCGTAGGCCATAACGGCCGTCGGGTAGTTGTTCAGCGGTTTGTTCCCCAATCCGGCGTTGATAGGCCGGTAGGGTCAGAGCAAACCACGGTCCTGTTTTGGGCCCAAATTTTTGGAGGAAGCAATATGGGCATTTTGGATGGTAAAAAATTGCTGATTACCGGGGTGTTGACCGATGCGTCACTTGCCTTCTCGATTGCCCGCTTAGCCCAAGAAGAAGGGGCCGAGATCATCCTCACCGGGGCCGGACGAGCCTTGCGGTTAACGCAACGTACGGCCCGCAAACTACCTACCGCTCCCGAAGTTTTAGAATTTGATGTCACCGCGCCCGAACAAGCGGTGGCTTTGCGTGAGCATCTAGAAAAAAAATGGGGGCAGGTAGATGGCGCTTTGCACGCCATTGGGTTCGCCCCCGAGGTGTGCTTGGGTGATGATTTCATGGCCGCTCAATGGTCCGATGTGGCGGTGGCCATGGAGATTTCTGCTTACTCCTTGAAAACGGTGGCTGAGGTGGTGGCCCCCTTGATGACCAACGGGGGGTCCATCATTGGGCTGGACTTCGATGCTCGGGTCGCTTGGCCGGCCTACAACTGGATGGGCGTCGCCAAAGCTGCCTTGGAGTCGGCTTCTCGTTACTTGGCCCGTAATTTAGGGCCCGACAATATTCGGGTAAACATGGTGGCCGCCGGACCTATTCGTACCATGGCTGCCAAAAGTATCCCTGGTTTTGCTGCTTTTGAAGATGCATGGTCCGACCGGGCACCCTTGGGCTGGGACGTCAACGACCCCGAACCGGTGGCCCGCTCCTGCGTGGCTTTGTTGTCCGACTGGTTTCCGGCCACTACCGGCGAAATAATCCACGTCGATGGCGGTTTTCACGCCATGGGTGTTTAAAAATTTCTATTCGCTAGGTTCCTGTGAGCGTGGGGCAGTTCGACCATTCGCACAGTGGGCTTCCACTACGGGGAATGGATTAACTGAGTTGTCGGGGTGGCCACCGGGGCGGTATTCAAAGTGCACGTGGTTGCCTACGGCGTTACCGGAGCGACCGATATACCCAACAACCGTGCCGGCTTCTACCCATCCATCGTTGCCATAACTACTGAGATGAGTACCAAACCAAACGTCGCCGTTGGCCGTGGTCAGGTTAAAAGACAGGCCACCAATTTTATCTCTGCGAAACACCACCGTGCCGGGTTCGGGGGCCACTAGGGGCGTGCGCCATCTGGCCATAATGTCAATTCCGTCATGGGTTCGTCCGCCAGAGCGGGGCTCTCCCCACGAGTCGCGGTATTGCATTTCTCCGGCTACTGGACATACCCAGGTCGTTGATCGAACATGGCGATTAACGGCGGCTCGGCTCGCTTCGGCCAACGATCGGGCTTCCAACGCACTGCGTTCTTCGGGGCTCAGCGCAGCCAATATCGCTTCTTGTTCTTTTTGGAGTTCACGTAGCGCCAAAAGCCCTTTACCAATGGTGTCGCCCAGCAGTTCACTGATTTGGCCGGTTCGTTCTACTTGCCGGTTGAGCGTTTCGATCTGCGCTATTGCTGGTGACGTTGTTTCCGTTAACCCTCGCGCAATTTGGGTGGCTTCGTTTCCTGCGGTCACCGCAGCATCCACCACCGTTTGTAAGCCTTCCGGGGGGTTGGTCACCCATGCTTGATCTGCTTCTTGCGCATTTGCCGACGTGCATGCCGCCAGCAGCCCAAACGCGACAAAGAGAGTAGAAATACGGAACATTTCGTTAAGGGTAGTCGCCGAGGGGTAAAAAAGGGGCGCGGCGGCCCATGCCACAAATGGGCAGGGGTCACAGTGGGCACAGGCCGTGGGCGGCGTTTTTGGGCTATTCCCCCATGAGTTCTTGCACGATGTCTTCCATGGTGACCAGGCCTTGGGGTTGGCCGGCAGAGTTTTCTAGTACCACCAGGTGGGTTTTGTTTTTTCGCATCAGCACTAATGCTTCTTGGCGAGTGGTGATTTCGGTTGCCGTGATGAGCGGTCGTACGGCCGAGGCGGGCAACGCTTGGTTTTGGTCTTGGGGACCGAAGGCTAAGAGTTCTTTGGCGTGGACCATGCCCACCAGGTCTTGCCGATTTTGGGCGTAAACCGGAAACCGAGTGTGTCCGGTCGTCACGATGATTTGTTCTATCTCGGCGATGGTGGCTTGCTGACTTATGGCCACCATGGCCGCCACGGGAACCATGGATTCCTTTGATGGCCGCTGCGCTAACGCCAGGGATCCAGATAACAGTCCATGATCAAAAGCGTCGAGGGTTCCTTCGTTTTGCGAGGCGGCGAAGATTGCCGAGAGTTCTGGGGCGCCTAAGGCGTGTTCGATTTCGTCTACCGGGGGCGAGCCGAAGGGGCGCACCAGAAGGGCGGCGGTGTGGTCCAGTACCCAAATGATGGGCCCGAATGCTCGCACGAAGAGTCGATGCACGGGCATGAGTCGCTGCAGGGTGCGTTCTGGGGCGGCGATAGCCAAGTTTTTGGGCACCATTTCGCCGAGCAGCATCTGCACCATGGCCGCCGTGCCCATGGCTAGGAGCCAACTGATGTCTTGGGTGAATTGTTGGGGTGCGTTGAACGCTTCAAAAATGGGGGTGAATAGGCGTCCCAACGAGGGTTGGGCCACGATGCCCAGCACCACGCTGCTGGCGGTAATGCCTAATTGTGCGCCTGAGAGTTGGGGCCGCAAGTTTTGACGAGCTTTTAAGGCCAAGGCGGCCCCTCGTGAGCCTTGTTGGGCGGCTTTTTCTAACGGTCCGGGGCGGCTTGCTACTAGGGCAAACTCCACGGCCACAAAAATGGCGTTGGCCACGATAAGCAAAATCAGCAAGGCGATGATCATGGTTTCACCACCCGTAAGAGGGCGATGCGCCGGCCTTCCATGGCCATTACTTCGAAGCACCATCCTTGGTGTTCTATGGTTTCGCCGAGTTGCGGCAAGTACCCGAGTTGGGTCAGCACAAAGCCGGCCAGGGTCTCATAGGGGCCTTCGGGCACGTTGAACCCGGTGGCTTCGTACACCTCGTCAAAGTTGAGGCGCCCGGCAGCCAGCAGGTCGCCGCTGGGGCTGGGGCGCACTAGCGGAAGTTGTTGGTCGTGTTCGTCGCTAATGTCGCCCAGTATTTCTTCTAAAAGGTCTTCAAGGGTGAGCAAGCCGGCGGTGGCGCCGTGTTCGTCTATGACTAGTGCCATTTGGGTTTGGTGTTGGCGAAAGTCGACCATGATTTCGGCCAAGCTGCGGGTTTCTGGTACCGCTTGCACTTCTTGCATGAGTTCGCTTATGGGCGTGTCGGCGCGTTGGGTTACCGGCAGGCGGTAGATGCCTTTTACGTGCACGAGGCCCACCACGTCGTCAAGGTCGTCGCCGTAAACCAGGAACCTTGAGTAACCGGTTTTTTGGGAGCGTTCGATGAGGTCGGCTACCGAGGCGTCGGCGGCGAGGGCTTCTATGTCGGGGCGGGGTACCAGTACGTCGCTGGCTGTTTTGTCGCCAAAGTGCAGTGACCGGGTTAGGCGTTTTACTTCTTCGGGGTTGAGGCCGCTGGCCACCGAGGCGGTGATGAGGTCTTCGAGTTCGTCGACGCTACGAGAGTTGCTTATTTCGTGGCGAGGTTCTACGCCAAATCGTCGCAGTATTGCGTTGGCTGCATGGTTGAGTACCGCCACGAGGGGGCGCACCACTGTGCTGTAGGGGGCCAAAAGGGGCACGGTTCGGCGGGCTATTTTTTCTGGGCTGGCTAAGGCCAGGTATTTGGGTACCTGTTCGCCGATTACGAGGTGCAGTGCCGTCGCTACGGCGATGGCCATAACCACGCTCAGGCCCGTGGGGTGATCTTGGCCGGTTAGCAGGCGGGCCACGGTGGGTTCGGCTACGAAGCCCAGCAAGAGGGCCGAAACGGTGATGCCAAATTGAAAGCCCGACATGGTTTCGGTCAGGTGGGTCAGGCTGCGTAGCAGTCGGCGGTGCAGGCGGCTGCCGTTGGCCGCTTGGGCTTCTATGGCTGCTCGGTCTAAGGCGATGAGGCTAAATTCGGCGGCCACGAAGGCGGCGTTGACCGCCAAAAGCAAGGCCATTATTAGCAGACCCGGCAGAGTTCCCATCAGGTTGTTTATGTTAGCCGTCTGCGGGTTGACCATTGCGGCAGATTTTTTAATACCCTGCAGACATGTCTGTTTGGGAAACCGGTTTAGCCATGGTCGTTTACTTGATTGCTTGTGCTTTGCAGGGGGCGGTGGGTTTTGGCGCCAACTTGTTTGCCGTGCCGTTGTTGGCTTTGATCAACCCGTCTTTGGTGCCGGTGCCGGTGTTGTTGGTCAGCCCGGTACTTAACGGTTTGATGACTTGGCGAGAGCGTGGCCACGTTGAGAAACCTATTTTGACGTGGACGTTGTTGGGGCGGTTGCCGGGGGTAGCACTCGGCGTGGTGGCCTTGCAAACTTTTTCGGGCGACAGTTTAGGCATTTTGTTTGGTGTGCTGTTGCTATTGGCGGTGGGGCTAAAGGTCAGCGGGTTGGCCCCGCAGCGCAGTAAAAAGCTTTTGTTGGGGGCCGGCGGGTTGAGCGGTTTTATGGCTACCACGGTGGGGGTGGGTGGCCCACCGGTGGCTTTGACTTTGCATGACTTAGACGGGCCGACTTTTCGGGCCACCATGTCTCCTTATTTTTTGATCGGCACTTCCCTATCGGTGGTGGGTTTAGCGATAGGAGGTCAAATCACCGGCCAAGATTTTGTGACCGCTCTGTGGCTGGCGCCGGCCGTGGTGGCGGGGGTGGCTTTGTCGGGGCCGTTGCGGTTACGTATTGATGCCGGGCGGGTGGCCACCAGCGTGTATGTGTTGTCGTCGGTGGCTGCCGTGGCTTTGTTGTTGCGTTCGCTGCTTTGAACTGCGCCGTCTAGAGTTCTGTCATGGCCAAACAAGTGGTTTCGTTTGATGCGGTGAGTCGCCGCTACGACGGTCGGGCTGTGCTTAACGAAGTGTCGTGGCAGGTAAACACTGGCCAGCACTGGGTGGTCTTGGGGTCTAATGGCTCGGGCAAAAGCACTTTGTTGCAGATTGCTGCTTTGCGATTGCACCCGTCGAGTGGCCGGGTAACCGTGTTGGATCACGTTTTGGGTGAGGTAGATGTGCGGGGTTTACGTAACCGGGTGGGCTTGAGTTCGGCCTCGTTGGCGCAATCTTTGCGGGCCACGCTTTCTGCTGCTGAGGTGGTGATGACGGCATTGTTTGGTGCCTTGGAGCCCTGGTGGGATAGTTATTCTGCCGCCGACCGCACGCGGGCCCAGGACTTGTTGGCTCAGGTGGGATGCGGGGGTTTGGCGGAGCGTTCGTTTGGTACCTTGTCTTCTGGCGAGCGCCAACGGGTGTTGTTGGCCCGCACCTTGATGACTGATCCAGATTTGTTGTTACTTGATGAACCTACGGCCGGTTTAGACCTCGGTGGCCGCGAAGAGTTGGTGGCTACTTTGTCTCAGTTGGCGTTGGCGCCCGCTACGCCGCCCATGGTCTTGGTTACTCATCATGTGGAGGAGATTCCGCCCGGGTTTACCCACGGGTTGTTGTTGCGTCAAGGCCAAGTGGTGAGCCGTGGACCGTTGGGCGAGGTGTTAACCGAGGAACATTTGAGTCGGTGTTTTGACCTCGGCCTTATTTTGACCAACCAGACCGGCCGTTGGACAGCCCGGGTACGGACTACAGCATGATGAGGCACACCTTGATTTTTTTGGGTGGGCCAGCGCCGGCACTTACCGCTCCCCTGCCGCCAGCGGAGTTTGTTATCGCCGCCGATCGAGGGGGTGACCATGCTTTGGCTTTGGGCTATTCGGTAGATTTGTTGGTCGGCGATTTAGATTCCGTGTCTGCGTCTGGTCGGTTGGCGGCGATCGAAATAGAACAGCACCCGGTGGACAAGGATGAAACAGATTTAGAACTGGCTTTAGCGGCCGCCGAGCGCCGAGGTTTTTTATCAATCACCGTGGTGGGCTCTTTAGGTGGTCGTCCTGATCATGCGCTGGGCAACTTGCTCGCTTTGGCTGCCCAACGGTGGGCCGGGTTGGCCATTGAAATCCGTGTCGCAGGGGCCACGGGGTGGGTGGTGCACCAAGATTTTTGCCGCACCTTGCCTGAGGGTTCTTCGGTAAGTTTGTTGGCTCTGGGGGGCCCGGCGGTCGGGGTGCAAACCACTGGCCTGCGGTGGCCTTTGCATGGTGAAATTTTGCCTTCCGGCACGGGGCGTGGTTTATCTAACCAAGTAGTAGACAACCAGATCACCGTCAAGGTGGCCTCCGGGGTGCTTTTGCTCTGGGCGTTGACCTAGCCTCTACTCATGTTGGTCACTCCTTTGACTCCGGTTATTGGTGCCGAGGTCTCGGCCGTTGATTTAACCGGTGTTTTGAAACCTGAGCTAACTGATGCTTTACACCAAGAGCTCATGAAGCACCATGTACTTTTCTTTCGTGAGCAAAACTTGACGGCGCAAGAGTTGACGGATTTTGCCACTAATTTTGGCCCGATAGCGGGGCCGCACCATACGTATCCTGCTTTGCCGGGGCACCCATCAGTCATGGTTTTAGATACCAATCCCGATAACCCACCAGATAGCGCCGAGTGGCATTCCGATTTAACTTTTCAGCCGTCTTCTGCTTTTGCTTCGGTGCTCCAGGGCGTGATTATTCCGCCGGTGGGGGGTGACACTTTGTGGTCCAGTTTGTTCGCTGTGCACGATGCTTTGCCGTCGGGGTTACGCCGAGACCTCGAAGATCTCTCTGCTGTGCACGATTTGGGTTCCTTTCGCAACCAAGCGTTTGCCGAGGGCGGCTCAGAGAAAGTGGACCAACTCATGGCTTCGGTGGGGTCTGCCGCACACCCCATTATTGACCATCATCCAGTTACTGGCCGACCCTTTATCAATGTAAACGAAACGTTCACGATACATGTGTTGGGTATGAGCCGACCCGAGAGTCATCGCTTGTTGACCTTTTTGTTTGATTTCATCAACCGGCCACAATTTCATGTTCGGTTGCGCTGGCACCCGGGCACTATTGCTCTTTGGGACAATCGCGGGTCGCAACATTACGCCGTTGACGATTACTTACCGCATCGTCGAGTCATGCACCGTGTGGTGGTAACTGCCGACCAGCGTCAACCCAGCAAATCTTGACAGACATCGAGGTACATCTGGGTGGTTAGGCGCAAAGACTCTAGGTCGATGCGTTCGTTGTGTCCGTGGAAGCGTCGGCCAAACTCGCCGGCATCAATGGTGGGGCTTAGTAGCCCAGCACCGTAAACCACTGCGCCGTGTTCTCGGTAAACCCGGGCATCGGTGAAACCCACTGAGAATTGCGGGTTGAGGCGAGCCGAGGGGAAGGGTTTAGTGATAGCTCGTTCTAGGGAGTCCCACAGGGGGGTGTCGATGCGGCTAGCCGATGAGGCGTCGTTGATGAGCACTTCAGTTTCTACGTGGTCGGCTAGATCACCGAGGGCTTCGCTGAGGTGGTCGGCTACCGAGAGGTCGCCGGGCAGGGTGCGGATGTCTACTTCGATGCTGACTTGGTCGGGTATGACGTTGGTTTTTCCGGCGGCGTGACCCACGTTGGGCGAGAAGGTGGCGTGGGTGCAGGCATGCAGGTGGCTGGCCGTGGCGGCGCTAGGCAGGTTGGCTAAAAATTCGTCGACTTGGTCTTCGTCGAGCAACTGTTGTTTAGCTTGGTCGGGTAGGCCCATGGCTTCTACTCGGGCTCGCCAGAGTTCATGAAAGCGGGCCGCTGGTTGGTATTCGGCCAGGCGTTGGATGACCGCGGCGGCTTTTACGAGGGCGTTATCGGTGCGGTAGGGCATAGAACCATGCCCGGGAGTGCCGCGGACCGTTAAACGCCGCCAGGCCACACCTTTTTCGGCCACGTTGACGCTGATAGCCGGGGCGGTGTCGGGCCCGGAATGCAGGCCACCGTTTTCGGTGAGTACGTAGTCGGCTTTGATGTCGGCGTAGTGGTGGTCGGCCATCCAGCGGGCCCCGTGGGCGCTGCCTGATTCTTCGTCGGCTACCGCAAAAAAGATCAAATCACCGCGGGGTTTGAAACCTTGGTTGGCCAGAGTGCGAAAAGCTACTGCTTGGCCGGCGGTGAGGTTGAGCATGTCGACGGCGCCTCGGCCCCAGATTTCGTTGTCTACTAGCTCGCCGCCGAAGGGATCGCGGTCCCATCCGTCGGGGTTTACCGGCACCACATCGGTGTGGCCCATGAGGCACAACGAGGGGGCGGTGGGGTCGCTGCCTTCGATGCGGGCCACCAGCGAGGTGCGCCCCGGGGTGGGTTCGTAGCGTTGCAGGTCGAGCCCGGTGCCTTCTAAAAAGGTTTGCAACACATCGGCGTTGCGTACTTCTTGGCCCGACTCGGGGGTGCCGTCGTTTACACAAGCGTTGCGAATCATGGTTTGCAACAGGTCAACGGTTTGGTTGGTGGTGAGGTCGCTCATCAAGCCAGTATGCCGTACCGGCGCCGCTTGCTGCGCCCGTCTCTGCGCCTAACCAAAGGGAGCGGCAAGCAGCTCCCCTACAAAGGTGTGCGGCACCACGACCGGTTAGCCCGTTACCCCCGTAGGGGCGCTCGCTTGCTGCGCCCATCTCTTAGTCGTTGGTGGTGGACCGTACTGGACTTGAACCAGTGACCTCTCGCGTGTGAGGCGAGCGCTCTAGCCAACTGAGCTAACGGTCCATGAAGGTGGCAGGCTACCCGCCCACCCCCAGCGTCCCCACCGCCCGCTAGCGTTCTCACCTATGACGCTGATTACTTGCCCCAACTGCGGGGAAGAAGAAAACCTTGACGGGGTCATCAAAGGCGAACCTGGCCAAGAAACCATCACCGTCACCTGCGGGTCGTGTGACCTGTCTTGGGTACGCGACCGCACCCCCACCTGCCCCACTTGTGCCGCCACCGACCTCCGCCAAGCCGCTCGGTCCATTGTAGAAAAATCTCGAGGCACGCAACTTTCTATACAAGCCATGGAAGTGGTGTTTCTGTGCCCGGCCTGCGACGCCGCCGATCTGCACACCTGGAACCAATCAAACACTCCCCTGCGCCCCCGAGAAATGCCCGTCGACGGGGACTAGTTCTTCAACAACCGGGCCGCTAAGGCTTGTAGCCCGGCCACCAGCGAGCCTTTTATTAGCACTACATCACCGGGGCCCAAGTTTTCCAGCGCTGCATCAATATCTGTTTCAGGGGCAGGGCCGTAAAGGTCGGTGCCCACCGTGAACAACTCCACACCGAGGGCAGCCGCTTTTTGCGCCATTTGTTGATGAGCCGCCGGAGCGTCGTCGCCTAACTCAGCCATCAAACCCAGCACCGCTACCCGCCGGCCTGGGGCCTCCACCGCCGCTAAAGCTTCCAAAGCGGCCGCCACCGACAAAGGGTTGGCGTTATAGGCGTCGTCGATAACCAGCAGGCCGCTCGGTGCGGTACCCAACTGCATGCGAGACGGCGACAACGTGGCTTTGGCCAAACCGGCCGCTACTTCATCAAGGGGAACCTCTAACACCAAACCCACGGCGGCCGCCGCCAAAGCGTTGGCCACCATGTGCGCACCCCGAGTTTCTAGGCGCACCTCAATGCGACCCCACGGAGACTCCAACAAAAAAGAAGGCCGCAAGTCGGCGCCCACCCGCACCTCACGGGCCCGCACCTCGCCCGCTTGGCCAAAGGTCAACACGTGGGCTCTTGTGCGGTCCGCTTGGGCCATCACCGCCGGCACATCAGCGTTAAGCACCGCACAACCAACCGCCGGAAGACCCTCAATAATCTCCCCTTTGGCTTGGGCCACCGCTTTAAGCGAACCAAACACCCCGGTGTGGGCCATACCGATGGTGGTAATAACCCCTACATCGGGGCGCACCATGGCGCAGAGGTTGCTGATGTCGCCCGGGTGACGAGCCCCCATTTCGGCCACCACGGCGGTGGCTTCTTCTGGAGTGTTCAAAAGAGTTAGCGGCACCCCAATTTCGTTATTAAATGACCGCGGGCTGGCATGAACAGGGCCTTTTTGGTTCAGCACCGCTGAGGTAAGATCTTTGACCGAGGTTTTACCGACCGACCCGGTAACCCCCACCACCGGGGCCGTGATAGACGTGCGGGACGCTGCTCCCAGCGCCTGTAACGCCGACGCCGTGTCGGGCACCAGCACCGACGGGCCCAACGTGGATTCCTGCTCGGTCAGAAAACCCGCCGCCCCGGCCGCTAAAGCTGCAGAAATAAAGTCGTGCCCATCACGTTCGGCCCGCAAAGGCACAAACAAACACCCCGGGGTGACGTGACGCGAATCTTGGGTAGCCCCACTTAGCTTCACGTCGACGTTCACGTTGTCGCCGCACAACACCCCGCCAGTTATTTCAGCCACCTGGGCCAACGAAAACTCCATGCTGCTATTCTCACAGGCCAGAGATGCAAAGTGGTGCCACCTCTGTCGCTCGCCTGACCTCTACGATGTTTTTATGACAGATCGACAACGACTAGTGGTGCTCTTTGGTGGCCGCAGCGCTGAGCACGACGTTTCTTGTGTATCGGCGCGCCACGTTTTGGCCGCCGTCGATGCAGAAAAATACGAAGTAATACCGGTAGGCATTAACCGTGACGGTCAATGGTCGCTGGCCATCGCCGCCGCTGAAGCCTTAGCCGCCGACGACCTGCCCGACGCTTTAGACCCCAGCGGCCCCACCTGGGACCCTCTCCCCGAGTTGCGCAAGTTGACCGCCGCCGGGCCGGTGGTGGTGTTCCCTCTGCTGCACGGCCCTCTGGGTGAAGACGGCACCATGCAAGGATTACTAGAAATAGCCGGTGTGCCTTACATCGGTAGCGGCGTGTTGGGCTCGGCGCTCGCCATGGACAAACTGGCCGCCAAAGACATCTTGGCCCACCACGGCATTGGCCAAGCCCGCCACCGCAGTTTGCACGCCGACGATTTGCCCACAGCAGGTAGCGAAGCCGCTCAAGCATTAACGGCCTCGCTGTTGGCCGATCTTGGCCCGGTGGTTTTTGTAAAACCCGCCAACATGGGGTCGTCCATTGGGGTTTCTCGAGCCACCGACGCCTTGACCCTGCAAGCTGCGCTGGCCACGGCTGCTACCTACGATCAGTGGATTCTTATTGAAGAAGCCATCGTGGGTCGAGAAATTGAATTAGCCGTGCTGGGTAACCGCCGGCCACAGGTTTCTGGCCCCGGTGAGATTTGCCCCGGAGCCGAGTTTTACGACTACGACGACAAATATGCCGACGGAGCCGACCTCGTGTTGGACCCCGACCTAGACCCCGAGTTAGTGGTCGAGTTGCAAACCACGGCCGCCCAGGCTTATTTGGCTTTGCGGTGCGCCGGCATGGCCCGGGTGGACTTCTTTGTGGCCGACGACGGGCGAGTCATTCTCAACGAGGTCAACACCATCCCCGGGTTCACCCCGATATCTATGTACCCCCGCCTGTGGCTCAACGCCGGGCTGAGTTACCCCGGGCTCATCGACCGCCTGGTAGACCTCGCCCTCGAACGCCACACCACCCAACGCCGCAACACCACCCGCTAACTCTCGCAGTCCTCCGTCGCAGTCACGTGGGGTCAGACCCTACGTAACTGGGTTTTTTGGATTGTGGGAGGCTGTTACTTAGCGGGAATAAGCGAAGCCCGGAGGAAACGCAGGAGTTCACGGCGCCGAAGGGCAACCGGGCGGAGCGCACGTTCTATGCCAGCCGCTCGAAGTATCTCGATTTCGGTGGCCAAACCCACCACGGTGGAATAAGCACTCAACAACACCAACTGGGCATCGGTGCGCCGCATACGACCAGCGGCCATTTCGGCTTCCATCCAGGCCACCGCACGGTCCATTAGCGGCACCATCATATTGCGCAAACGAGGGGCCGCGGGCGAACCCGGCCGGCTCACTTCGCGAAGCAAACCAAGGAGCAGCGGTTGTTCAAGAGCCACCCGAAATACCGAGCGCACCAACGCTTCAATGCGGTCAGCATCCGATGCTTTAGACGACAAAACCTGCTCTAAAGCTTCGGTGAGGTAAACAGTATTGTGGTCAACCACCGCATTTAAAAGATTTCGTTTGGCCACAAAATGATAAAGAATGGTTTGCTTGCGAATGCCCAAACCCGCCGCAAGATCGTCTAACGACGTGCCGTCATAACCCACCGTGCCAAAAGATTCCAGCGCAGCCTGGAGTATCCGTTCTTTCGTTTCGCCTCTTGGAGCCATGCCGCATAACTTAACCCATTTCTCTACCAATTGGTAAGTCTTGCTATTTTCTGATAGAACTAACCCATGATTCCCCAGTCTTTAGCCGGCAAGCGCATCGCCATAACCGGCAGCACCGGCTTTTTAGGCACCGCCCTCGTTGAACGCCTTTTGCGCTCCGCCCCCGACTGCGAATTAGTTCTCCTCGTACGCCCCGGCCGCCGCGGCGCCCAACGCCGCGTCGACCGAGACATCTTGCGCAACGACGCCTTTGACCGCCTACGCAAAGACCTCGGCCAAAAAGAATTCGCCGAAATGGCCGCCCGACGCATCACCGCCATCGGTGGCGACGTGAGCGTCGACGGGCTGGGCCTCGACGACGACGGCCGCACCGCCCTGGCCTCCTGTGACATATTCATCCACTCCGCCGCCTCGGTTAGTTTTGACTCCCCCCTTGATGACGCCGTCGAAATCAACCTCTTAGGCCCCGTACGCATTGCCCAAACCCTGACCGAACTCGGTACCACCCCCCACATGGTGGCCGTCTCTACCTGCTACGTAGCGGGCAGTCGACGCGGCGCTGCCCCCGAAGAACCCGTAAACGAAAGCCCCTTTTTCGTCAATGTTGACTGGCGCACCGAAGTAGCCAGCGCCCGACGCATACGCCTCGACGTGGAATCCCAAAGTCGCACCCCCGACCAACTTGCCGAATTTCAAAGCAAAGCCGCCAACGAACTGGGCGCCGCCGGTACCCCAGCCCTGGCCGACAAAACCGAACAACTCCGCACCCGCTGGATCAACGACTACATGGCCACCGCCGGCATATCCCGAGCCAGCTCGTTGGGCTTCCCCGACGCCTACGCCTACACCAAAGCCCTCGGCGAAATCGCCCTGGCCGAATCAGTGGGTGAGATTCCCCTCAGCATCGTGCGCCCGGCCATTATCGAATCAGCAGTTGCCGAACCCTCCCCCGGGTGGATTCGCGGCTTCCGTATGGCCGAACCGGTCATCATCTCCTACGCCCGAGGCCTCCTAAAAGAATTCCCCGGCGTACCCGAAGGCATCATCGACGTCATCCCCGTGGACTACGTGGTGGCCGCCATTTGTTCCGTCGCCGCTCGTGGCCCTCAACAATGGCCAGACATTGTGCAAGTAGCCTCCGGCAGCCAAAACCCTTTGAGCTATGGCCACCTCGTGGACATGGTGCGAGCCTGGTTCACCGAAAACCCCATCTACGACGAACACGGCCAACCCATCTCCGTGCCCGAATGGTCATTCCCCGGGCGCGGCCGCGTCAAAAAGCAACTCGAACGCGCCAGCACCATGCTTACCCGAGCCGAAAAAATCGTCGGCTCTTTGCCGGTACGAGGCCGCCAAGCCGAGTTTGGCGCCCGATTAGCCGAAAAAAGCGAACTGGTAGAACGAGCCACCGGCTACGTCGACCTCTACGGCGCCTACGCCGAATGCGAAGCCCTCTACGGCCTCGACCGTCTGCTGGCCATGTGGGACGACCTCGACGAAGCCGACCAAGCCGCCTTTTGCTTCGACCCACGAACCGTGGACTGGGACTACTACGTTCCCAACATTCACCTGCCGTCGGTAGTTAAAGCCGGCCGGGTGCCCATGAAACCCCCCGCCCGAGGCGGAGAAACCCGTCCCCAACGCCTCCGCAAACAAATACTTTCCCCCGACCGCCACCTGGCCGCCTTCGACCTCGAAAACACCCTCATTGCCTCCAACGTGGTGGCCTCTTACTCATGGATGGCCAGCCGCCGCCTCTCCGGACGCGACCGCTTACGATTCGTACTTAAAACCATGATGGAAGCCCCCACGCTCTTGGCGCTAGACAAACGCGACCGCAGCGACTTTTTGCGCTACTTCTACCGTCGCTACGACGGCGCCCCCATTGACCAAATATCCGAAGACAGCGCCGAACAATTCAGCGAACTGATCTTGGCCAAATCGTTCCCCGCTGGCCTGCGCCGCGTACGACAACACCGAGCCTTAGGGCACCGCACGCTCCTCATCACCGGGGCCTTGGACTTCATTGTCGAACCCCTCAAACCACTCTTTGACGACATCGTGTGCGCCGAACTGGGCCAAGAAAACGGCACCTACAACGGTGAGCTCACCGCGGTGCCCCCCACCGGCGAAGCCCGCTACCAAGCCCTGGCCGACTACGCCGCAGAACACAACCTTGACCTACGCGAATCCATTGCCTACGCCGACTCAGCCAGCGACCTCCCCATGCTCGAAGCCGTCGGTTTCCCGGTAGCGGTCAACCCCGAAACGCGTTTAGCGAGCATCGCCCGCAAACGCGGCTGGCTCATTGAAGACTTTCAAAAATCCCCCGGCATGCACCGCCGCTTGCTGCCCCTAGCCCCACCGCATAGCCCCACCGCACGCGGCCCCTTGGAGGCTTGGCGATGAAAGCCCTGCAATTCAAACGAAACATCGGTCGCTACGCCGCCGCCCGCATCGCCGGCAGCTTCACCCCAGGGCGCGGCAGCAGCGTCGGCCCACTCAAATTGGCCGACCTCGATGCACCAGAAATGCCCGGCCCCGACTGGGTACAAGTACGGCCCCGGCTATCTGGTATCTGCGGCTCCGACCTGGCCACCATTGACGGCCGCTCTGCCCGCTACTTCGAACCCCTCGTTTCGTTTCCCTTCGTACCCGGTCACGAAGTAGTTGGCGACCTCGCCGACGGCAGTCGAGTAGTACTTGAACCAGTTTTAGGCTGCGTCAGCCGCAACCTGGACCCCACCTGCCCTGCCTGCGCCGCCGGCCACCTCGGCAACTGCCAACACACCACCTTTGGCGACCTTGAACCCGGCATACAAACCGGTTCCTGCCACGACACCGGCGGCGGTTGGGCGACCGCCTTCGCCGCCCACCCCAGCCAACTTCACCCGGTAGCCGACACCCTCAGCGACGAAGCCGCCGTGATGATCGAACCCACCGCCTGTGGGGTACACGCCGCCCTCAAAGCCCAAGGCGCCGCCACCATCGCCGTCTTAGGAGCCGGCACCCTCGGCCTGGTAACCATCGCCGCCCTACGAGCCCAAAACCCAGACGCCCAAATATTGGCCACCGCCCGCTACCCCCACCAACGCCGCCTGGCCGCCCAGTTAGGCGCCGACCACGTGGTCGCCCCACCAGAAATACGCCGAGCCGCTCGACGCCACACCGGCAGTCGAGCCATAAGCCTCCACACCGACGACGGAGCAGTAGACCGACTCAGCGGCGGCGTTGACGCCGTAGTGGACTGCGTGGGCTCCAGCGAAAGCATCACCGATGGGCTGGCCATCACCCGGCCTGGCGGACGCATCGTGCTGGTCGGCATGCCCAGCCAAGTCAGCCTAGAACTCACCCCCCTCTGGCACCGAGAAATACAACTCATCGGGGCCTACACCTACGGCACCGAAACCTCCGCCGACGGCACCCCCGTGCGCACTTTCGACCTGGCCGCCGACCTGGTAGCAAGCGCCGACCTTGGGCAACTGGTGTCTGCCGTGTACCCCCTTAACCGTTATCAAGACGCTCTTGAACACGCCGCTGGTGCTGGACGCCGCGGTGCCGTAAAAATTGCATTCGATCTTCGCTCTGAAAAGGAACGTGACCAACTATGAGTAGCAACGCTGACCCTTACAAAACTTCCAACAAGCATTTGGCGCCCCGGCCCGGTTTCGTCCTCGACGTAGACCGCACCAGTCCGCCCATCTTGTTTCACCACGGCGACCAATTCAAGCTAGAAAAACTCCCCGCCGGCCGGTCACGGGTCATCTACCCGCCCGAACCACTCGAAGGCCTCGCCGACCCCGAAGGGGCCATTCGTCATGCCCTGGCCAACCCCATTGGCGACTCTGAACCATTGGCCGCCCTGTTGCGCCCCGACATGAAGTTGACCATTGCCTTTGACGACATTTCGTTGCCCCTGCCCCCCATGCGCCGACCCGACATTCGCCAACGCATCATCGAAGCCGTACTCGACCTCGCCGCCGAAGCCGGCGTAGACGACGTGCACCTCATCGCAGCTTTGGCCATACATCGCCGCATGACCGAAGACGAGTTGCGCCACGCCGTAGGCGACCGGGTCTATGACGCCTTTGCCCCCTCCGGGCGGCTCTACAACCACGACGCCGAAGACCCCGACGGCATGGTGGTACTGGGCGAAACCCCCCACGGCGAAGACGTACAGTTCAGCCGCCGAGCCGCCGAAAGCGACCTTGTCGTCTACGTCAACATCAACATTGTTTCCATGGACGGAGGCCACAAAAGCACGGCCACCGGGCTCTCCGGCTACACCAGCCTGCGCCACCACCACAACGTGCACACCATGCGCAACTCCACTTCTTTTATGGACCGAGAAAACTCCGCTCTCCACGCCTCCAACTGGCGCATGGGCGAAGTCATACGCGACGCCGGGGTCAAAATCTTCCAGATTGAAACCACCATCAACAACAACACCTTCGGGCGCACCGGGCCGTTATCGGTACTGCAAAAACGAGAATGGGAATGGAACGCCAAAGACCGCGCCTCCTTCATCGCCATGCAAAAAGGCCTCGAAGTCTTGCCCAGCAAAGCCCGACGCAAAATCTTTAGCTCTTGGCAAGCCCCTTACGAAATGACCTCCATTCAAGCCGGCGAGGTCGAAGCAGTCCACGAAATAACCACCGCCAACGTATTCAAACAACAATCGGTAGCCGTAGAAGGCCAAACCGATATTTTGACCATGGGCCTGCCCTACATTTGCCCCTACAACGTCAACTCCATCATGAACCCCATTTTGGTCATGTGCCTCGGGCTGGGCTACTTCTTCAACATGTACCGCGGCAAACCACTAGTACGAGAAGGCGGCGTGCTCATTATGAGCCACCCCACCCCCTGGGAATTCCACCCCGTACACCACCCCAGTTACATAGATTTCTTCGAAGAAGTTCTCGCTGACACCACCGACCCGATAGAAATCGAACGCAAATACGAAAAGAAATACGCCGAAGACGAGTGGTACATCCACCTGTACCGCAACTCCTACGCCTACCACGGGGTGCACCCCTTCTACATGTGGTACTGGGGCAGCCATGCTCTGCAACACCTCGGGCGAGTCATCGTGGTGGGCGGCGACCCAGCGGCCGTGCAACGCATGGGCTTTCAGTCAGCCAGCACACTGCAAGACGCCCTCGAGATGGCCAGCGACGTTGTTGGGCCACAAGCCACCATCACCCACGTGAAAAACCCACCCATCTTCATGTCGGACGTAACGTGAGTTTGATCACCCGCTCTTTGGGGCGCGCCCGAGCTTTGATAACCCACTCAGGGTTTCCTTACCGGTCGGCCCCCACCCCCAACGGGGTAGCCCCGGCACCTCAACGCTCACGCTTAGGTAGCGATTTTGATACCGCGTGGGCCCGCCGCTACCCAGCACGCCTCACCCGAGCCGCCCTAGTAGAGGGCATCATGCGCCCCACCATGACCATTTTGGCTGACCCTCGGGTTTATGGGCAAGACCGTTTAGAGCAACTCGACGGTCCAGTAATTTTTGCCGCCAACCACCACAGCCACGCCGACACGCCGCTCATGTTGACCACCATCCCCGACCCCTGGCGCCACCGCATGGTGGTCGGCGCAGCCGCCGACTACTTTTTCGGCACCCGTATCGGCGGGACCATTGCCGCCCTAACCATCGGCGCTATCCCCATTGAACGCACCAAAGTTGGCCGCCGCTCCGCCGACATGACCCGAGAACTCATTGACGACGGATGGAGTTTGTTGATCTTTCCCGAAGGCGGCCGCAGCCCCGACGGATGGGGACAACCCTTCCGAGGCGGCGCCGCCTACCTGGCTATCCGCTGCGACGTACCCGTGGTACCCATCCACATACAAGGCACCGGACGCATCTTGCGCAAAGGCCGCATCTTGCCCCAACCCTCCTCAACCACCGTGACTTTCGGCGACCCACTGGTAGCCCACGATGGTGAAAACGCCCGCCGCTTCGCTGAACGCCTCGAAGCCGCCGTAGCCGCCCTAGCCGACGAAGCAACCACCGACTGGTGGCAAGCCCGCAAACGCGCCCACGCCGGCACCTCCCCCGACCTCACTGGCCCCCAAGCCGGTGCTTGGCGACGCATCTGGGCCCTCGGCAAAAACGACCGCCAAACCCAAACCCGCCGTCGCCGCTGGCCCAACTTTTAGCCTCCCCTCAAGCCGTCACCTCACACATGGGGTCTGACCCCAGGTGTGAGGTGGGTTAACTGTCTTGCTGGATTAACGCTTGGGCTACCGCCAAGCGGGCAACCGGTACACGAAACGGTGAGCAGGAAACGTAGTCCACGCCGGCCGCCACCAACTGGGCAATAGACGCCGGGTCTCCCCCATGTTCGCCACAAATACCCACCGGGATCTCTGGCTTAGCTAACCGAGCGGCCCGCGTTGCTGCAGCGATCAACGGGCCCACCGTGCCCGGGTCCAGCACTTCAAACGGGTTGTTTTCCAATAAGCCCATTTCTAGGTACTGGCCCATCATTTGCACTTCAACATCGTCACGACTAAAACCAAAAACCAGCTGCGTCAAATCGTTAGTGCCAAAAGAAAAGAAATCTGCCTCCCGGGCAATCTCCGCCGCCGACAAAGCCGCTCGCGGTGTTTCAATCATGGTGCCAACAGCAGGGCTATGAGCAATCTCATATTGCTCTAACGCCGTGTTGATCTCTTCACGAATCCAATCCCGCACCAAAATTAGTTCAGCACGATCTGAAACCAGCGGGATCATGATCGACACATGGGGGTGACCGCCCCCCGCAGTTACCTCGGCAATAGCCCCCAACAAGGCACGAGCCTGCATGCGATACAAGCCCTGGCGTAGCACCGCCAAACGCACCCCCCGCATACCCAGCATCGGGTTGTACTCATGCCCAGCAGCACCCCTCACCCCGGAGCCCGCACCCAAAAACTCATGCAACGGGGCATCCAAAAAGCGCACCGTCACCGGGCGCTCACCCATAGCCTGCAACACCGGGACAAAATCTTCGTGCTGAGCTTTTTCTAACGCCGCTAAAGCTTTACTTTCATCATCAGGAGACTCAGCCCGCAAAAACTTTTGAATAAGGCTTAACCGGTCACCAAAAAACATGTGCTCAGTACGGCACAAGCCAATGCCCTCGGCCCCACGATCCACCGCACGACGAGCATCTTCGCCGGTATCGGCATTAGCCAACACCCCCACCCGTTCGCCTCGCACCTCATCGGCCCACGACAACAAGGTAATCAAGGCTGGCGCTTCAGCCACCTCGCTTACCTCCGCTCCCCCCACAAAAACTTCGCCGGTAAAACCGTCCAAAGAAACTTCGGAGCCTTCATCGATGCGTACCCCACCCAACACAATATGGTCGCCGCCGATTTCTAAATCGTTCATGCCCACCACCGCCGGAATACCCCAGCCGCGGGCCACCACCGCCGCATGACAAGCCATTCCGCCTCGAGCCGTGAGAATCCCCTCGGCCAGTTGCATGCCCAATTCATCAGCCGGGCTGGTCTCTAAACACACCAGCAACGCTTGGCCGCCGGCATCAACAACATCCATGACCCGGTCAGAAGTCAAACAAACCACCCCCGAAGCCGCCCCCGGGCTGGCCGCAATACCGGTAGCCACCGCTGTACCTGCAGAATCTTCAGCCAACAAAAAACCGCCGTGCAGCAACTCCCGCACCAATCCTGGGTCTACGGCCGCCACAGCCTGCCACCGCGCCTCAGCACTACGCTGCGCCTCGGCGTCAACAATCAGGGCTTCCAAACCCTCCAAAGTAGTGACAGAAAAAACGGTCACTTACTCATCTTGGATTCAAGGTAAGCCACCAAACCAGCGATAGGCACCCGTTCTTGTTCCATAGAGTCCCGTTCACGCACCGTCACCGCTTGGTCGTCCAACGTGTCGAAGTCGATGGTCACACAAAATGGTGTTCCCACCTCATCTTGACGACGATAACGACGGCCGATGGCTTGGGTTTGGTCGTAATCGCACATCCAATGCGGCTGCACCAAATTAAGCACCTCTTGTGACGGTTCGATCAACTCCGGTTTCTTCGACAAAGGCAACACCGCCACCTGATAAGGCGCCAAACGGTGATCCAAACGCAACACGGTACGAGTATCGCCGTTTACCTCTTCTTCGTGATAGGCAGCCATCAAAAAAGCCATCATGGTGCGGGTCGCTCCGGCCGCTGGTTCGATCACATGCGGCACATAGCGTTCGCCACTGTTGGGGTCATGAAACTCCAAACGAGCCCCCGACGCTTCGGCATGGCTCTTTAAATCAAAATCTGTGCGGTTAGCGATGCCTTCGAGTTCGTCCCAACCCCAAGGGAACAAAAACTCCACATCCGACGTGGCATCCGCATAGTGGCTCATCTCATCAGACTCGTGTTCACGCAAACGCAGTTGATCTTCCGGAATACCCAAATCTAAATACCAGTTGCGACGCTGCTCGCACCAATAGCGGTACCACTCTGGAGAATCCTCCGGCGGCACAAAAAACTCCATCTCCATTTGCTCAAACTCCCGGGTACGGAAAACAAAGTTACCCGGGGTGATCTCGTTACGAAATGACTTACCGATCTGAGCAATACCAAACGGCGGCTTCTTGCGGCTGGTGTTCAGCACGTTAGCGAAGTTAATAAACATGCCTTGCGCAGTTTCGGGGCGTAAATAAACCTCAGCACCGCTGCCTTCCACCGGGCCAGCTTGGGTTTTAAACATCAAATTAAATTGGCGCGCTTCAGTAAACGCACCCTTAGCCCCACACGAAGGACACGTATCGGAGTCGTCTAGTTTGTCTTCACGATGCCGGGCCCGGCACTCTTTGCAATCCACCAACGGGTCAGTGAAATTGGCCAAATGGCCCGATGCTTCCCACACCGCCGGCGGCGACAAAATAGAAGCATCCAGACCCACCACATCGTGGCGCATCTGCACCATGGAGCGCCACCACTGATCTTTGACGTTGCGCAGCAACAAAACCCCCAACGGGCCGTAATCGTAGGTAGAGCGGAACCCGCCATAAATGTCGGCCGATTGAAAAACAAACCCCCGACGCTTCGAGAGGTTGACAATCTTGTCAAAAAGTTCCGGATCTGCTTGGGTTTCTTCTGCTTCCATAAGAGTGCAGGCTATCTTGTGCCGCCCCCTTCTAGAATCTTAAAAATATGACATCAGAAAAAAACTCAACCCGCCCGCCTTCGCCCGCTAATCCGCAACCCGCCGGGCTAGTGCGACGGGCCCTTGCCTGGACCATTGACACCGCATTCCTCATCTTTTTAATCTCCGTAGTCTTGCTGTTCACCGCCACCCAACATCCGTGGCCCGAAAACCAAGCCGGCCACGAAGCTTGCGCTCAACTCACCGAACAAGCCAACGCCTGCTACGCCCTCGAAGACCAACTCTGGCTCTTCGACGTCAGCCCAACCAGCCCAGCCTTCTGGATTCCTTTAGCCGCCTTTTTAGCCATTCATATTGGTCTCACCTCGCTAACCGGTCGCAGCATCGGCAAAGCAGCAACCGGCCTACGGGTCGTTACTGACCCAAGCGGAGAAACCCCCGACATCACCGCTACCGCCGGACGCACCCTCCCCTGGATAGCAGCCATCGCTATCCCCCAAATAGGTCTTGGAATAATCTTGGCCGAAATCGGCTTAGTGCTCACCTCACGCCGTCGTCTCGGCGACCGTATCGGCGCCACCCAAGTCGTCCGCAAAAGTTCGTGATGTGGGAAAAGTCCGTTACCTGGGGACAGTCCCCAGGTAACGGACTTTAAATATCGGCGTCTAAACTCCGGCGACTACGGAGCCGACGATCTAAGTGGAACTCCACACAATCAGTCGCCAAAGCATCCACCTCGGCGCAAACCTGCACATCATCAACCGCCAAGGCAGTACTCAACGCCCCACCCAACACAGCCCGCATAACGGCCAACGCCGAAGAGGAAACCTTTTTCCCACGTCGGCACTTCTCGCACACCGCACCACCCTGGTGAAGATCCAAAGCCACCAACGGCCCTGAGCCCTCGCAACGCACGCAAGCATCCAACTGCGGAGCCAACCCTTCATGAGCTAAAAGCTTGAGAAAAAACGCCGGTACCAACAACGCAGACGTCTGCTCATCCAACGTACGCAACGCCCCCACCAACATGTCGTAACGGCGGCGATCTGGCACCCCATCCAAAGTCAAATTATCCATGACCTCCAACAGCGCCGAAGCATCAGCGAACCGTTCGGCGCTGGTACGCAAGGCCGCAAACCGATCAATGGTCTCCGCCTGAGTCACGATGCCTAAATCCCCCCGCCCCTCATACATTTGCACCAACACATGGCTGGTCAACTCCAAACGGCCACCAAACTTGCTCCGGGTTTTCCGCACCCCTTTAACCACGGCCCGTACTTTTCCGTGCTCCGCCGTTAGTAACACCACGATGCGGTCCGCTTCGCCAAAACGCCACGCCCGCAGCACCACCCCTTGATCGTTATAAAGCGACATAACGCCCCGCAGGCAACAAGAGAAAAATCAGCTTTCCGTTACCCCGCCATAACGGCGGTCACGATCTTGATATTCCTTAATGGCAGCAAACAAATGTTCACGACGGAAATCCGGCCATAAAACCTCAGAAAAAACCAGCTCGCTGTAAGCCAACTCCCACAACAAAAAGTTTGAGATTCGATACTCCCCCGAAGTACGAATCATCAAATCGGGGTCCGGCATAGACGGGTCATAGAGGTATCGAGAGATCGTTTTCTCAGTAATACGCGACGCAGGGATTTCTGCATCAGCAATACGCCGCATCGCATCCACCAACTCGGCCCGTCCCCCATAGTTAAAAGCAATAGTAAAAGTCAACCCAGTATTTTTACGAGTCAAAATTTCTGCTTCATCCATACGTTTCAACAAACGCTTAGGCACCCGGCGTTCCCGACGCCCCACAAAACGAATTCGCACGTTACGTTCATGCAACTCGTCTTGACGCTCTAACAATATTTTTTCGTTGAAGTTCAAAAGAAAACGCACCTCTTCGGGAGGGCGTCGCCAGTTCTCGGTCGAAAAAGCAAACACCGTAAACCACTTCACCCCCAACTCATCGGCCCCCTCTAAAACGTCCATCAACGATTGCTCGCCTGCGGTATGACCTTCGGTACGAGGCAAACCCTTGAGTTCCGCCCAGCGACCATTGCCGTCCATGACCGCCGCAATGTGTTGGGGGATACGCGTCGAGTCAAGATCGTATGGGGAACACGGCGTCAGAAAATCATTCACAAGCGAAATCTACCGCCCCAACCTCTAACCTCGGGGCATGACCTTGGCGGAAGATGCAAGCATCGCTTTAGAAACCATTTGCGGCGCCCTACCTGGAGGCGGCGAACGCCGACCTGGGCAAGATTCCATGACCCGTTTAGTGGCCGACGCCATCACCTACCAAAAGCATGCAGTGGTGCGCGCCGGCACCGGAACTGGCAAGTCTTTGGCCTATCTGATTCCGGCCATTTTGGCTGATCAAACGGTCATCGTGGCCACCGCCACCAAAGCACTCCAAGACCAGTTAGCCAACAAAGATCTTCCCTTCCTGCAAGAAAACCTTGGCCATTCTTTTAGTTTCGCCGTACTCAAAGGGCGCGCTAACTACGTTTGCCGGCAAAAACTAAACGAACTGGAACGAGCCAACCAGCAACAAACCCTCGGCAGTTTGGCCGAAGGATTACCTGACCACGCCGACCCGAAACATTTGAAAGCTATTGCCGAATGGGCCGACGAAACAGACACCGGCGACCGGGCAGAACTCTCATTCGAACCCCGAGCGGCCACTTGGGGAGCGGTTAGCGTCGGCTCAAACGAATGCCCCGGACGCATACGCTGCCCCGCCGGAGAAGAATGCTTTGCCGAAAAAGCCCGAGACGACGCCGCCCTAGCCGACATCGTCATTACCAACCTTTACCTCTACGCCATAGACATCGCCATAGAAAACTCATTCCTGCCCGAACACCAAGTAGCCATTTTAGACGAAGCCCACAAAACCGAAGAAGTGTTTTCTACCTCGCTGGGTTTTGAAATTCATGCCGGTCGGTTCCGTTCCCTTCACCGGGCGGCCAGCGGTGTGCTCACCGCTTGCCCAGAACTCGACCAGATCGAAGAACTGGCCGGCCTCATCGAAGATGCCTTAGCGCCCAGCAACGGAAACCGCGTGGTACCTGCTGAACTCCCACCCCTAGCCCGAGCCCTCGAACTGGCCGATACCCGGCTCGGTGCGCTAGATGCTGCCTTGCGGAAGATCCAAGACAAGACTGAAAAAAACTCGCTCAAAGGCATCGAAACGGCCAGCAAAATAACCCGCACCCGCCAAGCCCTCGGATCACTTTTAGAATCCGTTCAGGCCGCCCGGTCCCTCGGTGACAACAAAGTCGCCTGGGTTGATCGCCTTAATGGGCGCATGGTGCTGGAAGTCGCTTTGATCACCGTGGACCATATTTTAAAAGAAAGCCTTTGGCCGGAGCGCACGGTTATTTTGACCAGCGCCACCGTGCCCGCCAACCTTGCTCAACGCTTGGGGCTAGAAACCGACGACTTTGAATACGCCGATGTGGGCAGCCCCTTTAATTTTGAAAACCAATCGCTGCTTTACTGCGCTGCGCACCTGCCCGACCCCCGTCACCCCGACTACCGGCAAGCACTCCACGACGAAATTGAACACCTCATTGTGGCGGCGGGCGGCCGCACCCTCGCCTTATTCACCAGCCGCAAGGCGCTAAACGAGGCCACCGAATATCTCAGGCCCCGTTTGCCCTGGCACATTTACCATCAAGATGACCTCCCCAAACCAGCGCTCATGGCGGCCTTTGCCGAAGATGAGCAATCTTGCCTCTTCGGCACCAAAGGTCTTTGGCATGGCATTGACGTTCCGGGCCGCACTTGTTCGCTGGTCATTATCGACAAAATACCTTTCCCGAGCCCTCGTGACCCTTTGCTGAGTGCACGTCGAGAACGCGTCGGAGGTAACTCTTTTCGCCAAATCGATCTTCCGTTAGCCGCCACCGAACTTGCCCAAGGTGTGGGCCGGCTTATCCGATCTGGCACCGACCTCGGGGTGGCCGCCGTGCTGGATTCTCGCTTGGCAAAAAACAAAAGCTACCGGCATGACCTCATCGATGCGCTGCCTCCCATGGAACGCTCCACCGACCCAGAGACAGCCCGCAACTACCTGCAACGAATCACCGAAAACTAGCCAACCCCCGGCGCTCGGCCGAGACCCTCAGAAACCCCACCCCCAAAAACTTAGACAGGTGGGGCTGGGCGGGGGAAGGCGCTAGTAGCCGAGTTGGTCGAGGGAGCGGGGTTCGCGTGACCAGCGTTTATCCACCCGTACGAACAACTCAAGAAATACTTCTTCGGGCAACTGGGCCCGAGCTTTGATGCCTACCTGTTTAAGCACTGCGCCTTTTTTGCCGATGACAATGCCTTTTTGCGATTCTCTTTCCACCAAAATCTCCACCCGAATGAGCGGCCACTCCCATTCAGTAACCCGCGTAGCCACCGAATGCGGCAACTCTTCTTTAAGTACCGCCAACAGTTGTTCACGCACCAACTCAGCCACCCAAAAAGACTCCGGCACATCAGTAATCATGTCATCTGGGTAATACTGCGGGCCGTCCGGCATGAGGGTCAACACGTGGTCTACCAATGCATCCACCCCTTGACCCGTAGTAGCCGACACCGGAAAATAATCTAAAAACGAAAACCCCGCGGCCTCCGACAATTGAGTCAAAATACGGTCCGCCCCCACTTTGTCAATCTTGTTCAAAACCAAAATAGTGCGATCGGCCGGCAAACTGGCGGCGATCATACGGTCACCTTTACCAATATCTCCATCGGCTTCGACCAGAAACAACACCACATCCATGTCAGCCAAAGCGCCACGAGCCGTGGCATTCAAACGTTCTCCCAACAGCGACTTGGGCTTATGAATACCCGGCGTATCGCAAAAAACCACCTGGGCACCCGGACGATTTAACACCCCACGAATCTCGTTGCGTGTGGTCTGTGGCTTATCCGACACAATGGTTACTTTGGTCCCCAATATGGCGTTCAGCAAGGTGGATTTCCCCACGTTGGGGCGCCCCACCAAGGTCACAAAACCCGACCGAGAAACCGGCTCTTGGCTCTCATTTGATAACGGCTGGTCACTCATCGTTAGCTACCTCCGGGAGAGAAATTTTTACTGACGCAACTTCGGTCACACACAAACTCATGATTCTACGACCCACAACTTCCTCTACGGTAAAAATTCGCTGGCCAATTTCTATGTGCTCGTTCACTTCAGGGACATGGCCCAAGGCATCGAAAACTAGCCCCCCGACCGTTTCCCATTCGCCCTCCGGCAACGAACCCTCCAACAAGTCGTTCAACTCGTCGACCGGCATTTGGCCCTGCACTCGTAACCCGCCGCCCGCCAAATGTTGAACAAGGGGCCCCTCATGGTCAAACTCATCAATGATCTCCCCGACCATTTCTTCTAACAAGTCCTCCATGGTCACCAAACCGGCGGTAGCGCCATGTTCGTCTACTACCACCACCAGTTGAAAACGACCGACTTGCATTTCACGCAACAACTCGTCGGCTGCTTTAGTCTCCGGCACATACCGCAACGGTCGAACAAAATCCGTCAAAGAAGCTCGCTGCGGGCCTCCAGTTTCAAAACAGCGAAGAAGGTCTTTGGCGTGGATAGCCCCCGCTAGGTCATCAATATCGCTCGACATGACTGGTAGTCGGCTATGGCCAGTAGCTACCGCCAAAGCAACCGCATCTTCCACCTTTGCCTCCGAACCCAAAACAACCATGTCCGGACGAGGAACCATCACCTCGCGCACCAAAGTGTCACCAAAGGCAATAACCGACTCAATCATGTCGTGTTCATCTTCGTCAATAGCGTGCGAAGCTAAAGCATGATCAGCCACCGCCAAAAGCTCTTCTTCTGAAACCACCGACTCATCTTCGCTGGAAATCCGCACTGCTGCTCGAGGCATAAGCCGCTCAACGAGCATCATCAACAGGAAAGCCATCCAGCGTAAAGGAGCTATGCGCTCCACCAAGCGGGCATTTTTTGCCAAACGCAACGCTGCTTCTTCAGGACGTCGAAGAACCCAACCCTTGGGCCACGCTTCCGTAACCACAAAAAACAAAACTATAAAAGCCGCCAGCGCTGCACCAATGGCCCCGTTTCCAAAATGGTCCGGAATCAAAAAAAGCGCCACAATGACGCTAGCTATCCGCACCCCTGTTTGGAGTAAAAATAGTGGGCTCAGAAACCGCAACCGATCGCCCAAAACCCCCGCCAAGATTTCTGAAACGTCGCCCTGCTCGTTACGGGATTTGAGCATCACCTCAATACGAGAGCGGCGCATACGAATAAACGCTGTTTCTACCGCAGTTAACCACCCCGAAATAAGCAACAAAAAAACCAGCAACAGGCCAGAAAAAATGTTCGCGTTACTCATGAAAAAACTCCGCTAAGTGTTCGGTTTGCCGTGACTCCATGACCGCCCGCTCCTCAGGGTGATAATGGTCGTGACCTAACAAATGCAAAATCCCATGCACCAGTAACAAGGCCAGTTCATCAACGTAGCTGCGGCCAGGAACCTCTTCGGCTTGCCTTTTGGCCACCGTTGGGCAAATAACCACGTCCCCTAAAAGTTGCGGGCCGGGCCCAGAAATCTGCGGGATCTCTGCTGCTTCCAAAAGCGGGAAAGCCAAAACATCGGTGGGCCCCGAACTATCCATATGCGTTTGATTTAACTCTGTCATCGCCGCTTCGTCAACAAAATGAACGGTTAACTCCACCCCACAGGCCGCTAAGCCCTCGCTGCTTAAAACCTGTTCCGCCAATACTTGCCAAGCGTCAAGATCAACATCGCTCTCGTCGCTATCGTTCACCACCACCACGGTGATATCAGTGTCTTTGTGCTGGGCAGAGTCGCCAGAGCTTTCGTTCACGAAGTCCCCGCACCAGAACCTTGCGGGCGGGTTTTTTTGAAATCCTCATCGTAAGCATTCACGATGTCTTGCACAATGCGGTGGCGCACCACGTCTCGGCTCGAGAGGTGCACAAACGATAGATCTTCAATGTCGCTCAACAAGTCTTCTAAACCATCAAGGCCACTACGCCCGCCCGGAACATCAATTTGGCTGGCATCGCCGGTGACCACCACTTTTGACCCAAACCCGATACGAGTTAAAAACATTTTCATCTGCTCCGGCGAAGTGTTTTGCGCTTCGTCCAAAATAATAAATGCATTGCTTAGTGTCCGACCCCGCATAAACGCCAACGGGGCCACCTCTACTTCGTTTCGTTCCAACATGCGTTCGGCGCTTTCGTCATCCACCATGTCAAACAGTGCGTCATAAAGCGGCCGCAAATAAGGGTCAACTTTGGCCATCAAATCCCCAGGCAAAAAACCCACCCTTTCGCCCGCTTCTACCAGTGGCCGGGTCAAAACGATTCGGTCCACATCCCCGTTTTTAAGAGCCCGCACCGCCATAGCTACGGCCAGCCAACTTTTGCCGGTACCGGCCGGACCGATGCCAAAAGTAATGACCCCATCGCGAATCGCTTCCACATATTTTAGTTGCCCAGCCGAACGAGGCCGCACCGGTTTACCTCGAGCAGAACGCAAAATTTCTGTAGTCAAGACCGCCGCAGGCTCTTCACCTTGACGCACCATGTCCATGGTGCGCTCCAAAGTATGTTGATCCAACGGGTGGCCTTTTTCTAAAATGTGCACCAACTCGCCGAACAAGCGTCCCACCAACGAAGCTTGTTTGCCGGTTAAGTTGACCTGATTACCGCGGATATGTATCTGCACCTCTGGAAACGTGGCTTCAATACGACGTAGCAAACTGTCATGATCGCCTACCAAACTGGCCATAAGGTCGTTGCTCGGTACACGTATCTGCACCGAAGCCTGCCCAGATGAGCCTTCTTGGTCAGCGCCTTGGTTAAGCGAGGTTCGTGGGTCGGTGGAGGTCTCGTGCATCAGTGGCCCAAGACTATCTTGGTTCAAGTAAACCTTGCCGAGAATTTACAAATGTTGCTGTGGCGCCCGGTAAGCCATAATCTCTGCCCATGACCTTAGACCCCATGGATGAATCGCTTAAGCGTTTGGCAGACGAGGCCATCGCCGCTGAAGCGGTACGCCAAATAGGTCACGAAGCATGGCTATATCAACGTTCCGCTGAATCCTCACATCTTCTTGGGGTGCTGCTTGACCTCGCGGAACGCAACGAACCAGCCACCCTGCTGCTTGCTTCGGGCAACAAATGCCAAGGCCATATTGAGCTCGTGGGCCGCGACGTGGTGGGGGTACGCACCGACCAAGGCCGGCAGTCGCTTTTTGCTTTAAAGCATCTTTCGGCGGTTATCCCCCACCCTGCCGCACCAGAAATTATTGGCGACCGTGAGTTGACGACTGAGCAGGCAGAGCACCTGCCTCGTTTTCATACCGTGCTAGAAGATCTCCTCGAGGACCCACCCCTGGTTGCCGCAACCATGGCCGGCCAGCAAGAGCCGGTGGTTGGGTCATTCATTCGGCTCGGTCTCAACGTGTTGGTGATTCGCCAAGCCGATGGATCTTCGGTACACATTCCTGTTTCGGCGCTCGAAGAGTTCGCTCTTTAGCAGGGCGCTCGTTTACTTCTTACGTTTGCGTTTCTTTTTCTTTTTGCCGACGACCCGGCCTAAACGCCCGCGACGGGCCGCTTTTTTAGTGGCTTTTTTATTTTCATCATCTACTTCGGCTCGCATTTGTGGACCCACGGCATTGACAATGTCTTCCACCGAATCCAACAAAGCAGCAATGCTGTCGTCTTCTCCCAAACTTTTGGGTTCTTCTGGGGTGGCTGGGGTCACCAAGGTACCGTGACTCCAGTTGACATCTACCATGCGTCGGCCAAACGATGGGCAGTCCTCCGGGCATCGCCAAGGCGCTTCGGGAGCAAGGTCTAAATTACACTTTCGCACCGTGTCCCCGTTGGGGTAACTTCGGCTTTCGAAGTGTTTACATTCTTGACGCATCGGCATAGAAGCACCCTAATCAAGAATCAAAACAAGTCGGGGGCATACCCAACTCTAGTCCTTAACCGACCGAACCTTCCATCTGTAGTTCAATCAGACGACTCCACTCCACGGCGTACTCCATGGGCAAAGTGCGGGTAATCGGTTCGATGAAGCCGTTCACCACCATTGACATAGATTGCTCTTCGGTTAGCCCGCGGCTCATCAGGTAGAAGAGTTGATCATCGGCCACCTTAGACACGGTGGCTTCGTGGCCGATAACCGCGTCGTCGGAACCCACTTCCATGTAGGGGTAGGTGTCGGAAATGCTTTCGTCGTCCAAAATAAGGGCGTCGCATTGCACATGGCTTTTACAACCGTGGGCGCCTTCTTCTACCCGGATCAACCCGCGGTAACTAGAGCGGCCGCCACCTTGTGAAATAGATTTCGACACGATCTTCGAGGTGGTTTCTGGTGCGGCGTGGGTCATTTTGGCTCCGACATCTTGGTGTTGCCCGGGGCCGGCGTAAGCCACCGAAAGTACTTCACCAGAAGCCTTGGGGCCCACCATGACCACTGCTGGGTATTTCATGGTCAAACGTGAACCGATGTTGCCGTCGATCCACTCCATGTGGCCTTCGGCTTCTACCCGTGCTCGTTTGGTCACCAAGTTGTACACGTTGGTGGACCAGTTTTGAATAGTGGTGTAGGTGACCCTGGCCGATTTTTTGACGACGATTTCTACCACCGCCGAGTGCAACGAGTCGGTGCTGTAGGTAGGAGCTGAGCACCCTTCGATGTAGTGCACTTCTGAGCCCTCATCGGCGATGATTAGCGTGCGTTCAAACTGGCCCATATTTTCAGCGTTGATGCGGAAATAAGCCTGCAACGGCATTTCTACTTTGACTCCGGGCGGTACATAAATAAATGATCCGCCGCTCCACACCGCAGAGTTCAAGGCAGAGAACTTGTTGTCGTTGGGGGGAATGATCCGCCCGAACCAGGCTCGCACGATCTCCGGATGCTCACGCAATGCGGTGTCCATGTCGCAGAAAATAACCCCTTGTTCTTTGAGGTCTTCGCGGTTGCGGTGGTACACCACTTCGGATTCGTATTGTGCGGTTACCCCGGCGAGGTACTTACGTTCTGCTTCAGGGATACCTAATTTTTCGTAAGTGTCTTTGATGGCATCGGGTACGTCATCCCACGAGTCGTTGAGACCGCCGGAGGGCTTGATGTAGTAGTAAATATCGTCAAAGTCGATGCCGTCCATGTCGCCTCCCCACCACGGCATGGGGCGGTTGAGGAATTTTTCGTGGGAGCGCAAACGAAAGTCGCGCATCCAGTTGGGTTCGCCTTTCATCCAGGAGATCTCTTGGATGAGCCGTTCGTCGAGGCCTTTGGTGGGCTTGAAAACGTAATCTTCTTGGTCGCTCCACCCCAGTTTGTACTTACTGAGGTCTACTCCGATGCCTACAGTAGTCATGATGTGAGCACTCCAAGCCGAGGTGGGCATTTCTCCTACGCTGATAGTAACAATTATTTGAGGAAAAGTAAGGGTAATTCAACAAGAGACCCTCAACCCAAGGATTTCTAGTAAATCAGCTCACGTTGTTGGCGGTCTAACCAACCCAATAATACGGCAATGGCCCGCGGGTCATGACGCAAATGATGCCCCGCCCCAGAAATCATACGTAACTCTCCAGCCCCATGGGTGCCAGACAAAAGGCGGGCATCTAAAGGCGGCACCACCTCATCGTCGCTGCCGTGCACTACCAGCAACGGTCGAGGTGCTAGCTGAATAACCGCCAACTCTGCAGAAATCTCCGACAAAGACGCTTTCCATTCATCAAAACCTTTGGGCGGGGCAGATTCGTCAACTAATCCTGCTTTTCGTGCATGCAACAACAACCGTCGAGGGTTATCTGCCCAATCATTAAAATCTGCGGGGGTAGCTAATGCTGCTACGCCGTTCACGCGTAAATCGGCGGCTCCTGCGCAAACCGCCAGCGCTCCCCCCGTGCCAAAACCTGCGGTCCACACCGCCCCAACTTCTGGAAGCCCAACCAAATACTCAATAGCGGCCAAGAGGTCATCACGCCAACCTTGCAAACTAAACGAACCTTCAGAACCAGGCATGCCCCGCAGGTAAGGCACCATCACTACCCAACCCATTTCGGCGGCCATGCGTTCGGCCAGTTCCGGAAAAGTCGCCGGCGAGTTCGCTCCTCCACCGGGCCCACTGGGAAAACCGTGCGCAATAACCACCGCCGGGCAGTTCTTGCCCCCTCCGGGCGGGAGAGCCAAGTGAGCCGCCAAAGCCAAGCCGCCAGATTTAAAAATTATTTCCGACGAACAAAGCGGGCCTGTGGCAGTCACGGAATTGCCCCTAACCGATTCTTCGCAGTTGTTCTTTGAACTGGCGACCTCGAGCGACATAAGCCTCAGCGCTCAACATGTTGGCGTCTTCGGGAACCACGCCTTCTCGCACGGTGGCTGGCACGCCGAGCACCAGCGAACGGGGCGGCACAATGGTTCCGTTACGCACCATGGCGTTCGCTCCCACTATGGACCCTCGCCCGATTACTACTTCATGGATAACCACCGAACCTACCCCAATGAGCGATCGGTCCTCAATGGTGCAACCCTCCAAGTGGCAGAGGTGGCCCAACGTCACGTCTTCACCAACCACGGTGGGCAAATCTGGCGTGCAATGCAGAACCGCGTTGTCTTGCACCGAAGAACGCGCTCCCACCGAAATAAAACTGTCGTCGGCTCGGATAACCGCATGGGGCCACACGCTGGCTTCTGGCCCGATGATGACGTTTCCAATAATCACTGCTTCGGGGTGAATATAAGCCGACGGGTCAATGCGAGGCTCGACGTCACCGATTGCGTAGATAGGCATTACTTCACCGACCCAAAACCGCAGGTGGGCAAAAAGCTCCGAGCATCATTGATCAAACTTTCCGTAGCTACCGCCCAGGAATACCATGGGCGAGGCTTCACGGCCCAAAGCCACTCCTTCAACATGGCCCAAAACTAAAAGATGATCGCCTGCTTCGATTACTTCATGAATTTTACAGTCGATGCTGGCCACGCAATCCAGCAATCTTGGTGAGCCAGTAGCCGTCAACTCCCATTCAACCCCTTCCCAAGGGTCGGCGTCTTTCATAAAGAAACTGCCACACAAGTCAGCCTGATCGTCAGCAAACACGTTGACGCAAAATGCTCCCGAAGGGCGTATACGGTTCCACGACCGACCCTCGTGGCCGATGAAAAACCCAACCAATGGCGGGTCCATCGAAACCGAAGTAAAAGAACCGATAACTACGGCCTGAGGCTCCTCGCCATTCATGCCAGTCACCAAAGTCACCCCAGTGGGGTAACGACCCAGTACTTGCCGGTAAACATCTGCATCTATAGCCATAGAACTCTCCTCCATTTTTTCGGAGGTTAGTCGCCTTACGAGGCTTAACTCGCACTCAGTACAACGGGCGCTTCAATTGTTGGGGTTATCGCTTCAAGCGGTAAAGAAATTACTCGGCTTTCCCAAGCGGCCGAAACTTTCTCGATATTCAGGCCCTCGGCCTTTTTTTGTGCATCAGCGAGCATGGCGTCAATTTTTTCATCATCGTGCGCCGGGTCGTGGTGAAAAAGCACCAACTCTTTGACCCCCGCTTGGTGGGCCACCTCAAGGGCGTAATCAACGGTGCAGTGCCCCCAGTGGGTTCGGTCAGCGAACTCTTCTGGAGTGAACTGGGCATCGTGAATCAAAAGGTCAGCTCCGGCGGCTAACGCCAACACAGCAGGGTCCACGCTTTGGCCATCGTTTCGCGGCTGTTGATGGTCGCTGATGTAGACCACGCTGAGCGAACCGGTAGGTGCCGAGGGAGACGGAACTTCTAAGCGGTAGCCGTTGGTTGCCCCAATGTGAGGAACCGGCAACGCCGTCACGGTGGCTGCCCCCACAGCAAATGAAGCTTCGCTAATGTCGTGAAAAATGATGTCTCCGGCTAAGTCACGAAACCCAATGGGAAAAAATGGGGGCGCCATGAACTGGTCGAAAGCCGCCTCCAACGAGCAGCCATCTTCGGGAGGTCCATACACCTCAAGGCGAGCTCCTACTTGATTTATGGGCGCAAAAAACGGCAACCCTTGCACGTGGTCCCAATGCAAGTGGCTGACCAATGCGGTGCCATGAAAGGGTCGGCGAGAGTCAGCCAACTGTTGGCCGTAATAACGTAAACCGGTACCTAGATCAAAAATGATTGGGTCGCTATCGGGCAGGTCAACCACCACGCAAGAAGTGTTCCCGCCATATCGTTGGTTACTTTCACACGAGCACGGGGTGGACCCGCGTACTCCATAAAATGTGACGCCCAACGACGCAGCCTGAGTATTCATTGCTCGCGAGGGTAGAGAGCATCTCGACGCATCTCGCAAATTGTGACTGATTTCTCACCAAGGCCACTCTCTGTCATACTGTGTCCGTGCCTGAAAAAGTTGACTTTCCTTCCTTGCCCGATGGGGTCTCGGTAATTGTTAAATCCGACTGCCCGGCCTGCTTGCTTGCGGCCGATGTGCTTATTGAACTTGGTCAGGCTGGCCACATCACCTTGTACACCCAAGACGACCCGGCCTTCCCTGCCACCGGCGACTGGGTTATTGATGACACTGATCTTGCGGTGAGTTGGCACCACGAAATCGAGGCCGTACCTACCCTCATTAAAACCGTTGACGGTGTAGAGACCGAACGCACCGCCGGTTGGAACCGTCAAGCGTGGGAATCCATTACCGGCGTTACCGGGTTGGGTCTTGATCTGGTGGATTTCAAACCTGGTTGAGGTTCTCTTTCGGTTGACCCCGGGCGGGTCGACGAACTAAGGGTGCGTTTCAGCGGAAGCAAAATGCAGGCCCGCCGTATTGATGTCGCCGCCCTCGAAGACCCTGTGGAAGCTCTTTTTGACCGGGGATGGACCGACGGCCTACCGGTGGTCCCCCCTACCGAGGCGCGGGTTTTACGCATGCTGGAAGGCACCACCCGAAGCCCGCAAGATGTGGTGGCGGTGGTGCCCCCCGATTTGGTCGAATGCACGGTAGAAAAAGCAGCCATAAACGCCGTCATGGCCGGCTGTTTGCCCGAATATTTCCCGGTGGTTTTAACCGCTCTCGAAGCTATCTGCACCGACCAATTCAATATGCACGGGGTGCTGGCCACCACCATGTCGGTGGGGCCCATCTTTGTGATTAACGGGCCTATAACCGAACGCATTGGCATGAACTCTGGCGTCAACGTGTTGGGTCACGGCAACCGTGCCAACAGCACCATCGGTCGTGCGGTGCAACTCATTGTTCGTAATCTCGGCGGTGGTGCTCCCGGCGGCATTGACCGAGCCACCTTAGGCCATATGGGCAAACAAGGTTTTTGCTTCGCTGAAGCACCTTCTGCCTGGACCTCACTGGCCCAAGAAGAAGGGTTCACCGCCCAGCAAAATACGGTGACCGCTTTCGCCGGGGAAGGCCCCCGCTTGCTTTTTGATCAACAAAGCCGCAGCCCAGAATCGTTAGTACGCATGTTGGCTGACGGTTTACGCTCTACCGTGTCTTCTCGCATGGTCATGGGCATTGATGCCATGTTGGTGCTCTCGCCCGAGCACCTGTCCCGGTTTATTGATGCCGGATGGGACCGCTCACGTTTTCTGACTGAACTGAGTGAACTTTTGATCATTGACGCCGATGACATTATTGTGGGCGCTCACGGCATTGACGAGGGCATCCCAACCGGTTTTGCTGGCCTGCAACTCCCCAAGTTTCGCCCCGGCGGTTTGCTGATCGTTCACGCCGGGGGGTCCGCTGGTTTGTTCTCGGCCATCATCGGCGGTTGGGTAAACGGAAACACCGGCAGCGACCCGGTTACCAAGGAGATACAACTATGACCCAAAATTTAAATGCCGTAATGCTGGACCCCACCGCAGAAACCCAGCCCGAGCAACGGCCTCTCTGCGACCGTCCCTCCACGCTCCAAGGTTTGACCGTGGGCTTGTTAGATATTTCTAAACCTCGGGGCAACGTGTTTCTAGATCATCTCGAAACACTGTTGAGTGACCAGGGGGCCGAAGTGCGCCGCTACGTCAAACCCACCTTTGCCAAACCGGCTCCGGTTGATCTGCGCCACGAAATCGCCACCAGTTGCCATGCGGTTATTGAAGCGCTGGCCGATTGAGGTTCTTGTACCACGTGCAGTGTGCACGACATCAACGATTTTGAACGGCGAGGCATCCCCGGGGTTTTTGTGGCCTCCGCCCCTTTTGTGGACGCTGCGGAAATCCAAGCCAAAGCGTTAGGCCTTGAGGTGGCTCGGGTATTTACCGCTCACCCCATTCAAGATCGCACCGATGACGAAATGCACGCGCTAGCCGAAACAGCGTTTGCTGAACTGGTAGAGAAAATTACTGCCCCATAGTTCGCTGCTACGGAAGAACGAAACCGCTACTGGTTTCTTGGGCTAACCCGTCGGCCACCACGGTGGCGGCCACTCGGTGCGCCCGCTCGGGGTCGTCGACCCACCCCATAACCTGCGCCAGGTGGTTTCTGTCAACTGGGCCCAACCCCAAAGCGGCCACCAGTCGCCCCCGACCTTGCCGGTCTGAGCCTTCAAATCGAGACTGCTTGCCGGCCACCCCCGCCGAACCGGGCGCTGGGTCAGGACCATTTTTTTCACGGTTCCCTTGCCATACACAAGCCTCAGCAATCGGGCATTGCCCACAACGAGGCGCCCGGGCTTGACACACCATGGAGCCCAAATCCAGAACCGCTTGGTTCCAAGCCCAACCGGCCCCTACCGGCACCGATGCATCGGCCATATCTTGGGCCTGTCGAGGCTTTAACGAGTGGCCAGCGAAACGTGCCAAAACCCTCCCCACGTTGGTGTCCACCACCGCAGAATCTTGCTCAAAGGCAAAGACTTGAACCGCTCGAGCCGTGTAAGGGCCGACCCCCGGCAAAGCCAGCAGTGCGAGTAGTTCTTTGGGCACTACTCCTTGGTGTTCTTTCACCAGCACTGTGGCGCAACGATGCAACATGATGGCCCGCCGGTTAAAACCCAGGCCAGACCATTCCTGTACCACCTCCCCCGCTGAACCTGCCGCACAGGTAGCGGCATCGGGGAATCTTTCTAAAAAGACCGACCAACGCGGCAACACCCGGTCAATTTGCGTTTGTTGCAACATCACCTCGGCCACCAGCACGGCCCAGGGGTCTCGCGTGTTGCGCCAAGGTAAGTCACGCAACCATTCGGCACCCCACGCCAAGACCGCTACGGGTAGGAGCGGCAACGAAAAGCTGGGGTCAGATTCTTCTGGGGTGGACACGAAGCTCACGCTAGTTCCCGTGGGAGAACTCTTCATCCATGTCGGCAGTTGGGTCGGGCGCTTGCTAACGTCCCTGCTGTGCCTGAATCAAACCTTGACCAAACAAAAATTCTTCAAACGGAGCTACACCCGGTAGGCAGTCAAGCCCGGCCGGTGAGCGACTTTTTAACAACTTTTCCGCTGGCCATAGTCGCCCTTGACCCTTTCACCCATGAAAGCTCCTGGCTGCTCGATACGGCACGGCGGGTATTAACAAACTTTCAAGGAGCCGACGTGCGGGTGGCTTACTTAGTAGCCGGCACCAATGCTGATGGCGCTGCTCAATTTCTTGGCCCGTTGGCTGACGAAGTCCTTACCTTGGCCGACCCCGACCGCTCGCTAGTTAGTGCGCTGGGTCTCGAGATTCTTCCTGCCTTTGCCGTCATAAGACAAGACGGTTCATTGTTGGCTTCGGCCCAAGGGTGGGACCCAGAAACATGGCGACCGGTGGCCGAAAGTTTAGCCGAGTTGACCGCTTGGTCTCGACCAGAGTTTCCGGTAGCCGGCGACCCTTCCCCTTACGCCGGTACCGCAGCCCAGGGGTAATCTCCTCACCTTGGACGCCGTGATTTTAAACGCCTCATGACTCAGCCTCCTCGCCCAAAAATTTCTGTCGCCCCCGATACCCGGCCGACCATGCACCGCCAACTGTGTGCGGCAGTAGAAGCCGGCGGTGGTCAGGTTTCTCCCCTTGAAGAAGCCACTGGTTTAGTTTGGGCCGACCCAGCACGCCCGGACCTTTTTCCCGAGATGGCCGCCCACGCCCCACACCTTGAGTGGATCCAACTGCCCTATGCCGGCATTGAACCTTTTGCTCAGCATCTTGACCCCCGATGGACATGGACTTGCGGCAAAGGCGTTTACGCCAACGAGGTGGCCGAAGCTGCTTTAGCAATGAGTTTGGCCGGGTTTAAAAACCTTCACGACTACGCCCGGCAACAGTCTTGGAGCGGCCCGGTCGGTCGGGTGCTTTCGGGCAGCAACCTCACCATTTTGGGAGGCGGCGGCATCACCCGCAGCTTGTTGCCCTTATTGGCACCCTTTAATTGTGATATTTCTGTGGTTCGCCGCTCTAGCGAACCTCTGGAAGGCGCCAACCGAACCCTTACCTCCGCACGTTTAATGGAGGTCCTACCCCGCACTGATCTACTGATTTTGGCTCTTTCCTTAACCGCAGAAACTCGCGGCATTATCGGAGTTAAAGAATTAGCCGCTTTGCCCGATCACGCATGGATTGTCAACGTGGCTCGGGGCGGCCACATTGACACCGATGCCTTAGTACAAGCTTTAGAAAACAACAGCATCGGTGGGGCCGCTCTTGACGTCACCGACCCCGAACCTCTCCCCGACCAGCACCCTTTGTGGTCGCTCCCTAATTGTTTAATCACCCCCCATATTGGCAACACCCCCGATATGGGCCTTGATGTGTTGGTGCCCTTCATTGAGGAAAACGTGCGCAGATTTTGCCAAGGTCAAGAATTGTTGGCCCCGGTAGACGTTTCGCTGGGTTACTAAGCCTCTTTGGTTATGCCTAATATTCCCGCATTGCTTTTAGCAATAGTTTTTTTGGCGGCTGGGGTCAACAAACTTCGCAACCCACTAGACACCCGGCGTTCGCTGCGAGATTTTGGACTACCAGCTCCCCGACAACTCAGTGTTGCTCTTCCTGCTGTTGAGTTGCTTACTGCTTTTTTATTGCTCATTAACCCGGCCACCGGTGGGCCCTGTGCAGTCGCTTTGTTGGTGGCTTTTACCGTGTTGCTGGTCAGCCGCCTGCGGGCTGGCTTGACCGAGGGGTGTGGTTGTTTCGGTGCCTGGTCTACCCGGCCCTTGTCTTGGGCAGATGTGTCCCGCAACCTCGTTCTGATTGCTCTCGGGGTGGCGGCCACGCTGGGTTAAGACCCAGCCACCGAGGTTTGCTAGTTTCCTATCAAGACTCCAACCAACTAAGGACCAACCATGACCAGCCTCTCCTGTGCCCAAGACTCTGCCCAAGCAGCTCAGGTGCTGGGTGCCCGCTTCATGCTTGACCCCACCACCTTTGGCCGAGGCGTTGAACTCGGTTTACCCAAAAGCATGGCCAGTTATGTAATGGGCCGCATGGGCGTCATCGGCGACATCTCTGCCCAAGAAGCCACCGATGCTGCGTGGTGCATCAACTTTGACATGATCAACGAAAACTGGGTAGACGATCTCGTCCCTTCGGCTGCTGGCGCTTTGTACGCCCAAATTTGTGTAGAGCAGGGCCGCAAATATCTTGACGGTTTTGCCGGGGCAGCCCGCTTGGCCGAATTGGCCGGGCGCATTGCCGATGCCGCAGATGACACCGATGCAGCACTTTTTGCCGGATGGCGTGACGCGGCCCGCCCCGACGATGCAGAGGGCTTGGCTTATTTATTGGTACAGGTTGTTCGCGAGTTACGTTTTTGCCGCCACGCCACTGCTGCTCGAGTCGCTGGGGTGTCTCCATCTTCTCTGGTACAAGCAAAAAATGGTGGCTCGAACGTAGCAATTTTTGGTTGGGGCGACAGCACTGACCAACCGGCGGACTCGCAAACCGTGACCGATATTGAAACGGCCACCGAAGCCGCCGCAGCTCTTGATCACTCGGTGCTCAACGAAGACGAACAAACAGAATATGTTGGCTTACTGACCGCCGCTTTGGCCCACGCTGAAGCACAAAACTAAGAAACAATAAGTTAAAACCCTCAAATAGAAAGTAGGCATTTTCATGGATGGCTTAATGATGGACACCCCGTTGTCGTTGATACACCTCTTCGACCGAGCTGAGCGTCTTTTTTCTGACAAAACAATCGTTACCGCTACCCCCGCGGGGCGTGAACGCTTGACCTACGGGGCGTGGGCCGAACGAACCCGCCGCCTCGGTGGGGTGCTTGACAACTTAGGCATTTCGGACGACGGCCGCGTCGCCACCTTTGCTTGGAACACCGCTCGGCACCTTGAACTCTATTTTGCCCCTCCTTGTTCTGGGCGAGTAGCGCACACGCTTAACTTGCGCCTTTTCCCTGACCAGTTGACTTACATCGTTGATCACGCCGAAGACGAGGTCATCTTTTTAGATCATTCGGTGGCTGGCCTTATTTGGCCCCTCATGGACAAGTTCTCTACCGTGCGCCACGTGGTGTTAATGGACGATGGCGCCCCGGCCCCCGACGCTGATGCCATTCGCGCCGACGTACACGACTACGAAGAATTGCTGGCGGCCGCCGACCCCGTGGAATGGACTCGCGTAGAAGAAAATCGGGCCGGTTCCATGATGTACACCTCGGGCACCACCGGGAACCCCAAAGGGGTCGTCTATTCGCACCGCTCCATGGTGCTCCACACCTTTGGCGCCATGATGGCCGACACCTTAGGGGTTTGCGAAAGCGACGTTATTTTGCCGGTGGTACCGATGTTTCATGCCAATGCTTGGGGTTTGGCCCATGCCGCAGTAGCCACTGGGGCCACCATGATCATGCCCGGCGCTAATTTGAGTGCCCCGGCTTTAGCCGATTTGTTAGAAAGCGAAAAAGTAACTTTGGCCGCCGGCGTACCGACCATTTGGATGGGCGTGCTGGCCGAGCTAGAAGGCCGAGACGTTTCTTCACTACGGGCGATTCCGTGTGGGGGTTCAGCGGTGCCTAAAACGTTGTCGGAGGGCTTCCGTGAAGCCACTGGGCTGCCCTTATTGCAAGCTTGGGGCATGACCGAAACCAGCCCCTTGGCTGCGGTGTGTGGCATCAAGTCCACCATGGCTCACCTTGATGATGATGCAAAAGCCGATATTCGCACCGGGGTAGGGCTCATTACTCCTGGGGTGGACTTTCGCATTATTGACACCGAAACCGACACCGAACAGCCTTGGGATGGAGCGTCACGGGGCGAACTGCAGGTGCAAGGCCCGTGGATCGCTCGGTCTTACTACGACGACGAACGAGCCAACGAGTCGTTCACCGACGATGGTTGGCTCAAAACAGGCGACGTCGCTACTTGCGATGCCGAAGGGTACATCCGCTTGGTTGACCGCACTAAAGATTTAATTAAATCGGGCGGCGAATGGATTAGTTCGGTGGAGTTAGAAAACGAAATCATGGCTCACCCCCAAGTTGCTGAAGCAGCGGTCATTGGCGTTACGTCTACTAAATGGGGTGAGCGGGCCATGGCCTGCGTGGTAGCCGCCGAAGATGCCGACCTAACGTCCGACGACATTTTGGGTTGGCTAGACGGCCGGGTGGCCAAATGGTGGATGCCCGACCGGGTGGAGTTCATCGATGAAGTACCGAAAACTTCGGTAGGTAAGTTCTCAAAGAAAACCTTGAGGGAACGTTTCGCCGACGTAGTGGTTGACTAAACCCTGCGAGTCAAAACCCTCATAAACATGATCATGAACCAAAATAAATTCATGATCATGTTTGATCAATCCCATAAGGTGTGGCATGATTTCGCTAAGCTATACACCCCATGGGCTGACCAACTCCGGTTGGCCTAAGAGTTGAGGAGACTTTCGTGGAACTATTTGATAACTGGTTTGGCCTAGGAGGCAGCGCTGAAGCATTCGGCCGCTACGCCCACTATCTCGCAGGCATTACCTGGATTGGCTTGCTCTACTTCTTTAACTTCATTCAAGGCGCTGCTTTCGGCGAAATGGGCGATGCCGCACGCGGTGAAGCTCTGCGCAAGATCACCTGGCGCACCTTGTGGTGGTTCCGCTGGGCAGCTGCTTTAACTTGGGTCTCTGGTCTCTGGATTCTCTTCGCTCAAGACCGACTCTTTGACAACATGGACTATTGGAAGACCGCTTCTGGTATGGGTATTGCCTTCGGCGTGCTCTTGGGTACCACCATGGCAGCCAATGTATGGATGGTCATTTGGCCTGCGCAACAGATCGCTATCGGTTCTTCGGTCAGCGTCTCTGAAGGCGGCGAAGCCGACGCAGAGGCACCAGCAGCCGGCAAACGTGCAGCACGGGCCAGCCGGGTCAACACCTTGTTCTCTATTCCTTTGGTCTTTTTCATGATGTGGCCCAGCCACTTCGGCGGAAACTTCGGCAGCCCCGAAGGCAGCACTCGAGCCATCATTTGGGCCGTCTTCGCCATCATGTGGATCGGTATGGAACTCTCTGCAGTGGGCAAACTTGGCGGCTACGATGGTCCGCTCAACAAGCTTGTTTTAGACAAACACCAAGACACCATCAAGTACGGTTTGGCTATTACCGCCGTGCTCTACTTGTTGTTTGAAATTCTGTAAACAGTAAATCTTTTTCACAATGGCTCGCCTCTTTGGGGCGGGCCATTGTGCGTTCTGGCCATAACCATTTATGGCAACTTATTCCACCAACAACTGGGCTTCCATGCCCGCTTCTCGGTGGCCAGGAATATCGCAGTAAAGAACGTACCGGCCCGCTGCTAGCGGCAGCGTGCCTACCTCGGTTTCACCGTTCGCTACTTCTAAGCGCATCTCTTCTTCGAAACCTTCGACTACCAAAGTGTGTACTTGAAAGCCGTCAAGCACATATTCGATGCGCACTTGGCCGGCCACTACTTGGTAACGATCTTGGGCAAAGTCTTGCGAATCGTCGGCCACCACTCGTACAGTGCCCGGCGCAACTGGTGCAGCAGGGCCTTTGGTGGTTTCTCCGCCACAAGCGGTCAGCAGTAATGTCGAACCCAAAAGCAAGGCCGGTAATTTTAAAGAAATCGTTTTACTATTCATGCCCTTAGGTTAGCCATGCGTCATGATGAACCCATGAGCGAAATAGCACTTTTGGTAAACTCCGCCGCCCGCGCCGGTCGTGCCGCAAATGACCTCTCTGGGATTCTTGAACGGCTCGCCCATCATGGCCTTAAACCCGAGATATTAGAGGCCTCAACTCCTGAAGCCGTTTCGCAAGTTATTGCCGCTTCCCTAGCCCCCCGCATTTTGTTGGCCGGCGGCGACGGGGTGTTGCACCATGCGCTGCCTGCTTTGGCGGGAAGCGGACGCATCTTGGGTTTGATCCCCGCGGGCACCGGCAACGACGCCGCTCGAGCTTGGGGCCTCCTGGATGGCAACTTGGCCAATCAAGTTGACCGGGCGCTTGCCGAGCCAACTGCGATAGACCTCATTTCTGGCGGGCCTCGACCGGTGGCTACCAGCGTTATTTCCGGGTTCCCTGCTGCGGTAAATACCCGAGCCAACGCCATGCGGTTCCCCAAAGGGCAAGCCCGCTACACGGTAGCCACGCTGGCCGAGTTGCCTAAAATGCGACCGCAAGATTACTGCTTGACGTTAGATGGCAAAGAACATCAACTAAAAGCCGCGGTGGTCGCCGTAGCTAACACCGCTTACTTTGGTGCCGGTATGGCTATTTGCCCTGAAGCCGACTCCACCGATGGCTTACTCGATATTTGCGTGGTGGGCCAGGTGAGTCGCCTTGAACTCTTACGTTCTTTTACACAAATCCGTACCGGTAGTCACGTCGACCATCCCAAGGTGTTCATGTTTCAGGCCGCCGAAGTAACCATCAAAGGTGCTGGCCCGGCTCGGGGTGATGGCGAAACACTCAGCGACCTCCCGCTAACCTTGCGCAGCGACCCGGGCTCTCTCTTGGTGGCCGGGGTTGGGCTAGGGTCGGCACATGACCAACCAAACCACTTACCAGATTGAAGTCACCTACTGCGTTCCTTGAGATTATTCGCCCTACGCCGTGAGCGTAGTAAATGACCTGCTTTCCAACTATCAACACATCATCACTGATCTCAAGTTGATTACCGGCACCAAAGGAGTTTTTGATGTCACCGCTAATGGTCAGATGATTTACTCCAAAGGCCAAACCGGCCGCCACGACGAACCGGGCGAAGTGCTGGGCTTGTTTAAAGAACTCATCGGCCCTGAGGTAAGCGTTTACGGTTCCTAAGTAAAGAACCTTCTTTGGGTTCTTTACTTTTACTACCCAACCGGTATGATCATCCCCTAATCTCTTGGTCACTTGACCAGATACAACAACAGGAGCAATCATGGGCCTTGATGGCAGCGAAACCCTAGAAAACCTGAAAGCCGCCTTTTCTGGCGAATCTCAGGCCAACCGTCGTTACCTCTACTTCGCCAAGGTGGCTGATGTTGAGGGCTACCCCGACATTGCCGGCAACTTCCGCGACACCGCCGAAGGCGAAACCGGCCATGCTCACGGCCACCTGGATTACATCAAAGCAGTTGGCGACCCGGCAACCGGTTTGCCCATCGGTGACACGCTAGAAAACTTGGCCGCTGCCGTAGCCGGCGAAACCCACGAGTACACCGAGATGTACCCCGGGATGACCCGTACCGCTCGTGAAGAAGGCTTCGACGAAATTGCCGACTGGTTTGAGACTTTGGCTAAGGCTGAAAAATCTCACGCCGGTCGTTTTCAATCTTTGTTGGACGAAAACAGCTAAACCTGTCCACAATTATTCTTTTCAAATGCCGGCCTTACCTTCGGGTGAGGTCGGTGTTTGCGTTCTAGGATTAACCCATGGCCGATCACCTCTCTTACCAACCCACGTCGGGACTGACTTACGACCCGAATGATGATCATTATTGGGATGCTGATGCTCTACAACAAGAGATCGACCGCACCTTTGAAATCTGCCATGGGTGCCGCATGTGTTTCAAATATTGCGACAGTTTTCCTTCGTTGTTTTCGTTTATCGACGACCAGCACGATGGCGACGTGCGCAAGATCACCGAGCCACAAACCGCACTGGTTATGGATCAATGTTTTCAATGCAAACTCTGTGAGGTGCAGTGCCCTTACACGGTGCGCGACAGTCATGAATTCCAGTTGGATTTTCCCAAGTTGGTGCACCGCTACAAAGCCCAACGGCATCGTGAAGAAGGGTCTAGCCTTCGTGACCGCTTGTTGAGCGACCCCGACCGAACAGCCAAGTTGGCCCGGGCCAGCGGCGGCTTGGCCAACAAACTAAACCAGCGCAGCAACTTGCATCGCAAGTTCTTAGACAAAGTCTTGGGCATTCACCCCGATAAAGATCTCCCCACTTTTGCTCGCCGTACCTTTACCCAATGGGCTCAAGAACGTGGCCTCATCAAAACTCCCGATCAAGGCGAGGTAGTACTTTTTCCTACCTGCTATGTCGAACACAACGAGCCTCAAGTGGGCCGCGACACCATAGAAGTCTTTGAAAAAAATCAGGTAGCAGTAACTTGCGAAAAAGGCTTGGCTTGCTGCGGCATGCCGGCCTGGGAAACTGGTGACCTCGACACCTTGCGCCAGCGGGCCGCCACCAACCTTGAACGCTTAGCCCCCCACGTAGCGGCCGGCAAAAAAGTGGCGGTCATCAACCCCACCTGTTCCATGATGTTGCGTCAAGAATACCCAGAGCTAGTAGCACCCGCCGACCGCCCCCAAGCCCAAGCATTGGCCGAAGCAGTGGTCGACGCTGGTGAATACCTTTGGTCGCTGCGCAACGAAGAACGCTTTAACACCGACTTTGCCTCCACCCCCGGCGACATTAGCTACCACACCCCCTGTCACCTGCGAGCCCAAGCGGTGGGCTTTAAAGGACGTGACCTGTTGCGCAAAATCCCTGGAGTAAAACCCAAGACCACCATGGAATGCTGCGGCCACGACGGCACCTACGCCATGAAGTCTGAAAGTTACGAGGTTTCAGTACGCATCGGCAAAAAAGCTTTCGAGGGTATGGCCGCCGCCGATGCTGAAGTCTGGGCTACCGACTGCCCGTTGGCTGCCCTGCAATTCGGTCAACATGCCGACCGTCGCCCCCTGCACCCCATGACCATTTTGGCCCGGGCCTATCGGCCCGATGGCTTCCCTACCCCCGTTACCTCAGAGGAATCTTCATGAACCTACCCCCCCACCATGTACGCCGCAGCGAGATCGAGGACTTTGAAACTTACACCGATCAGCGAGACCACGAACGCCAAACCGCTATGGCCATCAAAGCCCCTCGACGGGTACACCTTGGCGATTACTTGACTTTCCTTTTTGAAAACCACGCCACCATTCGCTATCAGGTGCAAGAAATGATGCGGGCCGAAAAAATTGTGCGTGAATCGGCTATCGAAGAAGAGCTCACTACTTACAACGAACTACTGGGCGGGGTAGGGCAACTGGGCTGCGCTCTGCTTATAGAGATCGCTGCCGAGGCTGACCGCAAACCGTTGTTGATCAAATGGCTCGGCCTCCAAGCGCACCTTTATCTGGTGCTAAGCGATGGGTCCCGGGTGTACGCCGAATTTGACCCAGCACAGGTAGGTGACGACCGGCTTTCTGCCGTGCAGTATCTGACCTTTTCTTTAGATCAAGTTGAGCCCGGTGGCGGGCCGGTGGCAGTGGGTTGCGACTTTTCTGACTTGACCGACGAAATCGCCTTAACCGCTGAACAGCAAACGGCCCTGGCCGCTGACTTGGCCGCTAGCCGGGTTTAGAGTCCTTCTTTTATTTCTGCCAATTGGTCAAGGATCGGTAGCACCGTGTCGGCTCCTTCGGGGGGCAAACCAAACACCGCTCGGTTAATACCTAACGAAGCGAACTCTTCTATTCGCCCCCGGTCGTGGGGCGCCCCATAGATAGTGACCTCTACCTCGGAGGGGTCTCGTCCTGCTTTTTCACATGCTTGATCTCGAGCAGCCAGCCAAGCCGCCGGGTCAAAATCTCCTCGTCCGGCAATGGGTATCCACCCGTTTCCGTAACGCACCGCCCGGTTTAGCCCGCCAGGAAAGGCACCCCCCACGTGAATGGGTGGATGCGGTTTTTGTATTGGCTTGGGGTTCGCCACCAAGGGCGCAAAGTCCACTTGTTCACCGTGGTATTCCGCCGGGTCATTCCCCCAAATGGCTTTCATCGCTTCTATTTTCTCACGCATTAAACCAAAGCGACGGGTGGGGTCGGTGCCGTGGTTTTCCATTTCTTCAATTCCCCAGCCGGCCCCGATACCCAACAAAAAGCGCCCTCCGGAGAGAACATCTAGGCTGGCCACTTCTTTGGCCAATTGAATAACGTCGCGTTGTATTACCAAAGCAATGCCGGTGGCTACTTTGAGTTTGGTGGTGACTGCCGCCACCGCCGAGAGCACCACGAACGGGTCCATCGCGTCGTAATACATTTGCGGCAACAGTGACCCACCCGGCCAAGGCGCCGTGCGCTCTACCGGAATATGGCTGTGTTCAGCCACCCAAAGCGACTCAAAGCCGCGGCTTTCTAGCGCCGGACCCAACACGGTGGGCGAAATGGTGTATTCACACGGAAAAATATTTACCCCGAACTCCATTAGCGCTCCTTTTGTTTTTTTACATCCTAAACCGAAAGACTGGCCAAGAAAAATTCCGCTGAGCTTTACTTTTCAGATAATGACCGTTATTATCGGTTCATGGCTCTTGACGTACCACTGGATGTTCCCCTCCATGAACATACCGATACCACTGGTGACGACATTAGCCATCGCCTTCTTAACGCCGCCGCTGAACTCTTCGCCGAAAAAGGCTACGAGCAAGCCGGGGTCGCCGAAATAGCCCGCAGAGCCGGCGTCACCACCGGTGCCATCTACAGCCGCTACACCGGCAAAGCGCAACTAATCCTGGACGCCGTCGAGCACCACATGCCTGACGAAATCAACCGCCTGCTGCGCTCCACCTCCGACCAACGGTCCCCCACCGTGATTCTGGCCGAACTCGGCGAGCACCTTCTCGATGACCTCCATGAAGGCACCGGCCTTTTTTTGGAAGCCATCGTGGCCTCTCGCCGAGACCCTGAGCTTTCTGAGCGCCTCCAAAAACAAATCGACGAAGAAGAGCAACAACTGGCCGACCTCATTAGCGCCGCCAAGACAGCCGGATTGCTTGACCCAGAACTTGATGACCTTGCCGTGGTGCGCTTCGCTCACGCCATCGGTTTTGGCATGCTCCTGACCCGCACCATGGGCCTCGACCTGCCCGCACCCGAGGACTGGACCAAGTTAATCAACCGTTTCATCTCAAGTTTGTCCCCCCAATCCAACCACCAAAACTAGCAACAACCCAATAAAGGACCATCCCATGACCGCCACCGAAAACCCCGTAAGCGACGAATACTCATTGGCTAACTACGCCAACGACCCAGAGCGCATATCGGAATACTCAGTTTGGAACAGCGACGTCACTTCGGCCATTCACGCCGTAGAAGACAACGCTGATGCCATTTTCACTTGGGACTACAACAAAGGCTCACGCCCGGCGTTAGACAAACTCTACGAAAAAGCCAAGACCTCTCAGTGGAACGGCCAAACTGATTTAGATTGGTCAATAGACGTTGACCCCTACGCAGTGCTTACCGCCGCTGACCCCCTTGAAGTCCAGTACTTCGCCGAAAACCCCGAGTCACCCCTTTACAAATTCAACGAAAAAGAATGGGCCGAGGTAGGAGTGGAATCCTTCAAATGGAGCCTGGCCCAATTTATGCACGGTGAACAAGGCGCTTTGATCTGCACCGCAAAAATTGTAGAAACCGTGCCCTGGATAGACGCCAAATACTACGCAGCAACCCAAGTAATGGACGAAGCCCGCCACGTAGAAGTATTCGCCCAATACCTGGACACCAAAATGGGCGGCATTGACTACCCCTGCAACACCCACCTGGGCTTATTGCTTGACGACATCGTCAACGACAGCCGCTGGGACATGACCTATCTGGGTATGCAGATCATGGTGGAAGGCTTGGCGCTGGCGGCCTTCGGTTTCATGCATCAAACCACCGAAGAACCCCTGTTGAAAAAACTTTTGCGCTACGTCATGGCCGACGAAGCCCGCCACGTAGCTTTCGGGGTAATCACCCTTAAAGAAATTTACCAAGACATGACGGCCGCCGAACTCCGCGACCGCCAAGTATTCGTCTTCGAAGCAGCCCTACGCATGCGCGACCGCTTCATGCGCCAAGAAGTATGGGAACGCATGGGCGTCGATGTAAAAGACATGGTGAAGTTCCAGTTATCCATGCCCGACGAACTACGAGTATTTCAACGCATGCTCTTTTCAAAGATCGTCCCCAACTGCCGTAAACTCGGCCTGCTTGACACTGGAGACGGGTGGCTGCGCGACCGCTTCACCGATATCGGGGTCATCGAGTTTGAAAACTGGGTAGATACCGGCGAAGAATACATGGAACTCGATGAAGTAACCAAAGACCGTGACGCAGAAGAAGCAGCCCGTTAACCCAAGGGTAAAGCTTTATTTTTCACCGTTGGCCTGTAGGTGATGGCGAATCACTTCGTCAATAATAAAGCGTAAGAATTTTTCAGAAAAAACAGGATCCAAGCCGGCCTGCGTAGAAAGCTCACGAAGCCTCTCTACCTGTTCGGCCTCGCGCCCCGAATCGGCCGGAGCCATACCTGACTGCGCTTTGTAAGCCCCTACTTTGGCGGTGATCTTAAAACGTTCAGCCAACAACATGACGAGTGCCGTATCGATGTTGTCAATGCTGGACCGGTAACCGCTCAGCACCTCGTCGTTTTGGTCGCTCATCATTTTCCTTTCGCTTCTTACAGGGTACGCCCTCGTCGCCCTGCTTGACTTACCATTTACCAACTGGGCTATTCTCCAGATCTAACCACTCACCCCTTTAACCAAACAAGCGAGCCCTCATGGAAATCCCTCTCACCATTACCGACTACCTCAACCGAGCCGAACGAGTTTACGGCGACCGCATTGCCATTATTGACGAGCCCAATCAACCAGCCAACGCCCTGTCCAACCTGACCTACCGCCAGTTAGCCCAGTCTGCACGAGCACTGGCCGCCGGGCTTGATGGTCTCGGCCTAAGCCTCGGTTCTCGCGTGGCCATGGTCTCCCACAATTCAGCCCGGCTTTTGGTGTTTCTTTTCGGTACAAGCGCCTACGGGCGGGTTGGCGTGCCCATCAACTTTCGCCTCAGCAAACCAGAAATTCAATTTATCATCGACCACTCAGGCGCCGACGTACTCATTATTGACCCTGAACTCGTTGAACAACACGGCGACTTTGAGGTAAAATACCAATTCACCGTCGGGCCGGAATCTGACGCTCTTTTGAACTATGACGCCACCCCGCAGCCTTGGGAACCCAGCGAACACGCCACCGCCACCATCAACTACACCAGTGGAACCACCGCTCGCCCCAAGGGGGTAGAGATGACCCACCGCAATTTATGGCTCAACGCCGCCGTATTCGGTTGGCAAAGCGGGGTCGACGACCGCGAGGTATACCTCCATACTCTGCCCATGTTTCATTGCAATGGCTGGGGCATGCCCTACGCCATCACCGGCATGGGGGGCCAACACATTGTTTTACGCAAAGTAGACGGGCCAGAGATCTTGCGACGCATCGCACAACACGGGGTCACCTTGCTTTGTGGCGCTCCGGCCGTCATTACTGCAATACTTGACGCCGCCGCCGACTGGGATGGCCCCATACCCGGGACTGGCACCATGCGCATCGTGGTAGCCGGCGCCCCACCGCCCACCAGCATCATTGAACGAGTAGAAACCGAACTGGATTGGGAATTCATCCAGATTTACGGGCTCACCGAAACGGCACCGCTGCTTACTATGAACCGCTCCCGAGAAGAATGGGACCACCTCGACGCTGGACAACGCGCCGTTGAACTCTCCCGTGCCGGAGCCCCCGTCCTCGGGGTAGAGCTCAGCACAGCCCCCGATGGTGAACTCTTGGCTCGCAGCAACCATGTACTGAAAAGCTACTGGGACCAACCAGAGGGAACCGAAGAAGCTTTAGCCGGCGGATGGTTTCATACCGGTGACGGCGGCACCATTGGCGACGACAACTACGCCACCATTACCGACCGAAAAAAAGATGTCATTATTTCTGGCGGAGAAAACGTGTCATCCATCGAAGTAGAAGATGCACTTTTCTCCCACCCTGCGGTAGCCGAAGCAGCGGTCATCGGGGTGCCCCACGAAAAATGGGGAGAAACAGTAAAAGCCCTCGTTGTTTGCACCGACGCTTCAATAACCGAAAATGACCTTATTGATCATTGTCGTGAGCTGCTCGCCCGCTACAAGTGCCCCACTTCGGTGGAGTTTCGCCACGAACTCGACCGCACGGCCACCGGGAAGTTGCAAAAGTTTAAATTGCGTGCTCCTTACTGGGAGCACCTAGATCGTCAAATCAACTAATGGATTTTGTTTCACAACGAAAGTTCATGTGGGTGGTAAAGGCTTCACTGGCCGCTTGCCTACTACTGGGGCTTGTCTTTCCCGATATTCCTGGCGTCGCCGGCAAAGGGTGGCCTGAACGAGCCGTCGGCTACCCCATCTCCGCTTTGATCACCCCCCTTGTCTGGCTAATAGCCACCCGACGAAAACCAGTAACTCAACGAAACTACCCCTACCTCGCCGACGCTTTGCTGGTCCTACCTTTCGTCTTAGACCTCACCGGCAACCTGGTGAACTTTTACAACACCATCCACAACTTTGACGATATTTTACATTTCATCAACTGGGTGTTTTTAGTAGCGGCCTTGGTGCTGTTTCTCGCTCCCGCTCGCTTGGCCCGCTGGAACCTGACCCTTCTGGGTGCAGGGTTTGGCGCCTTAGCCATAGTGGCTTGGGAAGGCATGGAATGGATTGTGCAATCCATGGGCACCGCCGGTCTACAACTCACCTACGACGACACGGTAAGCGACTTGGTGCTGTCTACTTCCGGAGGCATCTTCGGTGCCATTTTGGCCGCCCACTTTTTAACTATCAAGCCACCGCCTAGCTTTTAGCCAGCGCAGGCAAAGGCTCCCCAGTAAAGAACCTTCGCGGGTTATCTACCACCAACTTCTCGATCTCTGCTTGCGTAACCCCCCGGTCAATCAACATGGGCACGATTTCGCGATCAAATCTGGTGGGTTCCATCACCTCAGCCAACTGACTCATGGCGTGCGACGGAAACGGTTCGCCGCGCCAACACCACACCGAGTCGTGGCTCACCACCACCCGGTCGCCGGCCCCTTTACGTAAAAGCCGCACCAACGCATCCACCCGATCTTCATCAGACATGAACACCTCAATGCCAAAACGGTCGAAACCTAAATAACTTCCTCCGGCGGCAATACCCAAGTGATAGTCGGTGTCGGTGCTGCCACATGAGTGGCCGATAACTATTCGATGCGCAGGCACCTCGGCGTCCACTAGTACTTGTTGTTGAATGTCTCCCACCGCTCCGTCGTCGGTATGTGTCGTAATTGGAGCCCCGGTAATGCAAGATGCTGCCGCTACCGCGTTAAACACCGTGCGTTCGTAATCAGACATGCCACCATGGCCGGTGCCGCATTTAATTATTCCCGCACGCACCCCGGTGGTGCCGATGCCCTCTATGAGTTCGGCCACAAACTGTTCGGTCATTACCGGTTGAATATCTTCATACTGCGCTTTATGCGTCCAGTAAGCCACCCCACCGCCTTCCTGCCGGTACAAACCGGTGGCACAAATAATGTTAAAACCCGTGGCCTCGGCCACTTCAACCATTAACTCTACATCGCGACCTAAATCAGAAGGGCAAGGGTCCAGTAGCGAGGAGTAGCCCAAATCTTGCAACTCAGCGATGCGATCTAAACACACCGCTCGCATATCAGCACGCGAAAGACCGGGCCGACTGGTATGCGATTCCCAACCGGAGTACCCCACCGCTAAATGTTCATGCATCAAAGTGCGGCCTAAGTCGTCAGGAGACACCGGGCCGGTAACCGTTTGCACAACTGGGGCCGATAAAGACAGATGATCGCTCATTACAGAAATATTACACATTCTTGACCAACCAATGAAAATCGTCTCTTTAGTTGCGGTGGTGACTACTGTCACCTACCCTTTAGGGGTCGCCCAACGATGGATGACAATCCCAAATAGGGATAAACCAAATGAACCGAGGGGGTTCCCCATATGAGCAAGCTTTTCAAGCTTCTCGCTTTGTTCCTGTCAATTGGTCTTGTTGCTTCCGCATGCGGTAGCGACAGCGCAGATGACGTAACAAGCACCACTGCAGCTCCGACTACCGAAGCTGCTGAAACTACCACCACAGCTGTAGAGCTGTCCCAAGGTGGCAGCCTGCTTGACGTAGTTATAGAACGTGGCTCCGTCAACTGTGGCGTCGGCGCAACCGCCGTTGCTTTCTCAGTAATCCAGCCTGACGGAACCTCCGCTGGCTTCGATGCTGACTACTGCCGAGTAATTGCTGCCGCCGTTTTGGGCGACGCAACTGCCGTGACCTTCATTCCTTTGACCTCTTCTGAGCGCTTCACCGCTGTTCAAACCGGTCAGGTTGACTTGCTCATGCGTACCACCACTTGGACCCAAAGCCGGGACACCGACTTGGGTATGGACTTTGGTCCAACCACCTACTTTGATGGCCAACAGCTGATGGCTCGTATCTCTGATGGCTTCTCTGGCTCTTCTGACATTGCCGACCTTGAGGGCACCATCATTTGTGTAAACGCTGGTACCACCACGGAAAAGAACATCACTGAAGCAACCCTTTTGCAAGGCGTAAACATCACCTTGCAAACCTTCGAAGGTAGCGATGAAGTTTACGACAGCTTCATCAGCGGCGCTTGCGACGTAACCACCACCGATGGTTCTGCTTTGGTAGGCCGTATGGCCAAGCACGAAAAGATTGGTGAATGGGTTATTTTCCCCGCTACACCTATCTCCAAAGAGCCTCTTGGCCCTGTATACCCACAGAACGACTCTGTATGGGGCGACGTCATCAACTGGTCTGTTTACGCCACCGTCATTGCTGACGAGTACGGCATCAACAGCAGCAACGTTGACGACTTCCTCGCCGAGCCTGGTGAAATTGGCCGCCTTTTGGGCACCGACGAAGGTGAATTGCAGACCGTTATGGGCCTTCCCGCCGATGCCTTCTACCAAGTCATCAAGCAGGTTGGTAACTACAGCGACATCTACAACTCAAACTTGAACCCAGTGGGTCTGTTCCGTGAAGGTTCAGCTAACGCTCCTGCAGCAGACGGTGGGCTCATCTACGCACCACCAATGCGCTAAGCAGATAAAGAGAATTACCTACTAACGTGATGGTCCCGTTGCTGACGAGATGCTCTGCATCTTTCGGTAACGGGACCTTCCGCGTTTGAGTCGCATTTTTGTTCTATTCTTCTGGCCACCACCTTCTTCATAAACTGGACCAATGACTGCACCGGTCGAACAACCGCCGAGCACTAGGCTAGCTGTAGCCCAACGCGTGCCTCTGTGGCGCGACGTGGTTGTTCTCAAGTGGTTTACTCAAGTTAGTTTGCTGGCCGTAGTGCTGGCCGCCCTCTGGCTCTTTGTGGGTCAAGCCGGCAACAACCTACGCGCTAAAGACATCACCATCGGCTTTGATTTCATTGACCGCCCAGTAGACATCCAATTAAGCGAGGGCATCGATACTTTGCCCAACAGCGGGGGACGTGCTCTCTGGGTCGGCATGGTCAACACCTTACGCGTCGCCTCTGTAGGCATTGTTTTCTCCACTATCTTGGGCATTTTTGTTGCTTTGTCTCGTCTCTCCAACAACTGGATGCTCCGCAAAGTCGGTGCCATGTGGGTAGAGAGCCTTCGCAACGTTCCGTTGCTCGTACAAATCATCTTTTATTCTTCCATCTTGGCCACCCTGCCGCGGACCTCCTTTTTGGATCCCACGGCAGCTGCTGGCCCGCTAAACCAAAATCAAGGCCCCATTCACAACTGGCTGCATATTTCCAACAAAGGGGTCTCTCTCCCCCGGGTGTTCATCGCCGATGGTTTTTACCAGTGGGCCATCGTTATTTTACTGGGGGCCATTGCCGCCCATTTTGTACGCAAAAAACGCCTCAAACAACACGACGATACCGGACGGGAAACCTCTCCCATCTTGTGGGCTGCGGGCACATTAGCGATCTTCGGTTTTGTCGGCCTTTTCATCCACCCAGTTTTTTCCTTCGTGGGGCCCATCATGGGTGGGATAGCTAGCCTGATTGATTCATTGACTATCCCCATGACCCAAGCGGTGATCTCCATCGTGGCTGTACTGCTCGCTCTGCGTTGGATTCGAAAATTCCGTACTGACCGCCGTAGCGGATCCGGCCATCTCAACTTAAGCGACGATGACTGGTTCCGCATGATCTTTGCCGGCCTCGCCTCAGCGTTAGTCATCGTGGTGATCTACAAATGGACGGGGTTGTCTTCTTGGTTACTCAACTCAGGACAAGACCTCTTTAGGCTGGCCGAAACGAAGTTCAACGTTGATGGGGCCGCTCGCCCCTTTGATGCCATGCGCCCCGATGTTCTCAAACCTGGCAATTTTGCCAACTACGGTAAGAATGGTTTAACCATGACTCGTGGCTTTGCCGCCGTGTTCTTTGGGGTGACTTTCTACCACTCGGCGCATATCGGTGAAATCGTTCGAGGTGGCATTCTTTCCGTACCCAAGGGCCAAGTTGAAGCAGCCAGCGCAGTCGGTTTAAACCGTGCTCAATCACTACGCCGAGTCATCCTGCCCCAAGCATTTCGTATTTCTTTGCCGCCGCTTGGTAACCAGTATCTGAGTTTGACCAAGAATACTTCTCTGGCCATCGCCGTGGGCTATAGCGACATTGTGCAGGTTGGGCAAACCATTTATAACCAAACCGGAAAGGCCCTCCCCGTTATGTCGGTGTGGATGCTCTTCTATCTCGCTTGTTCGCTCACCATTTCAGTGGTCGTGAACTTCTTTAATATGCGCCTCAAGTTGGTGGAGCGATAATGACCGAAATCCAATCATCCGCAGGAGTACCGGTTATTGCAGCTCCCCCTCAGGAGCCACATTTACCACCCAAAGAATGGTTAAAGAAAAACCTCTTCTCCAATGTGGGCAACACGCTCATCACCATAATGACCTCAGTGGTGATCTTATCTTTGGCCAACGGCTTGCTGGGCTTTGCCTTTGGCTCTGAACGCCAGTGGAATGCCGTGGCCGTTAACTCTCGGCTCTACATGTCCTTTGCCTACCCTGAAGCGCAATACAACCGCATTTGGTTCTCTTTTGCAACCCTTTTGGTCCTGGCAGGGCTTTCTATGGCCATTTGGCGAGGCGGCACTCGTATGCCCTTCGCTCGCCTGGCTAAATCAGCCTATTCTTTCGGCGTTGGCCTGGCCATCATGGTCTGGTTGGCCCCATTAAGTACTTCAGGAACTGTTAAATGGGAAATAGCAGCGGGTGGATTATTGCTCGCTGGCTTCATATTCAACCGAATCGCCGCCCAAGACGAAGAACGATCTCTTAGTTCGCTCACCCTGCTAGTTGGGACCTTGGCTTCGATTATCGCCACCCTTTGGTTTATTCCCTACGGCCGCCATTCCTTTATCGGGGATCGCATTCCACAGGTTGTGTCAGAGCCGGGCACGGTAGCTTTTAGCACCAAACTGCCGTGGACCATCATGTTGTTTGTTCTGGTGGGGGCTTACTACCTCGGCATTGTTCTTCGTGATCGCCTTCCCGAAAGGCGCACCCGTAGCGTCTTAATGGGCTTCTGGTTGATCTCTCCAATTTTCTTGATCTACCTCGTGCTCCGCGACCCGGCCTTCACCATGAATCATGTGTTGTACACCGACATTCCATTGGTCCTCGGGTTTTTAGTAGTCGGTAGTTTGATACTTTATGCGCTCACCAAACCAAGTTTGGGTGAGATTGGTCGCATCATCGCCATGCTGATACTTTTGGCTGGTTTTGGCTCTTTCCTCACCCCGATGCGCATGATCATTCGTATTTTCTTAATCGCCTTGGGCCTTTTCTCCCTGGCCGCTCCTACCTTTAGCGGAGATAAATCTACCCGCCGGCGCTATTCCAGCATCTGGTCTGGTTTTATAGTCATTGCCGGTTGGTTGATCACCGCAGTCAACACCCCCTCAACAGTTGAGGTACCCGGTGATTTATTCTTCGGCGGAGCGACCCTTACCTTAATCGTGGCATTTTTCACCGTTATTTTGTCTTACCCCCTTGGCGTGTTACTGGCTCTCGCTCGTACCTCCAATATGCCGATCTTTCGTTTGCTGGCCACCACGTTCATTGAGTTCGTCCGCGGTGTTCCGCTCATCACTATCTTGATCTTCTTCTCGGTGATGCTCCCCCTCTTTTTACCGGAGGGAATGCGCCTCCCTGAGGTCACTTCGGTAACCATCGGTTATGCCCTATTCTCAGCCGCCTACGTAGCCGAAAACATTCGCGGTGGGTTGCAATCGGTTACTCGCGGCCAACACGAAGCAGCCGAAGCAGTCGGCATGTCTACCTCGCAAAAGACCGTGTTCATCATTTTGCCCCAAGCCTTACGCATGTCTATTCCTCCCATGGTGGGCCATACCATCGGTACCCTCAAAGAAACGTCGCTGCTCTACATCATTGGCCTCTTCGACTTGCTCTACGTCGGTCGATCGGTCATCCCAAACCAAACAGCTTTCATCGGTTCAACCCGTGAAAACTTACTCTTTGTCTCAGTGCTTTACTGGGTCATTTCCTACTCCATGTCGAAAGCCAGTCAACGCATTGAAAAGCGTGTCGGCCTCGGCGAACGATGAGGTAACTAACTATGAATGAAACAGACAACACCATCACCACAACCCGTTCAGGTCGCGACCTAAGTGACGCCCCAGACATAATTGTCTGTAAAGGTGTTTCTAAGTGGTACGGCGACTTTCAGGCCTTAGAAAAAATTTCGGCCACCATTAAAGAACAAGAGGTTGTGGTAGTACTCGGCCCTTCTGGATCAGGAAAATCTACGTGGATCCGCTGCATTAACCGCTTGGAACATCACCAAGAGGGCGACATCATCGTTGACGGGGTAGAACTCACCAACGACATGCGTAATATTGAAAAAATCCGCTCCGAAGTGGGTATGGTCTTTCAGCAGTTCAACTTGTTCCCTCACCTTTCGGTACGTGACAACGTAACCTTGGCCCCCATTTGGGTGCGTAAGAAGCCTAAAGCAGAGGCTATTGAACAGGCCAACGAACTCTTGGAACTCGTGGGTATCCCTGAACAAGCCGACAAATTTCCTGGGCAACTCTCTGGTGGACAGCAGCAGCGGGTAGCTATCGCCCGAGCCTTGGCCATGGAACCACGTATCATGCTGTTCGACGAACCAACTTCTGCTCTAGATCCGGAGATGATTAAAGAAGTGCTGGACGTAATGAAAGACTTGGCTCGTTCAGGTATGACCATGATGGTGGTAACCCACGAAATGGGCTTCGCCAAAGAAGTAGCCGACCGGATCATCTTCATGGAAGAGGGACAAATCGTTGAAGTGGGCACTCCTGAACACTTCTTCACCAACCCCACCGAGGATCGCACCAAACTCTTCTTGTCGCAGATTCTCTAAACCTGACGGGTTTTCACGTCCGGTTACCTTGGTCTAGGGTGCGGCGATGAACGTTGAACCCCTAACTGGCGTATTGGGCGCTCGAATCTTTGGGCTTGATCTCACCTGCTTAAGCAGTCAACAAGCGGCAGACTTAAGGCATGAAGTTTGCCGCCATCAAGTGGTAGTGATTCCCGAACAGGCCCTCTCCCCCGCCCAACAGACGGCTTTCAGCCACCAACTGGGGCCTTTCTCTCCCGTACCTTTTGTTGAACCCCTAGCGGGCTTTCCCGAAGTCATTAGCGTAGTTAAAGAAGCTTTCGAGCCCAATGCATTCAATTTTGGCGGCGTGTGGCACAGCGATTTTTCTTTTCTGGAGTCCCCACCGGCCTTCACTATTCTTCACGCCATTGACGTCCCTGGGGTGGGCGGCGACACCGTTTGGTCCTCTATGACTGCTGCTTGGGAGGCGCTAACTTCCGACCAGCAAGAGCGTTTTGCTGAGATTACTGCTGTGCATTCAGCTAGTGCTTCGTATTCCCCAGCACAACAGGCGCTTCACTCCGGGCTCTCCAGCATGGACATACGTACCTCTGATGATGCCCAAGCCACTCAAGAACACCCGTTGGTTTGCACCCACCTGGAAACCGGCGAACAAACTCTATTTTTCAACGGCACCTACGTGCGCAGTCTCCGCGGGTCTGACCTCGACTCCCCCGCGGCGGTTGAAAAAACCCTCCATTGGCTTCATCAATGGACCACTCACGTACGGTTTACTTTCCGTCATCGCTGGCGCAACGGCGATGTCGTTATTTGGGATAACCGCTCCACTCAACATGTGGCGCTAAACGATTACCCCGGCCAACGCCGTCAACTACACCGCACCACAGTAGCCGGCACCCCACCCAATAAATAGTCCGTGCTCTGGGGACTGTCCCCAGAGCACGGACTATTTAGGCTTAGTGAAAAGACCTAAGGCTTAGGTCCAAGGCTCAGTCGTCGCGGAGGAGTTCCATGAGCGACGAGGTGTCCCAACGGCCGTGGCCCTCCCGTTGCAGACGAGCATAAAACTGGTCCACCATGGCGGTTATGGGCAACGAAGCACCAATGCGCTCTGCTTCATCGAAAACAATGCCTAAGTCTTTACGCATCCAGTCCAAAGCAAACCCGTGGTCAAAATCCCGAGCCAACATGGTACTTGAACGGTTGCTCATCTGCCACGAGCCAGAAGCTCCCTGGCTGATAGCGGCCAGCACTTTGTCCATGTCGAGGTCGGCCCGGCGTCCAAAATCTAGCGCCTCTGATAATCCCTGGATAAGGCCCGCTATGCAGATTTGGTTGACCATTTTGGTGGTTTGCCCGGCCCCTACCGGGCCAATCAAGTTCACTGCCTTGGCGTAAACCTCAAGAATTGTTTCTACCGAGGCGAACGTCTCTTCTGAACCACCACACATGACGCTAAGTTGGCCATTTTCGGCCCCTGCTTGGCCGCCCGAAACCGGAGCATCCACAAAACCGACGCCCTGTTGAGCGGCGGCGGCCGCTATCTCTCGAGCTACCTCGGCCGAAGCGGTGGTGTGGTCCACCAGCACCGAACCCACTGGCGCACCCGACAAAATGCCTTCAGGGCCAAACATCACCGAGCGCAGATCATCATCGTTGCCGACACACACCATGATTGCCTCGGCGTTGGCGGCCGCTTGGGCAGGCGTAGAAACCGCCTCTCCCCCATGTTCGGCCACCCAAGTTGCGGCCTTGGCGGCTGTCCGGTTGTATACCGTGGTTGCGTACCCTGCGGCCTGTAAATGGCCGGCCATGGGGTAGCCCATGACTCCGAGGCCCACAAAAGCGCAGGTTGGTTTCTGGCTATCGGTCATCTCACTTGCCTCCATATTTCAAGTCAGCCATTGCGGCAAAAAGATCCAAGGGTGACTGCAGTTCGCTGTGGCCGTCAATCTCTCGGTAAATAGCGTGCACGTTGACGGCTAAGCGTTCCCATTCACCCCATTGGGCGTAGGGGCCGAGATCTATTTCTTTAATGGCCTCAACCGCACTTTGCCCCGCCGCATGACGAGCGTGGCATTCTTCGTTGATAAACACCAAGTAATCTCGCACCGCCGTTACCCCAGCGGCATCAGTCAATGGGCCGTGGCCGGGCACGATCACCTCAGCACCCAAGTCCAAAATGCGGTCGCAGGCGCCTATCCAGTTCGCTACTGGGCCATCCCAAATAATGGGGGTGCCGTTGATAAACAAAATGTCTCCGCAAAATACCGTGCGAACAGCCGGCAAGTACACCAACAAGTCTCCCGAGGTATGTGCCGGGCCGACCTCAATCAACTCCACGGTGCGGCCGCCCACGTCGAGTTGCAACTCTCCGCTAAAGGTGCGGTCCGGGGTTGGTAGGTCAATGCCGGCAAACTCGAACGGCCCAAAGGCTTCTTTGACATAGCGGTTGGTGGTTTCGCCTAAATCGACCGCCATCAAAGCAGTAATGGCCGCCGGTGGCATCGCTCCCATCTCGGCCGCTGCTGCTTCACTGGTCACTATCTGCGCCCCTGCGTCGCTGAGCAAACTATTGCCGTAGCAATGGTCGCCGTTGGCGTGGGTGTTAACCACCGTGTCTATGGGGCTACCTGCCGTGACTGCAGCCATGGCGTCCAGCATGTCTCGAGTCAATTTGAGGTCAAATAAGGTGTCAACAAGTAGCGACGACCACTCGGTGGCCAACAACCCGGCGTTACTCCACCCCCAACCCCCGTCGGGTTGCAAATAAGCAAACACCCCGTCGGCTACTTCATGAAGCCCCTGGGTATAGGGCACCGAAGCGAAAAGTTGGTCTCTGCGATCGTTCATTCTCTGACCTTAGAGCATGAACCCCCATACTTCATTAACCCGCTTCGTTATTCCCCCGTCTAAGGTGGCAAGATTAGCGAGAACAGTTCAACAAACAGGAGATAAACCTAATGGGCAACCTTTGTGCAGGCCGTGTGGCCATCGTGACCGGAGCGGGACGCGGCATCGGCCGTGAACACGCATTGCTGCTGGCCGAAAACGGCGCCAAAGTAGTAGTGAACGATATTGGAGCGGAGACCGATGGCGGCGGGGGCGACATTAGCCATGCCCAGTCGGTAGTCAACGAAATTGAAGCCATGGGTGGCGAAGCCATCGTCAACGGCGCCAACGTGGCCGACTTCGATGCCGCCGGAGAAATGATTCATCAAGCCATTGATACTTTTGGCAGTTGCGACATTTTGATCAACAACGCCGGTATTTTACGTGACCGCATGATGTTCTCTATGTCCGAAGGCGACTGGGACTCTGTCATCAACGTGCACCTCAAAGGCACCTTTGCCCCCAGCCATCACGCTGCGGTGTACTGGCGAGAAAAAGTAAAAAGCGGTGGCGAAGCCTTTGGTCGCATCATCAACACCTCTTCTCCTTCTGGTATTTACGGCAACGTGGGGCAAGCCAACTACGGCGCCGCCAAAGCCGGCATCGCCGCCTTCACCATCATCACCGCTATTGAGTTAACCAAATATGGGGTCACCGTTAACTGTTTGGCCCCGGGGGCGTACACCCGGATGACCGCCGATTTGCCTGGTTTCAGCGCCATGGACGAAGAAACCCGTGAAGCAATGGGCCCCCGCTGGATTGCCGTACCCGCTACTTGGTTATGCAGCGAGGCCGCACAAAACGTAACCGGCCGCGTCTTTGACGTGGTGGGTAACCGTTTAGGCATTTCTGAGCAATGGCAGTTGGGTCCATCAGGAACCCAACCTGACGACCCCGCCGATTTGGGCGACCTCATGGCCGAGTTAATGGCTGGAGCACAACTGAACTCTGGTATGGACGGCAACCCCCTTGAGGGCCCCGGGCGTCCTAGCCACACTATTTAGACCACCTATTTAGATTCGGACAGCCATCCATGGCCATTGACTTTTCTCTTACGCCAGAACTTGAGGCGATTCGCTCTCGGGTACGCACTTTTGTTGATCAGGTGGTGCGTCCCGGCGAGCAACGCATTGAAGGCAAGGGCGATGCCCCGGCCTTAGAAGGCAGCGAACGCATCGAGGCTTTGGTGGCCATGCGCAAGTTGGCCCACGCTGAAGGGCTCTGGCTGCCTCATATGCCTACCGAATGGGGTGGCATGGGGCTCAGCCATGTGGAACTGGCCATGGTGCAAGCCGAGGCCGCTCGGTCTCGTTACGGCCCGTGGGTGTTGAACTGCCAGGCTCCCGACGAAGGCAACATGCACACCTTGTTGCATTGGGGCAGCGACCAGCAAAAAGAAAAATACTTGAAGCCCTTATGCGCGGGCCGTACCTGGTCTTGTTTTGCTATGACCGAACCCGAGGTAGCGGGCTCGGACCCGACGCTCATTCAAACCAGCGGTTACCCCGATGGCGAAGAGTGGGTACTCAACGGGCACAAATGGTTTATTTCGAATGCCCATCGCGCCAATTTTGCTATTTTGATTGCCCGCACCGAAGACGACCCCGACCTTCCCCAAGCCGCCAACACGGCGTTCATTATCGACCTCCCTCAAGAGGGGTGGAACGATGTGCGACAAATTGAAACCATGCACGGGGCTACCGGGCACAGCGAGATACTCATTGAGGACCTCCGGGTCCACCAGTCGCAGATGCTCGGCGGTCGTGGCCAAGGGCACCTCTTGGGTCAGTACCGGTTGGGTCCGGCTCGTTTAGCGCATTGCATGCGCTGGATCGCCCAAGCCGAAACTGCGTTAGACATGATGGTCGAACGATCTCTGGAGCGCTTTAGCCACGGATCATTGCTGGCTGAAAAACAAGGTATCCAGTGGATGATTGCTGACTCCACCATGGAGTTGTACCAATCCAAACTTATGGTTTTGCATGCCGCTTATAAAATTGACCGCGGTGAAGACTTCAAATCTGAGGTCTCCATGGCCAAGCATTTTGTAGCCAACGCTTTGGGCCGCATTATCGATCGCTCTATTCAGGTGCACGGGGCCTTGGGGTATTCCACCGACACCCCGCTAGCCGACATGTACCAACACGCCCGGTGGGCTCGTTTTGCCGATGGCGCTGACGAAGTGCACCAAATGCGTATTGCTCAACGCACCATTAATGCCTTTACCGACTCAGGTTCTACAGCAGCGGCCACCGGAAACTTACCGATCTAAACCAAAAAAGTTGAGGTGGGTGGCGGTGAGGGTTTGGCCATCCGGGGTGATCGTGGTGAACGAGTTGCCGGCTACCGGAGAAGCCACCAGAGCTATCGCCAAGTTGGATTCGTGCTTAGGCGACCACGTAGCGACCCGCACCTCACCCACGGCCTGGCCATCGGCATCCAGGGCGGGCCACGGGTGCTCGCTGGTGTCCGTCAAGCGCTCCCCCGACAACAACACGGTGACCAGTCGGCGTTTCGGCCCCGCAGTGTGTTCAGCCAACAAGGCCTCTTTGCCAATAAAATCGTCAGTCCGATCCAGCGACAAAAAGCGCCCCAAGCCAACTTCTAACGGAGTGGCTTCCCCACCGCAGTCAGCCCGATAAGAAAACAAACCCGACTCGATGCGCTCGTTCAAAGTAGGGCCACCGGGGTGGATGCCGTACTTCTCGCCGGCCGCCCACACCAAGTTCCACAAATCCATACCCCGAGAGCCATCTTGCAAAAACAATTCAAACCCGCCTTGGCCGCTCCACCCCGAGCGGCACACCACCAAAGGGATGCCCTGGTGTTCGGTGGCCACAAAACCAAAGAACGGCACCTTGCGCACCCACTCCCCCAACAGGTCGGCCACCGTGTCTTCGGCACGAGGCCCCTGCACAGCCAGTGGCGAAACATCTGGCTCGAATACCCGACAATCCATGCCCCGCTCCGCCGCTACTGCCTTAACCCACCACAAAACATCTGAGTCGGCAATCGACAACCAATATTGGTCATCGGCCAACTTCAACACCATGGGGTCGTTAATCAGCGTCCCTTGGTGATCGCAAAGCGGGGCGTAACGCACCTGGCCTACCCGCATACCCTCAAGGTCACGGGCCGACACGTACTGCGCCAAAGCAAAAGCATCCGGCCCCACAATTTCTACCTGGCGTTCACAAGACACATCCCACAAAGAAACCCGCTCCATCAAAGCGGTGTATTCCTCGGCCGGGTCACCAAACGAAGCAGGCATCAACATGTGGTTATAGACCGTGACATGGGTCAACCCATGAGCGACCAACGCATCAAAAAATGGGGACTTCCTCACTCGTGAACCTAAAGGAATTTGCAAAGTCATAGGTTCATCTCCGATTCGCCATGTCGATACTGCGGTGCGTCGCTGGGCGGCAGCATTTCGTTTCCTAAGATCAAGTCAGCGGCCCGCTCAGCCATCATCATGACCGGGGCATAGATATTGCCGTTGGTTAGCGTGGGCATGGCCGAAGCATCCACCACTCGCAACCCCTGCACCCCGTGAACCCGCATGCTAGCGGGGTCCACCACCCCCAAGGGGTCGTTGCCCATGCGAGCGGTACACGATGGGTGCAAGGCAGTTTCCGCATCTTTACGCACCCACTCCAGCACCGCCTGGTCACCAGCAATCTCAGGGCCTGGCGAGATTTCTCCATCGTTATAGCGGTCAAAAGCCGGTTGGCTCATAATATTGCGGGCCACCTCAATAGCTTCAGCCCACTCTTGACGGTCTTCTGGCGTAGATAAATAGTTGAACTGCAGTTTGGGCTTAGCCAGCGGGTCGTTGGAGTCAATACGCACCCACCCTTTACTGTTAGAAAACATTGGCCCGATGTGAAACTGGTAGCCATGGCCCGCCGAAGGAACCGTGCCGTCGTAGCGAATGGCAATCGGTAAAAAATGGAACATCAAGTTGGGCCACGGCACCTGGTCGTTACTACGCAAAAAACCGCCAGCCTCAAAATGATTCGATGCCCCGGGGCCAGTACGAAACAGCCATTGCAGGCCAATCCACGGCTTGCGCCACCACGCCAAGTTGGGGGCCAACGACACCGGTTCTTTGCAGGCGTACTGCACATACACCTCTAGGTGATCTTGCAGGTTCTCGCCGACCCCGGGCAGATCAACTACCGGGGTCACCCCCGCTGCTTTGAGCACCGCAGTGGGGCCGATACCGGAGAGTTGCAACAACTGCGGGGTGTTGATGGCCCCGGCGCACGAAATCACTTCAGCGGCCTTTACCTGATGCAAGCGGCCTCGTTTGGAGTACTCCACCCCTGTTACCCGGGTGCCGTCCATAAGGAACCTGGTGGCTTGTGCTTTGGTAACGACCTTTAAGTTTTTGCGCTTTATCACGGGGTGCAAATAAGCCCGAGCCGCCGACAAACGCCGCCCCCGAAACACGTTGCGGTCAAAAGCGTTGAAGCCTTCTTGGCGGTACCCATTGACGTCGCTGGTCATAGGATGGCCGGCTTGTTGCACCGCTTCAAAAAAGGCTTCAAATAGCGGGCTAGAGGCCGGGCCGCGTTCTAATTTCAGCGGGCCGTCGCCGCCCCGCCATTGATCTTCACCGGCCAAGCAGGTTTCCATGCGGCGAAAGTATGGCAAGCAATGCGCCCAATCCCATTGCTGGCAACCCTCGATGGCCGCCCATCGGTCGTAATCCATGGGGTTGCCTCGTTGGAAGATCATCCCGTTAATTGACGATGACCCGCCGAGGACCTTGCCTCGAGCGTGATAAACCCGGCGGCCGCCCATTTCGGGCTCGGGCTCAGATTCGTACATCCAATCGTAAAACCGATTACCGATACCCATAGACAACGCCGCCGGCATGTGGATCACCACATCAACTTTCCAATCTCGCCGACCTGCCTCAAGCAGCAGCACCTGATTTTCTGGGTCAGCGCTTAACCGGTTGGCCAACGCACAACCCGCCGAGCCACCGCCCACAATCACGTAGTCGTAAATCCCGGTGTTGCCTGCCTTATTCAAGATGACTCCTATCAGCCTTAGGGGATTCTGCCTTAAAAAACCGCCACGAACACGGTTAAGTTTGGAAAAAGCACCTAGCGTGTTTTAGGTCATGAACTTTCCTCGCCCCAAGCCCTTGTTCCGTGGGGTATCCCACCGAGCAGCTTTTACCTCGGCGCTGACCTTGGCCCCCCTGATGATCGTTAAAGCCCCTGGTGTAGGGCCTCGTTTCATCATCGCTTTGTACTCCCTTTCGGTGGTAGCCCTCTTTGGCGTGTCGGCTCTTTATCACCGCATTGATTGGAGCCCATCGAAGAAAACCCTGATGCAAAAAATTGACCACATCACCATTTTTGTGGCCATCGCCGCCACTTATACCCCAGTAGCGGTCTTCGTGCTTTCCCCGTGGGCGGGCACCTTGGTTCTTTGGGTGGTGTGGCTAGGAGCAACTAGCGGCATTGTTATTTATTTGCGCTTTCCTCACGCTCCCAACTGGGCTGTAGCTCTTCCCTACCTCATCATTGGTTGGTCGTTGCTGCCGGTGATAACTGATGCTTGGCACCAACTCGGCGTAGCCGCCTTCTTGCTTCTGCTACTTGGTGGCCTGCTTTACACCGGGGGCGCCTTGATTTTTGCTTTTCAAAAACCGAACCCTTGGCCAGGCACCTTTGGCTTTCACGAAGTGTTCCACCTATGCACCATTGTTGGGGCGATCTTGCATTACATAACTATCGCTTTTTTTGTGCTTCCCAAGGCCGGTTAACCCCAACAGAGTTTTCGCCGATAACTTAAAGCCATGCAGACAGACTTCCGTAGCGACACCATTACCCAAGCCACCGCCCCCATGCGAGCCGCTATGGCAGCCGCCGAAGTGGGCGACGACGTCTTTAGCGAAGACCCCACGGTCAATGAACTCCAAGAACGAATGGCCGACCTGACCGGTAAAGAAGCTGCTCTTTTTCTTTCTTCGGGCACCCAATCCAACTTGGCCGCCGTACTCGCTCACGGGCAACGGGGCGACGAATACCTCATTGGCCGCAACTACCATATTTTGATCAACGAAGCTTCCGGAGCGTCGGCTTTTGGCGGGTTAGCGCCATGGCCCTTGGCGGTTGACGATCGAGGCAGCATCGACCCGGCCGAAGTGGCATCTGCCGTTAAAGAACCCGACCAGCACCACCCGGTAACCCGCATGCTGTGTTTAGAAAACACCACAAATGGCCATGTGCAGTCAGTGGAACTGGTCACCGAATTAGCGGCGGTGGCTCACCAGAACGACATGGTGGTGCACCTTGATGGGGCTCGCCTTTTTAATGCGGCCGCCGCACTTGAGGTGCCTATTTCGGCTTTTACTAGCCAGGTAGAGACCGCTTCGCTTTGCCTCTCAAAGGGTCTTGGTGCTCCCACCGGCTCGGTTCTGGTGGGCGACAAAAAAACTATTGCTCAAGCTTTTCGCATGCGAAAAATGTTGGGTGGCGGCACCCGCCAAGCCGGGCACTTAGCGGCCGCCGGCCTCTATGCCCTCGATCACCATGTAGAGCGCCTTGTTGAAGATCATCGTCGGGCCGAACGTATAGCGGCTGCTTTATCGAGCCTCGAGGGCCTCGGCGTGGTGCAAGCCACCAATATGTTGTGGATCACCCCACCAGCCGAACTTCACGATGCGTTAGACGCCCATCTAACCACCCAAGGCATTGGCTTTTTTCCTTGGAAACCCACCATGCGTTTAGTAACTCACTTGGGTATTGATGATCAAGCCGAAGATCTACTTATTAGTTCTTTCCAAGAATTTTTTGCCCGCTAAAGACGTTTTAACTTTTAAGTTTTTGCCAGCGACCGTAGGTGGTCCCGCTCAAGACTATTTGCTTACCGTGAGCAGGTAGTCGCCGCGTTTTTCGTCCCAGCGCATAGTTACCAAGTCGCGGGCGGCGGCCGCTTTGCAGAACTGCAAGAAACCTCGATAGCCCACCGCACGTTCGTTGAACTTTGGTTCACGACGAACCAGCTCGGTTTTTAATCCCGACAAAGGGGCACCATTTTTTCCAGCGGTCTCGGCAACTACGGCCGCCAATAAATCAAACGCTGCCTGAGCGGGGCCAGCACCGGTCACTAAATCTACTTCAGGGTCACGGCGCGGACCGTTAAGCTCCACCACTTTACGGTCGGCCAAATGGCGCAAAAGTTCGGTGAACCCGCGGAAACCATGGTCGGATTCGTTAAACGTAGGGTCGATACGCACGATGGCCCGCTTTAAGGTTGAGGCTCGCACTTCGTCGTTGGTGCTTTGCATGCCGGCCAGCGTAGAGATCACTAACTCATCCAACGAGGGAGTCTCTTCTTCGCTTTCTGTATCAGCATCAGCGCTTTGACTCCGTACTCCTTCGAGGCGTTCGTAAAACAAAAACTCGTCACAAGCCGGGGGCAACAACTTTGAGGTGGACTCTTTTACCCCGATACCAATGACTCGTTTGTCAAGTTCTCGAAGTTTGTTTACCAGTGGGGTGAAGTCACTATCACCGGTACCAAGCACGATGGTGGTGATGTAATCACGTTCAAAAGCCAACTCGAGGGCGTCGACCACCATTTTTATATCGGCAGAGTTTTTGCGACTGGTCCCCATGCGTTGCGGGATTTCCAAGAGCTCTACATGATGTCGGGTCAGGTCACGGCGGTCTTCATCAAAGCGACTCCAATCGGCATAGGCCCGGCGATACACCACCCGTCCTCGCTCGGCCATGGCTCGGGCAATAGGGGCATAATCAAAGCGACGTTGCCCCAGGTTCTCTCGGGCCCCGATGGCTAAGTTCTCGTAATCTAAGAAAATAGCAATTCGTTCTTCGGACATATCGTTACGCATGACCTTAAGTATGCCACCTTTTGAAGGAAAGCCCAGAAATCAAGGCTTTCTACTTAATGGTCACCGGGCAAAGCGGGTACATCAGGGTCCAAACGGTGATAGTCGCCTGCTTCTGCCGCATAAATAATTTCTTCAGTTATTAGCCCAGTGGGTTGATCTAGCGAACCTGCAGTAATCGAAACTCGCTCAGGTTTGTCGCTGGCTGCCCAAAACAACGACGCTCCGCAGTGGCCACAAAACCCGTAACGCACCGTGGGGGTCCGCTGGTACCAGGTGAGGGCTTCCTTGGTGTCAAAGTGCAGATCCCTCTCGGCCACCGAGGTAGCGGCCATATGGTGGCCAGTAATACGCCGGCACGGCTCACAGTGGCAGTCCACCACGTTACGCAAAGGCCCGGTTACTCGGTAGCGCACGCCTCCGCAGTCGCATCCTCCGGTCGCTCTGATTTCTTGGATTTTTTCCATAACGCACTTTTACACAACTTGCGGCTTTAAATCACCATGCCAACTCACCGCTTCCCTGCTTTTTCTGATTGACTTACTCTCTATGCCATACCAAATTGCTGCCTTGCTGGCAGCCACCATGTGGGCCTTAAGCAGCCTGGTGGCCGCCGAACCGGTACGCCGCCTGGGCGGACCAAGGTTTTGCCGCCTCCGCCTCATTCTTTCTGGAATAGTTTTACTTTTTATCGCCCTTTTTCGCGGAGAGTGGTCCAGCATCGCTCTCGGCGATTTATGGCTGATCTTTCTTTCTTCGGTGGTTGGGCTCGTTATTGGTGACCTTGGGCTTTTTGTGGCCATGGAACGCATCGGGCCGCGCCGCACCTCAGTACTTTTTACTACCAACGCCCCGATAGCTGCCCTAGGCGGGGTTATTTTATATAGCGAGGTGTTGCAATCCTGGGCACTACTGGGCGCTATTTGCACGGTAGCAGGGGTCATGTTGGCGGTGAACTTCGGTTCTCGCCGCGGCGTTGCCGATGCCGTTTTTGAACGAATAGAAGGCCCGCTCAAGGTGGGGGTTATATGGGCTTCTTTGGGTGCCTTAGGTCAGGCTGCGGGTGCTTTAGCTATTAAACCAGTTTTCGAACATGGGTCCGACACCCTTACGGTGTCAGCCGTTCGAGTGTTTTTTGCTCTCCCCCTGCTCTGGATTTTCGCCAAACCCATCGATCGCCTCGCCAAGTCCACCGAACGAACGCCCATTTTGCGGGGCGACTGGAACCGTATGTTCTTTAGTTCCACCGTAGCCATGGTGGCGGGGTCCACCCTGTTGCTTTACGCCATCGGGCACGGCGATACCGGCGTAGCGAGCATTTTGGCCGGCACTACCCCCGTAATTATGTTGCCACTGCTTTGGATAGTCACCCGACGCAGCCCTTCCTTAGGGGCCTGGGTAGGCGCTTTATTAACCATCGTTGGAACCGCTCTGTTGATTTAACCGCTCAAAGCAGTGCGGCAGGTTTAGATGCTCTAGCCTTGCCTCATGTTTGATGTAGTAGTTGTCGGCGGAGGGATCATCGGTGCCTCAGCGGCCCGGCATTTGGCGCAATCCGGTGCTTCGGTGGCCGTCATTGCTCCGCCAGAACCCACAACCCCCGAAACCCACACCGGTCCTTTTGGAGCATTCCACGATGTTTCTCGCCTCTCCCGACGACTTTACGCCGGTACGGTGGAAAACGAGTTATCTCGCCGAGCCCTAGCGGCCAACCCAACCATAGAGAGTTTTAGCGACACTCAGGTTTTTAGCGGGCCGGCCCATTTGTTTGTTTCTCGCCCCGAAGATGACGAGGGGTTAGCCGAGGCGGTAGCCGCTCTACCCTCCGGCCACGGAGTCAACGTGTTGAATGCCAAAGAATTGGCGCAGCGATGGCCAGAGATCAGCCTCCCGTCCGATGTGGTGGGTTTTTTGGAACCCGGCACCGGCGGAGCGCTTGACCCCCGAGCCTTGGTGGCCGCCCAACTCAAGGGGGCCATTGCTTCCGGGGGGAAAATTTTTACCCAACCCGCCGTGGGGCTCAACCTCGACAGAAAAAATCTTCAAACAACGGTCACCTTGGCTGACGCGTCAACGGTGGCGGCGAGAAAGGCTCTGGTAGCCACCGGCGCATGGAGTAACCTCAGCGGCCTGCTTCCTCGACCGGTTGCTTTGCGTCGCAAAACCGAAATGGTTCTGCTGGCCGAACTTGACCCCGCAGAGGCCCAACGTTTAGCCAATTTGCCAGTCATGCATTACGTCATTGACCACCCGGCAGCCAGCGATATTTACACCGTGGCGCCCATTACCTACCCCGATGGGCGCACCATGTTGAAGTGGGGAACCAACACCACCGCCGACCGTTGGGTTGATACCTCCGAAGACATTAACGCCTGGTATCGCTCGGGCGACAGCGATCGCATGGTCGATGCCCTACGCAGTTCCATCGAAGCCACCTACCCAGGAATAAGCGCTACCGCTTGGCATACCCAGCGGTGCGTTATCACCTACACCACCCACGCCATGCCTTACATTGACATTTTGGTGCCTGATCTGCTTTATTCGGCTATCGGTGGGAACGGGCGCTGCGCTAAATGGGCCGACCCTATGGGTGCTTTAGCCGCTTCGTTAACGCTGAATGGCAAGTGGGTAGACGACCTGCCCGCCGAACGTTTTGCTGTGGACTACACCCAGAGCCCAGCAGTTTGGGAAGGGCGAGACCTGCTCAGCGACCGCAAAAATAACCTTTCGGGTTAACCCGATAATTTTAGGTTTGTGCCCGGAGTGAGATTTGAACTCACACGCTGTTATTAACAGCCGCGGGGTTTAAGCCCACTGCGTCTACCTGTTCCGCCATCCGGGCTGAAACCACTGCCTACGCTAGCCAACGAATGCCTCAGCGGACACAAAAGAGCAAGGTTCTTCTCAAAAAAGCCTCCTGCTATGCGGCCAAAGCATCGCCGTCGACCGCTTGCCACAACGCCGACCGAGCAATGTCGGCCCGTGACCCACTCAAACCATTGGCAACTACCACGCCTTCAACCATGTCGGCAATCACCGCTCCCCATGGCCGCCCCCGCACCACCACCGAAATGGTGGCTGTGTCGCCCCGGCGACGAATAGTGCGTTGCACACCCAGAAGCACCGGAGGGCTCCGAAAGGTCGGAACGTCTAAAGCTATTAAGCGCCCAGCTCGACCTAACGAGCGGGCAACCTCTGCGAATCTTAGTGACATGGCTTCCATCACTTCTATTATCTACTAGGGGTGTGACAATGGGGAAATGAACACGCCAGAAACCACCTCCAGCTCCCCAGAACAGCAACTCAACCCCGCCCAGCAAGCGGTCCTAGAGCAGCTCGGTGCTCGGCTCGAAGAGCGCCCTCTTTTTGCCGAAGACCTGCGCCATCATCTTCGGGCAGCATTAGAAAGCGCTGTGGAGCCGCTGCTAGAAGCACTCCCCCCGGGCCAAGATCTCTTCTTGGCCAAACACCTACTGGGGCAACTCCACGGCTGCCAAACCCGTTACCTCCACGAACAAGAACAAGAATTTGTGTGGGCAGTCAACATTGCCCGCGGCAGCATTGTCCACAAAGCCGTTGAGTTGGCCATCAACTGGCGTCGAGAAATCGAACCCCCGGTCATCATTGACGAAGCTCTCGCTCGCTACGAACAAGACTCCGGCAGCCTCGGGCATTGGCTCCAAGGATGCACCGAAGTAGAGCGGGCTGAGTTACGTTCCGAATCGCTTGATGCTTTTACCAAGTACCTCGAATGCTGGCCACCGCTGCGGCCCGCATGGCGACCGGTCAGCGAAAGCCGTTTGCGTTCCGAACTCTGCGGCGGGCGACTCATCTTGTCGGGCCGAGCCGACCTGACCCTCGGGGTAGCCGAAGGCCACCGAGCAGGCAAAGTCATCATCGATCTCAAAACCGGCAACTTCTCGCCCCTGCACACCGAAGACCTCCGCTTCTACGCCCTCATCGAAGCTCTACGCATTGGGGTACCGCCACGCCTCTTAGCTACCTACTATTTGGACTCCGCTCACTTCGTTCCCGAAACAGTTACCGAAGATTTATTGATGGCCACCGTGGCGCGAGTAGCTGATGCGGCGGCCATCTACATGCAACTCACCCATCAGCAAGTAGCCCCCACCACCACCGCCGGACCACAGTGTCGTTGGTGCGATCTAGCCGAAACCTGCGAAACTGGGCGCTCTTTTCTAGAAGAACAACCTTCTTGGTAACCGCCTCGCTGCCCTTGTTAATCGTCAAGGTGGTCAAGTTTTCCTGACCAGAAAAGCCCCAGCCCACCCAGACTCAGCAACACGCCCCCAATAACCACCACCGGGCGCGGACCAAAAGACGAGATTAACGCCCCCACCAGCAAGTTAGAAAACGGCATAACCCCCAACATGCCCAAAAGATAAATAGCCATCACCCGGCCCCGTACGGCATCATCTACTTGCAGTTGAACCGTTGAGTTCAAGTTGGTAGCCGACAACAAATGCACCCCACCGATGACCATTAAGGCAGCAAAACCTACCCAAAACGAGGGCGCCAGCCCGAAAATCACTACCGCAACCCCGTAACCGACCAACGACACCACCTGTACTCGTGAGCGCTGCAAATTACCCGCCATCCCCGCTACCCACGGAGCCACCAAAACGCCACCGATACCTTGTGCCGAACCAAGTACGCCAAACCAGAACGGCGACACTTCAAAAACTTCTTCGGCAAACACCACTACCTGTTGCACTAAAGGCATGGCAAAGGCGGCAATAAGCATGACCGACAAAATGGCGGTCCGAATGCCCGGAGCGCCCCGCACATAGCGCACCCCCTCACGAAAACCACCCCACACTGTCGGTTGATTTTCAGGATCACCCGCTTGACCACTTACCAGCTTTGTCGGGTCAATAAGGGCCAAAGCAATAGCCACCGGCAAATGAAAGATCGCTACGGCGAGCAAAGCCCACCCCGGACCCCAAGTACCGATGATCAAACCGCCAATGGCCGGCCCGGTTGCCCGAGCGGCATTGAACTGGGTGGAGTTCAGGGCAATGGCATTCGACAACTCGGAACGCGGCACGCACTCAGCAACAAAAGCTTGCCAAACTGGTAACCGAATACCATTAACCACCCCACCAACGGCCATCAATACCACCCACGGCCATGGGCTCGATAGCCCCAGTGCCCAGACCAAAGCCATCATTACCGCCACCACCGCTTGCAGCCCGTTAGTGATGAGCAAAGTGTTGCGGCGATTGCGGTGGTCGGAAATCCAACCAGAAAGCGGGTTCATGACAAACATCGGAACCATGCTGGCGAAGGCAGCGAACCCTACCCACGATGCGGAATCCGTCAGGGCATACATCACCCAACTTCCCGCCACCATACGAATCCAACGACCGTTGTTGGTAATGAGGCCACCGGTCCAGAACAAACGGTAATTGCGGTGCCCCATAGCGGGGTACCTTCCCGATGACTTTTGGCGAGGAGAGTTCATTGCTGTTTACCCTAGAGCCCGGCCGCTGCACCGCACTCACCGGCCTTTGTGGCAAACTGCAGCATGAAAATTTTGCAAAAAGAAATCCGAGGCCGAGTTGCCTTGCTCACCTTTAACGACCCCGAGCGACGCAACGTAGTTTCAACTGAACTAAACGAAGCGTTACTCGCCACCTTTGACGAACTCGAAGCAGATGAAAACATCGGTGCAGTGGTACTAACCGGAGCCGGTCGAGCCTTTTGCGCCGGAGCAGTGCTTGATGATTTGCTGGAGGCCGGGCAAACCCAAGGTGGTGCATTGCCAGAAATCTATGCTGGCTTTTTACGTGTAGCGCACTCCCCGCTAGCCACCGTAGCCGCCGTAAATGGCGCCGCCGTAGGGGCCGGTATGAACATGGTTTTGGGCTGCGACTTGGTTATCGCCGGTGAGTCCGCCCGCTTCGACACTCGGTTTTTAGACATTGGCCTCCACCCGGGGGGCGGCCACACTTGGCGCCTGCGTAACATCACCGATTTAGCCACCACCAAAGCCATGGTCTTATTTGGTCAGATTTTAGACGGCCAACAAGCCGCCCAACGCGGCGTTGCTTGGGAATGCGTAAGCGACGAAGATCTCATTGACGTAGCGGTAGCCCACGCCGCTCGCGCCGCTGGGCACCCACGAGATTTGGTAGCTCGCACTAAAGAAACCCTGCATGCGGGCGCCGCCGTCACCGAATCGGTAGCTTCCGTGCAACTCGAACTTGAACCCCAACAATGGTCTATGCAACAACCGGCGTTCACCGAAATGATCGCCAAACTCAAAAACCGTATCGCTAAAAAGAACTAAACCTCAAGCCACCTTTGGGCAAACTCTTCGCTGCGTACCGCCCATTCTTCGGCGGTAAAAGCAAAACGTAAATGATCTTCCCAAGTGCCCGCTATCTCTAAATAGCGCTCCGCTAAGCCCTCGCACCGCAGATCAAGTTTTTCCACCACTCGCCGCGAAGCCACATTGCGAGGCACTATAGAGATCTGTATACGGTGCAAGTTTGCCTCTTCAAAAGCAAAGTGCAGTAGCACCACCAAAGCTTCCGGGGTGTAGCCCTGGCCGGTCTGTTTTTCATCTACCCAGTACCCCACGTGGGCGCTTTGAAAAGCTCCACGAACCACGTTGTTGAGATTTATTTCTCCCACCAAGGCGTCTTCTACAAAAACGCCAAAACCCCAACCGACCCCCAGTTGGCGTTCCCGCTGGCGTGACCGGCAGCGCACCTCAAAAGCTTTTTCATCTTGCGACGGGTCAATGCTCCCGGCCTCGCGGAGTGGCTCCCATTGGGTAAGCCACTGGCGGTTTCGTTGCCGAACCTCTTGCCACGCAACAAAATCTTGTGGCTCCAACGGACGCAAAAGCACCCGTTTACCTCGCAGTGTTGGTGTTTCTTCCATACCGCTATTGTGGCCGACAGAAGCAGGCAGCACCACCTCGGCTAAACCAGAATCTCGTCCAACGCCCCCAACAGCATCAAAACGTTGCTTTCCCGAGCGGTATGGCCCATGGTGCCGATACGCCACACTTGACCAGCAACCGGCCCTAAACCGCCGCCAATTTCAATGTCGTAGCGGTCCAAAAGGGTACGGCGAACTGCTGCTTCGTCTTGACCAGCAGGCAACCTATCTTGTGGGATTACCACCGAAGTCAATTGCGGTAATCGGTGACCCTCTTGGGCAAACAGGGTAAACCCTCGTTCAGTCAAACCATTTTTGAGCAAGTCACCACAGGTTTGATGCCGAGCAACCACCGCACCGAGGCCCTCTTCAAGCACCACCCCCAAGCCTGCATGTAAAGCAAAAATCATGGAAATAGGTGCTGTGTGGTGATAAGCCCGAGCGCTACCCCCGGTGACATAAGCGGCAATCGCTTTAAAATCAAAATACCAGGACGGGGACTTGGGTACCACCCGCTCCAAAGCTCGAGGAGAAACGGTTACCGGCGACAACCCCGGAGGGGTGCCCAAACATTTTTGTGTCCCGCTATAAGCCACATCTACTCCCCAAGCGTCAAACTCGGTAGGAATACCGCCCAGTGAAGTCACGGCATCCACCAGTAAAAGGGCTTCACCTTTACCTGCCCCCAATGCCTCAAGATCGTTACGCACCCCGGTAGAGGTCTCTGCGTGCACTACGGCAATCACCTTGGGGTTGGGGTGGGCTTGGAGTAACAGTTCTGGATCCAGGGCCTGACCCCACTCCGCATCTACACGTATAACTTCGGCGCCGGTACGCTCGGCCACATCACACAAACGACCGCCAAAAACCCCGTTGACCCCCACCACCATGGTGTCTCCGGGGCCCACCAAGTTGAGTACCGTGGCTTCCATGCCCGCCGAACCGGTACCCGAAACGGGAAAAGTCAGCGGATTAGTCGTTTGAAAAACCTGACGTAAACGGTCGCAGGTTTCGTCCAGCAAAGCAATAAACTCTGGGTCAAGGTGCCCCATCAAAGGGCGACCCAAGGCAGTCATGACCTCGGGGTACGGGTTCCCGGGGCCGGGTCCCATAAGCAATCGATCAGATACTGGCATTGGTGGCCTCCCTCAAGACTCCCGATGATGAAAAGTTTCCGAACCCTACCCGTTAACTAATGAAAAGATCAGGCCATCCAAAATATCTTTTTCTGAAACTAAACATTCTTGAAAACCAAAGCGCCGCATCACTTTGACCAGCACACAAAGGCCGCCCATAATAACGTCTGCTCGTTGTTCTTCTAACCCCGGGTTAGCCAACCGTTCTTCACGATTTTCGGTAGCCAGCGTACGAAAAATGTCTTCCACCGCTTCTTTGGTTAAGCGAAAATGGTGGATTCGCTCTTGGTCATAGACCGCTAATCCTTGCTCTATGGCCGCCGCTGCTGACACCGTTCCGGCTAGGCCCACCAAAGTAGCGGCCGTGGTAATGCCCGGGACCTCTCGTTTTACGTCATCAAGATGGCCATCCACAATAGTTAAACAAGCCAACAGTTCTTCGGGTAATACCGGGTCGTGCTCAATCCACTTTTCGGTTAACCGTACGCAACCAATATCGCATGAAATCACCTCTTCGGCTTCGGTGGTGCCCACCACAAACTCGGTAGACCCTCCCCCGATATCCATGATCACAAACGGCCCATCTTCGGCATTGAGGTCTGCCGTGGCGCCCAAAAAAGAGAGTTGCCCTTCTTGTTGGCCAGAAAGCAACTCGGGGCGCACCCCCACAGCTTTTTCGGCTGCCGCAAAAAACTCTTCAGCATTGCTGGCATCGCGGGCCGCCGAGGTTGCAACCATGCGGATCTTTTTCACCCCATGGTCGTCCAGCACCTGTCGGTACTCTTCTAAAACCGTAACCACTCGGACAATAGCCTCTGGCGCCAAACACCCGGTGGCTTCCACCCCTTGGCCTAAGCGGGTAATGCGCATAAGGCGTTCGACACTGTGTTTTCCGTCGCTAATCAGCAAACGGGTGGAGTTGGTTCCGCAATCAATGGCGGCCACCAGTTCTTGGTTTGTTTCACCCATGGTCAATGGCCAGTTGTTCATGCACCCAACGGCCCACTGGGTCGTCGCCGCCCGCTAAAAACCAGGCGTAATGAGCGTGCAAGCATTTAACCCCTTGGCGCGTGCCCCCTACCCCGTTGCTGGGTCGGTGACCGGTGTAGTCATCGGGAATCTCTGCGTCGCGTTCTGCTGCGTAGCATTTATGGGCGGCCGCTAGTTCTTCTGGGTCCACCGTTGCTTCGGCGTCTCTTACCCCACCGTTTGATTCCAACGTTCCGATGCGGCTACGCAATGCTGGCCCGACCAACCAGTAGCGGGTGGGCATGGGGCGTCCGCTGTTTAACAGGGGGTAGTTGCGGATAACCACCGGATCACCGTCAGGCTCGCGCACCACAATGGTGAAATCCCCGCCGGGGCGTCGACCCAAGAGTTCGGCCACCCGTTCAATTTCGGCGGGTGTGGGTTGTTCTCCCAAAATCTTTAAAAGATGATGATCAAGAGTATGACCACGGCAACTGCTGCTAAAACAGGCAACAGGCGTTTAATAACCGGAGCGCCCGCTGCATCAAGCAGATTGACTGCCTCAACTTCTTCAGATTCAATGATCTTTACTTCTGGTTTTTCGTTAGGAGTTTCTTCGCTGAGCACTTCGGCCACTGGTGCTGCTGGTTCGGTATCGGAGGCAGCAATCAATTCGCTGAGGTTGTCGGCGAACTGTTTCATAAGTTTCTTTGACACATCGGCCATAATGCCGCGGCCAAACTGCGCTACTTTGCCGGTTACTTTAAGTTCTGTGGTCACCGTTACCCGGGTGCCGGTTTCGGTGGTTTCTAGTTGCGCAGTAATGTCTGCTGCTGCGTTGCCTGCTCCACGAGTATCACGCCCTTCGGCGTGCAATACGGCTCGGTAGTTTTCGTCGTCTTGTTCTACAAAACTGGCTGCACCCTTGTATTGGGCAGTAATGGGGCCTACTTTGATTTTGACAGCGCCACGAAATTCGGTGCCCTCAATTTCTTGGAGTTGCGCTCCGGGCAAGCAGGGGGCGATGCGTTCCACATCGGTCAAAATGCTCCACACCAAAGCTGCTGGGGCGTCTACTTCAAAGTCGTTGATCAATTCCATTGCGCTAAATCCTCCACGGTGTCAATGTCGATCGGGTTACCGGCACAGGATACTTGAGTCACCGGAGCCACCCTCCCTAAAAGTAAATCTATTGCTCCCTGGTCTCCTTGAAGGGGAAACGCTCCCCAGTGCTTTGTCGCCACCTTAAACGGGGGCCTCCGCTCGCCGTCAAAGGTGGCGCACACCAAGTCGCCGGGTTCTTTCGCTACGTCCTGCCAAGCGCTGGTCGGCACCAACGGCGTGTCGCCCAACCCCAGAATCATGGCTTGGTGGCCCTTCGTTTTCGCATAAGCGGCCGCTACCTGCAGCGATGAGGCTTGGCCGGTTTCCCAAAGCGGGTTCGCCAACACCGTGGCATCCGAGGGCAACAGGTCGACAAGGTCTACCGCACCGGTGACCACAATAAGTTCATCAAGTTCTGCTTGTTGCGCCGCCTCTATGGCCCAAGCAACCAGCGGTCGGCCTCGAAACGGGGCCAGCAACTTGTGGCCAGATCCCGTCCAGCGGGTTCCCCCTCCGGCGGCTAATACCACTGCAGCAACGGTCATCAATCTTAGTCGTGGATAGGGCCGCTGGTGGCCGACAGGGCCTGCATGGAGCGGCCGGTATGCAAAGCAATGATTTCTGCCATGATAGAAACCGCGGTTTCTTCTGGTGTGCGAGCCCCAATGTCTAGCCCAATGGGCGAACGTAACCGGTCGAGGCCTGCTTGGTCCACCCCAGCCTCGGTAAGGCGCTGCAACCGGTTGTCGTGGGTGCGCCGGGAGCCCATAACCCCGATGTAACCCACTTCGGTGGCCAAGGCAGCAACCACTGCGGGCACATCAAACTTGTTGTCGTGGGTCAGCACACAAACCGCATCACGGGCTCCCAAGGAGGGGCCAACTTTTTCCAAAAGTCGATTGGGCCAATCCACCACTACCTCATCGGCTTGGGGAAATCGTTGGTGGGTAGCAAACACCGGTCGGGCATCACACACCGTGACCCGAAAGCCCAGCACTTTAGCTACCTTTACCAAAGCTCCGGTAAAGTCCACCGCGCCAAAAATAAGCATCTGCGGTGGCGGTGCAAACGACTCAATAAATACTTTTACTTCTTCTTCCCGAGCCTCGCCGTGGGTTCCGTAGTGGCGTACTCCTGATCGGCCCGCCGCTAGTTCGCCCCGGGCATCTCGAGCGGCTACCCGGTCAAGGCCTTCGTTGCCTAACGTGCCTTCCCACACATCGCTACCAGTAACGCTTAGTGGGCGAACCAAAAGCTTGGCCCCAGTTTTTGGGCCGTCGATGACCGTCACCAAAGCCACCGGCTCTTCGTTGCTCAGCAAGGTTGCTAACCGGTCAAAAAGAGGGGTTTCGGCCATGGCTACCAATCCAACATTTCTAAAAATAGGTGAATGGTGCCGCCGCAAGTAAGCCCAACCGCTAAAGCTTCATCATCGCTATACCCGAAGGTAACCATGCGGGGTTGACCGGTCGCTATAACCTCTAAGGCTTCGACTACCACCGCCCCCTCAACGCACCCACCCGAAACTGACCCGGCGACTTGGCTATCTTCGCTGACCGCCATTGAGGCGCCCGGCAAGCGCGGCCCAGAACCTTCGAGGTCCACCACTCGGGCCACCGCAATTTTTTTACCTTGGGCCTGCCAGCGCTGCAGGTCGGTAATAATTTCTCGCATAGCTTCAGGCTAGAGCAATTCATCTCCTGTCCCGGCGTTCACCGGCTAGCGTTTACCAAGTGAACGCTCAGCAAAGCACCGACCAACCACAACCTCCCAGTACCGCCGACGCCGCCTTACGGGCGGATATTCGCCGCCTGGGTCACCAACTGGGAGGGACCTTGGTGCGCCAACACGGCCAAGAGCTCCTCGACTTGGTTGAACAGGTGCGCCAATCAGCGCAAAAACTCCGCCAAGATGATGCGCCAGAAGGCGTAACTCAGAGTTTGACCGCTCTTTTAGCCGATACCGATGCTCAACAAGCCATCGCTTTAGTGCGAGCTTTTACCGTATATTTTCACTTGGCCAACGTGGCCGAACAGGTACACCGCATTGAAGACCTCAACGTGGGGGCCACTAAGTCAGATAGCCATTTCGAAGAAACAGTGCAGCACCTCATTGAATCGGGGGTGAGCCCCCAAGAAATTTCTGAACTCTTATCTCGCACCGAACTCCGTCCGGTCTTTACCGCCCACCCCACCGAAGCCACCCGCCGTTCAATCTTGAGCAAACTTTCACGCATTGCTGAACTCATTGAGCAACGCTGTTCTCCGCTGGCCTCAACCTCCGACCATCGCCGCATCGATCGCCGCATCGACGAACTCATTGAAGCCATTTGGCAAACCGATGAAATCCGCCAAGAACGACCCGGACCGCTCGATGAAGCACGCTTTGTGCTCTATTACCTGAGCCAAACGGTACGCCATGCTTTACCTTACTTATTTGAAGACATGGCCGCCACCCTTAGCGACCTCGGTATACAGATCGAAGCCACCCAGGTGCCCATTCGTTTTGGCTCATGGGTAGGTGGCGATCGAGATGGCAACCCCAACGTGTCGGCCCAAACCACTACCGAAGTCCTCGAGTTGCAACGCCAACGAGCTTTGGACCTACTTGTTTTAGAGGTATCCGAACTTGCTGAAGTATTAAGCGTCAGTGGTCGGCTCCACTCGGTGAGCCCCCAACTTGCTGCTTTAGTGGCCACCGATGTTGCCGACCACCCAGAAATCATTACCAACGCTAACCAAAACGAACCCTACCGGTTACGTTGCGCCGCCATGATCTTGCGCTTACAAGACGCTAAACAACGCAAACCAAGCGGCTACCAAAGCGCCCAACAATTTGCCGACGACCTCGAGATGCTTGACCAGTCGCTGCGCTCTCATGCCGGCGACCTTTTGGCTGAGGGTCGCCTGACTCGGGTGCGGCGCATTTTGGCCGTCACCGGTTTTCATTTTGCTTCATTAGATATTCGTGAACACGCCGACCGGTTGCACGAAGCACTGGCCTCTCTCTTTGCGCCACTGGGCATTGATTACCAAGATTTTTCTCCAGAAGAACGTCAAGAGCGTTTGCTTCAAGAACTCGATAGCCACCGGCCATTAGCGCCCCCCAAATCACACAACGAACACGACGTGCTGGCTTTATTTCGCACGTTACGCACCCTGATGGACACCGATGGTGACCACATTGTGGACGGGTTTATCGTTTCCATGACCCGGGGGGTCGATGACATTTTGGCTCCGGTGATGCTGGCTCGAGAAGTTGGTTTGGTAGACCTCAACCAAAAAATTGCTCGCCTAGATTTTGTTCCACTATTTGAAACCATCGAGGACTTGCGTTCTCTAGGTTCTGTTCTCACCGAGTTGTTTTCTGTTGACGCCTATCGCCGACTATTGGAACTCCGCGGCGGGACCCAAGAAATCATGGTCGGGTACTCAGATTCCAACAAAGACGGCGGCATCACCACCTCACAATGGGAAATCCATAAAGCACTTCTTCAAGTACGCAAGGTCACAGAAACCACCGGCGTCAATATTCGGGTTTTCCACGGTCGCGGCGGCACCATTGGCCGCGGCGGTGGCCCCACCCACGAATCTATTTTGAGTCAACCCAGCGGGGTTCTCAACGGTGAGGTGAAGTTGACCGAACAAGGCGAGGTCATTGCCGATAAATACGGTTTGCCCGCTATTGCTCAACGCAACCTCAACTTGGCGTTAAGCGCACTCGTTGAGGGCTCGTTAACCCACACCTCGCCTCGCCATGACGAAGACTCCTTGACCTCTTGGTACCAAATAATGGACCAAGCCTCTGCCGCGGCCTTCGCTGCCTACCGGTCGTTCATCGAAACACCTGGGCTACCTGAATACTTTGTTTCTTCTACCCCGGTTGAAGAACTCACTGCGCTCAATATTGGTTCTCGGCCTGCTCGGCGCACCACCACCGGCGGCGGGTTAGATGGCTTACGGGCTATCCCTTGGGTATTTGGGTGGACCCAATCTCGACAAATCATCCCCGGCTGGTTTGGGGTAGGTAGCGGTCTACTGGCCGCTCAAGAAGCAGGCCACGGCGATGAACTATCTTCTATGTACACCAAATGGCATTTCTTTCGGACGTTCATTTCTAATGTAGAAATGACCCTGGCCAAAACTGATCTAACCATGGCCAAGCACTACGTAGAGAGTTTGGTGGACCCTTCGTTGCATCACCTTTTTGAACAGGTCGCCGCCGAACACCAACGAACCCTTGAAGTGGTGGCTTCCATAACCGGCACCGACCTCTTGGCCAACAAACCTCTTTTAAAACGCACCCTGGCCGTACGCGACGCTTACCTTGACCCCATTAACATTTTGCAAGTAGAACTCCTTAGCCGAGTGCGACAAAACCCTGATGCGGATCGCCACGACGCAACCCGCCGAGCCTTAATGCTTTCCATAAATGGCATCGCTGCGGGCTTGCGCAACACTGGTTGAGGGTTACTCCCCCACCAACTCGGCCAAATAACGCAACGACTCCAAATTATGGCCAGCAATAAACCGATCCACGTGAGGTAAAGCCGCCGCCATCCCTTGGGCCAACGGCGCATACCCCGGGGTGGCTTTCAACGGGTTCACCCACACCACTTGGTAAGCCACCCGAGACAACCGAGCCATTTGTTCTTCCATTATTTCGGGTTCGCCTCTATCCCAACCATCAGAAAGAATCACCACGGTGGCTCCTCGAGCCATGCCACGAATACCCCACTCATCGTTAAAACAGCGCAGGCCGTCACCCAGCCGAGTGCCCCCTGACCAGTCGCTAACTACCTCAGCGGCCCGAGCCAACGCAACATCCGGGTCACGGGTTGAGAGCTCTCTGGTCAGCCGGGTCAGCCGGGTTCCCAAAGCAAAAGATTCAACTTGGCTGCGCCCCACCATGGCGGCGTGCACGAAGCGAATAAGCGCCCGAGCGTAAGGCTCCATGGATCCGCTCACATCAAGCAGCAAAACTAAGCGGCGTGGGCGCTCACCAGGTTGGCGAAACATTAAACGAGCAGGTTCGCCCCCGGTGCGCAAAGCGGCCCGCACGGTACGGCGCAAGTCGGGGCGGCCCGAGCGCTGAGTTGCTCGCAAGCGGCGACTCCGGCGGCGGCTCCCCGTCAAACGCAGTTGAGCCATCAACTGGTGGAGTTCTGCGAGTTCTTGATCAGTACAGACCGCAAAATCTTTACTAGCCAGAACCTCAGCATGCGAATAACGCACGCTTACCAAGTCATCGTCGGAGACCTCTGGTGAGTCTTCAGGGTCTGGGGCTTGCCCAGCATCGTCAAGCAACAGCGTCAAGGGGGGCAGGTCAGGCACCTCTTGCACCTGTGGGGCACCGCCTTGCCAATGGGCAGCAAAAACTTGGTCATAAACCGGTATTTCTTCTGGAGAGGACAGCAAGGTGACCCGACCGGCCCAGTAAACCGGTGCTTGTTCTTGGGCTCCGACTTCGGCTACGGCACGGCCAAAATCTAACGTTGAGCCCACCGGAACAGCCAACCCGGCTCGGCGCAGTGCTTCAACGAAACCCACCAAATGGCGGTCCAGGGTAAGTTGTGCGCTGGCCATCATGGGCCTCAGCCCTGGCGCACCAGAGCCAAAATGTCGCCAAAACCTCGGGCACTGGCCCGTTGCTGGTCTTCGCGATATTTCAACAAGGCACTAATGGTGCCGGCAAAAGCTTCTTCATCGAGGTCATCTACCCCCACGGTTACTAACGCTTCGGCCCAGTCAATGGTTTCTGCTACGCCCGGGGGCTTATAGAGCCCCATTTGGCGCAGTTCGGCTGCTACCAGCGCTACATCACGAGCCAACGACAAAGAGACTTCGGGGGCCCGGAGGCGCAAAATCTCTATCTCTCGCTCTATCCCCGGATGCTCGACCCAGTGGTAAAAGCAGCGCCGTTTCAACGCATCGTGGACGTCACGGGTGCGGTTTGAGGTGATGATGACCACCGGGGGTTGTTCAGCCGTAAAAGTGCCAAGTTCAGGCACGGTGACCGAATAATCCGAAAGGATTTCCAGTAAGAAAGCCTCGAACTCATCGTCCGCTCGGTCTACCTCGTCGATCAGCAAAACTGGCGGCATCTCGTTCTCAGAAACTAAGGCTTGCATGAGTGGCCGACGTATTAAGAAACGCTCCTGATACATCTCGTCTTCAAGGGCTTTGGTTTCAAGGCCTTGCGCTGATCCGGCGGCTTCGGCGGCCCGCAGGTGAAGCAACTGTTTGGCGTAGTCCCATTCATAGACCGCTTGGGCAGCATCAAGTCCTTCGTAGCATTGCAAGCGAATAAGTTTCCCGCCGCTGGCCGCAGCCAACGCTTTGGCCACTTCTGTTTTCCCTACTCCAGCTTCGCCCTCTAAAAGCAGCGGGCGTTTAAGCCGTAAGGCCAAAAAAATAGCGGTAGCAAGCCCTTGATCGGCCAAATAATCTTGGTCACCTAAAACTGCTTGCACTTGGTCGGCAGAAGTAGCGTCGTGAATGTTCATAGCAGCAGGCTACGAGACGTAGCGTCCAACTGCGATGGTTATCGCCCCGACTCCTCAAGACCTCGGCGGGTCAACACCCGTGCCAAGTGTTTGCGATACTCCACCCCGGCGTTCAAGTCGGCCGACGGCTCGCAGCCTTCAGCGGCTTGTTCTGCCGCTTCGGTGGCCGTAGCACCGGAGTTCACCGCAGTTTCAACTGCGCTGGCGCGAATTGGGCGAGCATCCATGTTTACTAAACCGACCCCGCATTGCCCGTTGTTGACCACCACTGCGGCCCCCACGATGGCCCAGTCTTGAGCCCGTCGGTTGAATTTTTGAAACGACCACTGAGCATCCGGCATTTTTGGTACTCGTATTTCAACCAGCATTTCGTCTTCTGCCAAAGCAGTTTCTAAAAACCCAGTAAAGAAATCGTCAGCGGCTACTTGTCGACGGCCCGAGGGGCCATCAATAATCACGCTGCCCCGCAAAGCGATCAAAGCCGCGGGCAAATCAGAAGCCGGGTCGCCGTGGGCTAACGCACCACCTAGCGTGCCCCGGTGGCGTACCTGCGGGTCACCAACTTGGGCCGTAGCGGCGGCCAGCAAACCAACTTGGGAAGTAATCAACGGGTTGGTTTCAACCTCACGGTGTTTGGTTAACGCCCCGATGGCCAACTCGTCGCCCTCGTCACGCACGTAAGAAAGGTCATCGAGACGCCCAATATCAATAAGCACCCCAGGAGCCGCCAAACGATATTTCATCAACGGAAGCAACGAATGCCCGCCGGCCAACAATTTGGCTTCGTCACCGTGTTCAGTTAATAAAGCCAAAGCGTTTTCTGCTGATTCGGCCAAAACGTAATCAAAAGCGGCGGGGATCATTGTGCACCTCCGGCTTGCAGTACTGCTTTAACAATGTTGTGGTATCCGGTGCAACGGCACAGGTTGCCTTCAAGACCTTCGCGCACTTCGGCTTCGTTCGCATCGGGCTTTTCGTCTAGCAGTGAAACGGCAGCCATGACCATGCCCGGGGTGCAGTAACCGCATTGCAGGGCGTGACACTCGTGAAAGGCCTGCTGCATGGGGTGCAAGGTGTCGCCGTCGGCCAAACCTTCGATGGTGGTGACTTCTTGCCCGTCGGCTTGTACGGCCAACATGGTGCACGACTTCACCGCTTCACCGTTGACGTGGATGGTGCAAGCGCCACACGATGACGAATCACAGCCCACGTTGGTGCCGGTTAGTTCAGCTTGTTCACGTATGAAGTGCACCAGAAGCGTGCGGGGTTCCACGTCGTGAGAAACCAGATTTCCGTTGATGGTTATTGACACCTGCACGGGCGTGCCTCCTGAATATTTTGCGTTGACCTGACGTCAACTCTGTTTTGAGACTTTAGTCGTTGAAAACCCTGACCGACACACCCGACAGACATGGAGTCTCTCATGGGGTCAACCGATACAAACCACGGCGGGCAAAAAAGCCCGTCACGGTGATCATGGCCGCCAAAGCAACCAGACCAGGCCAGGTGGTTTGCCAGGCCACTTGACCTAAAAACCCTTGGCGAGCCAGTTCTAAAACATTGGATACCGGGTTTAGACGGGCCGCCGTATGCAACCAACCCTGCATAAAAGAAAGTGGTACTTGACCCACCGAAATAAACAAAGCACCGAAGGCCAGCACCTGAACCAACATAAGCGAGCGGTGACTTTTAAGTTTGTAAACAATGACCAAACCGGTCAAACAGAAAACCATGGCCATAGAAGCAGCAGCGAGATAAAGGGTTATCAAACCCAACAAACCCCCGGGGATGGTCAACCCGCCGATAAGTAGCGAAATCAACAACACCGCCGTGGTGGGCAAAAAGGCCCGCAAAGCGCTGTAGCCCACCGTGCCGACCAGTAATGCCGAGTGACTTCCGGGGGTCAGCAAAAGACGATCAAAGAAACCGTTCTCTATGTCGTCGGCCACCGAACCCACCCCGCCGATGCCCGCAAAAACTGCGCCCTGCAGCGCTGCGTAAGGGGCCATCCAGTTATAAATGTTGTCTGTTCCGTAGCCATCAATACGGGTAAGCGAGCTAAACGACCCAGAAAAACTAACCACTAAAACCACCGGCATGATCACCGTAGGAATAATCAGTACCGGGCGGGCACGTATGCGTTGCATGCCTCGTATGCACACCGCCCAAGCGACGCGAGTGGAGGCTGACAATTCGTTCATGGTCATAGCTAGCCAGCCTTCAGCTTGGTATTCAGGGTTCGCACCGCACCCATGATGGTGATCACCGCTAACGCAGCGGGCACCCCAAGTGATTGCAAGGCGTCCGAGGCCGACCAGCCTTCAATAACCAAACGACGTACGGGGTCAATGGTCCAAGTAATGGGGTTATTTTCGGCCAACTTTTGATACCACCCGCTCATCAAAGCAGTCGGAAAAAAGGCTGAAGACATAAAGATGCTGACAAAAATAAGCGGAAAAGTTGCACTTACTGCTTCTTGCGACTGGGTTCGGATGGCCATTATTTGCGCCAATCCGCCAATGGCTAAAACCAGCAATGCGGCGGTAGCAATGATGATGACCGTTCCGGCAATGCCACCTTTAATGGTCACCCCAAAAATCAGGAAAACGGCGACGATGAACGAGGCTTTTCCGGCGGCCACCACGGCAGTTCCGCCGAGGCGCCCCAATAAAATCGGCACCCGAGCCACCGGTGAAGCCATTAAGCGGTCAAAGAAACCATTTTCAATATCTAAGGCAAGTTCGGTTCCGGCGGTGGTGCCGCCAAAAGAAACCGCTTGAATAATGCTCCCCGGCAAAATGAACGAGAGAAACGAATCCACTTCAGGAAAACCCGGCAAAGCCAGCGCCCGGCCAAACTGTTGAGAATAAACGGCGGCCATCATCAGGGGGAAAACCAACCCCGGCATGATGGATACCAGCTGGCGACGCTCGTTGTTTAACGACCGTCTCGCCAGGGCTAAAGTTTGTGTACCCGCTAAGCGCAGGCCACCTAAGCCGCTACTCATGATGCTGGGTGGCTCCCTCTAAGCGGCGCCCGGTGGCTTCGGCAAACACATCATCCAAACTCGGGGCATCCAATTCGAGGTGAAGCACTTCAACCCCGGCCGATTCTAAAGATTGCACGACTTCGGCCACCTTGGCTACCCCGCCATCGAGGCCTACCGCTACTCGCCCGTTTCTGGCTGGCCGGTCAATGCCAAAGCGGCTCAGCACCGATTGGGCTTGATCAACGTGTTCGGGGTCAATGTCGATGCGCAAGGTGGGTGCCCCCACCGAAGCTTTAAGTTCAGCCGGGGTGCCTTCACGAACCAATCGGCCCTCATCGATGATGGCGATTCGGCCCGCCAGTTCATCGGCTTCTTCAAGATACTGGGTGGTCAAAAACACGGTTGTGCCTTGGTCTTGGTTGAGGCGCCGTACCTCTTCCCATAAGGCCAGACGACTGGTGGGGTCTAAACCGGTGGTCGGTTCATCCAGAAAAAGCACGTGTGGTTCATGGATGAGCGAGAGGGCCAGATCTAAACGTCGGCGCATACCACCGGAATAAGTACCGACCCGACGGTCAGCGGCCGCGGTGAGGCCGACACGTTCCAAGAGTTCGCCACCTCGTTTTTTTGCTTCTGGGCGGGCGATGCCGTGCAGTACCGCTTGTAGACGCACCAACTCGTTGCCAGTCATCAACGGGTCTATGGCGGCGTCTTGCAAAGCTACCCCAATGTTTTTTCGTACCTCAGCGGCCTGACTTACTACGTCAAATCCTGCTACTCGAGCCATCCCGCCGGTGGGGCGCAGCAAGGTAGTGAACATGCGCACGGCCGTTGATTTACCGGCGCCGTTGGGGCCGAGAAAACCAAAGACTTCGCCTTCTTCTACCGCCAGGTCAATGCCGGCCACTGCTTTAAGATCGCCGAAGGATCGTTCAAGCCCTTGGGCCTCTATTACGACTGTCATGTGGTTCCTTTAACTTTCTTGGGCCACCGCCAGAGCAGACCAGACTTTTTCTGGGCTGAGCGGCACGTCAATATGGGTTATTCCCAAGGGGCGCAGTGCATCAATTACGGCGCTCTGCACGGCCGGGGTGGAGCCAATAGCCCCTGATTCGCCGATGCCTTTTACCCCTAACGGGTTGTTGGGAGTAGGGGTTTCGAGCGGCACCAACTCAAAAGAAGGCAACTCTGCTGCTGAGATAAACCCGTAATCGGCAAAGTTGGCGGTCTGAAGGTTGCCGTCGGCGTCGTAGACCACTTCTTCGTAAAGGGCTTGGGCCACCCCTTGGGCGATGCCGCCATGGCGTTGCCCTTCCACAATAAGCGGGTTGATTATGCGGCCGGCATCGTCGCAGGTGATCATGCGTAACAAGGTCACGCCTCCCGTTTCGGTGTCTACTTCAACCACCGCTACGTGGGTGCCAAAGGGGTAACTGCAAAGTAAATCTTCTTTTGATTCTTCGCTGAGGTCATCGGTAGCGGCGGCGATGTCGGCCCAGGTGCGGCTGACCGCTGGTGATCCAGCGACATGAAAAAGCCCAGCGGCTTTGTCGAGCACCACGTCGTCAACGTTAGCTTCCAAAAGGTCGGCGGCTATCGAGCGGGCACGTTCAACAATGGCCCCCGAGGCTTTGTGGATAGACGACCCACCCAGTTGGGTAGAACGTGAACCAAATGTGCCTACTCCTTGGGTGACCACATCGGTGTCTCCTTGTACGAACTCAATGTCGTTCATATCGATACCGAGTTGATCGGCGGCGATCATAGAGAACGTGGTCATATGACTTTGCCCATGAGAGAGCGCTCCCGAATAAATCCGTGCTTTTCCTTCTGGGGTGATTTCTACTTTTCCGTATTCGCTGCCCCCGGGGGCCGGGCCGGCGGTGACCTCCACATAAGTCGCTACCCCAATGCCCAATTGTTTTGCTCCCCCCTCGGCTCGGCGCTGGGCTTGTTGCTCACGCAAAGCTGGGTAGTCGGCGGCTTCGAGGGCGAGGTCCAAACTGCGTTCGTATTCTCCACTGTCGTAGACCGTCCCTACCCCGGTAGTAACCGGGAAAGAGTCGGCGGCCAAAAAATTGCGGCGGCGTACGTCTATTGGGTCGAGTCCTGCTTGGAAAGACCAAAGTTCGACCGCTCGTTCAATGGTCAAGGTGGCTTCGGGGCGGCCGGCACCTCGATACGCCTCGGTAGGAGTGGTGTTGGTGATGACGCTTAGCGCACTGGTTTCTACGCTGGCGATGTCGTACACGCCAGTGGTCATGGGCAACGTGAACATGGGAAGAAAAGCCCCTAAACGGGCATAGGCGCCGGAGTCCACCAGTACTTCAAGGCGGTAGTGGGTGAGGTTTCCGTCGGCGCTTCCACCCAAGGTGAATCGGTGCACGTGGGCTCGCCCTGGCCCCATGGCTTGCATGTTTTCGGTGCGGGTTTCGAACCAGCGCATGGGGCGGCCAATTTTTTGCGCTAACCAAGGCAGCAACACGTCTTCGGGGTAAGCGGCTATTTTGGCGCCGAAACCCCCGCCCACGTCGGGAACAATCACTTGTACCCCTCCGGTGGCTGTTTCTGCGTAGAGGGTTCCGAGGACGCCTTTTACCCCTTGCGGGCCTTGATTGGAGGTCCAAAACACTAACTTGTCGCCGTCCCATGCGGCGGCCGTGGACCGCACTTCAAGAGGGGCGGCTGCGGTACGTTGATGCGCTACCCGGCCGCTGGTTACCACGTCGCAGTTGGCAAAAAAAGTTTCGTCGGTGATGCCGGTTGCCATGCCGATGGCCGAAAAATCTATGGCCAGGTTGGTGCCGACTTCTGCGTAGACCACCACTTCATCGGTGAGAGCTTCTTCCATGTCCACCACTACCGGCAAAGGCTCGTAATCAACGAAAACTGCTTCGGCGGCGTCCACTCCTTGGGTGGCAGTTTCACTGACAATGACCGCTACACATTCCCCCACGAAACGCACCGTGTCGGTGGCCAAGATGGGGCGGTTCAACATGGGTTCGGGAAACATGGGCACTGCTCCGGGCAAAATGGAAGGCCCGTCGAGGTCGGCGGCCACCATGACGGCCAAAACTCCTGGCATGGTGACGGCTTCAGAGGTGTCCACGCTGATGGTGGCGTGGGCCATGGTTGAACGCACGTAGGTAACCGTGGCGGCGTTTTCTAACAATGGATGAACGAGGTCAGCGGTGTAGGTAGCGCCTACAGTTAAGAAACTTTCGTCTTCGCGACGTAAAACACGGTTGCCTAGAATGCTCATTGGTTTTTCCTCACCAGTTGTGTGACATAAAAGCCTCTGCCAAAAAGCGACCTTAGTCTTTAAACAGCGATTCGTAGCATTCGGGGTAAAGCCATTCCTGTGCTTTTTAAGTCCCGAAGGGCCACACGCCTTGTATGCGGTGGGCCGCTGGAGGGGGCGGCAATACGGCGTATGCCTCTTCGTCGAAACGCACTAGGTTGTAGTCGGCGCGTGCACGGCGCTCGATTTCTTGGTCAGTGTTTAGGGCGTCGATGCGGAGTTCGTATTCGTGGTTGAGGCGTTCAATTTCTTCAACTTGGGCGGCCAAAGCAGTATGGCTGGATCGTTGGTCCAGCCAGTCGTTAATGGGAACCCCGCCCAAGGTAAACACGGCGAAGGCCGCCAAGGCCAACAAAATGGTGAGAGAGCCTAGGCGAGAGCGCATTAGTTTTGCCTCCCCGCTAGAGCTGCTCGGCCTTGGTATTGGGCTCGGTGGCCGAGTTCGGCTTCGATACGCAGCAGTTGGTTGTATTTGGCCACTCGGTCGCTGCGGGCCGGGGCGCCGGTTTTGATTTGCCCACAGTTGGTGGCTACGGCCAGGTCGGCAATGGTGGTGTCTTCGGTTTCGCCTGAACGGTGTGACATGACGGCAGTAAAGTCATTGGCTTGGGCGAGGGCCACGGCGGCCAGGGTTTCGGTGAGGGTGCCGATTTGGTTGACTTTTACCAGAATTGAGTTGGCTATTTTTTTATCTATGCCTTGTTGGAGGCGACGCTCGTTGGTTACAAAGAGATCGTCGCCTACCAGTTGTATGCGGTTGCCGAGGGTCTGGGTGTGGGTGGCCCAGCCTTCCCAGTCGTCTTCGGCCATGCCGTCTTCTATTGACACGATGGGGTAACGGTCGGCCAAGTCGGCGAGGTAGTCGGCCATTTCGTGGGGGTTGAGCGTACGGTTTTCTCCGGCCAGCACGTAGGAGCCGTTTTCGTAGAATTCGGTGGAGGCCACGTCGAGGGCTAAAGCCATGTCGGTGCCGGGTTTGAGGCCCGCCAACTGGATTGCTTCAAGTAGCAGTTGCACGGCTTCTTCGTTGGAAGCCAGGTTCGGGGCGAACCCGCCTTCGTCGCCGATGGCCGTAGCGAGGCCTCGCGCGCTCAAAACTTTTTTCAAAAGGTGGTAGCACTCCACGCCCCAGCGCAGGCCTTCAGAAAAACTGGTGGCGCCGACCGGCATGAACATGAACTCTTGGAGGTCAATGTTGTTGTCGGCGTGTTCACCGCCGTTGAGCACGTTGAGCATGGGCACCGGCAATACACACGCTTGCTGGCCGCCGATGGAACGATAAAGGGGTTGGTTGCTGTGTTTGGCAGCGGCCCGAGCGACGGCCAGCGAGACCCCGAGGATGGCGTTAGCGCCTAGTCGTGCCTTATTTTCGGTGCCGTCGGCTTCGATCATGGCTTGGTCAATGCTCTGTTGGTGGCTGGCATCCATGCCGGCAACGAGGGCCGCCAGTTCGTTATTGACGTTGTTGACAGCGCCGGTCACCCCTTTTCCGGCCCAGAGTGGGCCGCCGTCGCGGAGTTCAACTGCTTCGAATTGACCGGTTGAGGCACCGCTGGGCACGATAGCTCGACCAAAAGCGCCGGAATCAAGGGTGACCTCGACTTCTACGGTGGGGTTGCCACGGGAATCCAAGACTTGGCGTCCGTGGACGGCTTTAATATTGCTCACGAGTTCTCCTTGATCTACCAGGTCACGCTACCCCTCTGTTCGGGTGCTGAGGGGGACACTTCGCGCTTTTAGCGCGAATTATTCGCGCTCTGTGCGCGAATTTTACTGGTTTTCCCAATATTTCTGCCGAGTACCCGCATCGGCATCAGCCAAATCAAGTGAATCAGCGGTCGCAGCGGCTTCAGCACCTCGCACATTTTGGGCATATTCAGCAACCGTGCCCCGTAAAACATCTTCAGCATCCCAGCCTTGTCCTTGCCCCCACACCACCAAAGCAAGCAACAACTTTCCAAAATCATCAGTGGTGGCCAGACCCTCGGTTAACCCCACCGCCAACTCTTCAGGGCGAAACCCCAAAGCCGCCGACCGTCGCGCCACCTTGGCGGCCCCCGCCAAAGCCGGTAATTCTCGCGGAATGCCATCTAAAACTGAATCCCGGCCTTTTTCCTGTTTCTTGATGCGATCCCAGTTAGCGATCACCTCATCGGGGCCATCGACCTGCACCACGTCCTCTCCTTCCGGGGCAAACACGTGAGGATGACGCAACCGCAACTTGTCGTAAATACCGTTCGCTACATCGGCCAGGTCAAACCGGCCGGCATCTTGAGCCACCCGAGCATGAAAAACCACTTGGAACAACAAATCGCCGAGCTCTTCTTGCAGGTCAGCGACCCCCTCCCCCGTTTCTTCGTCTAAATTATCGAGCGCTTCAAGCACTTCGTAGGTTTCTTCCAACAAGTGGGGACGCAACGAAGCATGGGTTTGTCGAGCATCCCACGGGCATTCTTTACGCAAAGTGTCAAGCAGCTCAACGAGTTGCGCAACCGACGCTGTTCTTTTTTCCGACAAAAAACTAGTTTTCTATCGGGCCATCAGGGGGAGAAACCTGACCCAAGATTGGGTCCCACGTTCCGTAACGCGGATCAATACTAATTTCACGGGTCATGGTGGCCATGCTCACCAACTGCGGCAAAGCCTGTGGCCCAGCCTCAGCAAAAACCGGAACCACTCCGGCTTTGATCTCATCAATGCGAATGACGTGAAAACCAAACTGGCTGGGCACCGGGCCCACCAAGGTTTCGCTAGGCACCACGCCTCCTTGCGCCAACGCTCCTAGAACTGCTCGCTCAAACTCAGCCACAAAAGCACCGGTAGGGACACAGCCTAAAGAACCACCGAGAGCACCCGAACCAGGGTCCTGCGAACGTTCTTGTGCCAGCGCAGCAAAATCAGCTCCATCGGACAACAAACCCATGATCTCATTCGCTTCACTTTGCCCATTAACCAAAATGTGGCTGGTGCAAAGTTCGTGAGCCAACAACTCAGCGTGAGCGTCGTAAGCCGCTTCAATACCCGGGCCAGCGGCGTTAGCAATATTCAACGTGGCCTGCCACATCGTCAGGCGTTCCATAGATAAAGAAGCATCGGGAATACCCGCCGCCAACAACTCCATGGCGGCATCAGCCAATTCGCCCTCGGTGGGCACCACACCAAAATCAGTCAATAAGTCAATCAACGCTTCAAAACCTATGTACTGCTGTACAACGTCAACCACCGCATTGGCCGGCAACGAAACATCCGACGCTTCGCTCTCCGTACGTTCAACCACCCAAGCCGTTAACTCCGCTCGACTCAACGACGAACGGCCTACTTCCACCGCCGGAGGGTCCACCGGCGAAGACGACCCGCAAGCCGCCAGACCCATCAAGGGAAGCAGAAAAAGAATAAAAATACGACGAAAGTTGCTCATTGTTCAGAGGCTACGGCTTCCGTGCCCGGTTCAAGCACCGGCACCAAATCCTCAAGTAACGCCGATACTGAAAGCGCCAAAGTTGCCGGAGCCGCACCAGGCGCCACCCGAGCCAACGGCAAGTGTAGAACCTTGGGGCCAGCCTTATAAATCGCATCTTTATGCAAGCGCTGAATTCTGGTTTGTTTGCTAAGCGGCAAAACAACCGGAGAACAGCGGGCCATAAACGCCGGGCCACCCAACCCGGCCCCTCCCGGCACCTTGACCACCGTGAGTTCGGTAATGCCACGAGCCACACATTGAGACCGCAGTCGGCCAACCGCTAACAAAGCTTCCGCCGGGGGCGGTACCGGGCCGTAGCGATCTTCCCACTCGGCTTGCACCTCGTTGACCTTGGCTACCTCAGAAGTCGCACCGGCCGCCACTAAACGACGATAAGCCTCCAAACGAAGATCACTACGAGACACATAATCTTTAGGCAAATGCGCGTCAACGGGGATCTCCACTCGAATCTCCACTACCTCTTCAGGAACCTCCCCAGCCAGTTCCGCTACCGCTTCGGTAACCATCTGGCAATAAAGGTCGTACCCGACGGCCGCGATATGGCCGCTCTGCCCGGTGCCCAACAAGTTGCCGGCCCCTCGAATTTCTAGGTCACGCATGGCGATACGAAAGCCCGAACCCAACTCGGTGGTTTCGCCAATAGTGCGCAAACGCTCATAAGCCTCTTCGGAAAGCACCCGATCTGGCGGCGTAAAAAGGTAAGCGTAAGCACGCTGACCGGCCCGCCCCACCCGACCCCGCAACTGGTGCAGTTGCCCCAACCCCAAAAGATCTGCTCGATCCACCACCAACGTGTTGACCGTCGGCATGTCGATCCCCGACTCAATAATGGTGGTACACACCAGCACGTCGTACTTGCCGTCCCAGAAGTCCAAAACCACGTTCTCTAACGCCACCTCATCCATTTGCCCGTGGGCCACCGCAATACGAGCCTCCGGCACCAACTCTTGCAAACCGCCCGCTATCTGCTCAATATCAGCCACCCGGTTATGCACAAAAAATACTTGACCCTCCCGCAGCAACTCACGGCGAATAGCTTCCGTAGCCGCCCGTTCGTCGTATTCGCCCACAAAAGTCAAAATGGGCTGACGATCAGCAGGCGGCGTATTCAACAAACTCAAATCTCGAATACCAGTTAGCGACATTTCTAACGTACGAGGAATCGGGGTAGCGGTCAGGGTCAACACATCTACATCGGTGCGCCACTGTTTGATGGCTTCTTTATGACTCACCCCAAAACGTTGCTCTTCGTCTATCACCAACAAACCCAAACGATCAAAAGTAACGCCCTTAGACAACAAACGGTGGGTGCCGATAACCACATCTACTGTGCCATCAGCCAGACCGGCCACCACCTTGCGGGCTTCCGCCGCGGAAAGAAAACGACTCAGCACCTCCACCCGCATCGGATACGGAGCAAACCGATCGGCAAAGGTTTGCCCGTGCTGTTGTGCCAACAACGTAGTGGGCACCAAAATCGCCGCCTGGCAGCCATCTTGCACCGCTTTAAAGACCGCCCGAACAGCAATCTCTGTTTTGCCAAAACCTACATCTCCGCACACCAAACGATCCATGGGGATCGGGCGTTCCATATCTTCTTTCACACTTTCAATAGCGGTGAGTTGATCCGGTGTTTCTTGAAAAGGAAACGACTGTTCAAGTTCGCGTTGCCACGGGGTGTCCGGCCCAAAGGTCCGGCCCTTAGCCGTCACCCGCTTTTGGTAAAGCAAAACCAGTTCTTGGGCTATTTCCGAAACCGCAGAACGCACCTTTGAGCGAGCTTTTTCCCAGTCGCTGCCCCCCATACGGCTCAACCGTGGAGTATCGCCGCCCGAATATGGCCTAATGGCATCAATCTGGTCGGTCGGCAAATACAGGCGGTCGTCGCCTCGATACTCCAAAAGTAAATAGTCGCGTTCCACCCCGCCCAATGTGCGGGTCACCAAACCAGCAAAGCGCGCCACCCCGTGGTGTTCGTGTACCACATGGTCACCGGGGGAAAGGTCTTCAAAAACGCGGACCGCTGCTTTGCGACGAGGACGAGCCCGCCGGTGCGTACGGCGACGACCGGTGGCTTCCGCTTCGGTGATAACCGCCAAACGAGAGGCCTCTAAAACAAAGCCCCGCTCTAGTTCACCCACCACGATGTGGCCGCCACTGGTCAGCGCTTTGCCCTCTTGCGCAGGAGCTAGCGCCAAACCGTCTGCGGTCAGGCGTTCGGCCAAACGACCAGCAGTGCCTGCCCCGTCGGCCACCACCAGCACCCGGTACCCCTCGGCCAACAAATGCGCTAAACGGCGAGGGATCGTGTCATCTTGTATAGCGGTGCGACTCCACCCTGAAGCCACCACCGTGGCCACCTGCGGACTATCGGGTACTGCATCCATGGTCCACAGCGGCGCCTCGGTGTGCACCAGCAAACGTTCCCAGTCGGTATGCAAACGTGGAAACTCGGTGTCTCCCGCCCCCCATGTAGCGGCCAAGGTACTGGCCAAGTCCGCTTCTTCGGCTTGCAAGTCGACAATACGGTCACGCAGTCGTCGAGGCTCCACCACAACGACCAGAGCATCGTCATCAACAAAATCGAAGAGCACTCTTTCCTCGCCAGAGAGCCACGGCAACCACGACTCCATGCCATCAAAAAGTTCGCCCTCGGCCAGGCGGTCCCATTGCTCACGTCCCCAAGGTTGCTCTGCCACCAACTCTTCGGCACGGGCCCGCACCTGCGCATCAGGAATAAGTTCACGACAAGGGAGCACCTCAACTTCGGCCCGACTTATGGTGGCCCGTTGGTCGGCCACTCCGAACTCGGTTAGGCGATCGATTTCGTCTCCCCAAAGGTCAATGCGTACCGGCACATCAGTGGTAGAAGGCCAAATATCTACAATGGACCCCCGTACCGCAATCTCGCCTCGATGCTCAACTTGGTACTCGCGCCGGTAACCCATGCCCACCAAATCGGCTACCAACATGCTTTGATCGACCACATCGCCGGGGCCTAAACGTAAAGGAGCGATACGGCCCGCTCCCGGGCCCAACCGTTGCACCAAAGCGCGGCCCGAAGCCACCACTACCTGCGGCCGGTTGGCGGGGTCGGCAAGCCGGTGCAGTACCTGTAACCGGCGGCCCATGGTTTCAACTCCCGGGCTGACTCGTTCAAAAGGCAAAGTTTCCCAAGCCGGAAACGACACCACCGCCTCGGCACCTAAAAAGGCCGACAGGTCGTTAGCTAACCGATCGGCTTCGGTACCGGTGGGCACCGCCACCACCAAAGGCCGGCGTTGGGATTGTTGAGCCAGGGCGGCCAACACAATGGCTCGGGCCGGTTCGGGCACCGCTAACGATGCATGGCGACGACCCAAGACCTCAATTAAGGCCGGCTCGTCGGCCAGCAGTTCAGGAAGCGAATGCAGGATCACGAACGAGTATTTATTTGGCCCATAGCGACATCTACGCCTTGGGCCAAAATGAGTTCTACCGCATCAGCGGCTTCTAAAATTATTGTGGCCAGTTCTTGCCCTTCGGCTTTACCAGGGCGCCGCAAAACATGGTCGGAGGTTGATTGGCGACCTGGCGGGCGACCAATACCGATACGCACCCTTAAATAATCTTGGGTGTGCAGATGCGCCGTAATTGATTTCAGCCCATTGTGGCCTGCTAAACCACCGCCTGCTTTTACTTTGAGACTGCCCACCGGGAGGTCAAGTTCGTCGTGAATTACCACAATTTTCTGCGGCTCTTCTATGCCATGGCGGCGCACCAATTTTTGGGCCGCTTGGCCAGATTCGTTCATGAAAGTTTGTGGAAAAGCTAACGCTACTCGTTGCTGATTTATGCGAACCTCAGCTACCAACGCTTGTTCTTTTCCGGATTTCAAAGCAGCGCTTTGACGCCGGGCCAGTTCAGCAACCACTTCGGCGCCTACGTTGTGGCGGGTGCCGGCATATTTTTCGCCCGGGTTACCCAGGCCGATAACCAGCAAGGCCGCTGGCTCACCTGACTTTTTTTTCGTGGGCCGCCCAAACATGACGGTACTCAATCAGTAACTCGGTGGGCCACCCGACGATTACTCGTCGGAGGCGCCTGCCGAACCTTCAGCGTCTGCGCCATCTTCACTGGCCACAGCCCCTACTTCGCCTTCGGCTGCTTCAGCCGCTTCAGCTGCTTCTTCATCTGCCATGGCTTCCAACGTAGAGCGGGTGATCATACCCACGGCCACAGTTTCTTCAGGGTCCACCTCGGTGGTTACCCCAGCAGGGAGCGCAATGTCGGCTACCCGAATCGAGTCGCCGATGGTCAGAGCAGAAATATCTACCACTAATTCGTTGGGAATAGAGGTTGGCGAGGCATCAACGGTAAGTGAGAACAGGTTTTGATCAACCATGCCGTTGCCTTGCGTAACTTCTAATGCTTCTCCGGTCATGATGATGCTTACACTTACCGTGACCTTCTTGTTGGGGTCGATGCGCAAGAAATCAACGTGGACAACGTCGCGACGCACTGGGTGACGTTGAATGTCTTTGACGATGCTCATGTGGCGTTCGCCTTCAACTTCAAGTTGGAGCACCACGTTTACCCCTGCTTCGGTGGTCAACGCTTGACGGAGTTCAGGCCAAATAACAGAAACGGAGACTGGATCTTGGTCAAGGCCGTAAAGGACGGCAGGAACCAAGCCTTCGCCGCGCAAACGACGGGTAGAGCGGGAACCAGTTGTACGGCCAGTGGCCGCGGTGAGCACGATCTCGTCCATGAGGAATCTTTCTACGCATTACGTTCACGGCCAGGTTGCCATGAACAGTTCTGAAGGTTCTTTTTAAGTGGTGAACCGACTGTGAATACTAGCGGTCGCTTTACCGGTTTCGGCCCTCTTGAGGCTTAGGAAAGGTGGTCACCACCAAATATTTCACTTACTGAAGTGTCTTGGAAGACCGCTTGCAGGGTTCGAGCCAGCAAAGGAGCGATAGAAAGCACTTCTATCAGGTCAGTGTTGTAGCCCTCAGGCATGGGCAAAGTATTGGTAACCAACACTTTTTCAATAGCTGAGTCGTTCAAACGCTCCATAGCGGGCCCAGAGAAAACTCCATGGGTGGTGGCCGCCCATACTTTTTCTGCGCCTTTTTCTTTTAGTTGTTCAGCGGCAGCACAAATGGTTCCCGCGGTGTCAATCATGTCGTCGACGATTACACAGTTTTTTCCGTCGACATCACCGACTACTTCTTTAGCTTCCACGGTGTTGAATGCGGTGTGGCTGCGGCGTTTGTGCACGATGGCCAGGTCAGCGCCCAGTTGCATGGCGTACCTTTCGGCGACTTTTACTCGGCCCGCATCGGGCGAAACAATAGCCATTTCGCCGGTGAGATCTTTAAGGCGTTCGACAAGCACCGGCATTGCGGTGAGGTGGTCTACGGGGCCGTCAAAGAACCCTTGAATTTGCCCTGAGTGGAGATCCACCCCAATAAGGCGACTGGCCCCGGCAACTTTGAAAAGGTTTGCCACCAATTTGGCGGTGATGGGTTCACGGCCCGAAGATTTGCGGTCTTGGCGGGCGTAGCCGTAATGGGGGCAAACCACGGTGATGCGTTTGGCAGAAGCCCGCTTAGCTGCATCAACCATGATGAGTTGTTCCATCAACGCATCGTTAATGGAGTTTTCGGCAGTGTGGCAGTGAGTTTGCAAAATAAATACGTCGCTGCCTCGGATGGATTCAGAAAACTTGCAATGAATTTCTCCATTGGAAAACTCGGCCAGGTTGGGTTCGCCAAGTTCTTCATCCATGAGGCCAGCCACTTCGCGAGCTAGCGGTTCGCTAACTCGGCCGGAAACTAAGTAAAGCTTCTTTTGGGTGATCTGTTCCATTGAGTGTTGAACCTTTTGTCTGAGGAGTCGGGACGCCTTTTGATCATAGATGCCCCAGTAGCTAATCAACCGACCCAAACCGGGTTTGGGGCAATTCCTCCATCTTGGGGCTCATATTCTTCGTTTTCTTCTTCTGGCTGGGTAGTGGTCGTGGTGGCTGGTTGATCGGCCAGTGTGGTGGTTGAAGCAGTCGGCACCGTAGTGGTGGGCGGGGCGGTGTATGGGGTGGCGGTGGCGGTAGCCGACGTGCTGCCGGTGCCCGCCGCATTCACCGCAGCCACCCGAAACACATACTCCACCCCATTGGCCAACCCCGTCACGGCGGCCGAAACCGAACCATGCCCCGCCAACGCCGTCACCCAACTCGCCCCCGCATCACTCGAAACCTCCACGTCATAACCAGAAACCGACGCTCCCCCATCATCAGCAGGCGCCGACCACGACAAGGCGACTTGTTGATCGCCGGTGGTCGCGGCCAAGCCAGTAGGGGCATCAGGAATCGTTGCGCCTTCAAAAGCCATCGCTAAAAACCGGGTAGCGCTCTCACCGCCGATAACTATGCGCCCGCTAGAGGTAGTAGCCACCCCGTAAGCCACATCGTTGCCGCTTACTCCGTGGGTGAGTTTGCCGTCTCCGCTGAAGTTGGTGTCGAGAGCGCCAGCGGAAGTTAAACGCAAAACAGCCACATCGTCGTCGGTGCCGTTGTGCGCTGAACCGGCTACCACCAGGCGGCCGCGGGCGGTGACGGCGACGGCGTAGGCCACATCGTTACCGGCGCCCACGGCAAAGGTGGTGGCTCCGCTGCCAGCAAAAGTGGCATCAAGCGAGCCACCGGAGGTGAGACGAACCACTGCGACGTCTCCCCCGCTAAACCCCGCCAAAATGATGTCTCCGTCGGTGGCCAGTGCGGCGGCTCTTGCCGTATCGTCACCGGCTCCCACATCAACAGTTGCTCGGCCGTCGCCGCTAAACGCGGTGTCTAATACCCCGCTGCTGGTGAGCCGAGCCACCGCAAAATCGCCACCGCTGGTACCGGCCAAAATAACGTCACCATCCGAAGCCAACACCATGCCATAGGCATAGTCATTGCTTCCGAACGGAACCAGAACCGTTCCTCCATTAAACGCCGAATCGAGACCTCCCGAAGTGGTTAACCGCGCTATTCCAAAATCCCAATCCACACCATTTGATGCATACCCCCCGATCACTGCTCGGCCGGAAGAATCTATTACAACCGAGCGAGCGTAATCACTACTCGGCCCAAGAGCGATCGTTGTAATCCCTGCTGTGCCAAAAGTCGAATCCAGAGATCCTGAACTTGACAAGCGGATCGCCAGAAAATCGTAACTGAACCCCATAGGGTCTGTAGCGCTCTCCCCGACTACCACAATTTTTCCGTCGGACTGAATCGCCACTCCATAGCCTTTATCGGTCTTTGAATCAACGTCAACTGTGACTATTCCTCCGGTGCCGAAGGTGCTGTCTAGTGCGCCGGAACTGGTGTAACGCACCACCGCTACGTCATAGTTGCCGCCCACCAAGGCGTAACCCGCCACCACAACCTTGCCGTCTGACTGCACCGCCACGGATTGACCCAAGCCACCGCTTTCCACGCTGGTGGTCACCACCCCATCGGCAGAAAACGATGTATCTAAATCACCCGGGGCAGCCGACGCCACCAGACCAGCAGCAAGCACTGCCAACACCACGGTCAAGACCCCAAGGGTCCGTTTGCCCCACATGCCAAGCAAACTTAGCGGGCACCCGTTCCCTACGCTCGGCGCCCTAAAATACTCTCGTGAGATTCTTTCCTGCCGTCTTCTTGACTTGTCTAGTCTTCTCCGTGGCCTGCGCTTCATCCACCACGCTTTCATCACCGACCACCACAATGGCCATCTCAACAGAGCAACCGCTCTTATTGCTGGTTTCCATCCACGTTGAAGGCTGGGAAGATGAAAACGAAGACCCCGCAAAATTTAACCACCACGCCGACCTTATTTTGGAAACGGCTCGCCACGCTGCCGACCAGCAGGCTGTTTTTTCTTTTGAACTTTCCTCTACCTTTGCTCTGTCCCCCGGCGCCCCACCCGTAGTCAGCGAACTCTTGTCCTTAGGCCACGCCGTGGAAGTCCACGCCGACGTGGGGGGACGAGGTAGCCCCAGCCTCTTCACCCTCACCGAACAACTCACCGCCAAATATCGTCAAGTCTCCTCTTTAGGATCTGACCCGGTACTCGTCTCCGGCATCTGCAGCCGCGGCCCATTTGTAGAAGCAGCCATAGCCGCCGGATTTTCCTTAACCACTGGCGCCGTGGAGTACTGCCTCACTGCTCTCGACCCAAGCCTTCAACCGCCCGGCTTTGACCCCACCGCCTGCCCCAACCCCAGCGCATGTCACGGGCGGCCTCCCTTTGACCTCGCCACCCGGGCAACCCCTTGGTTCACCAGCCAAACACAATCTTGGGTAACCCCCGATCCATCCGGACAACTACTTATGGTCATCGGCGAGTCCGGAGCTTCGCTCCCTTGTCTCGCCGAAAGGGAACTCACCGAAAGCGGCCAATGCCAAGCCGATGCTGACGACATCACAGAGTTTGCTCGCCTCGCCGAGGAGTACGCCACTCTTGAATCGGCAATCGGTGACCCGTGCTGTGTTTTTTCAACAAGTTGGAGCATCGGAACTGCCCCTCCCGAGGGTTTTACCACTGCACTTGTTTCTTCAGTAAGCCACCTAGTAGACAACAGCACCGCTCGCTGGGCGACCCCCAGCCAAGTATTAGACGCTGCTCGATAAAGAGATTGCGAGAGTGTTAGAAAACCGCCCGCAGGTCATCTCCATAACAGTCCAGCCACCAGGTTGGACCGAACCAAAGGAGACCACCCCATGTTTTTACTGTACTTTCCGGCCACTTGGGTGGCCTCTTCGCTTTGGTGACCGGTCATGTGCCATCATTTGGGCCTATGTCCACTGACGCCGAACTGGCCGTCGCCCTGGCCGGCGGCGACGCACAAGCCCTGGCCGATATTTACGACCGCTACGGCGACCACCTGCATAACTTCTGTCACGGGGTTTGCCGCAACGCCGACCAAGCAGCCGACGCCACCCAACAAACCTTTTTGCTGGCCTTTGAACGCATTGGCCAACTTCGTGACCCCAGCCGCCTCAAATCTTGGCTCTTTGCTATCGCCCGGAACGAAGTCATGAAAGGTTTCAGAGACACCTCACGCACCCGCCCAGTCGATGACGAAGCGATACTGGAAACCGCTACCGCCGCCGACGCCGTGGAAGCCACTTTAGAAACCGCCGAGTTGCAAGGCCTGGTGTGGGAAGCCGCCGTTGGTCTCGACGAACGCGACCGTTTGCTGCTTGAACTCAACGTACGGTCCGGCCTGGAAGGCGCCGAACTGGCCGACGCGGTAGGGGTTTCCGTCGACCACAGTTACGTATTGGTCAAGCGCATGCGCGAACGGGTAGAAAAATCTTTAGGTGCCCTGTTGGTGGCCCGCCAAGCCCGTAACATGTGTGACGACCTTGAACGCTTGTTAAGCGACTGGGACGGCACCTTCTCTATTCCGGTACGCAAACGAGTCAGCCGCCACCTCACCCAATGCGACGACTGCGATCAACGCCGCCGCAAACTGGTTTCTCCTTTGGCTCTGTACGGGGTTGCCCCCGTGTTGGCTGCCCCCTTGGGTCTACGCCAAGCCATTCTGGAATCTGCTGGTTCCTGGGTCGAAACCGCCCACGCCAGCGAATACCAGTGGGGCGAAGATGGTTTTCCCGAGCCGTTGGAAGACTGGTATGCGGTTGAGCAAACCAACAGCGCAGACACGTCTGATGAGGCATCTTCAACTCATGACACAAACAACATGGCCAGCCGCTTTCGCAACGTACGCCGCTTTGGACTTTCTGTGGTGGTCGTCGGTGGGCTCATCTTGGCCGGGGTGACGGTAATCCAAGGCAGCGAGAACCAAGCCATATTGGATAGTTCCTCGACGTTGAAACCAAACGGCGGCGGTCAAGAGATCATCACCCAGGTTGTCCCTGCTCCGACGGCGCCACCTACGACATCTGTAGCCCCGACAACAACCGTGATGACTCCCCCAACCACCACCGTGGTACCTACCGAAACGACCGTTCCTCCCGTCACCGAAACCACTGTGGCGCCAGAACCCACCGTGCCCCCCACCACCGAAGCGCCACCAGAAACCACCACCACAACCACGTTGCCGCCAGTGCCAACACCCAACAATTTCAACGTCGACCCAGGCGGGCAAGCCATTTGGATCGCTTGGGCTCCCCCCACACCGCTTCCTCCCGGCGGGTACGAAGTAGGGATCCAAGACGACGGAGGCCCCTGGGTAATCACCGCAGTGCAAACCCCTCCACAACTAACCCACGGTTTTCATAACTTGGCCTGCGGGCATCTCTACACGGTCGGGGTTCGCTATATCGACGACGAAGGCCGCACCAGCGAATGGGTTAGCGACACCGCACACATCTGCTAACTAACAGGTCAAGGCGCCACAAGTTTCCACCGGAGCTCGCTCCCCAAGATCTTCTGCGCCGAGCCGATCTATCGTGCGGGCCCACGAGTTTTGCAATTCTGTTGAGTCAGGGTTTTCGCTAAGCGAGGCCCCCACTTCTCGGATGCGGTACCCATCGCTGCGAGCAACCCGCGTGGGGGTCACCGCCACTTCTTGTGCCTTAACTCCGTCTGCGGTTTCTAACAAATTCACGACAACTATGACCCCGTCTTGGGTACCCACGGCGCAGCACGCGGCCGACTGGTTAGATAAGAAATTTCCTAAGCCGTACACCACGTACTCGTCGCCCACCATGCCTACCGACTGCACCACATGAGCGTGATGGCCAATGATCAAGTCAACATCAGGGTCGCTCAGTAATGTCTCGGCCAACTGACGTTGGACTTCGGTCGGTGCGGTGCGGTACTCGATGCCCCAATGCAAACTCAGCACCACAAACTCTGCACCAACGGCCCGGGTTCGACGGGCGGCGGCCAGCAATGCGTCGACCTCGAGATCCAGCACCAACCACGGAGTGTCTGCCGGTACCGGCATGCCGTTAAACCCAAAGGATGCCGAAACGTGGCCCACGGAAATACCGTTGGCGTCATAGGTGACCGGCGAATAGGCGTCTCGTTCGGTTACCGAGATACCGGTTTGGCCAAGACCGGCATCTATGAAGGCTTGGGCGGTGGTTTCTGCTCCGCTTAGCCATTGGTCCAGCACGTGGTTTGATGCCGTGGAACAAGCGTCGTAGCCGATGTCCACCAGGTCGTCGGCCAGCGAAACCGGTGCGTTGAAACGGGGGTAACCCGACAGGTCGTTGAGGTCTTTAGTCAGCGGCGTCTCGAGGTGACAGATGGCGAGATCTGCGGCGGCAATGCGCTCGGTTACCTCAGCAAAAAGTGGGCGAAAGTCGTGGGCCCGGTCGGTGCCTTCGGCAGCAATTGCGGCCGCCCGCACTACCGGAGAGTGGGGAATAATGTCGCCGGTAAAGAGCAAGGTGGCTTCGCGGGGCGGCGGCAAGGTGGTGGTAGTAGTCGTCGTGGTGGTAGTAGTCGTGGTGGTTGACGTGGTGGTCGTGGTGGTCGTGGTGGTAGTCGTAGTGGTCGTGGTTTCAGGAGAAGTAGTGGCGGCCGGAAGCACCACCGGCGTTGACCCACAGGACACAGCAAGCACCATCAAGGTCATCCAAATTTTGAGCCGATTTTTCCCATGCATGGTCTTGAACCTAGGCTTCGGCCATGACCGAACCTCGCATGCCTCTTCATGGCCTACCCGCTGAACAAGTTCTGACTGCTTTGGAAGCCAGCAAACGCAACGATGTGCAGTGGCAACAAGGCCGCACCTTCGGGTTGGTTTTCGATGGAGGCCCTGAGGTAAGAGAGGTCGCCGACCAGGCTGCTCGATTATTTTTGCACGACAATGCGCTGAATCCGGCGGCCTTTCCTTCGCTGGCCGGGCTGCAAGCTGATCTCTGTCAGTGGACATCCAGCATGCTCAACGGCCCTCAGGCCGCTGGTTTCGTAACCAGTGGGGGTACCGAAAGCATTTTGATGGCTGTCAAAGCGGCTCGGGAACGTGCCCGTATTGAGCGGGGTATTACCCAACCTGAAATCGTTTTGGCCGAGAACGCTCATGCGGCTTTCCATAAGGCAGCTCATCTTTTTGGGTTGACCGTTCGGAGCACTCCGGTTACTGCTGATTGGACTGCCGACCCCGTGGCCATGGCTACTCAGGTTGGGCCGAACACTGCTTTGGTGGTGGCTTCGGCTCCGCAATACCCGCAGGGGGTGGTTGACCCGGTGGCTGAGATAGCAGCTTTGGCGGCCACCGTTGACGCCAACTGCCATGTTGATGCTTGTATGGGCGGCTTTGTGTTGCCTTTCGCCGCAAAGGAAGGTTGGCCATCTCCTCTTTGGGATTTTCGAGTGCCGGGGGTGACCTCAATTTCTGCGGATATTCACAAATTGGGTTACGCCCCAAAAGGAGTCTCAGTTTTGCTTCACGCCAACAAAGAGCTCCGGCGTTACCAGGTTTTTATGTTTGACGACTGGTTAGGTGGTCGTTATGGAACACCCAACCTGCAGGGCACTCGGTCGGGTCTTCCGATGGCTGCGGCATGGGCGGTGATGTCTTTTCTAGGCGAGGAGGGCTACCGGCGACTGGTGCGTTCCACGCTGGAAACCGCCGATCAGATTCGCGAGGCGGTGCATGCCATTGAAGGCATCGCTTTGCTGGGTAACTCCACCCATCATCTTCTCGCAATAACGGGCGATGGGTTGAACGTTCTTTCGGTGGGTGCGCTGCTTGGTGATCGTGGGTGGCACATCGATAGTCAGGGCCCACCTGATTCGCTACATCTCACGGTAAGCGCCGGAAACCAAGCGGTCGTCGAGGAGTTTCTTGAAGATTTGCGCTGGGCCACCAACCAAGCCCCAGACAGCCCCGAAGCCACCCCCACCGACTACGCCTCCCCCGAATAACCACCTACAAACATGCCCAAAACGAACCTGGGATCAGACCCCAGGTTCGGTGTTTAAGGTGCTGGGTTAACCCGGAT
>JAPKBH010000039.1 GCA_028823445.1 Acidimicrobiales bacterium | reverse complement strand
GGCGTGGCGTAAGCCAGCAACTCGACCTTGTCGAACTCATGAACCCGCAACAAGCCACGAGTATCACGGCCCGCCGAACCAGCCTCGCGGCGAAAACACGAAGTATGGGCCATAAGTTTCATCGGCAGATCGGCTTCGTTCAAAACCTCATCACGAGCCAGCGAAGTCAACGGCACCTCAGCGGTAGGGATAGCCCACAAATCATCACGCTCTAAATGGTAAGCATCGTCAGCAAACTTCGGCAAATGGCCAGTAGACACCATGGTCTCGGTTTTTACCAGAGTCGGTGGGCGCATTTCTTTATAAGCATCAGCGTTACGGTCCAACCCGTATTGGATCAACGCCCGACACAAGGTGGCTCCCCACCCGGTGTACATAACAAACATGGAGCCAGAAAGTTTGGTGCCTCGCTCTACATCTAACAAACCAAGCTCTTCGCCAATTTCCCAGTGAGGAACTCGCTGATGCTCACCGTAAGCCTCGGCATCAAAATTTTCGTAACGCATAATGACGTTGTCTTGCTCGCCCGCACCGTCGGGGCATTCATCGGCCGGAACATTCGGAATACCCAGCAGCAACTCCCGTACCTGCACCGCTAACTCATCTGCCTCGGTCGCCAAAGAATCCTCCGTAGCGCCCAGTTGCCGGCTTTGTTCTTGAAGTTCCCCCGCCTCATCAGCTTTACCGTCGCGATGCAACGCCCCCACTTGCTGAGAAAGTACCTTTATCTCGCTGCGCACATCATCTCGTTGCGCAGCCAACACCCGCTGTTGAGCATCCAGAGACACCACTTGGTCTAGGGCATCTCTATCACCACCACGACGACCTATGGCAGCAATAACCCCCTCGGGGTCGGCTCGTAGTGCTTTTATGTCGATCACAGTAAGAACCTAGCGTCCCGCAGCCGGCCGGAGTCGCTGTTCATCATCGCGAATGCTGGCCGTATACCGATAAAACTTGACCAAAATAATTCCCCACAGGTAGAAGCCGCCAACAATTTTCATAATGACCCCCGCAGCTTGCTGATCGCTGACCACCGAAATGCCCCAAAGTTCGTAACCATTGTCGTAGTGCTTGTAGACCGTGCCTTCGGCAAAAGTAAGCCAAGCGGCCGGAATCGTAGGTATCACCGAATTCAAAAACAAATAAAGCATTTGCCCCGGCGGAGAAAGCCGAAGTTCAGGCAAGGGTGAAACCACCGGCAGCCACATCAACAACGCCGAAACGAAAAGCACTAAATGCAAGGAATAGTGGAACATGCCGCTATCGAACGACAGTTGCACCATGCCACTCCAATGAGTAATGGCGGCTAACGCATTAAAAATGACCGCCGCCACCACGGGGTGGCTTAGTTTGCGAATCAGGCGAGAACCCCACCCGCCATCCAAAATAATCAAGCGAGCCAGCCACACTGGCATCGCCAAGAGAAACAACGGCGGAGCGATCAGAGTAATCACCATGTGCTGAATCATGTGCACCAAGTAAAGGTGCTCCTCAGCAATGTCATGGACCGGCCAATCGGCCACCGCATAGAGCAACAAAGTGGCCACCACAAACGACCATTTCTGCTTGGTAGTAGCCACCGGGGTACCGGGCGGAAGCACCCGGGGGCCGATACGGGTAGCCCACACCCCCAACATGATGATGGCCCCTATTAAGAACCAGACTTCAGGGTGCGGTTCCCATCGCCAAGGGTCATCGGCCACCGCCAAAAGATTCAACATAAAGAGCCCTCCCTGCCTTCACCGAAGGCCGGAGCAAAAGGCACGCTAGCCCTTAGACCAAAACTCAAAGACCGTCAAAAACACCAGGTAGACCGTGGTAGCCAAAATAAGGCCGGCCACAAAAAACTTGGTAAACAAAGGGCTATCAAAACGCAGATGCATGAACCAAGAGGCGACGTAGAAGAACTTCACCACCATCATGATCATCAATACCGGGATAAGCGCCACGCCAATATCCACGAAATAGGTGGCCACCTCAGCGGCGGTAATTATCCCCAGCAACAACGCAATCTGAATGTACTTAGCGTCTGATGGGTGGTCGTGATCGTCGTGGGCTGCCTCGGTAGTCACTGCTGTTTCTGAAGTGTTCATAATTTTCCGATCAACTGGTGGGGTTCGGAACCAAGTAAATAACGGTGAAGATAAAGATCCACACCACGTCAACAAAGTGCCAGTAGAGACCGACGATCTCGACTGTTTCGGAATTCTTTTCTTTCAAGTTTCCTCGTAGCGATGAAATCAGCAGTGACATCAACATAACGATGCCCAAACTGACGTGTATCCCGTGGAAACCAGTCAAGGTAAAGAAAGCCGACGAGAAGGGGCTGGTGGTGAAACCCAAGCCTTCACGCACAAAAGAGGTGAACTCGTAAACCTGGCCGCCGATAAACAAGGCACCCAGCAGAGCGGTGGTCAACAACCATAAACGGTTGTTGCGAATATCGCCGCGCTTTAAGGCCGACAAAGCCAACACCATGGTCAGCGAACTCATTAACAATACGAATGAACTCACCGAGGTGAAGGGAATATCAAAAATATCGCCGGGCGCTGGGCCAGTATGAAACTCGTTGCGGTACAACAAATAAGTAGAGATAAGAGCACCAAAGAGCAAGCATTCAGAGCCCAAGAAGACCCACATAGCCAACTTGTTGTGGCTAATCCCCGTGTTGGTGGGATGTTCGGTAGTGGCTGCCTCAGACAACGGGGGCCTCCTCAGTAGCGGTTTCTTCAGAATCGTCGTGATGGCCATGTGGGCCATCGGGATCATCAACCGGTTCGAACACCCAGGCGAAGAGCGAACCCACCATCATGATGCCACCCGGGATAGTCAGCCAAAGGCTGAAAATAAGGCCGAGCCCTACCAAAGGCAGCCCAGCGGAAAATACCAGCGGCCAATAAGAAGGTGAAGGAAGGTGCACACCGGTCGCTGAACCATCTTGACAAACTTCCTCCGCAGTAGCTACCCGCACAATGCGGCCCTCTTCGTCGGTGCCGTACTTACGGTGCCAGAATTCATCCAGGCTTTCCACAACAGGAACTTCATCAAAGTTGTGTTCCGGCGTAGGGTTCGGGGTCATCCACTCAAGGCTGCGGGCGTCCCATGGGTCAGGGCCACAATGCGGTTGGCCTTTAGCTTTGACTGCGGAAACAATCACGTTGATGACAAAGATCAGCACGCTAGTAGCGATGATGAACGAGCCAATGGAGGCCACCATGTTCCACAGTTCAAAACCAAAGCCTGGGCTGTAGGTATCGATGCGGCGAGACATGCCCTGCAAGCCCAGCGTATGCATCGGGCCGAAGGTCATGTTGAAACCCACCAGCATGACCCAAAAGTTGATCTTGCCCAATTTTTCACTGAGCATGTGGCCAAACACTTTGGGCCACCAGAAATAGAAACCAGAGAACAACCCGAAGATGATGCCACCGAAGATCACGTAATGGAAGTGAGCCACGACGTAGTAGGTGTCTGTTTGTTGGGTATCTGCAGGCGACATAGCGTGGGTTACCCCAGAGAGGCCGCCAATGGTGAACATGCTGATAACGCCCACGGCAAACAACATGGCTGCGGTGAATTTAATTTTTCCGCCCCACATGGTGGCCAGCCAGTTCAAAATCTTTACCCCGGTAGGTACCGCAATAAACATGGTGGACAGCGAGAAGGCCGCTACCGAGAGCGGGCCAATACCCGAAGCGAACATGTGGTGCGCCCACACGCCCCAACCCATGAAACCAATAGCGATACCCGAGAACACCATGAACTCGTAGCCAAAGATGGGCTTGCGGCTAAAGGTCGGGATGACCTCCGAGATAATGCCGAAAGAAGGCAAAATCAAAATGTAAACCTCCGGGTGACCGAAGATCCAAAAGAGGTGCTGCCAAAGCAGTGGGTCAGCACCCATCTCGGTATTAAAGAAGTTTGCCCCAAATTGGCGACTAAAAATAAGCAAGAACAACGCCACGGCAATAACCGGCATGGCGAAGACCAGCAGCAACTGCACCACCAACATCATCCAGGTAAAGACCGGCATTTTGAAAAGCGTCATCCCGGGGGCCCGCATGTTCAAAATAGTCACGGTCAAGTTAATAGCCGAGACCAACGAAGCGATACCAGTGATTTGCAAACCAATGGCGTAGAAGTCCATACCCACGCTTGGTGAGTAGATAATGCCGCTGTTGGGGGCATACCCAAACCAGCCACCGTCGGGAGCACCACCTAATACCCAAGACAAGTTAAGAAAAATAGCTCCCGCTAAAAACACCCAAAAACTCAAGGCATTCAACCGAGGGAACGCCACGTCTCGAGCACCAATTTGCAAGGGAATCAGATAGTTACCAAAAGCGGCAGCCAGCGGCATGGCAGCCAAGAAGATCATGGTCACCCCGTGCATGGTGAACACCTGGTTGTAGGTGTCGGCACCCAAAATAGTGCCGTTGGGGGTAGCGAGTTGCAAGCGGATAAGCAGTGCTTCACAGCCGCCCACCACAAAGAAAACTAAAGCAGTGGCCCCGTAAAGGATGCCGATTTTTTTGTGGTCAACCGTAGTTACCCAGTCACGCCAACCCCCGCCACCTTTCGGCCGGGTGTAAACGCCAATAGGGCGGGTTGTTTCAACAGCAGTGTCGGTCATTATTCAACCTCCGTGGCTTCAATAATGCTTAATCCGGGTGAAGTACCCAGGGTGGTCAAATAGGCCACTAAGTCATCAATTTCGTCTTCGCTTAAACCCATGGCCGGCATACCGCGGCGTCCTTGGGCGTACGCAGGTTTCTCTTCAGGAGCATTACGCAACCACGCTTCAAGTTGGGTGCGGTCCAAACTTCCGTCCGGCTCGTAGAGATTAAAAATACCGCCGGCGTAGGTGGTACGGCTCATGAAATGCGTCAGGTTTGGTGCGGCGTTCGAAACCAAGTCGGCCCCGGTGCTGGTCTCACCATTGATACTGTTCACCACGTGGCAGCGGGTGCACTGGATTTCAAACACCGCTTGGCCCCGCAAAGCAGCTTCATCTGTTGGTGCCGCAGGGTTAGCAAGTTGCTCAGTAATCCAGGATTGGAAATCTTCTGGGGTCATAGCTACTACCTGCATCTGCATGCGGGAGTGAGACAAGCCGCAGAATTCGGTGCATTGCCCGAAGTAAACGCCCGGGTTGTCGGCTTCAAGTTTCCATGGGTGCACTCGGCCGGGCGCCACATCACGTTTACCATTGAGGGCGGGAATCCAGAAGCTATGGATGACATCTCGGCTGGTAGCTGAAAGTTCAATTTCTTGGCCAATGGGGATAATCATCTGGCTGGAAGTAACGATGTCTGCGGGAGGCAAGTTTCGGGCATCGCTGAGGTCAACCCCATCGAGGCCATGCAAGTAGTAGCGGAACTCCCACCACCATTGTTGGCCAACCACCACAACTTCAGGCTCCCAAGTAACTGACTCTCCATCAACTTGTAGAGAGATTGCGTTATCTTCTCGATCGTTAAGGCTGGCCAAAACAATCAAGGTAAAGACTGAAAGAACCGCCAAAACAACGGTTGGGGCTGCTGTCCACAGCAACTCAAGTTTGGTGTTTCCGTGAACCTGCTTTGGAAACTCTTCATCTTCGTGATTATCGCGAAACTTCCACCAGATAAGAAAGGTGGCTCCCAAAACCAAAGCAAAAACTACGTAAGCCAAAATAAGCACTGGCTGTAAAAGGTTGTCAATCTCTTGAGCCAAAGGGCCCTGAGGGTTCATGGTGTCTAGTTCGGCATCGGCCGCACAGCCAGTAACCGTCAACAAAGCCGACAGACCTACAAGGCCTCGCCATGAGCGCATTCGGTTAAAAATCAATGGTCCGTCTCCACAAGAGTGTCATTTGAAGTTCCACCTTTTTGGTGAAACTCGCGTTCTCCGTTAGCAGCAGCAACAATGCCGCCCACGATTATTGCCACAAACCCCAAAGCCAAGACGCCCTGCAGCAAGGCTCGCGGCAAGGTTGGCCGAGTGCTGACAAAGAAAGCCAGCGCAAAAATTCCTACTCCAACCACCGTGGCCACAATTACGGCCCCGTTTACTGAAGAGGCAAGAAGAATTCGAGAAACCGCAAGCACCAACACCCCGATGCCCACCAAGGACAGCAAAGGAATTTCAATGGGACGCAACAAGTTTTCGCGCATTTCACGGTTACGTACCGGGTCACCCGTAAGTTTCTCAGACCAGTTGGTCATGGTCCACTCAATGCCCATGGCCACCACAATCAATAAGCCGGCCACAAACACTGCTGGGTGAAGCACCAAACCAAGCATCATCACGGCAAAACCAGCGGCCCCAATAACTGGCCACACCGAAGGGCCGGTTTTTATTTGTGCATCCGGGGCGTCTTCGGTTTCAAGTAGTTGAGCAACTGCGTCGGCGTCGGCATCACGAAAGGCCGAAGCAAGCATGGCCAACAACCCCGTAGCCGCTGACATCATCATCAACGTGCCGTAAACAATATGGTTGCCGACGGCGCCCTTCCAGCCCAAGGTAAGCGGGCCAGTTTCGTCGCCTCCGGTGGTGTAGCCAGCGAAAGCGGCCGCCACCATGGCTGCCAAGCAGAGAGCGAGCCAGAATTTAGTTCCCTTGGTGAGCATGATGAATCCCTACTTACCGATGTAGATGAATAGCCAGATGAAAGAATAAACAGCCACCGTGGCGTACCAATAAAGCGCCGCCGAAGAAACCAAGTCACGATGCTGTGCGGTGTCTTGACCACCCAAGGTGCGGAGCAAAAGAAGCCCTAACCAAAACACCCCTAAGCCCACCATTACCAGATGAGCACCAATGATGACGTAAAAGAGCACCGCCGCCTCGTTGTAGTCAACCGGGATGGCGATGTCCATAAAGTAAAAGGCTGTTTGGTTGATAACCGCTACACCCAAAATACCAGTGACCAAAATCGCTAAATAGGCATGAACACGATCATTGTTGAGGATCGAATAAACCGCCCAAGCCATAGTGACGGCAGAAAGCGCCATGGTGGCCATGTTCATGCCGCCTGGGAGCAAAGAAATAGCCCCCTCCGGGAACCATTCAGCGCCCCAAGCCAGCGTGTCAGAACGTACCGAGAGGTAAATGGAGAACAAGCCGCCAAAGAACATTAAGGCCGCCGAGGTGGCAAACATGGTGCCCACCATCAAGGTACGAGGGCGGTTAGCCGGGGCAACCGGCGCAGTGGTAATCATCAGGCGCTCCCCTCGTTGTCGGACCATTCAAGGGTTGTTCCACCCCAGGGGTTAGCTACTGCTGGTTCGCTCGAGCGAAGATGCTGGCAACCAGAAATCATGCCATTCAATGCTCCAACTAAGGCCATACCGAGACCAATCACCACGATCAGGTTCAAAGTATCTACCGCCGAACCAGAGTTTCCGGCTTCGCTCAATACTGCACCGGTGAAGTCATTCAACCCGTTAAACCCGTTAATTAGGTCAGCCACGCCAACGAGGCCTAAGCCCAAAGTGAGGAGCAGTCCAGTAATAAGCAATGGGCGCTGTGGGGTGGCTCGTCCAGCCACCAAGTCGCCCCACCAAGACAACCCTGCCACCATCCCGACCAGCATGGCGGCCAGGGTGAAGATCATTTGAGCACCGATTGCTGAAGTCCCAGCCAAATCAAGCGATTCAACAGCATTTAAGGCGCCAACTACAGTGCCCACCAGCAAAAGCAGCAAAGACAGCATGGCAAGAACTAGTGGCGTAGCAGAAGAGGCATCTGTTTCTTTTGCTCCGTTGCGCAACGACCCCGCTAATGCGCCTAAGGCCATAAGCATCGCCAGTACGGCCACAAACGCCGCCACTACCGAAAAAGCTTCTTGGCGCACCGGGGTACCAAGATCAAAATAAGTTTGGGCATAAGCACCAAAGCCCACAAAACCCAGCAAACATATGGCGCCGAACATTCGGTTGGTGTTCAACTTCGCTTTAACCGATACCGGAATGATGTCGGCCACTATGCCGAGAAGCGGCAAGGCCCAAAGGTAAACCTGTGGATTGGTAAAGGCCCAAGAGAGTTGTTCCCAAATTGCTTCTTCGGCACCAAAGCGCACCGCCGAACGACCCCGCAGGTCGACATAGACAAGCAACAGGTTGCCCATCAAAACAGGCAAAGTAAGCATCCACATGGTGCCGGCAACCAGCATCGACCAACTAAATGCCGGTACATCACCAAGCGACATACCCGAAGAGCGCCCAGCAACCACGGTAGTAAGCACACAAATGGTGGTAGCGCCGATACCAAGGAGCACCATCATGATGCCTACCAAGGTGATAGCAACAGCTTGCGTTTGGCTAGTGGCCCCTGGGGCACCTACGCCACCATCAACGGCAAAGCCGGTCACGGTAATCGCCGCACCAAAGAGCCATACCCAAAAACCAGCGGCGGCCATCCGAGGGAAAACTAAAGAAGATGCACCAACTTGGCGCGGCACCACGGCCGTGGCCAAACCTAAGATGAGTGGCAATACCGCCAACAGCACCAAGCCCACGCGGTGAGCAGACCAGAGTTGAAAGATCACGTCAGCGCCATCAAAAATGCTGGCCGTGCTCAGATCAAGGCGTTCGAGGGCGGCTAAAAAGCCCACCCCGATGCTAAGAAATAGTCCAAGTCCGGCGGCGCCAATCCAATACCGCGACAACAAAGCCGGGTCGGTGGTGGTTACCGCTCGTTCAATAACCGTGGTGTTTTCGCTCATTAAAAATTCTTCACTCTGGTAGGCCTGAACAGAATTCGTCGTTTTCAGGTCTGAGCGTGCTCAGACCGTTAGATGTTAGATGTTAGATGAAATATTGCCACTTCATACACTTGTTTGCTCTGACTTAAGGTAGCCGCCATAAGCCATCAATGCAGAACCGGACCGGCTCCACAGAAAGAAACCATAGGTGTCCAGCAAGACCGGGCGACGCATCGTCTCTTTATCCCTCTTCACCGAATCACCACATCGAGGGTAATGGCCCCAAAAAGTAACGTGATATAGGTAATAGAGAACGAAAAAAGCCGCATGGCGGAACGTTCGGTAAGTTCTTTTCGCACCATAAAGGTGTAGGCGGTAAACACTGCGCCCAACACGATGGCCGACATCAAGTACAGCAACCCCATGCCAGCTACCGGAGCAAAAACCACGGTGAGTGCTACTTGAATAATGGTGTAACGGATTATGCGATTAGCGGTGACCTCTAAACTGCGCACCGAGGGGAGCATGGGTACCGAAGCCGCAGAGTAATCATCGCGGTATTTAATGGCCAAGGCCCAAAAATGGGGGGGCGTCCAATAAAAGATGACCAAGAACAAAACAATGGGGGCCCAACTCAACGAGTTGGCTACCGCGGCCCAGCCCACTAAAACCGGCACCGACCCGGCGGCTCCGCCAATAACAATGTTGTGGGTAGAGGTGCGTTTTAGCCACAGAGAATAGATGAACACATAAAACAAGGTGGCAGAAATAGCTAAGACTGCGCTCAACAAGTTGGCAAAAGCCCACAGCCAAACAAAGGCCGCTACTTCCAAAGTCAAAGCAAAAATCAGCGCATTGCGGCCGGTCATCACCCCGGTCACCAGGGGGCGCCCACTGGTGCGTTTCATCAGTTTGTCTATGTCTTGATCGATCACCATGTTTATGGCGTTGGCGCCGCCCGCGGCTAGGGCTCCGCCCAAAACGGTGGCCACCATCAGCCACACCGGAGGTACCCCTTGTTGAGCCACAAACATGGTGGGCACCGTGGTGATTAAAAGCAGTTCAATAATGCGCGGTTTGGTCAGCGCAATGTAGCCACCAACTTTGGCGCGAAAAGAAAGGGGGGTGGCAGTGGGCATCGTCATCAGGCTAGAAGGTGAGGCAACGGGAATGACCGAAAAAGAAGAGTTCTCGTTGTTTAACCCAAGAGCCAGTCTGCTGGGGTGGGGCCTTCAGGAAACAACCGGGTTTGGAAACGCTGCATACCGCTTAGCCACCGGTCGACATCGTCTGCTTTGCGGCGGGTGTACTCGGCTACGTCGGCATGGGGCAGCACATGAAACCTTTCGTCAGCCAGTGCTTCGATTACCGTGTCGGCCAATTCTTCTGCGCTAAGCACTCCATCTACTGCCGCAGCATTTGAAGAGTTGTCGTCGCCAAGTAAATGAGCGGTCGGGCTATTAGCAATGATGTTGGTTTCTACCGCTTGGGGGCAAAGAACGGAGACTCCGATGCCTCGGTCGCCGTAAGTTATTTGAATCCATTCAGCGAGGGCGATGGCTGCATGTTTGGTCACTGAATAGTGCAAAGACCCGATTTGGGTAAGCAACCCGGCCGCCGAGGAAGTGTTCAAGAGCCAACCGCCGCCCTGGTCAACCATGTGGGGAATGGCGTAACGAGCGGCATAAACGTGGGCCATGACGTGCACATCAAACATGCGCAGCATCTCGGCATCATCGGCTTCGAGCCCGCCTACCGTTACGTAACCGGCGTTGGACACAAACAAATCAAGAGCTCCGTGGTGGGCCACCGTATCGGCCACCAAAGATTTTATGGCTGACTCGTCGGCCACATCACAGGCCACCCCAGTGCCCCCTACGGTGGCCGCTACTTCAGCGGCCCCTTGCCCATCTCGGTCGGCCACCACCACGGCCCGGGCCCCCTCTGCATGAAATCGATGAGCCAAAGCAGCGCCGATACCGCTAGCTCCTCCGGTTATGACGGCCACTTTATTTTTTAGTTCCATAGGGGGGATCCTAGGAAGTCTTTAGGGTCGGTGCCTGACCGGGCCGTAGACTATTGAGGTGACCCTCATTCTTTCGCCTTCGACCTACCGCCGTATTACCGGTTGGGCGCTGCTTTTTTTATCGATCATTGTGGTTACCGGTGGGGCGGTGCGCTTAACTGGGTCTGGCCTGGGTTGCCCCGATTGGCCTACCTGCGAGTACGACCAGTTTGCGCCGGAGTCTGGTATTCATGGATGGGTAGAGTTTGGTAATCGGCTGATTACGGGGTTGGTTTCGGTGGTCGTCATTTTGGCCGTACTGGGTTCGATATGGCGAGCACCCCGCCGAAACGATTTATTGCGTTGGTCGTGGGGTTTGGTGGCCGGCGTGGTGGGCCAAATAGTTTTAGGGGGAATCGTGGTGCTTAGCCACCTTAACCCTTGGCTGGTTTTGGGGCATTTTGGTCTTTCCATGGTGTTGATTTGGAACGCCGTGGTGTTGCACCACAAAGCAGGTGACCACTTGGAAATACCGGCGCCACTCTTTATTCGCCGTTTGAGTTCAGTTTTAGTTGGCTGGTCGCTGATTATTTTGGCAACGGGCACGCTGGTTACCGGGTCGGGCCCGCATGCCGGAAGCCGTGAGGACCCTATTGAGCGCCTCCCGTTTGCTATTTCCGAGATCGCTCGGGTGCACGGTTCGGCGGTGGTGGTCTTTCTGATTTTGGTCGTGCTTTTTGTTGTACAGATTTTTCGTCATCCAGAAACTCCGGCACTACAACCTTGGGCTCGTTTGCTGGCCTTGGTGGTAGTCGGCCAAGCCGCTCTTGGCTGGACTCAATATTTCACCGGGGTGCCAGAAATTTTGGTTGGTTTACATATTGCGGGAGCGACCGCTTTGTGGGCCACTTTGGTAAAAATTTGGCTGACCGCCGCCGGTTCTTCATGAGTGCTCCTGCCCCGCTAGAGGTTGAAGAACCCAACATTGATCAAAACACTGAGGTATCACCTGATCAACCGTGGATTGTTTTGGTGTGGAACGACCCCATCAACTTGATGTCTTATGTCTCGTTTGTTTTTCAAAAACTTTTTGGCTATTCCCAAGAAAAGGCTGACCTTTTAATGCTTGACGTTCATGACAAAGGGCGGGCCGTGGTTTCTTCGGGCACTCGAGAACGCTCTGAGTTGGACGTTTTTCGTTTGCATGAGCATGGACTGTGGGCCACCATGCAGCACGAGGATGCTTGATGCTTTCGCAGCGCCAAGCTTTTCGTAACCGCCCTCGGCAAGGCCACATAGAGATTTGTCTTGATGATCATGACCGCTTGTTGATCGCTGACTTGGCCGGGCAGTTTCGTTCGTTGCTTTCCCAAGGAGCGGACCCTGCTTTGCAACGTCTTTACCCCACCGCTTACCCCGACCACCCAGAACACAATGTGGAGTACGGCCAGTTGGTTCACGACGACTTGTTGCGGGGGCGCCTAGAAGCCATAGAGGTCGTGGAGGCCACTGCTCAAGAACCTTCTCTTAGCCTTGACCAGTTGAATGCTTGGATAACCGTGGTGAGTGGTTTGCGATTGGTGGTGGGCACTCGGCTTGATGTTTCTGAACAAGATGAGTTTGACCCAGAGGCCGAAGATGCCCCCATGCAGTCGCTTTTATGGTGGCTGGCCATGCTGTTAGACGAAGCCGTTACGGCAGCCAGCCACTACCTACCCGACCCGTTAACGCCTTGACCATCAAAACCTTTCTTGAATCGGTCATCCTTTTTTCTAAATCACCCTTTTCTCTAAAATGGGTCGCCCTTTTATTAGGACGGTGGTAACGTAACCTCGCCTTCGCGTGAGGAAGAGCCCCCATCGTCCAGCGGCCTAGGACGCCTGCCTTTCACGCAGGTAACACGGGTT
>JAPKBH010000038.1 GCA_028823445.1 Acidimicrobiales bacterium | reverse complement strand
GCATCGGCGCCACTGCGCTCAATGATGGCCAAAATGGCTTCAGTATCTAAGTAAGTCTCGGCCGCCGTTTGTCCAGGCAGGGCATAAGCCTCATCGGCCAAACGAGTATGCAAAGCCTCACGGTCCAAATCTGAATACACGGCCACCGTGGCGATGCCCATTTCTTGGCAAGCTCGAATAACCCGGACGGCGATTTCCCCCCGGTTAGCGATCAATACTTTGTTAAACATGCTCTAAGGTTGCCCGAGTGAACGCTGACCTGCACCCTAAACCATTGACTTTGTTACCAGAACAACAAAAAAAGCTAGACCAAACCCGTTTTGGGCCCGGAGAAACCGTGGCCGAAACTGGCTCCACCAACACTGATTTGTTGACTCGAGCCGACGAAAAGGGTTTGGTGCTCACGGCGCAGCATCAAACAGCAGGTCGGGGGCGCTTAGACCGCACATGGGAAGCCCCACCCGGAGCAAACCTATTGTTTTCTGTAGTGGTGCAATTGCAGGCGCCACCAGAGCGAACCCCTCTGGTTACGCCCGCCCTCGCCTTGGCTTTAGTTGAAGCGCTCCAAGGTTTAGCCCCTGCCCAAGTCAAATGGCCCAACGATGTGTTGTTGAGTTCTGGCGGCAAAGTGGCGGGCATTTTGGCCCAAGGAACCCCACAAGACCCCTGCACGGTGGTGGTGGGTATGGGCTGCAACATTGGCTGGCCTCCGGCCGGCCAAGGCCCGCCCGGGGCGACCTCGTTGGCGGCGGCGGGCGCCTCGGTGGCCGATCCAACAGAATTGTTGATCAAGATATTAGCGGCTTTTGAGCATCAACTAAAAATGTTGGAACTCATTAACGGGCCAGAGCTTCTTCGTCAAGAACTCCTAAAAAACTCGGCCACCGTGGGTCAACAAGTCCGCGTAGAACAACCCAAGGGTGAGTTGATAGGCCAAGCGGTCGACCTTGAACCTTCAGGGTCGTTGGTGGTACAAAATGCCCAAGGGCGCCACGTAGTTTCGACCGGCGATGTCATCCACCTTCGCTCGGTTTAGGGGTCTAAACGGTTGGTGAGAACCTCGGCAAAAGCGACCGCCGCCGCTTGGGTTTGCGGCCCCGGGGCTTGGGGGAGCGCCAGGTCGTCAATATGGCTAATGGCCTGCACATCTCGGGTCGAAGAAGTCAAAAAAGCCTCACTGGCCTGGGCAAGGTCATCGGGGTGTAGGTCGCCTTCTTGCGCATCGGTGACCTCAAGGACTAAAGCTCGGGTAATGCCCGCTAGGCACCCCGAAGACAAGGGGGGAGTAACCAGTTGACCATCAACGACCACAAAAAGGTTGGTTCCTGTGCCCTCACACAACAAGCCAGCAGTGTTTAAAAACAGCGCCTCGCTGCATTGGCGTTGATGGGCAGCATCAAGAGCTAATACGTTTTCGGCATAAGAGGTGGTCTTTAAGCCAACCAAAGCCCCGTGTTCGTTGCGGGTCCAAGGGCACAGATGGACTCTTGTGGAGGCCTCCCACACATTGGCTTTTTGGGTGGCCACAATCAAGGTGCCTGGGCCGTCACCACGGGACGAACCCAACGGCCCGGCCCCACTGGACCACGTAATACGCAATAACCCCGCCACCGGGTCGGCATCCAAAACCGCCGCTATGGCGTCACGCACCTGGTCATCATCGGGCGGCAACAAGCCCAAGCCATCTGAGGAAAAACGTAAACGAGCCAAATGGCGGGTTAAAGCAAACGGGGTGCCGCCAGCCACCTGCAAGGTTTCGAACACCCCATCACCAACCACTATGGCGTGGTCAACCGCTGAGATACTAGGTGTAAAGCGGTCAACAAGTTGGCCGTTGACCCAGCAAGCACCAGAAGAAAAATCAGTCATAGCCCGCAGCGTAGACCCGCCGCCAAGGGTCACGGTGTCACTGCTAGCCTTAAGTGGTGTCCCGTTCTACTGCTGCCGGGCTGCGACGCTCGTGGCCACAACGAATCATCCTCGGCTTTAGCCTCTCTTTGGCTATTGGCCTCGCTTTTGCGTCCAGTCGCCTCACCGACTTTGACGAGGTAATCGGCAGCATCGTACGCATCGAAGTAGGCGCTGATGTACTGGCCCCCACGCCAACCACCCCCGCTCAAGTGTCAGAATCTGGCGACGTATTGGTGCCGGTAGCGGCCGACCCCATAGCACCCCGAAACTTTCTGCTCATCGGCACCGACAGTGCAATTGGGCTTGATGTCGACGACCCCGCAGCCCAACGCGACCACCCCACAGGGTTCGCCCTCGCCGACGTCATTATGTTGGCCCGGGTAGACCCCGGGATGGGGCGCATCCATTTGATGTCCATACCTCGCGATTTGTACCTGCCTATCTATAGCGGGGGAGTGCCCCTACGAGAAGAAAAACTCGCCTCCTCGTTGATGGTCGGAGGTCTTGAACAAGGCGCCCCGACGCTGGTAGAAACCATAAGCACCAACTTCAACGTGCCCGTTCACAACTTTGTGGTGGTCGACTTCTTTGGTTTCGAACAAATTGTGGACTTGCTGGGCGGGGTAACCATGTGTTTCGACACCGCCATGCGAGACCCAGCCTCGCAGTTCTTTGTCAACAGCGCAGGCTGTACCACTATGGATGGGCAAACCTCGCTGGCTTACGTGCGCAGTCGCAAAATGGAAGCATTGATCGATGGCTGGTGGCGGCGCGTGGGGGTCTCCAACGACATGGAACGCAACCAACGACAACAAGAATTCATGATCAACATTTTAGAAGAAATGACCAACCAAGGGGTAAGTACGTTTCTTACCAACGCAGAACTCATTGAGTCAGCGGCCAGCATGGTGGTTTTTGATGACCGCATCACCCTGGGCGAGTTGATGGATCTTGGCCAGTATTTTGCCAACATCGAGCCCGATCATGTGATTCAACACGTTTTGCCGGTGACCGACGGTTGGGCCGGAGAAATCTCAATATTGGAACTCACCTCGGAAAGCCAGGCTGCCTTTGACGTATTTCGCGGCGAAGCTAACAATATTCAAGACGTGCCCCTGCTATTAGTGGACGCTCGTGCGGATAGTGCAGCCGCCACCGTCGAAGGTGACTTGGCCGACCTCGGCTTTCAACTAGAAACAGTAAGCGCAGAGTTGCAGGCGGAAACAACTATTCGGGTGGCTCCCGAACACTTTGCTCAGGGGGTCTTGGTGGCCCGTTTCATAGAGCCCACGCCGAAGTTTATTTACCTTGACGGCTTTGGTGGCACGGTCGAATTAACACTGGGCGGCGACTTTGTTGCTTATCGTTGGCCCCCGGCCACCCTAGAAGAAGTTGAAGCGGTAGCCCGCGTGGGTTTAAACAGCGACTAGTGGCCGGTGCGCCACGGTGGGGTAACCCGGGGTTGGTCGGATAAAGAAAAGTTGGTGTCTTCCCAAGTCAAGTTGGGCGAATAAGCCGGGTCATCAGCAAAACCACTGGCCCAGCGTTGCTGCAACAAACCCGCCTCTCGAGCCAAACGATCGCCCTCTTTAGGGTGCTCGTCGTAGCCTCGGCTCACCGATTCGTGATGGATCAACGCCGCATGCGGGGTCCACATTATTTGCTGGCCGGCTTGGCGCACCCGTAGGCAATAATCCACATCGTTGTAGGCCACGGCAAAAGCTTCGTCCATGCCGCCGAGTTCGGCCCAAAGGCTTTTCGAGGTGACCAAACAAGCCCCGGTTACTGCCGCTACCCGGTGAGCGGTGGCCAAGCGATTGCGGTAACCAAAGTTTTCTGGTGGAAAATGCTTGTGACCATGGCCGTACAAACTGCCCAAGTTGGGGTGCAAACCGGCGTGTTGCACCGTGCCATCGGGGTAGCGCAGCATCGGCCCCACCGCACCAACTTCTGGCCGGCTTACTTGCGCTACCAACTCGGTTAACCACCCCGGGTGGGTTACCTCGGTGTCATTGTTGAGCAAACAAAGCACCTCGCCTTTGGCTGCTTGAGCAGCCAAATTATTCATGGCAGCAAAATTGAAAGGCCCAGAAAAGGACAACACCTGAGTATTTGGCCGCTCTGCGGATTGAGCCAAAAGCTTTTGGGCCGTCGCCTCGGTGCTTTGATGGTCCACCAAAATGATCTCAATGTTGGGGTATTCGGTGTGCTGATACAGGCCGGTAAGGCAACGCTCGAGCAAAGCCGCTCGATCTTTGGTGGGGATGAGTACCGACACCAAGGGAGCGGGTTGGGGGAGCGGCCATTGAACGTGTCGGGTGCCAGAAGTAAGGCCAGGTAACACCTTGGCCTGCGGGCAAGCCTGCTCAAGATGCTGGGCCACCACCTGGTCAAGCTCGTGCGCTTGAGAACCGACTGAAGTAACCAGAGGAAAAGGAACCTGAGCCACCGAAGCTTCGCCATGGGCAGTTACTACCTTGAGAGCCAGGTCGGTTGGCGTAGCCCAAACGTCGCTAACCACCGGGCCTACCTCTAGCGCAACGGCACGCCGCACCGCCACCAAAGGGCCCGCCCCCTCGCCTTCTAAAATAAGATCAAGGTTCCACGGTGGGTTGGCCCAGATACTGGTTGCTTGGCCGTCGGTTTCGTAGCAACCATCGGCCACCAACAAGTGGACCTCTGGGTTCTGAGCAGCCTGGCTTAAAGCAAAAACGCTGGCCGGGTGAAAACGTTGAGCCGGGTTAGTCAGCACCACCCAATCGCCATTTGCGGCCGCTAAGCCTTTATTGGGGTCGCCAACCACCAAAACCTCTGGGTCGACCCCCAACTGGTTTTGCAAACTCGTGATAACCACTGACGGGTCACCCTCACCCGTAACAATGAAAGAAAAACTTGGCCCCGCAACAGGCGTCGCTTCGAGAGCCAACTGTTCGGCTTCGGTTAAGGTCATAAAGCGTCGCATCCACCCCTCTGGGGTTAACACACTGCTGGAAGTTGAAGCCGCCTGTGGAGCACGGTGATAGCGAGCGGTTAAGCGCTGCCCGATGCTAGAAAAATCACGGGCCCGCAACATGGTGCCCAACGTACGTAAATTGCGGCGGCGAATGCCCAAACGCCGCACATCGGCCATCACGGCCTGAGCCACCCGCCAGCGGGCCGCCCAAGGCGATGAGGGGGCCAGAGAAACATGCACCTCTGAAAGCGCTAAACCCGAAACTTCAAGATGGCCGGCTTCAGCAGGACGCAAAAGAATCTGATCAAAACCTTGGCCGCTCTTTCTCAAACGAAAACGTTGGCCGCTCGCCGCAAGCAAAGAAACCCCGGCAACTTGCGGATCAGCCGAAACCACCGAAACCTTTAACCTGACCCACCCAACCGGGGCATCGGGCATGTCAATAGCCACCAAGTCAACCGACGGAACACAAGGAACGGTCACCTCGGTCGCTTTGGGCCCCAGAGGCCGCCATTCATGTCTCAGCACACCAGAAGGGTACCGGGCTGAGACACCACGTTTTGGTACACCGGCCAGCGCAGCCAAACCCGCTACCGTAAAGGGTGATGCCTGCCACCCAAACCATTGCCGTGAACTTGTTATCGGTGGTACCCGGCCGTGTGGGAGGCGCCGAAGAATACGCCGTACGAGTACTGTCGGCTTACGCCCAACACGGGCCAGCAGACATTCGCCCGGTGCTCTATGTATTAGACGGCTTTCAAGAGGCCCACCCCGAACTCGCCAGGTCTTTCGAAACCGAGGTCTGTCCGGTAAACGGGCACTCACGCAGTCGCCGCGTGCTGACTGAGTCAACTTGGCTGGCGAGGAGAACCACCGGAGCCGCCCATCACTTCGGCGGGCGTTTGCCCTTGCGTGCCGGCCGGCCCATTGCGGTCACCATCCATGATCTGCAACCCCTAGACCACCCTGAACGGTTTTCTAAAACCAAAGCGGCTTACCTGTCTTGGGCCATCCCTCGGTCAATCCGCCGGGCCGACGTGGTAATAGGAGTTAGCGACCGAGTAAGCGAACGTTTGCGCAGTGGGTTCCCCATAGATCCACAAAAAGTATTCACCGTATCCTCCGGCATAGCCGCCGTGGCCGAGGCCCCCGCTGCTTCGGCAAACCCGCCGACCATTTTGTATCCGGCGGCCACCTACCCGCACAAAAATCATTTGGTGCTTATTGAAGCTTTTGAAAAGTTGGCCGACCGCCACCCCGAGGTTCGCTTAGTGTTAACCGGGGGAGCAGGCCGGGCCGAAACCCAAGTGGCGACTGCCGTCGCCAACTCGCCACACACCAGTCGCATAGACCGCACCGGGCGGGTGCCAGAAAACGAACTTGTCCAACGTATGGCTGCCGCCACCGTGCTGGCTTTTCCCTCTTCTTATGAAGGGTTCGGCTTGCCAGTACTCGAAGCCATGGCCCTCGGGGTGCCCGTAGTAGTTGGCGCCGACACCCCAGCCGCCGACCTGGTCGCCGAACCGACACAGATGATTGACCCGACCGACGCCAACGCTTGGGCAGAGGCCTTAGCGCTCTTAATAAGCGAACCAAACCAACGCCACCAAGCCGCCCTACAAGGGTTGGCCAGAGCCCAAACCCACTTGTGGGAACACTCGGCTGCGCAACTTGAGCAGGCCTGGCGCAGGTTGTTGGCCAGCAACTAACCCATGCGACTTTTAGTTATCGCCCCTCATTTGGCGCCAGACACCGCCCCCACTGGGGTGGTGGTTTCTGCTCTGGTGGCCGAGATGACGGCCGTCGGGCACCAAGTGCATGTGGTGACCTCGCTGCCCTGGTACGAAAAACACGCCATAGACCCCGACTGGAAAAGCAAGGGTTGGCGACAACAAGGTGAGTTTGCTGGCGCCACGGTGACCCGGTGCTACCCGTTTCCGGCCGCCAGAAGCAATTTGCTGGGCCGGGCTTTAGGTTTTATCGGTTTCACCGCACTGGCTACCTTGACCTCGGTATTTACCCGAAAGCGTTTCGACGCCGTATTGGCTGTTTCGCCGCCCCTAACTTTGGGCTTGGCCGGCTGGATAGCGGCCCGCCGTCACCGCTGCCCACTGATTTTTAATATCCAAGATGTGTTCCCCGACGTGGCCATAGAAGTAGGGGCGCTGACCTCTGGCCCGGCCATACGTTTTTTTAAAACCCTCGAGCGGTTCTGCTACCGCCGGGCCCAAGCAGTGACCGTGCTCTCTGATGACCTGGCGGCCAACGTGACGGCCAAGGTGGGCCCCAGCGGGCCGCCGGTGGTGGTCATCCCCAACTTTGTTGACACCACGGCCATTGCCCCCCAAGACCGAGCCACCAACTACCGCACCGAACACGAACTAGGCGAGCGCACGGTGGTTATGTACGCCGGCAACCTGGGGCATTCACAATCGTTGAACCTGATGGTAGAAGCCGCTCGCCGCCACCAAAACCGCAGTGACGTGGTCTATGTAATAAACGGCGACGGAGTAGCGGCCGCTGAGTTAAAAACGGCTGCCGCAGATTTACCTAACCTGACCATGGTGGGTTACCAGAGCGCTGACCGTTTGAGCGAAGTATTAGCCAGCGCCGACCTGCACCTGATTCTCTTACGCAAAGGCTTAGGGGCCTCAAGCGTGCCGTCTAAAATGTATTCCATACTGGCCGCTGGCCGGCCAGTGGTGGCCAGCATCGACCCAGACTCTGAAGTCACCCGGGTACTCAAAGAAGCACAAGCCGGGTTAAGCGTGCCTCCCGATGACCTCGAGGCCTTTGTTGCTGCAGTGGAGTTACTACTCGACGCCCCCCCACGGCGCCAAGAAATGGGCCAAGCAGGGCGCAGCTGGGTAAAACAATGGCCCACGGCCCCCCAAATCGCAAAAAAATACCAAGAACTTGCAGAAGGTCTCGCTAAAGGATGAACCCTGCTTTAGCGCCGATAACGTAACGCTCTATGGCACGTGGAGAATCAGGTAAAAAAGTAGCCCGCGCAGCGCGGCTTGGCGGAACCGGTGGAACCGGCGAACGGAAAGCCTTCGGCTATCCCGTGGCGTTGGCCCTCGTAGTTATTCTTGGAGTATCCCTGGTGAGTTGGTCACGGGTAACCCGTGAAGCTTCTGCCGCCCCCCGAGTGGGGGACCACTGGCACTCCATCTACGACATTTATGTTTGCGACACCTACCGGGCAAAAATTCTGAACGAAAATGACCCCAACGGCATTCATACCCACGCCGATGGTTTGTTGCACATTCACCCCTTTAACTCAGAAGCCTCCGGTGAAAAAGCTAACATAGGTGAATTCGTCGGGTCCTACGGCGGGTTTATTAACGACACCTCGCTGCAACTTGACACTGGTGAAATCATCACCGAAGGCGAAGACTGTGGTGGCCAACCCACGGTATTAAAGATCGCTCGTTTCGACAGCCAAGACCGTGACCGTGACCCAGAAATCATCACCGAAGACTTGGCCAACGTGCGTTTCTTGAGAAACTTTGAAGCCTTCACCATTGCCTTTGTGCCGGCCGACGTTGACCCACCGTTGCCCCGGCCTGAGCGGTTCACCTTCCTCGAATCAGTAGACCCCCGGGCCATTGACTCAGGAAACGAACCGGTGGAGACCACCACCACCACGCTGGCTGAGTAGTTCGCCGTGCAGGCGCTGGTACTGGTTGGTGGTTTCGGCACCCGACTACAGCCGCTTACCTTAACTACCCCGAAACAAATGCTGCCCATTGTGGGCAAACCCATGATTGAACATGTGGTCGAGCACTTAGCCACCCACGGAGTAACCAAAGTAGTACTCTCCTTAGGGTTCGCCCCCGAAGCGTTTCAAGAGGCCTACCCCGAGGGCGTATGCGCCGGTATACCCCTGCATTACGCCATCGAACCCGAACCCCTCGACACCGCCGGTGCGGTACGTTTTGCCGCTTTAGACGCTGGTATTGACGAGACCTTTTTGGTGCTCAACGGCGACGTGCTCACCGGGTTAGATGTTTCCGCCTTGGTAGAACGCCACAATAGTTTTGGTGCTGAAGCGACCTTGCACCTCACCCCCGTAGACGACCCCTCTCGCTACGGGGTGGTCCCCACCGACACCGACGGGCGCGTGCTGGGCTTCGTAGAAAAACCTGCCCCCGGGACCGCCCCCACCAACTGGATAAACGCTGGTACCTATGTTTTCGAACCCACGGTGCTTGACCACATTGCTGCAGGCCGACGGGTTTCGGTAGAGCGCGAAGTGTTTCCGGCCCTTGCCGAAACCGGACGTTTGTTTGCCTGGGAATCAGCGGACTATTGGATAGACACCGGCACCCCAGCCACCTATCTGCAAGCGCAGTTGGATTTTCTCGATGGCCGGCGGGGCCCCGCTCATTGCGGCTTGGACGAAACAGCTACCGTGGACGGAACCGTAGAACGCTCAGAAATAGGAGCGAACTGCGTGGTGGAAACCGGAGCGGTAGTGCGCAACTCGGTGCTGCTGGCCGGGGCGCACGCAGCGGCCGGTGCAGTGATCGAAGGTTCCATCGTGGGTTGGGGCGCCACCGTGGGGGCCGGAGCCACGGTACGTAACCTTTCGGTCATCGGCCATGGTGCCAAGGTGCCCGCCGGAGAAGCGCTAGACGGCGTAACCTTTCCAAAATGACCCAGAATAAATCAGCAGTAGTAACTGGTGGAGCAGGGTTTATTGGGTCAACGCTGGTTGATCGACTTTTGGCTGAGGGTTACCAAGTAACGGTGATTGACGATTTCTCCTCGGGCCGACGATCAAACCTTGAAGCGGCTCAAGCATCTTTTGCTGACCGGTTACATATTGAAAAACTTGATGTTCGCCAATCGGAAGTAAGCGATTTCATTGCCGATCGGCAACCAGAAGTTGTGTTCCACCTAGCGGCCCAGGCCGATGTACGGCATTCGGTGGCTGACCCCATTTTTGATGCCGAGGTGAATATTGTGGGCACCCTACGAGTGCTTGAAGGAGCACGCCGAGGTGGTTCTGGCAAAGTAGTAGTAGCGGTAAGTGGGGGAACGCTCTACGGCGAACCCGACCCCAGCAACCTGCCCTTGGGTGAGTCGTTGCCGTCAGACCCCCGTTCTCCTTATGGGGTGTCAAAGTTGGCGGCCGGGCATTACCTCACCGCCTATCGACATTTACATGATGTGGACGGAACCGCTCTGGCTTTAGCAAATGTGTATGGCCCTCGCCAAGACCCCCACGGAGAAGCCGGGGTAGTAGCCATTTTCGCTGGCCGTTTATTGGCTGGTGAGCCCTGCACAGTTTTTGGCAGCGGCGAACAAACCCGGGACTTTGTTTATGTCGGCGATGTGGTTGATGCTTTTATGCGGGCTGCTTTGGTGAACGAAGTGGACCTCTGCAACATCGGAACCGGCGTAGAAACCTCAGTAACCGAGCTTTACCAAGCAATGGCTACAGATATTGGCGGGCCCGCCGACCCGGTACTGGCCCCGGCCCGATTGGGAGAACTTGACCGGTCTGCCCTGGATGCTTCGTGGGCTGCTGACGCCCTCGGTTGGCGGGCGGTCACCTCGCTTGAAGAAGGCGTAGCCCGCACCATGGACTGGTTTCGCACCAACTAGCGAAATAAATCTTCGTCAGGGCGGCGCACCAAATCTTCGTGCACGTTGCCCTCGCCAAACCATGAAGGGTCAACGCCGCGAACAATGGCCACCGGGATGGCTTCGGCTTTGCCCATAACTAACTCCGCGGCCGCCGCTATCTCGTCGACCACCGCAACCTCTGTCACTTGAAGTTCACGGCCCAAAGCATCGTTGGTGCCGCGTAAGTCGACCACCGGGCGTAAACCCGCTGAACCAATAGCCACATCGGTGACCCCCCGGCGCCACGGCCGACCAAAAGTGTCTGAAACAATAACCGCCACCTTGACCCCGTGTTTATGCTCAAGAGCGGCCTGGATACGACGAGCCGACCGGTCAGAATCCACCGGCAATAGGGCCGCCTGACCCTCGGCGACGTTAGAAAGATCAATGCCGGCGTTGGCGCAAACGAAACCATGTTTGGTTTCTGAAATAATCAAGTCGCCGCGACGACGCAAAATGCGCACCGACTCTTGTTCAACCAACGGCTTATGACCCACCGTGGGGTCTATAGGTACCAGCCGGTTTTCAGCTTTGGAAACAATTTTTTGCGTTACCACTAACACGTCGCCATCAACAAGAGGAATCTCGGCGCTTTGACAAGCGGCAGCGATGAGGCCCGCCAAATCATCCCCCGGTTTGATTTCTGGAAGACCCGGCAAGGGCAAAAGACTAATCATGAGCCACATTCCAGCACAGTAGACGCCAAGGCCGCGGACACCTCGGGCGAACTCATGATGGTGTCGGTCACCACACAGCGCATGCCGGTAGATTCCACTTGGTTCGCCAAGTGAGCATCGGCATGATCAATAACCAAAACCGACGCCAAGTCTTTATACAACTTGGCCACCCCAACCACCGATGCCTCATGGCCCAACTCGGTCAACATGCGTGCTGCCGGGCCTTTCAAGGCCGCACCATCAACAATAGGAGAAACGGCCACCACGTTGGAGCGGCGAGCCTTGACGGCATCGGCCAAGCCGGGTACCGACCATAAGGGGCCCAAAGAGACTAAAGGATTAGACGGGGCGATAATTATGGTGGAGGCCTCAGCCAACGCCGCCAACACCCCCGGGGCCGGCGTAGAAGTTGCTGCTCCTTCGAAACGCAGACCATCAATGGGCACCTCATGGCGTAGGGCCACAAAGTATTCTTGGAAGCCCACCTCCTGACCAGAGTCAGCCAAAGTGACCAACGTGCGCACCGGCTGGTCGCTCATGGGGAGCAAAGTGATCTCTACCCCAAAGCCCGCACAAAGCTCTTGGGTGATTTGGCTCAACGAGCCGCCCTCAGCTAAACGACCGGTGCGGTAGAGATGGGTGGCTAAATCTTTGTCGCCCAAACTAAACCAGGTCGGGCCGCCCAAGCGCTCTAAAGCAGCCATGGCCTGCCAGGTCTCGCCCGCCAAACCCCAGCCGGTCTCTGGGTTGTCGGCCCCGGCCAGTGAATACATGACCGTGTCAAGATCGGGCGAAATATGTAAACCGTGCAACACTGTGTCGTCGCCGGTGTTAACGATGGCTATGAGTTCACGGGGCGGCTTAACCAAACGCAACCCCTTGAGAAAACGCGCTGCGCCCACCCCGCCAGCCAAGGTAACGATCACTGGGCTATCAATCTTTTAGCAAAGCAAGGTCGGCGTCGACCATGTCGGTCACCAGAGTGGTGAAGTCGGTCTTAGGGGTCCACCCCAGTTTTTCTTTGGCTAGCGAAGCATCGCCCACCAACAAGTCCACCTCAGCAGGGCGGAAAAAACGTTCATCAATGGTGACGTAATCTTGGTAAGACAAGTTCACCCGGCCAAAAGCCACCTCAAGAAACTCGCGCACCGAATGAGTTTCACCCGTACAAATAACAAAATCTTCAGGAGTGTCTTGTTGCAACATGAGCCACATGGCCTCTACATAGTCACCAGCAAAACCCCAGTCACGTTGAGCATCAAGATTGCCTAACGCCAACGAATCGGCTTGGCCTAAAGCAATCTGGGCCACGGCATTGGTGATCTTGCGGGTCACAAACTCTAAACCACGACGCGGGCTCTCGTGGTTAAATAAAATACCGGAACAAGCATAGAGGTCATAGCTTTCACGGTAATTAATGGTGATCCAATGGCCATAAACCTT
>JAPKBH010000062.1 GCA_028823445.1 Acidimicrobiales bacterium | reverse complement strand
TCACCGGCGTTTTAAGCACCCCAGCCAGATTGCCCGCTTCGTAAAAATCCCCTTCGGAGCTTGACCCGTCACCAAACGAAACCAGCGCCACCCCAGGGTCGTTGCGCAGGGTCATGCCCCAAGCCAAGCCCACAGCATGTGGTATTTGGGTGGCCAGAGAGATCTGGCAGGGGAGAGCCCGAATAGGTTCAGGGATAAAACCACCAGCCGGGTGCCCCAAGTTGTAAAGCAAATAGCGGTCCAAAACCTCTGGGCCGTAACGCATTAAAGCCAACGCCTCTCGGTATTGGGGAACGAACCAGTCGACCTCGGGGTCTAAGGCGTGGACGGCCCCCACAAAAGTTGCTTCATGACCATCGATGGGGGCCAAAGTGCCGACCCGGCCTTGGCGTTGCAGGTTCCACAAACGCCCCGCTTGGGTACGGGCCGCCACCATGTCGGTAAGCATGGACAGGCGCTCAGCATCAGACAAAATGGTCACCCGCTGACCCTACCGTAGGCGCTTGTCGCGGCGCCAGCAAAAGGTGTCAAAAGTCACTAAATAAATGGCCGCCCAGACCATAAAAAGTGTTGCTCTTTGGCTACGGTAAACCCCACAACGGCCCCATCTTTTTGGGGCCTTCAATCTCCGGTTTCGATTCACCACCCCCCCCGAATCGAAACCGTGAGCATAAGCACTTCCCGCCTACCCCCCCTTGGCGGGAAGTGCCATTTCTCTGGTGATTTGCTTGGCGGAGCAAACAGCGGCCCATCCGGTTGGGGTTTGGGCAGAAACACCAACTGGTTTAAGGTGGCCTATGGCCAACAATCACCGAGACAAAATACGCATGAGCGACCAAGAACAAACTGCGTTCATTGAAGAGAAAAAAAGTTTGCAGGTGGCCACCCTTAACGCCGATGGGTCACCACACTTGTCAACCCTTTGGTTTGCCATAGTGGACGACAAAATAGTTTTCGAAACCTACACTTCCTCGCAAAAAATAGTGAACCTCCATCGAGACCCTCGTATCACCGTTCTAGTAGAAGACGGATTGGAATACCAAAACCTCCGCGGGGTAATGATTCAAGGCACCGCCACCCTGCACGAAGACCAAGAGGCGGTTCAAGGTTTTGCTCGAGAAGTGGTGTTACGAAACGAACCCGAAGTACCCGCCGAACTCGTTGACCAAGTAGCGGCCCGCATGGCGGCGAAACGCACCGCAGTGGTTATCGAGCCCACAAAAACCATTTCCTGGGACCACACCAAACTGGGGTAAGAGCCCCAGGCAAAGGCATTAATAAAGATTTCTTGCTTTTGTGTCCAACTCTTGATCTAGCATGGGGGCAATGGAAGCATTGTTTGCGGTGCAAGAAGAAGATACGAACCTTCGGCAACTCCAGCATCGCCATGAGCATCTTCCCGAAGCCGAACACTTAGCGGAGTTAAAAGCTGCCCACGCGGCACAGGCGGCCGCTCAACAAAATTTGGCCGCCGAATGCCTTGAATCTATGCAGCGACAAAAACGCTACGAACAAGAAGTAGCGGCGGTAGAAGCCCGCATCGCCGACCTTGACCAGAAACTCTATGGCGGCATGATTACCTCGCCTAAAGACGCCAGCAGCCTGGGTAACGAAATAACCCTTCTTAAAGAACGCCAAGACGACTTGGAAGAAAAAGTCTTGGAATACATGGAAATCCTCGAACCGCTTAATGAGCAACTTGAAGAGATGAACCGGACGAAGGAAGAACAAGAAAAAGAAATCGAACAAGCCACGGCGGTATTTCAAAAAACCGAAGCCGAACTCTTGGACGACAAATCAGCAGCCGAAAAACGGCGAGACGCCGCTGCAGAACAAACCGACCCGGGCTTACTGGCCCGCTATGAAGGCCTTCGTCGACCTTTTGGAGCCAGCGTGATTGTTCATTTTGACGGCCATAGTTGCCAAGGCTGCCCCACAACAATGCCCGCCATGGAAGCCGACCGCTTCAAAGGAATGGACGAAGGGACAATGTCCGACTGCAACGAATGCGGTCGCCTTGTTGTGCGCTAAACCATGGTGATTTGGTTCGGCGTTTTGGCGCTAATAGGTGTGGCACTCGTTTTTGATAGCGCGAACCTGGATTACCGTTTGGTGATGGCCGGCGCTTTGTTGCCTACCTTCGAAGGATTATTGGGGCACCCTTGGGTAGGACACACCTTGGTGGCACCAGTAGCGGTGATGGCTTTTATCATGCTGGTGGCCCGAGGGAAGCGTTTGGTGCAACGCCGTTGGCTGGGAGTACCCATTGGCTTGTTTGCTCACCTCGTGCTTGACGGTACGTGGGCCAACACCCAAGTTTTTTGGTGGCCATTTGCCGGTTGGGGCAAACTCACCGAATCTCAGGTGCCGGAGTTCTCTCGAGGCACAACAGGCTGGGCACTTGAAGCCTTGGCCCTGCTACTGGCTGGCTGGGCCTGGCAGCGTTTTGGTTTGGGAGACCCCGCCAAACGCCAAGACCTCTGGAAAAATGGCCGGCTTAGCGGCCTGAGCCGCTGATGCTGAGTATTTACTGATGCTGCACATTGTTCGCCACGGACGCACCGCTACCAATGCGGCCGGAAAACTCCAAGGCCGAATGAACTCAGAGCTCGACACCTTAGGCCTGCAACAAGCAACACAACTAGCGGAAGCTTTGGGCTCGGTTGACCGAGTAGTAGCCAGCCCACTCCTGCGTACCCAACAAACAGCAGCCGCCTTCGGGCAAGAAATCGAAACAGATGAACGCTGGATCGAAATGGATTACGGCGAATTCGACGGCCAACCACTCACCGCCATCGATCCCGAGGTTTGGGCGGCATGGCGAAACGATGTGAACTGGGCGCCCCCCGGCGGAGAATCTCTACGACAAGTGGGGGAGCGGGTACAAGCAGCGGCCCAAGACCTATTAGAAGCGTCACAAACCACAGAAATTGTGGTGGTCACCCACGTATCGCCCATCAAAGCTTCGCTGGCTTGGGCACTGGGCGTCGGCGATGAAGTGGCCTGGCGCAGTTATGTGGCAACGGCGTCAATAACCACCATCGGTGACGGCCCCTCGCTGCACCGCTTCAACGACACCAGTCACTTAATCTAG
>JAPKBH010000037.1 GCA_028823445.1 Acidimicrobiales bacterium | reverse complement strand
GACCCCCGCACCTTCTCACTGGCTTACGCCGCTAACCACATCGGTTCGGCTCGCGGTGCCTTTGAGTTCATTGTTAACTATGTAAAAGATCGTTCAGACCTTAGAGAGTCCGAAGTGGTGCAAGTGAAGCTCGGCCACATGGACTCCGAACTCTTCGCCGCCCGCACCGCCCTCTTTGCCACGTCGGCCCGTCTCGACCGCGGCGACGACCCCGACGAAGTCGAGGCCGACGCCGTGCGCACCATGCACCTCGCTAAAGAAGTGGTACTACGCATTCCCTACGAAGGGTTCGACATTGTGGGGGCTCGAGCCGCCCACCAGCGCTACCCATTGGGCCAAATGATGCGTGACGCCCGAACCTTCACCCTGCATTTTCGCGATGACCTTTACGCCGCCCGCATAGCTGACATATCTTTAGGCAAAGGGTTTAGCGCCAAACACGGACGAGGCGGCTCGACCCCCTTTTCGGACGACCAATTTGAAACCGCCCAAGCCCACGCCGGAGGATGAATATGGCCCACCAGCGCATACGGCCCTTCAACACCAAAGACACCTACCCCGAACAAAACCTCAACAACGACCTCAGCCAAGCCGTAGTAGCCCGCGGCACCATGGTTTTTTTACGAGGCCAAGTAGCACAAGACCTCGATACCCGAGAATCACTCCACCCCGGTGACGCCGGCAAGCAAACCGAAAAAAGCATGGCCAACATAAAAATGCTGCTAACCGAAGCAGGCTCTGAACTTAGCCACATCTGTCGCGTAGTGGTCTACCTCATTAATATTGACGACCGTGAGGCGGTCTACCAAGAAATGGGCCGGTGGCTTCAAGGCGTACACCCGGTCTCAACGGGCATCGTGGTTTCTGCTTTAGCCCGCCCCGAATGGTTGGTGGAAATAGAAGCCACGGCGGTGATACCCGAATGATCAAACCAACCAACCGAAGAGACCTAACAGGTACCCGCTTCGCCAACTGGCCTAGCGTGCAAACATGAACGAAACGTTGCCCACCCAAGACCTCAACATTGTGCACGCCGCCGCCCTGGTGCCGGTAAGTGATACCGGTACCGCCCGGAGCGGGGCCGCCCAAAATGATTTAGAAATAATTGCTGATGGAGCGCTGGCCATACGCCAAGGAAAAATCGTAGCCGTAGGCACCACCGCCGAAGTGCTAGCCGACTGGAGCGACCCGGCGGTCACCACCTTGGAGGCCACCGGCAAAACTGTGCTCCCCGGCTTAGTAGAAAGCCATTCGCACCCACTTTACGGCGGCAGTCGTCACCGCGAATACGCCGAACGCCTCGGCGGAGCAACCATGGCCGAAGTAGTAGCCCGAGGCGGGGGCATTTGGACCAGCGTGCAAACCACCCGTGCTACTTCCGACGCCGAACTACTAACCGGGGTAGAAGAAGCCTTGGCCCGCATGACCAAAGGCGGAGTCACCACCGTAGAAGTTAAATCTGGCTACGGCCTCACTATTGAACACGAACTCCACCACTTGGAACTCCTCAACGCTGCCGCACAAAACACCCCGCTCCGCACGGTTATTACTTTTTTGGGCGCCCACGTGGTGCCCCGAGACCTTGAGGTACCCGACGGGGTGACACCCACCGACTACTACACCGACCTGGTGGCCGGCCCCATGCTGGACGCCGTGCTGGCCCAAGGCATCGCCGACTTTCAAGACGTCACCGTCGAAGCCGGCGACTTCACCCCCCAACAAGCCTTACGGGTTATGAAGCGTAGCCATCAAGTGGGTCTGCCCATTCGAGTGCATGCTGATTGCAACAACCCCTCGCAAGGATGGCAAACCGCGGTGGCCGGGGGAGCCACCTCGGCCGAACACCTCACCTACACGCCCGACCAAGAAATAACCGACACCGGGCCTACCGACACGGTGGCCGTACTGCTACCGGTGGCCGAACTCATCTACATGACCGATAAGCGAGCCAACGCCCGTCTGCTCATCAACACCGAAGTACCACTAGCCATTGCCACCGACTACTGCTCATCTATCCACGCCACTTCGCTGCTTTCCACCATGACCATGGCCGCCCCCTGGTACCAAATAACCCCCGCCGAAGCCATTGTGGCCTGCACCCTCAACGCCGCTTACAGCCTCGGCCGAGCAACAGAATGCGGGTCACTCGACGTGGGCAAGGCCGGCGACGTGTTAATCCTTAACGCAGACCACCCCGAAGAAATATTTATGGGCCTCGCCGATGAAATGCTCGAAAAAACTATTATCGGTGGCGCCATCGCATGGGAAACTAACTCATGAGCGAACAAACCGAGCGAGAACCCCGCTTTGACGTGCTCTTCGAGCCAATGGCCATCGGGCCAGTAGTGGCCCGCAACCGGTTCTTTCAAGTACCACAATGCAGCGGCATGGGCTACCGAGACGTTTCTTCTCACGCCGAAATGCGGGCCATGAAAGCCCAAGGTGGCTGGGCTGTGGTGTCAACCGAACAAGCTGAAATACACCACAGTTCCGAAATAACGCCGTTTATTGAACAACGAATCTGGGATGACATTGACATCCCCGCCCTGCAACTCACCGTTGACCGAGTACATGACCACGGGTCTCTCGCCGCCATTGAACTTTGCTACAACGGCATGAACGGTCCCAACTTTTTTAGCCGCGTAGCTCCCATGGGCCCGGCTCACCTGCCGGTGGCTGCCTTCACCTACGACCCGGTCCAAGCCCGCGAAATGACCCTCGACGACATCGCCGACCTGCGCCGCTGGCATCGACAGGCCGTTCGCCGCTCTATCGGCGCCGGTTTTGACATTGTCTACGTCTACGCCGGGCATGCCCTAGGTGGCATTCATCATTTCTTGTCCCCTCGCTACAACCAACGCAGCGATGCCTACGGCGGGAGCATCGAAAACCGTGCCCGTTTGTTGCGTGAGTTACTAGAAGACGCCGTTGAAGAGGCCGACGGCCAGGCAGCTATCGGGTGTCGCATTAGCGTGGATGAACTCATCGGCGATGAAGGTCTACAACGCCACGACATTGTTGAGGTCATCAAAATGCTAGGTGAAATACCCGACCTGTGGGACTTCGTCTTGGGGTCATGGGAAGACGACAGTGTGACCTCACGCTTCGGCCCCGAAGCCCCTCAAGAACAATACGTACGCGGCCTCAAAGCATTGACCACAAAACCGGTAGTCGGGGTAGGGCGCTTTACCTCACCAGAAACCATGTTGCGCATGGTGCGTGAAGGAGTGCTCGACTTCATTGGTGCTGCCCGGCCCTCTATCGCCGACCCTTTTTTGCCGTCCAAAATAGAAGCCGGCCAAATGGACGAAATACGCGAATGCATCGGCTGCAATATTTGCGTTTCGGGCGACTTCACCATGAGCCCTATCCGTTGTACCCAAAACCCCTCCATGGGCGAAGAATGGCGCCGCGGTTGGCACCCCGAAACACTGCGCCCCCAACACGCCGACCAAAAAGTTTTAGTACTGGGCGCCGGACCAGCCGGGCTAGAAGCCGCCCAAGCCTTAGGTAAACGCGGCTATCATGTAGTGCTGGCCGAAGCCACCAGAGACTTAGGCGGCCGAGTCCGCAAAGAATCACAACTCCCCGGCCTGGCCGCATGGATACGCGTGGTGGACTGGCGTCTCACTCAGTTGGACAAACTGTCCAACGTCGAAGTCTTTCGCCAAAGCGAAATGACCGCCCAAGAAATACTCACCTACGGGTTTGACCACGTGGCCGTAGCCACCGGCGCCACCTGGCGCAACGACGGAGTCGGGCGTTGGCACACCACAGCCGCACCGTTAGACATTGAAGTACTTACCCCCGATGACCTCATGGCCGGCCTACGACCCACCGGGCAAAGGGTGACGCTGTTTGACGACGACCACTATTACTTGGGTGGGGTATTAGCTGAACTCTTGGTTTCTGAAGGCTACGACGTCACCTTGGTGACCCCCAGCCCGCTGGTTTCTTCTTGGACGGTCAACACCCTCGAAATAGATCGCATCCAAACCCGCATGCGCGAAATAGACCTCACCCTGCGCCTCTCCGAGTCGGTGCTCAGCGCCCAAAATGGGGTCGTTACTACGGCCTGCATGCACACTGGCCGCCAACACCTTGTGGAAACCGACACGCTGGTTTCTGTGACTGCTCGCCTCCCCAACGACCAGGTAGCCCAAGACCTTCGGGCTCGACAAAATGAATGGGCCGACGCCGGGCTGCAATCGGTTACTGCCCTCGCCGATGCGCTGGCCCCCTCCACCATTGCCGCCGCCGTATGGGATGGCCGCCGCTATGCCGAAGACCTCGGTGAAACTATCAACCCCGATGACAGCCCGTTTCTACGTGAAGTCACCTACATCGCTCACCCTCAAGCCAAAGGGCAGAACTAAACCGGCAACAACGGAAACCAATCCTCACGCAAACGCTGGCCATCCACCATGTTGTGCCCCTCAAAAGGTGGCGAGGTGCGGCCTTTACGCTGTACATAACGAGTGTCGTCGCCCACCATGCGCAAAGAAAAAGCCCGACGCAAGTTGGCTGAACCCCGTGCTCCATGCACCGTGCCAAAATTAAAAGCCACCGCATCACCCGGCTGCATGGCCCACGCTAAAATCTCAAAATCTTCCGGAGAATCGTCCGGGTCTGGGGCCGGACGAAACCCGCCATCATAAGTCGCCACATCGTCACCGTAAAAACCATCACCAGTAGTCCAACTCACCGGATGCACCGAAGAATCCCACAAATGGGAGCCCTTAATAAGACGCAGCGTCGACTCCACCGGCACAGGGTCAAGGGGAAGCCACAAACTCACCGTCTGGGGGCCCTCAACAAAATAGTACGGCGCATCGCAATGCCACGGGGTAGGCCGAGGGGCTCCTGCTTCTTTTACCAGCACATGCTCATGAAATAACTGTGCCGTCTCTGAACGCATTAAACCGGCTGCCACCTGGCCGATGCCTGAGTCAAAAGCGAAACGTTCAAACTCCGGGATGCGCGACCAGTTGCAGTAATCATCCCAAAAACGGCCCGTATCATCGGTGGTCCCGTTGTCATCAAAAAACTCGCTGGGGTGCGCCTCATTCTCTGTCACCCCGTCCCGCAAAACTTCCATCCAATCGGTAAACAGCCCCGGCAAAAAAACTGCCCCGTCCGTAGCAAAGGCATCGGCAACCTCGGGGCTAATTGGCAGAGTGGTCATAAAACAATAGTAAACCAAAGAGCAGTCAGCGGCAAGGGACGAACCATCAGTGCTGCCGCTAGTTCCCCAACTCCCGAGTTAAAAACAAAACGGTTAACAATCGGCTCGGTGCACCACATGTAACGAGAAGTAAACAAGCGCCCGGTAGCCGTCACCCACGGCCCGGGTTCTTCGAGTTAGTGGTCAACCAAAGCAACTACTTCTTCAAGATGCTGGGGGTCCACCACCTGAGGCAGGGGTACAACACCATCGGTGGCGTAGGAATACCGCTGCTGGTCACCAGAACGGAACCCCAGCCAGTAGCCATAGGGCGAGGCTAATTGAGAAAAAATAAAACCCGCCTGTTGGGTGACCCCCTGTTGCGAAATGCTGGTCAGACTGTTAGGTACGTCTGCATGGAAGATTCCCCACTGGACCAAAGCCCCAAAGAAGAGACAGCCCCAGAAGTGGTACGGGTAAGCCGTGCTGCTGAACGAGCTAGTTACGAGGCCCAAGCCGTCAATGCCATAGTGGACGCTTCGCTGGTAGCCCACGTGGGCACCGTGCGTGACGGCAAGCCGGTGGTGATCCCCATGTTCGTGGTGCGCGACGGCGACAGCCTGCTACTCCACGGGGCTCCGGCCGCTGGCACCCTGCGTCGCGGTAAAGGGCAAGAGGTCTGCGTCACCATGACGCTCGTTGATGGGCTAGTGCTGGCCCGCTCCAGCCTGCACCACTCGATTAACTACCGCTCCGTCGTGGTAATCGGTACCGCCGTGGCCATTGCTGACCCCGCCGAAAAAGAAGAAGCATTAATCACCATCTTGGAAAGATTGGTGCCTACTCGCCAAGCCGATCTGCGAGCTACCACCGAAAAAGAAAACCGCTCCACCGAAGTGCTTCGCCTCTCACTGGCTCAAGCCTCAGCAAAAGTCCGTACCGGCCCACCAGTTGACGAAGATGACGACTACGCCTACCCCATGTGGGCCGGGGTGCTGCCAGTAACCACCACCGTTGGTGAACCCATTGCCGACCCCAAGTTAACTGAGGGCATTGAACTCCCCGACAATGTCAAAGCCTTGGTGGGCCGAGAACTTTAGACCAAAGCACCGACCATCTGCTTTTCTGGCAGACTGGCTCTATGGATACCCCAAGTTCCCTTGAACTCATCGGCCGTCTGGCCTTGGCCCTTGCTTTAGGGGCGGTGTTGGGGCTCGAACGAGAAGCCCGCTACAAAGCGGCCGGCCTACGCACCCACACTTTGGTTTCCCTCGGCGCCGCCTTGTTCACTATCGCCGGGGCCTATGCAGTTGTCGGCGACCAAAACGACCCCTCTCGGGTGGCTGCCCAAGTGGTAACCGGCATTGGCTTCATTGGCGCCGGTGCGGTCATGCGCAGCGGAGTAAACGTCACCGGCATCACCACCGCGGCCACCCTCTGGATGGCCGCCGCCTTCGGGGTAGCCGCCGCCATGGGCCTCTACACGGTGTCCATCGTTGCTGGCGTCATGACCCTATTGGTGGTCATCACCTTCGGACCGCTTAAGCCCTACGTCATGTTTCGCCGCTCTAAGCGCCGCTTCATGGTGCGCTACCACGCCGGTCGGGGAACTCTTGAATCATTGTTCTCTAGCCTCGAAGAAAGCGGCGGACGCATTATGGGGGTTTGGACCACCAAAGAAGAAGTGGAAGGCCAACGACTGCGCCAAACCACAGTGGAAATACGAGGCATCGCCGAAGTTGACCTGGCAAAAGTGTTAAGCCGCCTCGCCGACCGAGACGAAGTAGAAGAAGTAGACCAAGTGGGCGGCTAGTGATGGCCCTTGGTTAGGAACCGTTTTTCGTACGACGAAACAGCGGAGCCACCCCCACGTGTAACCCCCGGCGACGCCGTGAAGCAGGGGGAAAGTCTTGCCGGCCCCCACGAGCCGTCGAAGCGGTGAGCCACAACACCGCCCCCAAACTAATGGCCCCACCAACCAGGGTGCTCGACGAAGGCGTTTCGTTCATCCATAGCCACAACCACAACGGGGCGGCCACTATTTCAGAAATCAACAGCAAACTCACATCAGCCGGAGGCACAAAACGGTGGGCGTAGTTCCAAAAGGGAGTAGCCAAACCAATAAGCAAACCACCACCCATGAAACCCATAAACATGTCGTGCGCAGGAACCACCACCCCGGGGCCCGCCCCTGTCACCACCAAGGCAATTATCGCCGCCACGCTGCCCCCAATAAGCGTCGGCACCCCCGGGTCTTGCGCCGGAGAACTACGAATCAACACGCTATAAGCCCCTAAGGCAACTGAGAGCCCCACCGAAAGTGCAATACCGATCCCATCGCCGGCGGCCAAGTTGCCTCCCACCATGACCATCACCCCAACCGCCGAAACCACCATGGCCACCAGAGTGGGGCGCCCCACCGGCTCCTTCAAAAAAATACGGCTAAACAACGCCGCATAAAACGGGCTGGCGCATTGCATAAGCAAAACAAAGGCCGCCGTTACCCGGCTAAGGGCCACTACATAAAGAGTAAACATGGCCGCCATCAAAAAACCAGCCAACCACTGCTGCCGTCCGGCCGCTACGACCGCCCGCCAGGGGTTACGGCGGACCAACAAAATGATTAACGCTGACACCCCGGCGGCCGAAACATTGCGAAAAAACAGATACTGCCAAGTGTCGGCCTCTTGCAAAGCCCGAAAAGTAAGCGGACCGAAACTAAACATGACCCCACAAGCCAAGATGACCAGAGAACCTTGAAACCGAGTAAGAGAACGGGCCACAATATCTCAACTCTCTAAAGGCACTGTTCAATAATGATGCTAGAGAGAAAAAACCCTCAGGTCAATTCAAAAACACACCGGCCGGCAATGGTGAGGTATGCACGCTGGGCTTCGCTACCAAGCCACCGGCTACGGCGGGGGAGGCAAAGCCGCTTGAAGTTCAGCGACCGTGACCCCCAAGGTGGAGGCCGCCGCTTCTAGGTTTGGTGGGGGAGAGCCCAAAGCCGCTTGAAGTTCAGCAAGGGTGACCCCTAAAGTTGCTGCCGCCTCGGCAAAACCAGCAGGCTCCTCAACTTCCCCGCCGGGAACACCCCCGCCCTGGTTTTTGTCAAACGAAGCATCAACCGTGCCCCACAAACAAAACATCAGATAAGGGAAAGCATCGGTCACGTAATAGCCGTACTGCCCATTGACCACCATGCCGTTGCACTGGTCTAAATCGCCGGCCTGATCGCTGAACTGGTAGTCGTCATAGTAAGTACCGTCGTAAATACCCGAAGGATTCTCCGACCCGCCCGGCCGCTGCCCAGATTTCAAAACGTAACTCGACAGTGCCTTACGCACCTGCCCGGTAGCGGAGTCTAAAAAATACGACCCATAAATAGGAAAACCATCAGCAGCAAAACCAATCACTGGCGAACCATCAGGGCCCGGCTGATCATCAAACAAAGCTTCCGGATTGCCGTGATAGTGGTAGGTGCCATCGGGTTGGGTATGAGCATTATGGGTATCGGCCCCAAAGGAATCTTCGGTACCCAAAGGGTTAGCGAGCCACGGTTCGGTGGCAGCGCACCCGATAGGCACAATGCCCTCATGATTAGCCATCGGATCATCTGGCCGATAACAGCCCGCCGAAAGCAAATCAATGGGTACACCGTTAAGCAGTACCCCGTCGTAGGTTGCCTGAGTCAAGGCGTTGAGTTGGCTTGAACGCTGCGGGTCGCGAATTAGTTCAAAAACCTGTGACTGCTCCGAAACATCAGTAGCAAAATGTGCCGACGCATCATTGAAGTCATGGTTGGGAATGTTGTTAGAGGTCAGCGTGCAGGTGGTGCCGCCAGTTTCTAGTGAAACCCCCGAATTGAACATGACTTGGCGGGTCAGATCGATTACCGTAGCTCGCAAAGTAACGTTGTAGTCAGCACAATCAGGGCTGGTATTGGTCAAAATTGCCTCGGTAATATCGTGATCGCCAACTAACCCGTGGCCATATGTTGTAGTTGTTTGAGGTATCGCTGAGGTAGTGGTCAAAACAAAAGTGCTGGACCCCGGGGTAGCGGTGGTGCTCGTGGTAAGCGGCGTCGCCAACGGGCTACTGCCACACCCCGCGGCCAGTACCAAAAGGCTCAGCAAAGTATTTCTCATAGAACCATTAAAGCGGCACCAAGTTAGAACCATGTTAAGAAACGCAAAAGAGGCCCGGACCGAAGCCCGGGCCTCTGCGCCGCAAGTCGGCTAACTCACGATCACCGTGCCCATCATCCAAGGATGAGGGGTGCAGAAGTAATCAAACGTTCCGGCCTCGGTAAAGGTGTACGAAAATGTTTCCCCGGGCGCAATGTCACCCGAATCAAACAACCCGTCAGGGCTTACGTGGTGCCGGTCGATGACCCCGTGGCGCCCACCGCAATTTTGTAGAACTGGATGAGAATGCATGGTCGGCGTCCAGACCCAAACCCTCTCAGGGATAGAGACCGCTCCCAAGCGAATATCTACAGAAGTACTAATTAGGGAAGATGGTCTCGGTGCTAACGGTCAACTGTTGCAATAAAAGTGCCCACCACCTTGACCGGCGAGAGACCGGTGAAGATCGACGACAATGAAGCCTCAAATATTGTTATCCCGTTGGAACAAGGACCCGGTCAGTCTTGAGTTCTCGGGCTAGGGCGGCCAGATAACGGGCGACAAGAACTGGACCAGAGCGGCCAGCCTCTTTTTCAACAACGGGGTTGTAGTTGGTGTTGGTGTTGATGTCATAGGTGACGAGTCGTCCATCTTCAGTTTCAATGAATTCAAAACCAGCGATACCGATACCCCATGATTGGCAGAAATCTAAATAGCGGTTGATGATCGGATCTTCGAAACCCTCTCGCCAATGAAAGAGGCTTTCTGTTGGTAACGCACTAACGGGGCACAATTCCAAACTTGTACCGGGATCAGCGCACTCGTCGGCGGGGCACAGTTGGAACCCCGCGCTGGTGTCGGCGGTGAGTGCGTAAAGGAATTCGCCCCCGATGATTTCAACTCGGGTGATGAACCCTCCGGCCGGGTGAAGGTACTCTTGCAAGAGCGTTATTTCGTCAACCGGGTGCTCATAGTCGGGGCCGTCAACGTATTCGTCGAAACTTTTAAAGTCATCGAACCTTCGGACTCCCAGCCCCTTACCTCCCTGGTTATGTTTGGTGATAAATGGGAGTTTCATACTGCGTGCCTGGTCTTTTAGATCGTGGCGGCCAAACACCGCAATGGTCGCCGGAACCTCAAACCCCGCTGCTCGTAGTGCTGTGTGCTGGTCAATTTTGCTCATTTCCATTTCTACAACTCGTCGCCCGTTGACGACAGTGCGGCCGTGGCTTTCAAGCCAACTGAGCACCGACCGGGTGTAGTCCTTTGATGCGGTATGACCTCGGGTGTGCGAAGAAGCACTCATGCGTGAGTAAAAAATGCCCGCCGGGGGTGGGGCGTCTAGGTTAAGAGCCCCTTCGATGAGCGGCCATTCTTCCCACTCCGCTCCTTCGGCGTGAAGCGCTTCTGCAAAAGGCGGCAGCCAGTCAGAGTTTTCGTGGATAATAAAGATTTTAGTCATGATTGCGGCCTCTTTAAGTGAGTAGGTCCTATTCCCGACCAATCTTATCGGGATTAGAGAGAAATGGGAATTTACTTCGACCAAGTCACCTCAATCAAGCCGGAATTTAATAAATTAAGATAGAGCAACGGGCAGAGCATCAGAGCATCAGGGAAACAGATAATTGGGCGTCCGCTACCTTGCGCTCCGGTCGCAGTGGTTTAATAGAGTGAACCTCACCGAGGAGTACCGCAGATGACCAATAATTCTGAAGCTTTTGACTACGACGTGCTGGTTATCGGCAGCGGCTTCGGCGGCAGCGTGTCGGCCCTGCGCCTTACCGAAAAAGGCTACCGGGTCGGGGTGTTAGAAGCCGGTAAACGGTTTGGCGCCCAAGACTTTCCAAAAACTAATTGGAACCTCCGCAAGTTTCTTTACTTTCCCCGTTTGGGACTGCGGGGCATTCAACGCATCAATTTGCTCAACGACGCTCTGGTACTCTCCGGAGCGGGAGTGGGGGGCGGATCACTGGTTTATGCCAACACGCTTTACCAACCCCTTGATGCCTTCTACGCTGACCCGCAGTGGGCAGCCATCACCGACTGGCGTAATGAATTGGCGCCCTTTTACGAACAAGCCACCCGCATGTTGGGGGTAGTGACTGCCCCCGCTACCTCACCCAACGATGCGGTAATAAAAGCACTTGGCCAACGCCTTGGGGTGGCCGACACCTACCGGCCTACCGAAGTTGGGGTTTATTTTGGTGAGGCGGGCCAAACGGTAAGTGACCCGTTCTTTGGCGGCATGGGGCCCGACCGCACCGGGTGCATTGAATGCGGCGGTTGCATGGTGGGGTGTCAACACAACGCCAAAAATACCTTGGACCGCAACTATTTGTTCTTGGCCGAACAAGCCGGAGCGGTGGTGCTGCCCGAACGCCAGGTAACCGAAGTGCAGCCACTCAGTGAAGGCGGCTACCTGGTGACCTCTGAACGGCCCGGCCTCCGACGAAACAGAAAAGTACAACAACACCGTGTTGAACAAGTGGTTTTCTCCGCCGGGGTCCTCGGCACAGTGCGCCTACTGGCCGCCATGAAAGAAAATGGCCATCTACCGCACATCTCTCCCCGACTCGGCGAACTCACCCGCACCAACTCAGAGTCCATCAACGGGGCTGGCGCAGCAAAATCCTCCGATGCTGACTACTCCACCGGTATCGCTATCAGCTCATCAATCTACCCTGATGAACACACCCACATTGAAGGAGTGCGTTACCCGGCCGGGTCCAACGCCATGAGCCTGCTCTCTACCATTTTGGTAGATGGCGGCGGCCGCTTGCCCCGCCCGCTACGTTTTCTGGGTCAAATGGTGCGTCACCCGAGGCACTTCTTGCGTAGTTTTTCGGTGCGCCGCTGGTCAGAGCGCACGGTGATCTTGCTGGTTATGCAAAGCCACAACAACAGCATCAACCTGCGTTGGCGCCGCAAAGGCCGGGGAGTAAAACTGCGCTCCGAACAAGGTGCCGGCCAACCTAACCCCACCTATATCCCCCTCGCCAATGAAGCAGCCCGCCAAGCCGCCGAAATCATGGGCGGAGACCCCTCAGGGGCCCTCAACGAAGCACTTTTAAACACACCGGTTACTGCTCATATTTTAGGTGGGTGCGTCATCGGCGCTGATGCTGACCACGGAGTAATCGACCCCTACCAGCGGGTGTACGGCCACCCCGGGCTACATATCGCCGACGGGTCCACCATTAGTGCCAACCTGGGCGTCAACCCATCGCTGACCATCACCGCCCAAGCCGAACGAGCCATGGCGTTATGGCCTAACAAAGGCGACCCCGACCAGCGGCCAGACCTCGGTGATCCCTACCAGCCGGTGGCTCCCACCACGCCAATAACCCCCACTGTCCCCGCCGAAGCCCCCGCT
>JAPKBH010000013.1 GCA_028823445.1 Acidimicrobiales bacterium | reverse complement strand
CATGAATACCCGCCACCCCGTGGGCTACATCGGCCCCGCTAGAACTCAAATGGCAGACCAAGGGAAGCGACTGACGCCGAGCCATACGGGCTGCTTCGGCAAGGTTTTCACCATCAATGGGAAGCAAAGCGCCAAGCTTTTCTCCGCCTACCTCAACATGAACCACGCTTCGGCCATCGATGGAAGCCACGCCAAAAGATACGTTTCCGCCTGTACCGGACCGCAAAGCCAGCGGAGCAGCAGGTGAAGAAGAAACTTGGGGCACGTTAAGGGCTATCTCTCAGGAGTAAGTAAGGGATTAGGGAATAACGGTACCTTAGACCGCTTGAACAATGATCAGTGATCAAAGGTCAAGTAAACCCCTGGCTGTTGGGGGGCGATATCGCGTACCACGCTGGCCAACACCTCAATGGTGGAACGAACCGGAGTAGATGGCGTGGTTCGTTGGTTAAAGATTAAACCCACTGACCGCCGGGTAAGCCCATCGACACGAATGAGCACCCAGTTGTCTTCGGGGTGGTCAAAAGCGGCACTCGCCGGCAGCAAGGCAGGGGCATGGCCTTGAAGGGCCAAGGAGGCAAGCAACCGCAAACCGTCAACTTCGGCGGCTGGTACGAGATGGACACCGATAGAAGCGAGTTCCTTATCAATGGCATCACGAAAGGTGGTTCCCGCTGGGGTGAGCATGATGGGATGGTCAGAGAGTTCACGAATGGTGATTGTTTTTCGTTGAGCCCACGGGTGGTCACGTGGCGCAATGATCACCCGTTCTTCTTCAAAAAGGTTCAAAGTAGATAAGCCAGCCCCAACCACCGGGGTGTTTACCACAGCCATATCAAGTTCGCCGTTGGAAATACGGGGGAGAAGCGAGGTAGTAGTGGCGTCAACCAGCATGGGTCGCAAGGCGGGGTAGAGATCGTTGAGTCGCTGTAAAAGTGGGTTAGCCAGCCACCGAGCGGTGGTCCCGATGCACCCGATACGTACCAAGCCAGCGACCTCGCTACGCATGGAAGCAATGTCATCGGTGATGGCTTGAAGCTCACTGCGAATACGTTGAGCACGTTCAATAACGGCAAGGCCTTCTGCCGTAGGCGACATAGTGCGACGGTCGATGAGTACGGTTTCTAACTCGGCTTCTAAACGAGCGACATGGGTCGACACGTTGGATTGCACGGTATGTAAAGAGCGGGCAGCCCCCGAAAAACTTTGATGTTCTGCTACAGCAAGCAGGTGGGTGAGTTGGCGAAGGTCCATCGCTAAGAATGATGCCACGAGCAAAGCCATGTTTGCTACCGATGGCCAGATTCTTGCTAAATGGCCCATGAGGCGCGACTAAAGGTAAAATCCCTCTAGGGTTTCCTGCAAGAACCGCACAAAGCGAACCTTGCCACCTTTTTATAACCATGACCTCCACCCTCGCCATACACCTTGGCCCGTCCTTAGCCCATGCGGCCATTGATAAAGACGGCCGTATTGACCTGATTGCCTTAGGCGGAGATCAGGCAGGAATGCCCATGGTGCTCCACGTGGATGCAGAAGGAGCGGTCGTGGCGGGCCGTTTAGCCACCGAACGAGGCCGTAAAGAACCCCAAGGCCTGCTCGAAGACCCCATCGGGATTTTAGCGGATAGCCAAACGGTTGAAGTAGCCGGACGCACCATGACCGGCGAAGTACTTTTAGCCCACCTGCTGGCCCAAGTACATGCTCAAAGTGTCCAGGTGCTTGACGGCGCTCCCGACGAAACTTTAGTGGTACTCACCGCAGGTGGCCCCGATCAAAGCGTTTACGCCGCAGCAGCCCAACGGGCCCTCATGGGTAAAGTTGAGTTCGTAAACGAAACCCGAGCATGGTCAGCTATGGCCACCCACGGGCCATCAAATACTGATAGCGAATTATCGGGGGTACTCGGCGGGCTTTTCTGGAAGCGCCACGGTGACGCCCCAGCGGCCCCAAAAGTTCGCGTAACTCGCCAAGACCTTGGCCACGATGCTCCCGCCACCACCCGGGTACCTCAACCCCCACCGAGCGTGATCTCCGTCGGGTCTCGATCGGTTTTTGAAGAAGCGGCCCCGGTGTCTTTACGGCGAAAGCGCCGGTCGCCCTGGATGATCCTCGCTTTTCTCGCAGTGTTGGGTCTCGGTATTGTTGCTGTTCTGGCCGCCACCGGTGGCCAAGAAAAAGCTCCTTTGGTTGTCGCCCCCGCTACCTCCACCAGCACCTCAACGACCAGCACCACCACCACGCTGGCTCCCACCACCACGCTGGCCGTTGTCGAAGAAACCACTACCAGCACCTCAACGACCACCAGCACCACCACGACTACCACTACCACTACCACTACCTTGCCTCCCCTCGGTCAAGTAACCATGGCCCCGGTAGGAATTTTGCTTGACGCCCTTGAAAGTGACCGCAACATGGTCGCATTCGGTGACGCGGCAGACGACGTACTGCTTATTTTTGAAGAAGCATTTGGTGCACCAGATTCCGACACCGGTTGGAGCGAAAACGCCACCTGTTTTGCCCCCATGGTACGAACCGTTACCTACGGCGATAAAGAAATTGTTTTCGCCGACCAAGACATAGATGACGGTGAACCCGGAATAGGTGCCACCTTTGAGCAATGGTACGTTTCTGGCCCTTGGGCCGTGGATTCATCAATCTGGACGCTCAGCCGCATCGGTATTGGTTCCACAGTGGCCGATATACGCATGGCTTACCCAGATAATTTCTCCATTGAACTGGCTATCGACGGAGACCTCTCTGGGTTCTTTATTTTTGACTCAACGGGAAGCGGCGACGGTATTCGTGGTTTGAGCAACACCACAGAAGACACCGGGATCGTGCTGGACCTATGGGCCGGAGACGTGTGTAGCCGAGTTTTGAGCTAACCGCTGGTAAGCGTCGGGTACACAATCGCTAAGGCCAGCAAAGTTCCGCCGGCCACCACCAAAAATTTCCACCACCATGGAGCATCGCTCATGGCTGAGACACTACTTCTTGCGCACTCAATAAAGCCGAGACAAAAAGGTCAGGTTGGGTAGTGCACCCCACATGGTCAGCCGGCACCTCAAAAACCGCCGGGTCGCCAAGAGCAGCCATAAGGGCCTCTTGACGAAAAGGAGCCACCACGGTGTCTTGGGTAAAAGAAACCACCGCCGTTGGTACAGCCAAGCCGCCAACCCATGGAGAAGAATCAAAACCACCGAGCGCCCCGCCTGCTTCCAAAATGCGGTGTAGTTGCCCAGATTTAACTTCTTGATTGGCCCAAGCATCAAACTCTGAATCACCGATACCGAGCGTGCCTCCCCGAGATTCGGTGATTCGCTCAACCAGTTTCCACATCAAACTCGGGAAAAATAAAGCAAAAGGAGCCAAAAAGCTCATCATCAGATGATCCCGTTTTTCACGAGAAGACTCAGCAAAACGTGTAGCAGTAGCGCACAAAACTAAACCCTTCACCAAACCTGGGTGACGGTGAGCCAGCAGTTGAGCCACCGCACCCCCCATGGAGTACCCCACAACAACAACCGAACCCACACCCAAAGCAGTGATCACCTCTGCCGCATCATCGGCGCAACTCTCAAGAGAAAAACGGCGGCGCCCCCGAAGCCCATGCTGGCCATGGCCGTAGTGATCCCACGCGATAATACGGGCCTCCTGGCCCAACGCTTGATAAGAACGACACCAATTAAGGTCAGCGTTCACCGACCACCCATGCAGCAACACCACCGCCGGTTTTCCTGGGTCGGTGGCCAAAGGGCCAGAATCTCGTACCCGAAGCGAACGACCCGAAGGCAGCTCTATTGTTCGCCAAGGCGGAGCGGCCGCCAATTCTGTTGCAGCGTCCGGCACGGATTACTCGCCAATATCGATGATTCGCACCTGCAGGTCACCGTTCGGTGCCACGAAAGTTACTTCTTGACCCACCGAAGAACCCAAAAGAACTTCTCCCAGAGGGGAACGAGGCGAGACCACAACAACGTCATCACGTTGTTCTTCGATAGAACCCACCAACATGCGTTCTGGCTCGTCATCGCCTTCGTAAAGAACCGTAACGATCACCCCGGTAGTGACTTCATCAACCGGGCCTACGGGGCTTTCTACGATCTCGCAGTCTTCAAGGACGCTTTCTATATGCATAACGCGCCCCTCCATTTTCCCTTTTTCTTCTTTGGCCGCGTGGTAATCGCCATTTTCGGAAAGATCCCCAAGTTCACGAGCCGCTTCAATTTTACGAGCAATGTCAATACGCCCCCGAGTGGTCAGGTCGGTGAGTTCGGCCAGCAAACGGTCGTGAGCTTGTTGAGAGAGTTGATGTATCTGAGGCATACGGCGATGGTAGCCCTCGTAAGAGGTTGCGCCACGCTCCTGAGAAGCGATCGTTATCCATTTGACTGCCCCGGGGGGCGACTTGCTACACTCTTGACCATGAACAAAACATCTTCGGTAATTATTATTTTGTAGCGCACGCCTTTTGGTGTGCGCTTCGACCGTCCACTTAGTGGGCGGTTTTTTCTTTACCACCGGATTCAACAAAACGACAACAAAGCAAACAGGAGCAAACAAGTGGCACATCGCATAGGCATCATCGGCGGTGACGGCATTGGCCCCGAGGTCATAGCCGAAGGACTCAAGGCAATCAGCGCGGCGGGCGTTGCCCTAGACACCGTGTACTACGACTTGGGCGGCGAACGCTACGGCCGTGACGGTACGGTTTTGCCGGACAGCATCATTGAAGAATGGCGTAGCCTTGACGCCCTTTACCTCGGAGCAGTAGGGACACCAGCAGTGCCCCCAGGGCTCATCGAGCGCGGTTTGCTGCTCAAAATGCGTTTCGAACTTGACCTCTACGTCAACCTTCGACCGTTTCTTTTTCCAGAAAAAAACATTGACTTTCAAGTAGTGCGCGAAAACACCGAAGGCACCTACGCCGGCGAAGGCGGCTTCTTGCGCAAAAACACTCCACACGAAATCGCCACCCAAGGGTCGGTTAATACCCGTCGGGGTGCCGAACGCTGTATTCGTTTTGCTTTTGACCTGGCAGCGAGCCGCCGTAACCACCTCACCTTGGTGCACAAAACGAACGTGTTGACCTTTTCCGGTGATCTTTGGGAACGCACCTTCAACGAAGTGGCCACCGAATATCCCAACGTAGAAACGGCCTACAACCATATTGATGCGGCCTGCATCCATTTTGTGCAAGCGCCCGAACAATACGACGTCATCGTGACCGACAATTTATTTGGCGACATCCTCACCGACCTGGGGGGAGCAGTCGCCGGGGGCATCGGCTTAGCGGCCTCCGCTAACCTCAACCCCGACCGCACCAGCCCCTCCATGTTCGAACCCGTCCATGGCTCAGCACCGGACATCACCGGGCAAGGTATCGCCAACCCCACGGCCGCCATCTTGTCGGGCGCTATGATGCTGGACTTCCTCGGGGAAACAGCAGCAGCGGAAAGTATCAAAGCAGCCTGCGCCGACCCAGAAACCCAAGTCGAAGGCACCGTAGCCATCGGCGACGCAATAGCCCAACGAATTCACTAAACCCAAATCTCAAGAAAAGGAAAACCGCATGCCCCTCGAAAAAGCAGACAAAATATGGATGAACGGTGAATTAGTCAATTGGGACGATGCCACGGTGCATGTACTCACCCACACTTTGCATTACGGCAACGGGGTTTTTGAAGGCATTCGAGCCTACGAAACCGATAAAGGCGCAGCAATATTTCAACTCCGCCCCCACATCGAACGACTGTTTCAATCGGCCAAAATACTTTTCATCGACATCCCCTGGACGATCGACCAACTGGTTGACGCCACCTTGGAAACCGTACGAGTAAACGGGTTTTCTTCGTGCTACATCCGCCCCTTGGCTTACCTCGGGTACGGCGAAATGGGCCTCAACCCATTGCCCTGCACGGTTGATGTTTCTATCGCCTGCTGGCCATGGGGCTCTTACCTCGGCGATGACGGGGTAAAAAATGGCGTGCGCATGATGATCTCCTCTTGGCAACGCCACGACCCCAACGCCATGCCACCCGCCGCCAAAGGATGCGGTCATTACATCAACTCGCAAATGGCCAAAGTGCAAGCCATCAAAGCCGGGTACGACGAAGCCATCTTGCTGTCACCTCAGGGCTATGTTTCTGAATGCACGGGCGAAAACTTATTCGTGGTACGCGACGGCGGCATTGTTACCCCACCCACCTCGGCCGGAGCGCTCGAAGGCATCACCCAAAAAACAGTGCGCCGTATCGCCGAAGACCTGGGCATTCCCTACACCCAGGGCAACATTTTGCGCAGCGACCTTTACATCGCTGACGAAGCATTCGTTTCGGGCACCGCTGCAGAAGTAGTACCCATCCGCTCCGTTGATGACCGAGAAATCGGCGACCCCGGGCCCATTACCCAAGCTATTCAAGAGGGCTACTTTGCTGCGGTACGCGGCCAAAGCCCGCAATACTCGTCATGGAACGACTACGTCAATGCCTAACTCCGGGGGCACCCCAAAAGCCGTAGACATCTACGACACCACGCTGCGCGACGGTGCCCAACTCGAGGGCATCTCGCTCACCGTAGACGACAAACTCCGCATCGCCGAGCAACTCGACCGTCTGGGCGTGCACTACATCGAAGGTGGTTGGCCAGGCGCCAACCCCAAAGACGTAGAGTTTTTTGAGCGGGCTAAAACCGAATTGAACCTCCAACGATCACGTTTGGTGGCTTTCGGCTCTACCCGCCGGGTAAACGGCGAAGCAAAAGACGACCCCACCTTGGCCAACTTGGTGGCCTCGGGCACCAAAACGGTGTGCATCGTGGGCAAGTCATGGGACTATCACGTAACCGAAGCGCTCCGCACCACCTTGGAAGAAGGGGTGGCCATGGTGGCCGACTCCATTCGCTACTTGAAAGAACAAGGTCTTGAAGTATTCTTTGATGCTGAACATTTTTTCGACGGCTACCGAGCCAACCCAACGTTTGCTTTAGATGTATTGCAGGGTGCCGCCGATGCCGGAGCCGATTGTTTGGTTATTTGCGACACCAACGGCGGAACACTGCCCGATGAAGTAAAGCGCATAGTGACCGAAGTAGTAGCCAAATTCTCGACCCCCATAGGCGTGCACTTTCATAACGACACCGGTTGCGCCATTGCCAACACCATGATTGGGGTCATGGCCGGGGCCACCCAAGTACAGGGCACCATCAACGGTTATGGCGAACGAGTAGGGAACTGCGACTTGATACCCATCATCGCCAACCTCAGCCTCAAACTGGGGATAGAAACCTTACCCGAGGGGCGTTTGAAAGAACTCACCTCGGTGGCCCACCATGTGGCCGAAGTAGCAAACTTTACCGCCGACCCGCAACAGCCCTACGCTGGGTCCACCGCCTTCGCCCACAAAGCCGGGCTGCACACCAGCGCCATTGCTCGCCGCCCCGATGCCTACGAACACATCGACCCCAACTTGGTAGGAAACGGCACCCGGTTCTTGGTTTCCGAAATGGCTGGCCGAGCCACCATTGCCCTACGGGCCGAACAGTTAGGTCTCAGCCTCAAAACCGAAGTTCTCGGCGAAGTAGTGGAAACGCTCAAAGATTTGGAATATCGCGGCTACCACTTTGAAGCCGCCGACGCCTCGTTGGAACTCCTCATGAGGGCCGCCGGCGGGTGGGAACAAGAGTTTTTTCAACTGGAATCATTCTCGGTGCAGATCGGTCACCGGTCGGGGAGTGGGAGCCGAGCATGGAACGACGTAGCAGTAGAAGTAGAAACTGAAGCCACGGTGACCATTGCCCTAGATGGGCGAACAGAAACAGCCACCGGTAGTGGCAACGGCCCAGTAAACGCGTTGGATGCAGCTTTGCGCAGTGCTTTAGGCGACCGCTACCCAGCGATCGATGCCTTGCGGCTTACCGACTTCAAAGTACGGGTACTAGAAACCGGCCGCGGCACCGGCGCCGTTACCCGAGTGTTACTCGATACCACCAACGGCGAAGACACCTGGACAACCATTGGTGTGTCAGAAAATATTATTGAAGCCTCATGGCAAGCCCTGGTTGACTCCATGGTCTATGGACTACTGAAAACAGAAAACAAACAATGAACACCCCCGCCTTTCGTCGTACCCTGCTCGCCGAGGGCGTCGGCACCATGTTTTTACTCATCGGGGTGGTGGGCTCGGGCATTATGGCTCAACGGCTCTCACCCAACGACGTGGGGCTACAACTGTTTCAAAACGCTGCTGCCACCGCCGCAGTGTTGGTGGCCATCATCTCAATATTTGGCACCATCTCCGCTGACTTCAACCCGGCAGTCACCATCGGCGCCTGGGCGCTGGGTCATCGAGAAGGGCGCCAAGTAGCTCCCATGGTGGTCGCTCAAATAGTGGGTGGCGCCATCGGTTCCATGCTGGCCAACCTGATGTTTGACCTGCCCGCCGTAGTGTGGTCAACCACCGAACGCTCAAGCAGCAACCTTTGGCTTTCCGAAGTAGTAGCCACCGTAGGGCTCTTGCTAGTGGTGTTTAGTTTGGTGCGAACCGCTCGTTTGTCGGCCATTCCGTATGTGGTCGGCGCCTACATCGGTGGGGCGTATTACTTCACCTCATCTACCAGTTTCGCCAACCCCGCCGTCACCGTGGCCCGTACCTTGTCTGACACCTTTGCCGGGATCGCCTGCAGTTCGGCCCCCATGTTTATTGCTATGCAACTGGTAGGGGTAGCGATAGCAATAGCGTTAATCCGCCAACTGTTTCCGCAACAAGACTAAGCCGGGCACTGGTCAGTAGCCGGCTGGCCAGCAATGCGCTGGTCAAGCCATTCAATCAGTTCTGACCAGTAAGCGCCCACCGCAGCGGAATGCCCAAACCCTGGGTAAACCCGTCGTTCTAAAGCTTGGTGACCATCAAGAGCGCAGAGCTGGTCAAGGAGCCACTCGCTGCTAATAACTGGGATCTGTTCGTCGGCATCGCCGTGCAAGATAAGGACTGGGGTTTGGTTGGGGAGTTGATTGGTGTCGTTTTCGGTAAGTCGAGCGTTCCACTCAGGGATGGCAAAAATGTCGTCCACGGAAACTAAATCTTCGTAAGCGATTGAGTTAAAGGTTTCAAAAATATGGCCCGTACAGCCCAATTCAAGTTCTTCAAGAAGGCCAAAGTAATCAGGACTTATTACTTCTGAAAGATCAAGCTCTGCGTAAGCAGCTCCGAAGGCAGCGGCCACCATGACCAGGTAACCTTGAAAATCGCTGCCAATAAGGAAGTCACTTAAGAGGGGCATTTGACTGGGAGGAGCACCAGCGGCCACCCCCACCAAGTCAAGTTCGGGGGCAATCTCTTGCCACCGTTCTGCCACGTGCATAGCGGCATGGCCACCTTGCGAGTGGCCCCATACCACCAACGGGCCGGTGGCGTTGAGTTCTGGAATAGTTTGCGCCGCACGCACAATGTCAAAAACACCCCGCGCTTCGCTTTCTCCCACAATGTAAGGGTGTAGCCCCGGCCCGCCCATCCCTTCGTAGTCGGTGGCTACCAGTATCCACCCTTTGGCTAAGAGCGGGTTGAGTCTTTCAAAATAAGACCAGTCGGGGTCAGGATTATCAAAAGAAAGCGAAGGAGCGCACTGATCGGCCATGCCAGTGGTCCCGTGAGCAATGGACAGCACCGGGCGAGGTCCATCGGCAGTTTCGGCAGAGGCTAAAATAGTCCCAGTAACCTCAATAGGTTCACCGGTCACTGACTGCGAACGGTAAGTGATGTTCCATGCGAGGGTGTCATCTGACCCAAAATTGATTTCTTCAGATGCCAAGATGGCGCCCAAAACTGCCTCATCGTCAGAAGCCTGAATTTGAACACTGCGAGTAGCGGCAGTAGTCGTAGGGGCGACGGTCGTAGTGGTTGGAGCGGCAGTGGTCGTAGGGGCGACGGTCGTAGTGGTTGGAGCGGCAGTGGTCGTAGTGGTTGGAGCGGCAGTGGTCGTAGGGGCGACGGAAACTTCTGTATTCCCACACGCACCCGCCACTAAGGCAAAGGCTAAAAAGATAGATGGGTAAGTAATTTTTTTCATCACTTAGTATGCCAGATAAATAGCCTGAGTAAGTTATCGAGTAGATAGCGTTCGGACAATGGCGAGCGCTCCGGTAAAAGATTCTGCAGAAAATCAACCATTTGCTGGGTTCGACTGGCTGCTCCTTTTAGCCGCCGCGGGCATTTGGGGTTCCTCGTTTTATTTCACCGATATTGCTCTAAGAGCAGAACACCCCGGACTGATTACCTGGCTGCGGGTGCTCTTTGGCTTTTGCACCATCATGGTGTTCCCCGCCTCACGGCGCCCAGTAGAAGCCACAGACCACAAAAAACTGTTGCTCCTCGGCGTAACCTGGATGGCTTTCCCGCTCACTTTGTTTCCGATAGCACAACAATGGATTAACTCGTCGCTGACCGGCATGCTCAACAGCGCGATGCCGGTCATGGCGGTAATAGTCGGGGCCACCGTGTTCAACACCCCCACCCATCGAAAACAATTAACCGGCGTAGCGGTGGGGATTCTTGGCATTCTCATGATTGGCTTACCCGCCGCCTCAGGAGACACCACCACCGCTTTGGGAGTTATTTTAGTGGTGGCAGCTGTTTCGTCTTACGGGGTAGCGGTACACATCGCTGGGCCCCTGCAAAGAAAGTACGGGTCGCTGGCCGTGTTGTCTCGTGCCTTGGCGGTAGCGGTTGTGGCGGTCACTCCCTATGGAATCGTTGGCCTGCTGGATTCAACGTGGGCGGTAGATGCCGTGGTCAGCAACCTTATTTTGGGGGTAGGAGGCACGGGTTTTGCTTTTGTAGCGGCGGCCACCTTGACCGGTCGAGTAGGAGCGGTTCGCATGTCAATCGTCACCTACCTCGTTCCGGTGGTAGCCATAGTCTTGGGTCTTTTTCTGTTAGATGAGACCCTGCAAACCTGGCAACTGGTGGGGTCCGGCACGCTAATAGTTGGCGCTTGGATGACCACACGGCCCGCTGAGTAACGCTCGCTCCGCTAGATTTACCTTATGAGTTCATCAATGGTCCATCGTCACCGCAACGTACAAGGCGGCATTGAACGTGCTGCCGTGTTTGGGGTAAGCGACGGATTGGTCTCTAACGTGGCCCTTATCCTCGGCATCGCCGGAGCCAGCGCAGACCCCTCCATGGTGCGGGTCGCTGGAGTATCGGGGCTACTCGCCGGGGCTATTTCTATGGCCGCCGGAGAATACGTTTCCCTCAAAGCCCAAGCGGAATTAGTAGAACGCGAATTAGCCATCGAACGAGTTTCCTTGGCCGAAAACCCAGAATTTGAGATCGCAGAATTGGCTGCTATCTACCGGGAAAGAGGGCTTAGCGAAGAGCATGCCGAAACTATGGCTCGAGAGCTGATGTCCGACCCCGAAGTAGCGTTAGAAATACATGCCCGAGAAGAACTCGGGGTTGACCCCTCCCAAGTGGGTGACCCCATCGGGGCGGCGCTAACGAGCTTCGTCTCCTTTATCGTCGGGGCGTTTATCCCGTTGGCCCCTTGGCTTTTTGGTGCAGGGTCTTGGGCCGTTGAAGCCTCGGTGGGCTTGGGAATAGGAGCATCCGCTGCAGTTGGCGGGCTCTTGGCTTGGCTTACCGAACGCTCCATGTGGCGCACCGTATTACGTCAAGTTTTGGTAACCAGCGGTGCCTGCGGTGCTACCTATCTGATCGGCAATTTGTTAGGCGCCGCAGTTAGCTAACTGGTTCAATGTAAATAGGGTGGGCGCTGGGCACCACCAGACGAATGTGTTGCTCGATGTGGTCAATGGTTTCGACGATGCTTGCCCCGTCAAGGGTGGTAGCAAATGTAACTTTTGCCCCAACCAAAATATCGTCGGGCCCCAGGTGCTGCGTGCGCAAATGAACCAACTGAACAACTCCAGTGGTTTCGGTGATTGCTTTGGTTATGGCTTGTTGATCCGACTCAGACACCGCTTCGCCAATAAGCAGGCTTTGCATTTCACGAGCCAGCACGGCAGCGATAGCAAATAACAACAAACCAATGACCAGGGTGCCGACGCCGTCCCATCGAGGCTGACCGGTTACTTCACTTAAAACGACTGCACTTAAAGCAATAAGTAACCCCAATAGCGCTCCCACGTCTTCGAGCAGCACCACCGGGAGTTCTGGTTTTTTGGCTTGGATTACGTACCTCCACCATGTTTGGCCTCCCCGTTCATGGTTGGCTTCTCTCACCGCAGTACGTAAAGAAAAACTCTCTAACAACAAACCCAGCAACAAAATACCAATAGCCCACTGCACGTTTTCTAGCGCATGAGGGTTACGAAGTTTCGCTACCCCCTCGTAAATAGCAAAAGCAGCCCCGGCGGTAAATAACACCACGGCCACCACAAACGACCAAAAATACCTTTCTCTGCCATAACCAAATGGGTGGGCTTTGGTAGCAGGGCGTGCGGCCCGGCGTGCCCCAAAAAGCAACAGAGCTTGGTTGGTGGAATCCGCCACCGAGTGCACGCTTTCGGCCAAAAGTGAAGATGAGCGGGTAATCAGAAAGCCTGCAAATTTGGCTACAGAAATGCCCAAGTTGGCCAGAAGGGCTGCCATGATGGCTCGTTTGCTGCCAGAAGTAGACATAGTGAAAAATCCTGCTTTAGTGAGGTGACGAGATGCAGCGTAGTGCCCGGGCTGTCTTATGGGGTGCGGCGGGTAGCCTCCCCAGATGGCTAAACGTAAACGTCGGCGCACCCCGCTCGCTCCTGTTTCTGAACCACCGGTACGACCTGGGCTTTTGAGCCCCATGCGTACCGTCCCCGCAGAGATAGGCAGGCCCCCTTACGCTGTTACCGGCGACCCTGGCCCGTCAACCTCGTCAAACGTGCGCACCGAAGAAGAGATTGAACGCATGCGCCTCGCTGGCCAAGCGGCCGCTGAAGTACTGCTCGAAGTCTGCCCGCAGATAGTGCCCGGCATGACCACCGACCGCATTGACGAATTAGTTCATCAAGCCAGTGTGGCCCGAGGGGGCTACCCCAGTCCGCTGAACTATCGCGGTTACCCCAAATCGGTTTGCACCTCGGTAAACGAAGTGGTGTGTCACGGCATCCCCGACAGCCGCCCGTTAGCCGACGGCGACATCGTAAACGTTGACGTCACCATCTATCTCAACGGGGTACATGGCGACACCTCGGTCACCCTTTTAGTGGGCGACGTTGATGACGCTTCCCGAGCACTTGTTTTACAAACCCGGACCGCTCTGGCAGAGGGCATCGCCGCAGCAGGCCCCGGTGTCCCCGTGAACGCCATTGGGCGGGCCATTGAGCGTTTTGCCTTACGGAACGGGCTCGGGGTGGTCCAAGAGTTCATCGGCCACGGCATCGGCACCGAGTTTCACTCCGGGTTACAGGTCAAACATTATTACGCCCCTTACCCGGACACTATTTTGGTGCCCGGGATGACCTTTACCATCGAACCCATGCTCACCTTGGGAGACCCTGCTTGCGCCATGTGGGACGACGATTGGACAGCCGTTACCCGTGACGGCCGCCGCACAGCACAGTTTGAACACACGCTGTTGGTGACCGAAGAAGGTATAGAAATTCTCACTGCAGCCGCCGACGGAACGGTACCCGCCGACGTTTTAGTGGCCGGTTAATTCCACGAAGCAGTTCCTGCCTCGGCCAGCGATACCCAAGTTCGACCCGGTGACAGGCGGATGGTCTCGCCATCGACATGGTAAAGGGCAGGGAGTTCAGGATCGGTGCGGTCCCATTCACCGATAATCAAGTGCCCATCGGTGAATATCCACGCCACCCCGGAGCCGGTAGTTATGGCCTCCGGTGATGTTGCTGCAGCAGGGCTGGTTCCGTAACGAACGAACTGCACTATTACGTTGGCGGGGGCCACGCGGACTCCTGCAGCGTCAACATGAGCGGAGCCATTTTGACGTCGTGCCCAACCAGAACCGGTCCATGAATAGTCCACGCTGGTCCATCCATACTCAACGGAGACTTCCGACGCCGGGACAGCCGAGAGAGGTAACGCTTCGGCATCGCCACGGAAATCAAAAGGTGGCGGCGGCATTTCGGTGCGTTCAGGGCGCAAATTCCAGAGCCGTGATGTTGAGGCATAAAGGTTGTGGGGGGCCCGTCGAGTTTCTGAACGCCAATAGGCGCTCGATGAGTTGTAGTAATTAACCGAGTCCACATCGGAAGCCATGACGATATCTAAGGTGATGTTGTTGGCCCCCGAATAGGCAAACAAGGGCCGGTCAAACCCTTCAAGCAAAATGGGGTCTGAGGTGCGTGCTGAACGGATGGGTCCTACCGCGCCGGGGTTTTGGGTTTGGAAAATAGCAATCAGTCGGGTTAGGCCAGACTCTACGACTTCTTCGTACACCACGTCGGCTTGGTTGATGCCGGTTTGCGGCCAGGCCGCAAAAACGTTGTCAATCTTTATAGCCAAAGCCGGCCGGCCAATATCTTGACCTAAAACAGCAGTCCATCGCATGGTGACCAGAAGTTCTTCTAAACGAATTATTTCCGCTTGGGCAGCAGCAATCGACGCTTCAACAATGGTGATGTTGGCTTGAGTGGTAGCTATTTCCTGGTCAACTCCCGGGATTATTGACCACGCCTGATCCGCATCATTCTGAGCAAGGCTCCAACGCTCTTGGCTGCGTTCGGTCCGCAGATAGATCGAATCAACCTGCACCCCTAAAGCCAGAAGTTCATCATAAATAGAGAGCAGTTGGTCGTTGGCATCGTTGATGATCGCTTCGTAAAGCAGACGAGAGCGAATGCCTTGCAGCGCCTCGTCGGTGAGTTCAGTGGACTGAGTCAACACTGCATTCATGTGCTCGTCGTTGCGAACGTAAGCGTCGATGGCCATTTCGTGACGTACCAAAGTGGGTTGATCCAAAGCCACAAAACGGTTAAGTAGATCGTCGGCTACTAACTCTAAATAGATGGGGAGCAGAGCGAGCTTTTCGTCTTCTAGTGTTCGGCGAGTTTCGGCTTCGGCTATTTGGTCGGCGATATCCACCAGTTTGTCTTCTGCTACGGCGATGGCCCCTTGGAGCGCAACGATCTCCGCTCGGTAGTCAACAATGCTTGTTTCTTCTCGGGCCATGGCTTCAACGTAGGTTTCTGCAGAAGCGGTAGCACTGGCCAAAACCCCACTGATCAAAATAAGAGAAACTAAAGAAAATACAGAAGGTCGACGCACGAGGTTGAGCGTAGATGCCCAGAGGGGGGCAAGCGGGGCACCCCCAATAATCTGCAGGCAGAAAGGCTTTCTTGGCAAGGCCGGGGTTTAGTGTTGCCATGGGTTAAGTTGGGGCTATGACGTCAGTGGCTGTAGTGAATCAAAAAGGTGGAGTGGGCAAAACGACGGTCACTTTGGGTTTGGCCTCGGCCGCCGCCGCTCGAGGCATCGAGACGTTGGTCATTGATCTTGACCCGCAAGGAAACGCCACCACCGGCTTAGGCGTCTTTGAGCCCACCCGAAGCATCGATGCCGTGTTGGCCGATGAAACGCCGGGAGGTATCCGCTCATCGGTAGAAACTACGGGTTGGCCAGTGACCTGCGGGGCCCGCCCATTGGTGGCCGCCTCAACTGCTTCGTTAGCGGCTCGAGAGCCTCAGTTGGCTACCGACCCTTTAGGCGCCCAAAACCGGTTACAAATTGCACTTTCCGAGGGAAGTGGAGCATCGTGGCCGCTGGTGCTTATCGACTGTCCGCCTTCGCTTGGCCTATTGACCATTAACGCATTGTTTGCCGCCGACCGGGTACTTTTGGTAACAGAGCCCGGCGCTTGGGCCGTTGATGGAGTTGGCCGCATGATGCAAACCATCGAACGAATCCAAGCCCGCCGACCCAACGCTGAACCAGAGATTGCTGGTATTGCCATAAACCGACTGGCTCGCACCCGAGACGCCCGGTACTGGCACGAACAACTCGCAGAGGCCTACCCAGAGCACTGCTTGCCACCAGTGCATCAGCGAGCCGCCGTGTCCGAAGCCGCCGCACAATCTTTACCGGTCCACGGTTTAGGTAAACGCCCAGGAGCCACTGAGGCGGCGGGCGAATTTGATGTTCTTCTTGACCATGTTCTTTCTGGAGGTTCCTTATGAGCAGTTACAACCCACAATCCCGCCGCCCTCGTTCTGGCCCTCCTGAGGACAGCCCAGTAGACGATTTGTTATCTGAGCCGGCGGACCAGCCCGAGCCGCCTTTAGAAGAAGCGGAGGCGGTTATTGAAGCACCAACAGAAATACCCAGCGAGGGTGAGGTTTTGCCTTTTGAGACCCCACCGGTTGAGATGACCGACGAACGCTCAGATTTACTTCACCGTATTGGGGTGTTCGCAGCAGTGGTAGCGGTTGTCTTGTTGCTTACTCTTCGGCGGCGTCGACGCTGAGTTAAATTAATTTAAGCGCCGGAGCATCTTGGCGCATACGGCCCGCCGCTAAACGCCGTTTGATTTCTTTTGCCCCGTCTTCGCACCGGCCGGCATAAGGGCACCACCCACAAAGCGGCCCCGGCGAGGCCGCAAAAGTATCGGCGGCGCAATCTTTGTTGAGTGAAGACCAAATGGAAGCAAGTTGCCCGGTGCAGTCGGCAAGACGATCTTCCGTGACCTCGGTCTCCAGTGTTTCTTTCCCTAAGTAAAGAAGTTGCCCCCGGACCGGCCGTTCGCCAGTTTCGGCTTCCACAGCCGCCGCGTAAAGAAGAATCTGTTCCAAGGCATGGTCTCGGTCCGTTACCCGCGGCGGTTTCCCCGACTTGTAATCGGTAACCACCGTTCCATCTTTAGCCTGGTCAAGACGGTCAATGATGCCCATAAAAGGCACCCCAGAGAGTTCGGTGCGCATCTTTTTTTCGGTAGAAAGCACCTCCACCTCGCTGGGGTTTTCTAAATCCCAGAGACCTTCAATAGCTTTCCAGGAACGCCAACGAAAGTCGTGTTGTTCTTGATCGGTCAGAGCGAGGGCTTCAAAGTCTTTATGCTGAGATATTTCTGGCCATACTTGGCGGGCGAGTTCTTTTGCTCGAGCACTCGTTCTTTGCGGGGCAGGTTCTTCACAAAGTAGTTCCAACACCCGGTGGGCAAAAGTGCCGATCAGAGCAGGGACTCCCGGGGGGTCAGGGAGCTTGTCCACGTAGCGAAACTTCCAACGAAGAGGGCACTGCTGGTAGGTGTTAGAAGCCGAAGGGGAAAAAAACTTTGGTAGAGCAGCCATTAAATGTCCAATGCGTCGGGGTCAAGGAGAGAACTGTTGGCGATAAGGAAATCTCGGCGCTGGCTCACATCGGAGCCCATCAGTACCTCAAAAAGGTTTGCTGCCTCTTTAGCTTCTTTACCGTCGTCCATAGAAAGTTGGCGCAATATGCGCGTCTCAGGGTCGAGCGCACACTCGGCTAACTCGTCCACGTTCATTTCGCCGAGACCTTTAAAACGATTCCACTTAAGGTTTTCTACTTTGCGTTTTCCTTTGCTGAGTTCTACCGTCAAGGCATCGCGTTCTTCGTCGGTAAAAGCTCGGTGAACAGTGTCGCCCACCCGGCAGGTAAACAACGGAGGCTGGGCTGCAAAAACTCGACCCTCTTCAAGCATGGGGCGCATGTATTTATAGATCAAAGTGAGTAGCAAACAGCGAATGTGGCTGCCATCAACATCGGCATCGCACAAAATAATGATGCGACCATAACGAGCATCATCAATGTTGAAGTCTTTACCAGAACCCGCACCGATCGCCGTAAACAGCGCTTTTGCTTCGGTATTGTCAAGCACCTGTTTCAAGGTGGCTTTTCCAGCGTTTACTACCTTGCCCCGCAAAGGCAAAATAGCCATGAAAGAGGAATCTCGCCCTGCTTTAGCGGGGCCAGCGGCAGAGTCACCTTCTACGATGATTAGTTCGGAATCGCGCCCGTGGTTACGGCAATCGGCAAGCTTGTCGGGCATGCCCGCCGAGCCTAAGTTGGCAGCACGACGCTTGTTTTCCAGCGTCTGTTTTGAGCTCACCCGATTAATGATGGCCATGGCCATTTTGTCGCGCACAGCATTTATGTGGCTCTTGGGGCCGCCCCCGTCGAACCATTCGGTGAGGCCTTGTTTGACCACGTTGTAAACAATTTTTTCTACCGCTGGGGTGCCGAGTTCTTGTTTGGTTTGCCCACGAAACTGCGGCTCGGGGAACAGCACCTTTACCGCAGCCGCCAAGCCCTCGCCGACATCGTCTTTGATGGCTCGGTGCTTATTTTGTTTCGCCAATTTGGCCAACTTGCGGGTGTCTTTTAACAAGACATCGTTTACTGCTCGGGTGAGGGCCCGCTCAAAACCGGCGACGTGGGTCCCCCCTTGGCTGGTGGGGATGGTGTTGACGAAAGTTTGGGTCACCGTGTCGTAAGAACGCACCCATCGCAAAGCCACTTCGACCGTGCATTCTCGGTCCACGTCGGTCATTTTTCCTTCAACAGGCACCCGTTCGGTAAAGGTTTCAATCCCCGAAAGAGTAATTATCTCGCAAACATTGTCACCATTTGAGAGGTGATCAACGAGGTCGGTCAACCCGCCGCGAGAAACAAACTCAAATGGCTCATTGCTTTGCCCGGTGCGTTTATCAACGACCTTTATCTTTACGCCTGGCACCAAAAAGCACGCCTGAGTAACCCGGTTGCATATTTCTTCAAAATCAAGCACAGCATCTTTGTCGAAAATGTCAAAGTCGGGCCAGAACCGAATACGAGTACCGGTCTTGGTTTTAGCGATGCGTTTAATGCGCTCAAGCTGGTGGCCTTTGGTAAACTTTGCCCCAGAGAACTGCCCGGCTTTTCGTTCTTTGAAGGCCAGTTCGTGCGTGTGGCCATCTCTGTCTACCTGAGCGACCAGTTTGGTAGACAAAGCGTTTACTACCGAGGCGCCTACCCCGTGCAGACCGCCTGATGCGCCGTAAGCGCCGCCGCCGAATTTTCCGCCAGCGTGGAGTTCAGTGAGCACCACTTCGAGGGCAGAAACTTTGCGTTTGGTGTGGAGGTCAATAGGGATACCCCGCCCATCGTCGGAGACTTCTACCGAGCGATCGCGATGCAAGGTCACTTCTATACGTTTGGCGTAACCGGCGGCGGCTTCATCTACGGAGTTGTCGATTAACTCCCACACCAGGTGGGTTAACCCAGGGCTTCCGGTACCGCCGATGTACATGCCGGGGCGTTTACGCACCGCCTCAAGGCCTTCGAGTGTTTCAATGGCATCGGCGTCGTAGCCGGTAGTTTTCTTTTTTGCTTTGGGTTCGGTTGCCATGGTCACCACCTCGCCGGGCCAAGAGCCAATATTTGTCGTTCGCTAGTGCTCGGGGTGAGTTCTCGGCGTGTTGGTTCAAGCATCAACGGAACCGGGTTGGGGTCGGGTTTACTGGGGTCTTCGTCTTGAGCCATCACACAAAGCAGGCCGAAAGGTTGCCCTAAATATGCGGTGGTGATTTGGGCCGAGTCGATTAGTTTGCCAACCCGTACGCCCACCCCGTTACGCCCTTTAGTGTCAAACTCGGTTACCGCAGTTGCTTTAATAAGCCCATCGTTGCTGACGGTAAAGAGCACATCATCTCCCAAAATAACGCCGCCATAAATTACTTGTGCATCGCCCCGCACCTTCATGCCGGCGACACCCGATGCGCCACGTCCTTGAACGCTGACGTCGTCGCCGGTAGTGCGCAACACCTGCCCGTCAGAAGACACAAGTAAAATGTCTGCTTTCTTCGGAACACAAAAAGCGGCGGCTACCCGGTCACCGCTTTTAAGGTTAATAAGCGTTTTGCCTGGTTTGGTTTCTCGCACTTCGTCAAGAGCGAGTTGTTTGACCACCCCTTTGGCGGTAACCAGCATGAGGTGTTCGCTTCCCTCGGCCACCACGGTGTGCAAAATCTCTCCTCGGTTGGCGCCAAAAATTTGTGCGGCGCTCGCGCCTCGGCCTCGGCCGGTTGCGTCGGACAGTTCGGCGGCTTTTACTTGCAACGCACGACCTTCTGAGGTGATGGCAGTAACGGTTGAGGTAGTGCGAGCCAAAATGGCGGCCGTCAAAATATCGTGGCGGCCGGGGCTGGCTTGGCGAGCACCATCCACCGGGGTGCGGCCGATCTGCCCCGAGGTAGACAAAGTCACCGCACAGGGTTCGTCGGCTACTTTTTCTGCCTCTTCGGTGGCTTCAAAGACCTGTACATCATCGGGGTGGATGATCTCGGTGCGGCGTGGACGGCCAAAGCGTTTCACTGCCTCTTGGAGTTCAGCCAACACCAAGGAGCGTTGACGGGTTTCCGACTTAAGCAATTGTTCAAAGCCAGAAATATCAGAAGTCAGTTCATCACGTTCATCTTCAAGCCGGAGTTTCTCTAAAGCGGTAAGGCGCTTGAGGGGCATATCCAAAATGTGGTCGGTTTGCACGCGGCTAAGGTTGAAGCGCTCCATTAAGGAACTGCGAGCTTCAGCAGTATTTTGCGATCCTCGAATGATGGCCACCACCTCATCAATGGCATCCAAAGCGATAAGTAAACCCTCCACGATGTGCAGGCGGTCCAAAGCTTTTTGCCGGCGAAAGGTGGTGCGGCGCACCACTACGTCAAGGCGATGGTCAACGTAATGCTGGCAAAGGGCCAACAAGCCTAAGGTTTGTGGTTCACCGTTAACCAGCACAACGTTGTTTACGCCGAAGGATTCTTCTAATGGGGTGGTGCGGTAAAGGTCGTTCAACACTGCTTGAGGGTTGTGGCCTGAGCGGACGGTGAGTTGTAGGCGAAGCCCCGTGCTGCGATCAGAAAGGTTTTTAAAGTCGCTGATACCTGGAATGTTGTCTTTTTCGTTGAGGTCTTTGAGTTTGGCGACCACTCGTTCGGGGCCCACCATGTAAGGGAGTTCGGTAACTACGATGGCTTGGCGACCTCGACTCAGCGATTCGATGTGGGCCTTGGCGCGAATACGTATCGACCCTCGACCTGTTTGGTAGGCCGTCCTTAAATCCTCGTCAATGATGATGCCGCCACTGGGGAAATCTGGCCCAGGGAGTACCGCTAAAAGCTCGTCAACGGTGGGTTTGGGACGGCGCTTTTTCATGACAATTTCTATGGCCGCTGCTACCTCAGCTAAATTGTGGGTGGGCATGTTGGTGGCCATGCCCACAGCAATGCCGGTGGTTCCGTTGACCAACAACCCGGGGATAAGCCCCGGCAAACTGATGGGCTCTAAGGCTTCTCCGTCGTAGGTGGGGCGAAAGTCAACGGTGTCTTCATCTATTTCGCCCACCATGGCCATGGCTGCTTCGGTCAGGCGGCATTCGGTGTAACGAGGGGCGGCGGGTGGGTCGTCAAGGGAACCGAAGTTGCCTTGCGGGTGGATAAAGGTGATGCCTCGAGCGAAGTCTTGGCCCAAACGAACTAAAGCGTCGTAAATGGCGGCATCGCCGTGGGGGTGGTAACGGCCCATGGTTTCGCCAACTACCCGGGCGCTTTTACGATGCGGGGTGTCGGCCCGTATGCCCATGCGCAACATGGCGTAAAGAATGCGGCGCTGTACGGGTTTGAGCCCATCGCGTACGTCGGGGATGGCACGAGAAGTAATGACCGAAAGCGAGTAGGCCAGAAAAGATTCGCGCATTTCTTCGCCCACCGTGATGCGCACGACGTCTTTGGCAAAGTTCTGATCGTCAGGAATTAGTTTTTGTTGTTCGGTCACTTTTGTGGTCTCAATAGATTGATTTGGTGTGTTCTCCATAATGACAGCAACCTGTGACAGTTAGCGGTCATTACGCGGCTTTTGCCGACATTTGACCGTAGTCCACCCCCGACCAAGAAACGGGGACAGCAAAAATAAAAAAGTCCGTTACCTGGGGACAGTCCCCATGTAACGGACTTTTTAGGTTGGGGGCCGCTTAGGTGGGGGAGGGCAGCAGGTGCCTGGGCAGATGTCGGGGGCTATGCCGAGGTTGCCCAAAGCGGCAGGGGAGGCACCGGGAGTAAAGCGCTCAAGCAGTAAATCTACGATCATGGCGGCAAACCGAGGGTCTTGGTCAATGGTGTCGGCTCGGGCAAAACTCATGCCGTGGGCTGCTGCTCGCTGGGCCGCTTCTACATCAAGGTCCCATTCCACTTCAAAGTTCCCCACCGGAAAACCAACCGGTGAAACCGCAACCGCCTGGACTCCTTGCCCAGCCAACTCATCAATGCGGTCAACGATGTCAGGAGTCAGCCACGGCACATGCGGTGATCCGCTGCGTGATTGCCACACCACCTCCCAGCGGTGCTGGCCCTGGGGGCTAACCCGTTCGGCAATAAGGCGAGCCGCTTCGTGGATTTCGTCAGAGTAAGCGCAGGTGTCGGAACTGGCCAGAGGCAGGCTGTGGGCCGAAAACAACAGGCAAGCATCGGTCTGGTGCTCGCTAGGCAAAGACAAAAGGGCTTCTCTTAGCCGGTCAGCAGCCGGCTCTATGCAGCCGGGGTGGTCGTAGTGGGGGCGCAGGCGTTCCACGGTCACCGAAGAATTTTCGGTAGCGGCAGAAATTTGTTCAAGGTATTGCCGGCAACTCGAATACGACCGATTAGGTGAAGAAAACCAAGCGGCCACCTGGTGCAGCCCTCGCTGCTCTAGATCAGTGACCGTTTCTTCAATGAACGGATGCCAGTTACGGTTGCCCCACACCACCGGGAGGTCAAGCCCCCTGCGCTCAACCTCGGTTTGAACCCCAGCCAACAGAGCACGCATGCGGTCATTGCCGGGCGACTTACCGCCTCGGCTCAAATAACGTTGCGCAACCTCGGCCAGGCGGTCGGCAGGCACATCACGACCCGCCGTAACGTTTTGTAAAAAAGGTTCAACATCTTCGGGGCCTTCAGGGCCGCCAAAAGCCACCAAAAGCAGTGCGTCAGGGAGGTTCGAAGCGGTCAAGAGCTAGTTACCGGTGTCAAAGTTCGCTAGGTCGGCAGCTAGCCCGGCCTTGATCTCATCAGCAATAGCTGCTCGGGTGGTTTGGCGGGTAGCCACCAAACCACCCCGGCTAATGCCGGTCAGCCCATGCGCTTGTTCAACCGCGGTAGCCAAAACCTGGTCTGCTGCTACCACTTCATCGAGGTACCCCACATCAACGGCTTGGTCGGGGGAATACAAATAACCCAAAGCAGTAGCTCGGGTGTAATGCCGTTTCGACAAGCGATCACGAGCCAACTCGGTAGCAAAAAATGGCAAATTCATGCCGATGGTGACCTCTGGTAAACCGATCTTGAACTTCCCCTGTGCCCCAACCCGCAAGTCGGTGCACATCAACAAAATGGCTCCGGCAGCAATGGCATGACCGGTGCAGGCCGTAACTACCGGGCGAGGAAACAAGTAAAGACGCATGAATAAATCCACTCCACGAGCCAGCATGCCGCGGGCCGCTTCGTTGCCTTCTTTCATTACTGCCAAATCAAAACCGGCGCAATACTTGCCGGCTTGGCCCGAGAGCACCACTGCGTCGGCTCCCGCTGCTTCAACCTCGTCAAGGGCCTCAAGTAAAGCAGCGATACCGGGGTAGCCCAAAACGTTGGCTTTGCCGTCGTCCCAATGCAATATGGCAACGTTGTTATCGTTTTCTATGGTTACTAACGGCTTGCTCATATGAAGAACCTAGCCTCTAAACACGCTCAATAGTAAGCCAGCGGTAAGATGCCTTATGAGCGAAACGGCAACCGAACAAATTGTGCATCAACCCGACAACGCAGTGATCGGAGTCAGCGCAGAAGCCCTGACCATGGTTATTGAAGTGCGGGCCAACGAAGACCACGCCGACACCCTTGGTTTGCGTATCTCCATCACCGGTACCGCAGGCGTTGATTACGCCTACGACCTTGCTTTTGTTGGCCCAGACGAGTTCGCCGACGACGACCGTAAATGGGAAATCGAAGGGTTGACCATACTGGTCCCCGAAGAAAGCGTCGACCGTTTAACCGGCGCGACTCTGGACATGCCAGCCAACGCTACCCAAGGTGGGCTGGTTATCCGAAACCCCAACCGCCCCAACCCATTGGGCGATATCACCGATCTAGAGCTCACCGGTGAAATACCAGAACGCATTGAACAACTGCTTGAACAACGCATCAACCCGGCTTTGGCCTCCCACGGTGGGTTCGCCACCCTGGTCGGCGTAAAAGAAAGCACGGCTTACGTAACCATGGGCGGCGGGTGTCAAGGCTGCTCCATGAGCCAAGCCACCCTCACCGAAGGTATCCAAAAGGCCATCGTTGAAGCAATACCAGAAATTACTGGGGTGGTCGACAGTACCGACCACAGCTCCGGCGACAATCCCTTTTACACCTGATTCTGCGGCCTAACGGCGAGCCAGAATCGTATCGGCCACGCCTTGCGGGTCTAAACCAAACGAAGCCAACAAAGTATCGGCGTCGTTATGAGGGTGGTGCTCTACCGGCACACCAAGCACCACCACGGGGGGAGCGTCACGGTTTTCGGCCAGCGCATCACGCACCAACGTGCCGAAGCCGCCTTGGCGAAAACCGTCTTCAACGGTAACCACCAGTGGATGGCTGGCAGCATTTTCTAGCATGGCCGGGTCTAACGGTGAGATTAAACGGGGGTCCCAGACGGTGGTGGTGACCCCAGATTGGGCCAACAACTCGGCGGCTTGGGTGGCTACGGCAAACATTTTTCCGGCCCCCAGTAAACACACATCAGCCGGTCCGTCAGCGGGTTCGCTGGCTAAACGAGCAGAGAGGCCTTGGCCGACTTCTTCTTCACCGACATGAGGGGCAGCCGTTTTGGCCCACCGAATAGCTGACGGGCCGTCGGTTATCTCTAATGCGTCGTGCATCATTTGTTGAAGCTCTTGGTACGACGAGGGAGCAAAAACGGTCATCCCAGGTACTTTGGTCAACAACACCATGTCCAAAACCCCGTGGTGAGAGGGCCCGTCGTCGCCAGTAATACCAGCCCGGTCAAGGCAAAAAAGCACCGGAAGTTTGAGCAAGGCCACATCCAAGTTGATTTGGTCAATGGCTCGAGTCAAAAACGTGGCGTACAAAGCCACCACCGGTCGTAAACCACCCAAGGCCATCCCCGCGGCGGCGGTAACGGCATGTTGCTCGGCAATGCCAACATCGAAACAGCGGTCGTTGAAACGTTCTTTAAAAGAAAGCAGCCCGGTGGAGTCCGGCATGGCGGCGGTAATAGCCACCAACTCGGGGCGAGATTCCGCTTCTTTAATAAGGGCTTCGGTGAAAGCTTCGGTATAGCTGCCTGGTTTGATGCCCGAAGTGTCGTGCATGTGTTTGATGGAGTCGTCTTCTGCGGGCTGGTAACCCCGGCCCTTTTGGGTTAACACGTGAACCACCACCGGACCATCGAACTCGGCGGCATTAGCTAGAGCCTCTTCAATTTCGGCGATGTCATGGCCGTCGAAAGGCCCGAGGTAGTGCACGCCGAGGGCTTCAAAAAAAGCGGTGGGCTCTAAAAACTCACGTATGGCTGCTTTGGTGGCGTTGATGCCGCGTTCGACTATTTCCCCCACCCAAGGTAGTTGCTCAGCGAGTTCTTCTAAGCGGCGCTGGCGCCGCATATAAGTGGGGTTAGAACGAATACGGATAAGACTTTCCGACAACTTGCCCACCGTGGGGGCGTAAGAACGGCCGTTGTCGTTTAATACAATGGTCACCCCAAGCTCGCTGTGGCCAAGGTTATTTAACCCCTCGAAGGCCATGCCGCCCGTCATTGAACCATCGCCAATCACGGCGACCACCCGACGGTCTTCGCCAGTAGCGGCAAAAGCCGTGGCTAAACCATGAGCGTAAGAAAGCACCGGCGAAGCGTGAGAGTTCTCTACCCAATCATGGGGAGACTCTATTTGCGCCGGGTAGCCAGAGAGGCCACCGGGCTGACGCAACGAAGAGAACTCGCTGGCTCGCCCAGTTAAGAGTTTGTGTACATAAGTTTGGTGTCCCACGTCCCACAAGATGACATCGTGCGGGCTTTTAAAGGTGCGGTGCAAAGCCATGGTGAGTTCCACTACCCCCAAGTTGGAGCCCAAATGCCCACCGGTGCGGTCAACAACCGCCACGATTTCTTGACGGATCTCGGCAGCCAGCGCGGTCAGTTGATCAAGGGTAAGGCCACGAATATCTTGAGGCGAATGGATTTCTTTAAGTAACACCGGGGGTCCTGACGAGCGATTGAAGTCAACGTTACCGGTCAACGGTGAAGGTTCCAGTTATGCCAACTATCGGCCAAGAACCGGCCCAAAACAATGCCGACGGCCAGAACAGCCAACCCACCCAAAGCATCTACCCAGTAATGGTTGCCGGTAACGATGACCGCAAACAAAGTACCGACCGGGTAAAAGGCAATAAGTCGGCGAGCCCAGCGGTTTTCGAGCACCGGCCAGAGGGCCAAGGTAGACCACAAGGCCCAAGCAAAATGCAAACTCGGCATGGCGGCGTATTGGTTAGAAACCTGTTGCATGGTGCCCGAGTCAAACGACCACAGGCCACCGACCTCACGCACCGTGTCAACAAAAGGCCAAGTCGTAAGACACGCCCCGTATTGGCCGCAATCGGTCAGCAGGCGAGGGGGCATTAACGGAAACAAACTAAACCCAATGAGCGCTAACCCGGTGGTACACAAAAATGAGGTGCGCCAACGGGGGTAAAGCATGGGGAAGCGCCGATAAAGCCAAACCAAAGCAAAAATGGTGACCACAAAATGAAAGGTCCCGTAAAAAAGGTTCCAAAACTGGATAAACCAACGCCAGTCAATAAAAAGATCTTGAATGCGTAGTTCTTGGAAAAGACCAAGAGAGCGTTCAAAGTTAATGACTCGTTCAGCATTTTCTAATGCTCGCTGAGGGCTAACCGAGACTGACCCAAATTGGTTTCGGGTGGTGGTGTAGATGCTGTAGTAAGCAAAAACCAACAAGACTTCGGCCCACCAACGCAGCCCCGTGCCCACCCCTTCGGCCGAAAGACGTTGAAGGCGTTTACTCAGCGTGGGTTTTGAATCAGAAGGCAACATGAAATCTTAAAATCACTTCAGTCGTTGAAGGAACCGTTCGACGTCTACCACCACTCGAACGATAACCGCTGAACCGATGACCGAGCCAGGTTCGCCATCGATGCACCGAGAGCCACACACTGCCTGAGCATTAAAGGTGATGCGGCGCCCCTCGATTTGTTCCACCTCGGCGGAAGCCACAATTTGGTCACCTACTGCTGACGGAGCGAAATGATCAAGGTGGATGCGCATCCCGACAGTGGTTTTGCCCGGCTCAAGGTGGTCGGCAAGGGCCGCCATGGTGGCTTCTTCAAAAAGGGCCGCCAAACGTGGCGTACCGAGAACCGGTACGTTGCCCGACCGCCATGCTATAGCAGTGTCAGAATCGGACACCGTGAGTTCAAGAGAAGCCTGAAGGCCAATGCGTAAAGTCATAGGGCTACCATACGCATTCAGAGACGTTTATGCCAGACCAGCGGACCTTAAAGATCCGAAACCTTAAAGTGGAGAGAAGATAAATCGGTGAGTACACAACATGATGCACGGCCTTTGCTTGACCCAGCGTTGCTGCAAGAAACCATAGAAACGGCGCTTCAGTCGGGAGCGACCTTTGCCGAAGTATTCGTAGAGGACAAACGCTCTACTTCTGCGGTGCTCGATGACAGCAAAATCGAAGAACTAACCAGTGGCCGGCGCCGAGGAGCCGGCATACGGGTGGTGCTCGGCGAAACCACCGGGTTTGCGCACACCGCTGACCTTTCTCCTCAAGGCTTACAAACGGCAGCCCGAGCGGCGGCCGCTGCTGCACAAAGCGCAGGTAACAGCAACCGGTCGGTGGCTTTTACTGCTGATGGGTCTATGCCTGCCCCGGTTGCTGCGGTGATGCCCGACCAAGTTTCTGGCAGCCAAAAAGTAGCGTTGTTGCAAAAAGCTGATCAGGCAGCGCGAGGTTTTCAAGCCGCCATTACCCAAGTGTCGGCACATTACGCAGACAGTCGCCGGCGCATTCAAATAGCGAACAGCGAGGGCTTGTTGGCCGGCGATGACCAGGTACGCACCTTGTTTGCGGTTTCTTGCGTGGCCCAAGGAGATCTGGGCCGGCAAACGGGACGGCAATCTATGGGCCACACCGTGGGTTTCGAAATTTTTGATTCCGTTGACGTGGAGTCCATGGCCCTTCAAGCAGCGCAGCGGGCCTACACCAAGTTGTCTGCGGTGCCCGCTCCTAGCGGCGAAATGCCGGTAGTGGTAGGCCCCGGCGGCGGCGGCGTGCTTTTTCATGAGGCATGCGGGCATGGCCTTGAAGCCGACATTATTGCCAAATCGGCTTCGGTATTTGCCGGACGGCGGGGCGAAATGGTAGCCAACCCCATGGTGACCTTGGTTGACGACGGCACCATGGCCGGAGAGTGGGGGCGTTACGGCGTAGACGACGAAGGCAACTTCGCTCAACGCAATGTGCTTATTGAAAACGGGGTGCTTACTGATTACATGTGGGACTACCTGCGGGCCACCAAAGAAGGGCGGCCATGTTCAGGCAACGGGCGTCGCGAGAGTTATCAGCATCTTCCTATGGTCCGCATGACCAACACGTTTCTTGAGCCAGGGCCCGATGATCCGGCAGAAATTATTGCTTCGACCGACCACGGGGTTTATGTGGCGCAGTTGGGCGGTGGGCAAGTAAACACGGTGACCGGCGACTTTGTGTTCGGCATGACCGAGGCTTACCTCATAGAAAATGGCGAGTTGACGTCACCTATTCGTGACGGCAACTTGATTGGTAACGGCCCACAAACCCTGCAAGACATCGATGCCATTGCCGGCGATTTCGCTATGGGGTCTCCGGGCACCTGCGGCAAAGACGGCCAAGGAGTGCCGGTCGGCGACGGCACCCCCACCTTGCGAGTGGCCCGCTTGACCGTTGGGGGGACCGCAGCATGAGCGACCTTCTCGCCCTTTGTGATCGTTTGGTAGCCCAAGCCCAACCCGGGGAACAAGTTGAAGTGGTGGCCGTCCATGAACGTGAAACCGAAGTGCGGGCCTACGAAGGCCAAGTTGAATCGCTGACCGCTGCTGAGTCGCAGGGGGTCGGGGTACGGGTAATACGCGACGGCCGTCAGGGCTTTGCTTCTGCAGGCACGCTCGACCTCACTATTTTGGATGAGGCGCTGGCCGAAGCACGAGAAAACCTTGCTTTTGCTACACCAGACGAGTTTTGCGCCTTGGCTACCCCTGATGCTTTGGACCCCGCAGCGTTAGATATTTATCGACAAGAACTGGTGGACTTTCCCGTAGAAACCAAAGTGGCGTTAGCTCTCGAGTTGGAACGCCGAACCCGAGAAGGTGACCCTCGTATTATCGGGGTGGAATCAGCTGACTATTCAGATTCGGTGACCCAAACTGCGGTGGCCACCACCACAGGAATACGTACCACAACCGCCGAAACCGGCTGCTTTCTTTCTGCGTATTCGTTGGCCGAAGAAAACGGTGACACCCAAGCAGGGTTCGGGTTTTCGGTAGGGCGTCAGCCCAGCGACCTTGATGTAAACCAGGCTGCTGTCGATGCGGTGGAGCGTTCTACCCGCATGCTGGGTGCGGTGAAGCCGCCTTCGGGTCGCATGATGGTGGTGCTCGACCCGTGGGTGAGCGCACAGTTTTTGGGCATCGTGGGGGGTACCTTGAGCGGCGAAGCAGTACAAAAGGGCCGTTCTTTGTTTGCCGAACGTTTAGGTGACCAAGTAGCGGCATCCACGTTGACGTTGATCGATGACCCCACCAACCCGGCAGCATTTACCGCTACCGCTACTGACGGCGAGGGCCTGGCGACCCGCCGCAACGTGTTGATGCAAGACGGCCGACTAGAGAAATTTGTGCATAACAGTTACACCGCTCGTCGGGCCGGCACCGCTTCTACCGGGTCAGCGGTGCGGGGTTACGCCTCCACCCCCGGCGTGGGGGTGCAAGCAGTGTCGGTGCAACCGGGCGAGTTGAGCCCGGCTGCTTTGATTGCTGGTATCACCGACGGCTTGTTGGTGCAAGGGGTGAGTGGCTTGCATTCTGGGGTGAACCCGGTGAGTGGGGATTTCTCCACCGGCGCCGAGGGGTTGCGTATCCGTAACGGTGAGTTGGCCGAACCGGTACGTGAGTTCACCATTGCTTCGACGTTGCAGAAAATGTTGTTGGAGGTCACGGCGGTAGGCGACGACTTGGTGTGGTTGCCGATGAAAGCGGCTGGGGTGACTTTGGTGATTGCCGAACTTACGGTTTCTGGGGCTTAGGGGTTTATTTTGCCGCTTCTTCATGCACTTTTTCTCGGGTTGTTGCAGGGGGTTACCGAGTTTTTGCCGGTGTCTTCTAGCGGGCATTTGGCGTTGGCCCCCTGGTTGTTTGGGTGGGATGACTTTGCCGAAAACCCTGCGTTAGAAAATGCTTTTGATGTTGCTTTGCATTTAGGGACGTTGGCCGGGGCGGTGGTTTATTTGCGTTCCGACATTGCTCGTTACGCCACGGCGGTGTTTGGTTGGCTGCGTAAACGAGATCGTTTAGCAGGCGATGCCGCTACGGGAGTTTTTTTGTTAGTGACGGCGGTGCCCACCGGTTTGTTAGGGGTGGGCGTGTTGGCGGTAACCGAAGACTTGGGTGACCGCATTTGGTTGGTGGCGTTTTGTTTGATTCTTTTTGGCTTGTTGCTGGGCTGGGCCGATCGCCGGCCTACGGAACGTTCTTTAAGCGATTTGGGGATGGGCCACGCCGTATTGTTGGGGGTGGCGCAAGGGTTGGCTTTTCAGCCTGGGGTTTCTCGTTCCGGGGTCACCTTGACGGTGGCTCGGTTTTTTGGTTTGGCTCGAGAAGAAGCCGCCCGTTTAGTTTTTTTGATGAGCTTGCCGGTTATCGCCGGGGCGGGGTTGATTAAAGCCGACGATCTGCAGGTGCCGTCGGGCTGGAGGGCCGCTTTTTTGGTGGGCACGCTGGCAGCAGCGGTTAGCGGGTGGCTGGCGGTGTCGGGCATGATCCGTTTGGTGGCGCATCGAAACTTTGACAGTTTTGTGGTGTACCGGGTGTTGCTGGGTAGCGGGGTGTTGTTGCTGCTGGCCAGCGGGGTGCGTTAGCCCGGGGCTAAAGCCAAAGCGATTTCTCCCCAGTGGCGGGCCGCTGCGACATCGGCCACTTGGGCCATGGGTACAGCCACGGTTATTCCTTGTTCGGTTTGGTCAAGCACTCGTGCGTTTTCGACCAGCAACCGCCCGGTGGGGGCGTAGTCGTCTACGGCGTAGAGGTCTACCCGGTCGCCGGCGGTTAACGAAAGCCGGTCGGTATCTTGGGCCAGGGCGATGGCCCGCTCACCGATTTGTGGTCGGTGCTCGTCGGGGGGTGCCACGGTGACGATTTGTTCAGTCGGGCAGGTGCTTTGGGCAAGGGCGGCGTCAACGGCCCGACCAGTAATTAAGGCCAGCGAGGCGGCGATGAGCCACCACATAAGGCGGCGATGGGCGGCCCAGAGCCGGATGCGAGCTAAGAAAAATCCCATTTATGTTCTCCCACATAGGGGGCGGTAATGGGGGAAGTGGGGTCGGGCGTGGCCCGGTGATTAGTCCGAAGAACTGGTGGTGTTTGTTTTGGTTTCGGAAGGTTTTTTGGTCGACTCAGTTTTGGTGGTTGATGACTCAGGGGTACTGGTCGACCCGCTGCTGGTTTTTTTAGGTGTGGTGGTTTTTTTGGAGGCCCCGTGGTCGTTGCGGTAAAATCCATCGCCTTTAAAAGCAATGCCTACGCCGCTAAATACTTTGTTGACCGAACCGCCGCAATCGCTGGCCGGACAGTCAGTGAGAGCATCGTCGACAAAAGATTGACGGGCCTCAAACTCGTGGGCGCAGGTTTGGCAACGGTATTGGTAAGTGGGCATCGGTAAGCCTAAGAAAAAAGTAAGGGGGAAAGTGAATCTCTTTGCGAGAGTCTGAGTGTACCGTCCTGAGAGGAAAGATCTTATGGGTCCGCCCTTTTGGGTGCTGCAGAGGGGATGCTTACCTACATGTTGGTCAATGTGGTGCTGGTAGCGGCGGCTTATTTATTGGGCACGTTCCCTTCGGCACATTTGGTGGCGGGTCGGGTAGGTATGGACCCCACTAAAGAGGGTTCGGGTAACCCGGGGGCCACCAACGTTTACCGTATTGCTGGGCGTCGCCCTGGGGTGGTGGTGTTTTTTCTGGATTTTTTAAAGGGCTTGGTGGCGGCCACGGCGGGTTTAGCGCTTGACGGGCGCCCTCTGGGGGTGGCGTGTTGGGTGGCGGCCACCGTGGGCCATGTGGTGCCGGTGACTCGTGGGTTAAAGGGCGGAAAAGGGGTAGCGACCAGTGCCGGGGGAGCGGTGGTTTTGTTTCCTTTGCCGGCCGCCGGGGGTTTTGCTTTGTTTTTCTTGTTGGCTCAACTGACGAAAAACGTTTCTTTGGGCTCGATTTCGGTGGCTTTGGCTATGCCGTTGCTGCTGGTGTTAACGGGCCGTCCGGCCAATGAGGTGTGGGGGACTGCTGCTTTGGGGTTGCTGATTGTGGCTCGTCATCACCGCAATATTCGGCGGTTGCTTAATGGCACCGAGTCTTCTTGGTCTGCTCGGTAACCTTTAGGTCTTATGAGTTACGGGGAGAAGCAATGATTCCGTTAGAGGAAGCCCAAAAATATGTGTTGGAGCGCTGCCCGGTGGTGGCCTCGGTGAAGCGCCACCCCAATGATTCTTTGGGTTTGGTGTTGGCGGCCGAGGTAATGACCACCGAAGCGGTGCCGCCTTTTGCTAATACCGCTATGGATGGGTTTGCCGTGCGGGCCTCCGATACGCAGGGGGCACCTAAACAACTCAAGGTGGTCGACACTTTGGCTGCGGGGGCGGTGCCTCAGGTGATGGTTCAAGCGGGTGAGGCGATTCGTATTATGACCGGAGCGCCGATGCCGCCGGGGGCCGATGCGGTGATCATGGTGGAGTTGACCTCGGTGGAGGGCGACCAAGTGACGGTGGAAGCTGAGGTGCCAGTGGGCAACCATGTGCGGTCCGCCGGCGAAGACCTACAACCCGGGCAAACGGTATTTACGGCGGGCCAAGTATTGACCCCGGGCCATTTGGGGGTGCTGGCCAGTATCGGTTGTGCCGAGGTTTTGGTGCGGGAGCCTTTGAGGGTGGGGGTGATGTCGACCGGCGACGAGTTGATCGATGGGCCCCAACCGTTGGCTCCGGGGCAAATTCGGGACGCCAACCGGCACTCTTTGTTGGCTCTGTTGGCTGAAGCAGGTTTTGTGGGCGTTGATTTAGGTTTGGTGCCCGACGACCAAGAGGCGCTTGAAGAAGCGTTTTCTGCGGCTTGTTTGGGTGAGCAGCGGTGCCATGCCGTGCTTTCGTCGGGCGGGGTAAGCATGGGTGATTTTGATTTCGTCAAGGTGGTGCTTGATCGTTTGGGCGATATGCGCTGGATGCAGGTAGCGATTAAGCCTGCTAAGCCGTTGGCTTTTGGTGTGGTGGGCGAGGTGCCGGTGTTTGGTTTGCCTGGTAACCCGGTGTCGTCCATGGTGTCGTTTGAGCTTTTTGCTCGCCCGGCTTTGCGAGCGATGGCTGGGCATGGAGAACTTGAGCGTCCTCGAGTTTTGGCTACTTTGGAGGGGGCGTTGCCGCGTCACCTTGATGGGAAAACACATTTCAGTCGGGTGACGGCCACGCTGGTGGATGGCCGCTACTGGGTGCGTTCGGCGGGCGGTCAAGGCTCGCATCAGTTGTCGGCCATGGCGGCCGCCGATGCTTTGGCGGTGTTGTCTGACGGGACGGGGGCCCAAGATGGTGATCAGGTTGAGGTTTTGTTGTTGCGCTAGAAACTAGTGGACGTAACCGCCGGGGTGCCTCTAGCATGAGGGGATGAGCAGGCAACTGATTGATTCTTTCGGGCGGGTGCATCGAGACCTGCGTATTTCGGTGACCGATCGTTGTAATTTTCGTTGCACTTATTGCATGCCGGCCGAGGGGTTGGATTGGGTGCCCCGCCAAGAGCTTTTGACTTTTGAAGAAATTGAGCGTGCAGCGCGTTTGATGGTGGAGCGCTACGGGGTGAGCAGCATTCGCTTGACGGGCGGTGAGCCTACGGTGCGAGCTCATTTACCAGTATTGGTTGACATGTTGGCCCAGTTGCCGGTAGACCTTTCGATGACCACCAACGCCACTCGCCTGCCCACCATGGCGGAGGACTTAAAACGGGCCGGGTTGGGGCGCATCAATATTTCGTTGGATTCTTTATGTAAAGAGCGGTTTACCGAGTTGACTTTGCGTGACGAGTTGAGCAAGGTTCTTGACGGTGTTGATGCGGCTTTGGCGGCCGGTTTTGACCCAGTGAAGATCAACATGGTGGTGATGGCTGGGGTAAACGAAGAGGAGATCGTGGATTTTGCTCGTTTTGGGCGAGACCGAGGGGTCACGGTGCGTTTTATTGAATTCATGCCTTTGGATGCCTCTGAACAGTGGACTGAGGGTCATGTGGTGACCCAGCAGCAGATTGTGGAGCGCATAAACGAAGTGTTCCCTTTGAAGCCGGTAGAGCGCACTTCGGCTCCGGCCACTCGTTTTGTTTATGAAGATGGCCAGGGTGAGGTTGGGGTGGTGGCCAGTGTTACGCAACAATTCTGTGACTCTTGTGACCGGGTGCGCTTGACTGCCGATGGCCAGTTTCGTAATTGTTTGTTTGCCGTTGATGAGTTCGATTTGCGGTCGTTGTTGCGTTCAGAGGCTAGCGACGATGAGGTGGGAGAGTTTTTGGAAAAAGCGGTGGCCGGCAAGTGGGCAGGCCATGGTATTGGCACGGTTGAGTTTATTCGGCCGGCACGTTCTATGTCGCAGATTGGCGGCTGAGGTGACGGAGTTTACCCATCTAGATTCTGAGGGTAAGGCTCGCATGGTTGATGTAGGCGACAAGCCGGCAACCCGCCGTCGAGCGGTGGCCCGTGGGCAGGTAACCATGAGCCCGGCCACGACTGCTGCACTGTTGGAGGGCACGGTGCCTAAGGGAGATGTGCTGGCTGTGGCTCGAGTGGCCGGTATTCAAGCAGCTAAGCGCACTTGGGAGTTGATCCCGTTGTGTCATCCTTTGTCGTTGAGTGCCTTGTCGGTGGATTTAGTGGTAGCCGAAGATCATGTGGCTATTGAGGCGGTGGCCGAAACCGTGGGCCCCACCGGTGTGGAGATGGAAGCTTTAACGGCTTGTTCGGTGGCTGCTTTGACTATTTATGACATGTGTAAGGCTTTGGATAAGCACATGGTGGTTGAGGGCGTGGCTTTGTGGGAAAAAGACGGCGGTCGTTCTGGGTCGTGGCGCCGCAGCGAATAACCTTCTTCGCGCGTTAGGCGCGAGGCTTCGCGCCCTGCGCGCGTGGAAATCCACCAAATGACAGTGTTGTAGTACTAGCCTGCTCCAAAGTCGAACAAAAGGTTCGGACAGTCGAACGGAGAATGCATTGTTAATCTTGTTGGGACTCGGAGTGCTCTGGGCTGCGGTGTTGCTTCCCCCGTTGGTTCGTCGTAGTGGTGCTGGGTCTAGTACCCGCCCTTTAATCGCTTTACCGTCGGTGGGTGCTCTTGACCCCTCGGGGTTTCAAGGGTTAAAACGCACCGCTGCTGAAGCTCCAAACAGTGCTCGAGCAGCCCGACGTCGCCGCCGTGACGTGCTGATCGCTTTGGGCGGGGTAGCCGTTATGACCTTCCTTTTTGCTTTGGCCGTGGGGAACATCATGTGGATGGCGCATTTCCTCGCCGACGTGGCTTTGGTGGGTTACGCCACCTTGTTAACCATGCGTCACCAACGTTCCATGGAACGCCCTGACGTGGTTATTCCGTTTCGCCCCTCTTCGGCCCTGGTGCCCGACTTGGGTATTGCTATGCGAGACGAAGCAGTGTTACGGCGACAAGCCAACTAAGGCTTCAAAACCGCTACGCTCCACTGCGCCCATGGGGGTGTAGCTCAGTTGGCAGAGCGCTACGTTCGCAACGTAGAGGCCGGCGGTTCAATTCCGCTCACCTCCACCATGGGGATCTTTGAATGGTTTGTAGTATTTTCCTGTTTGGCTACTGGTGTTGCTGGCTAATAAAGGGTTCAGGAGATTTCTTAATTCGCTTGTGAAATACTTTTGGTGACAAAGAATAATTGATGGAATGAGTTGTAGTAATTGCTCGAAAATCCTCAATATCGGAGTTTCGTAATGATGCAGCACAAATGGGCAATCAAGAATTGGCTAGCCGTTGCAGGGTTTTGCTTGTTGGCAACGGCCTGCAACAGCGAAGAGGCCTCTGCAACCAATGAATCCGAGCCAACCACCACCGAACCGGTTCTAATCGAAGCCTCCAAGCAGAATCCGATTACTACTACAACCACGACGACAGTAGTTCCGGTTCGGCCAACAATACCGGGCGTGAACCCCTCCCAATGCCGCACCCCTGATGCCCGTGATCTTGTAGAACGCGTGCCGTACTCTGTCGGATTCCCCCTAGATGGAAACACGCCAGCGACAGGGACGATAAAAGTAGTTCTTCTCCCTATTGACTTTTCCGACGCAATTGGGATCGAACAAGAAATCTTCGACGCACAGAACCAAATAAACAAATTCAACGAATGGGTGGAATCTCAATCCCGGTCGGCACTTACCGTTGATTGGGTGTTTCCTGATGAATGGTGGCGCGCCTCAAAGGAATCTTCGGAGTATGGCTTCAACCCAGAAGCCATCCACACAGCCATGACTGGCGATGCTCGCTCCTATATCACAACAGTTGAAACCTTCGGCACAGAAGCAGTTGCTCTTGCCGATCCGACCATCGACTTCACTGACGTTGAATTCGTCTTCGTACTTCTGCCTAAAACCATCGTCCATATTGACCCGTCTGTCGGTGCCTTCCATCTCAATATTCCATCCGACGAAGGCACTATCGAAAAGTTGTGGGGCGGAGGAGCATTCTTCTATAAGTCGAACCACGACGGGCGTCCCAAAGAACTGTGGACAGGATGGATCCATGAAATTGGGCACACATGGGGTCTCGCCGGTCACGCTCCAGTCGCGACATTTGGCAGAGAACAAGAAGTGGGTTCAACCGCATCAGACCTCCACCTGATGGGAAACCAAGACGCTGTTCATCAGGTGTTCTCAATTTGGGACCAGTGGCTACTCGGCTGGTTACCAGAAAACGAGGTCTACTGCCTGCCGGTATCAGGGATCAAAAGCACAGAAGTAGAACTCGTCATATCAGACCATTTCGATAACAACGGTTATCGGACGGCAATGATCCCTGTTACAAAAACATCAATACTTGTTGTCGAATCACGCGACAACGGGATTGTGGTGTATCTAGTTGATACAACTTTGGACTACGACCGAAGTGCTGAAAACAGAGGGGTAGCCCTAGATCGGTTCGCCACCTATTTGACAGACCCCATCCTCCAAGTAGGCGAATCAGTCTCCTACGAAAGAATCGAAATCACAGTTATCCGAAGCGGCACGATCAGTATCAGAGTTATTAAATGAAAGAGACAAACAAAAGATGAGCGAACACACAGAACACGTTAGAAGTCTTTATCGAAACAAAGAGAAGCAAGATCTCACCACGAAGCAATCGAAAAGATTGAATGACATTTGGCAACCCACTGCATGATGCCATACAGGCGAGCAAACCTCAACTGCTGAAGCCACTCCGGCCTTGCCGGGTCTCTTCGGCGAGTGGCTGACAAGGAGTTGTCTGATGAGATGAAGGCGGCCTCTTTGGCGGTCGCCAAGGTGTTGGTCCCGTTGGCTGTTGCGGTTGCTCCTAAAGGGGCGACCGCAACTTGAAAAAGTCCATCAAGCCAGCAGCGACTCGTCGCTATGCCCGCATCGTTGCGGGCAAAGGAGAGCAACTAAACCACCAAGCGGTCGTATTTTTGGCCGAGGATTTCGTCGGTGGGGCCACCGAGCCAATCAAGAGCAGTTCAGCGGCCAAGCCGAGATACGAATAAACGGCACCCCACTCTACGATTTTGCGGAATTAGATCAATAGCGCAAATTATTTGACTTCTTTGCGAGCCAAGGGTCAGTCGTTCACTTCGAAAATAACTGGAAGGTCGGCAGCCATTTGCGAAATGTCTGCGGGAACCTCCCCGCTAAAAATAATGACCATGAAGTAGCCATCTTCTCGTTCAATCCGTGCATCAACAAAAAGCGGGTGCTTTCCCACTGTATCAAGGAGAGGTTGAAGAGATTCTCGTATTCGATGATGCTCTGTCGCCTCGGCGATTGAGATGCCTTGGCTTTCGGCGTAAAAAACGATGTCACTCGGGACCGAGCCCTGGTCGGTGAAGGCAAAAGTTGTTTCTGCGGGAGGCGAAGAGGGGACTATGCTATGAACCGCCCAAAAAGTTTGTGGGCAGTCGGGATGGGGAGCCTCTACCCAATCAGGGAAAACCTCGCCTGTCCCCCCAACATTAATTTGGTCGCCATCCGTGACGAACACCCCATCTAAAGAAATAGATTGCTCTTTTGGGTCCCACTTTGAGCGAGCAGGCCAAAGCGGAGTCACCGGCTCCTGGTGCTCTTGAAGAAGCCTCACACAGTTTTCTCCGATGCTGAGAGTAGCGATGCCCATGGCAGCCTCTAACGAAACAACAGAATCAGCGACAAGGGCTAATGGGCCACGATCAAGGGTTGTTGTCGAGCGAAGAACTGAGGTAGTTGGAAGAGTGATCGTGGGTTCGTCTTTTTCTGAAGCGCACCCACTTGCGAGGATAGATACCGCCAAAATGATGGTGAAAAACGAACGCATTAACTTGTTCGGATAGATACGCCAAGAGCGTTATTTACCCATCGCCCCTGCGACCAGACATTTCGACTTGAGCCAGACATGAGAACGTCACCTTTGTGGACGCCCCAAGCGGTATTGATCCAAAACCAGGGCCCTCCGCTGTCGCCGCCTATGGTGTTGTCCTCTTCCATAGCAACAAGGCGATCGTATTCAATCCCCCCGGAATAACTTGTAACCCAAGTGTTGTAGACATGATCACACGATTGCCCTCCCGACGATTCGCCATGAAAACATCGATAATCGCCGACGGCAGATACGCCCCCTGCAGCAGATACATCACGGCGAGAAGAGTCGGTGTAGTAGTAATCGTCAAACTCGGTGTGTTCGGTGGTATGCCATTGGAAGTCGCCCCAAATTCCCTTGTGCTGACCTTGATAAGTAGTTGAATAAATAAGGCCATTGTTTTGACGGTAAGAGAGGCTATTTGAGCAATGCCCGGCAGTTAAAACACCGTGGGCCGACCCGTTGGTGACGACAAACCCTGAGGTACACAGTAAGGCTTGATTCGAGGAACGGAGCAGTTCGTCGCCACCGTAAGTGTGTTCTTCTTGGCTGATTTGTGGAAGAGAATTACCCGCTGAAACATTAAGAATGCTGAGGTCAACGTTGGTTGCTTTCGCTTCAAGCGGTAACTGTAGGCCAGGGTTATGGGACAACGTTACTTCTAGCGTTCCTGATCGTCCGTTAAGGCCGGTAACAAATTGTTGATAACCGGCAGCACGCAAAGCAGAGCGAAGTTCGCTTGCTTGAGTAACGAGGTCACTTTGAGAGAGCGCAGCGTCTTCAACAAAAATTACTGGTTTATTTACAGCAGATTTGAGAATTTCCTCCGGAACCTGCCCGACAAAATAAACATACAGAGAGTATCCACTTTCTCTGTCTATCCATGCCGCGGCAAAACGAGGGTGCTGTTCGACGCTGTCCAAAAAAGGTTGCAGAGACTCTCGTATAAGGTGGTGACGCTGTGCTTCAGCAAGGGAGATACCTTGACTTTCGGCATAAAAATTCAAATCGGTGTAATTAAATTCTTCAGCATCAGTTGAGTCAGGATTTGATCCACTAGATAAGAGAGGATCAGCAGAAGCACTTGAAGTTACGCTGAGAGACAATGAGCAAAAAGCAATCGAAAGAATTGAAACTGTGCGAAAGCGTTTTTTAGCATTTCTATTACTTTGCACCATTAAATAGTTGCTGTCAAGCGGTCGTATTTTTGGCCGAGGATTTCGTCGGTGGGGCCACCTAACCAATCTAAAGCGGTGGCGTACATGGACCGAGTGTCTACGTAAATAGGTACGTCGCCGTCGACCAAATTATCCAGATCAACTTGGCCGATTATTCCCTGGTTGGGGCCAATGATGAATTGTGTCCCGGCGGTGCCATGGTCGGTGCCGGCCGAACCATTCTCTTCAAGTCGGCGGCCAAACTCGCTGGTGGTCACCGTCAATACCCGGTCGGCGTGGCCGTCGGCTTCCAAACGTTGATGAAAGGAAGCTAAGCCATCAGCCAGATTAGTCAGCAACTCTTCGTGAGCGCTGCGCTGATAAGAGTGGGTATCAAAACCATGCACGCTGACCACGATCACCTCGGTGCCGAGATCAAGGTTAATAAGATTGGCTGCGGTATCTAACAGCGTGGTGTAGGTCTCTTCGCCCGACCATGGGCTTGGGTTGCCGGCGGTTATCTCAAGTGCGGTTAAGGCACTGAAGGTAGAAAAAATTGCTTGTTGGGCATCGGCCAAGGTGGGATCCGTGGAAAGTGGCGAAGCGACCCGAAGGAAAGCATCAATCAGCGTTTCCCCGTCGGAGTCGGGTGGGGTATAGAGGTTGAAATTTTGTGGTGAATGTATGGAGGTGGAGAGTTGTTGTTGAGCGGCCAAAATAGGGGCACCGCCGCCCAGAGAAACGGCCCGTAGAGGGTTGGCCGGACCGCTTGCCGTGGCATCAAGCCAACGCCCCAACCAACCGGTGACCCCTCGGTCGGTGCGGCCGCTGTGCCAACTATCGCTGGCCGTAAAATGCGATCGGCCCTGACCGGGGATACCAATGCCGGTCACTGCAGTCAATAAGTTGGTTTCCCACAAAGGTAATAAAGGGGCCAAGGCAGAGTGCAAAGCAAAATCTTGGTTACCAGAAAGTTCCAGCATCTCGTGGTCGCCCAAGGCCAAAGTAGGGCGAGCATCTTGATAGCGACCGTTGAGGGGCACCAAGGTGTTTAACCCATCGTTGCCGCCTTGCATCTGCACGACAACTAGCACTGGTTTTCGGGGACCCTGGCCTGGTATTAACGAGGTAGTGGTGGGCGCCACGGTGGTCGTTGAGGTAGTGGTCGTTGAGGTAGTGGTCGTAGAGGTAGTGGTCGTTGAACCAGCGATGCCAGGCAAGGTTAAGGAGGGGCCTCGCTTGATTTGTTCTCGTAGTAGGCCAGCCCACGCGGCAGCGGCGGTAGCGGTGGCTGCTGTGGCTCCACCAGCAAGGTAAAGAAAACGCCGTCGATTTAAGTGGTGACTCATCAGACCATCAAAAGATCGGGAGAGGCTAAGGCCAGAGTTAAACAACTTATGCCATGTTTGCGGATCGGAACATTAACCCAGAGCTCACGCAAGGTGAAGAGCAAGGCATCGGAAAACCCTGCGGAGCAACCCAGTAGAGTTGCCAAGGCATCCCAATCCCCGGAAGTAGCGGCGGCCCAAACTAAGGAATCTCTGGGGGTCAAGTGCGCTATTTTACCGGCGGCGGTAAAGCGTACGGCTGTGCACGAGGCGCTTAGGTAATCCTTGGGGGCCGGAAACCCACCCACGTGTGGTGGCTGGCCGGGCAACATATTGCTGGTCCTTAAGAAGTGAGACTGATCGTCGAAACTGAGCTGAGCCCCGGTAGTTTTTAGGGCATTAATGAGCCAACTTACTGGGTGGCGCACCAACGAAGAACGGTTGGTTTTGTCCAAGCCGGCTTGAGCAATAACGGTAATAAGCGGAGAAATTTCTAGATCGTGGCGGGCGAAAACTTCCGCAAATTCCGGTACCTGGTTTACGTCAAAATCGTTACCCAAAATAGCTTTGGCCAGTTTTCCCGCAATAAATCCGGGCAGTGCCGGGTGACCCAGGATCACATCAAGTGACGTCTCTACATCGTGTACTCCACTGACCCCTAATAAAGTGCGAGGGGTATCGTCGTGGCGCCAGGCAGAAAAAACCGCCGCTCCGGTATCGCCTTCCGGTATCTCCCAGCCGGTTAAAGCCGAAGCGACGGCCGCCACATCGGCTTCGGTGTAGTGCTCTACTCCGATGGAGTAAACCTCCATAAGTTCGCGGCCAAAGTTCTCGTTGGGCTGTTCCCCCACGCTCAAACTACCATCAAGAAAAATAAGCATGGCCGGATCAACGGTGACGGCCCGCAACAAGTCACCGAAGTTTCCTCGAGCATGTTGGCGCAACAAAGAGATGTGGTTGGCCATAGTGAGCGGGTCACCTACCGCAGTTTTGGTCACCGCAAAATGGTCATGCCAAAAAAAGGTCATCCACTCCAACAACGGGTCGGCTGTAGTGAGGAGTTCGTTAAGCCATGCCTCTAAATATTGTTCAGAAATCATTTGCCGCTGATTTGCTAGTTCTTCATCCTTCAAACTTAAGGGAATAGGTTCGCTCAATCCTTCAAAAGGATCAGGAGGGATGACCAAACCATGGCTCTCTGGATCAACCCAGCGAGCCAGCAAGGTGGCAGGACGGATTCCCTCGAGTTGGCTTTGTTCGTCGGGGGTTAACCCGTAACCCAAGCGCTGGGTAAGCCAAGCGAGGTCGCTGGCAATCTTGTCTGAGGTGACCACAAAAAGATTCTAGCAGGCACCGACTAGGGCAAGTTATCAAGCAAGCGGTCGTATTTTTTGCCGAGGATTTCGTCGGTGGGGCCACCGAGCCAATCAAGAGCAGTGGCGTACATGGATCGGGTGTCTACCGCAATAGGTACATCGCCGTCCACTAAATTATCCAAATCAACTTGGCCAATGATGCCCTGGTTGGGGCCAATAATAAACTGCGCCCCAGCCGTACCGTGGTCGGTGCCGCCCGAAGCGTTCTCCTGTACCCGGCGGCCAAACTCGCTGGTGGTCATAATGAGCACCCGGTCGGCGTGGCCATTGGCCTCCAGGCGTTGATGAAAGGAAGCCAAGCCCGCCGCCAGATTGGCCAACAGTTTTTCTTGCCGGCTTCGTTGATCAGAGTGAGTATCGAAACCATGCACGCTGACCACGATGACCTCAGTCCCGACATCTAAATCAATGAGCCCAGCCGCCGTGTCAAGCAACGAGGTGTAGTTCTCCTCCGGTGGCTCGTCCGCCGTAACCCCACTGTCGACCCCGAGTACTTCAATGGCCTCCAAGGTAGAAGGGATAGCCATTTGCGCAGCGGCCAAAGTGGGGTCACCAGAAAGAGGTGAAGCGGTCTGTAAAAAAGCCGCCACGATGGCTTCGCTATCCGAACCCGGAGGGGTAGATAAACGAAAATTGCGAGGCGAGTTAATGATGGTAGAGAGCTGTGACTCTGCCGTCAAAATAGGTGCTCCGCCCCCCAAAGACACGGCCCGCAAAGGATTGGCCGGGCCGTTGGCGGTGGCATCAAGCCAGCGGCCTAACCAGCCGGTGGTCTCTGGGCTGGTACGGCCACTATGCCAACTATCGCTGGCCGTAAAATGTGACCGGCCCTGACCAGGAATACCGATACCGGTCACCCCAGTCAACAAGTTATTTTCCCACAAAGGCAACAACGGGGCCAGCGCTGGGTGGAGAGCAAAATCTTGAGCGTCTGAAAGGTCAAGCATCTCGTGGTCGCCGAGCGCCAACGTGGGGCGAAGATCTTGGTAACGGCCGTTAAGCGGTACCAGAGTGTTGAGGCCATCGTTGCCGCCTTGCATCTGCACAATAACTAATACTGGGTTTTTGGGGCCTTGGCCCGGGGCCAACGAAGTGGTGGTGGTCGGCGTCATGCTGGTGGTGGTCGTGGTGAGACCTGGCAAAGTTAGCGTCGGCGCTCCGTTGACTTGTTCTCGAAGCAAGCCAGCCCACGCTGCAGCACCTGTGGCGGCCGCTGCGGTAGCCCCGCCAGCGAGATAAAGAAAGCGTCGTCGGTTTAAGTTTTCGTTCATCAGATCACCAAAAAGTCGGGGGTGGATAAGGACAGAGCTAAACAGTTGCGACCCTGTTGGCCAGAAGGAGTCGCATCTTTAAGACCATCTAAAGCAGAAAGTGAAGCGGCAGAGAAGCCTTGAGGCCGGCCCAGCAGCGAAGCCAAGGTTTGCCAATCTCCCGTTGAAGCAGCAGCCAAAGCCAACGAATCTTCGGGGGCCTGGTTGGCCACCAACCCAGCGCTGGTAAAGCGTGCGGCGGTAGAAGAAGCATTGAGATAGTTCTCCGGTGGAGGAAACCCACCCACATGAGGCGGTCGACCAGGCACCATTCCCATGGAATGCAAAATGTGGGCACGTGCCCGGGTGTCTATTCGCGCGCCGGTAGTTTTTTCGGCATTGGTGAGCCAACTCACCGGGTGACGCACCAAAGGAGAACGACTGGTTAAGGCCAATCCTGCTTCTGCGATAGCGGAGATCAGCGGGGCAAGGTCAAGGTTGTGGTTGGCAAAAACATGGGCAAATTCAGGTACCTGATTTTCGTCAAAGTCGTTTCCCAAAATAGATGCAGCTAATTTGCCAGCAATGAAACCAGGTAATGCTTGGTGATTCAATACAGCATCGAGCACCGTGTCTACATCGTGTACTCCGCTTGCCCCCAGCAGGGTCCGGTGGGTGTCATCGTGGCGTCGGGCAGAAAAAACTGCCGTCCCGCCGTCCCCAGGTTGTATTTGCCAACCGGTCAACGCAGAAGCAGCAGCGACAACATCGGCTTCGGTGTAGTGCTCCACCCCAATGGAATAAAGCTCCAAAAGTTCACGGCCATAGTTCTCGTTGGGTTGCCTCGCCACGCTGGATCGGCCATCAAGAAAAATAAGCATGGCCGGGTCAAGGGTGACCGCTCGCAACAAGTCGCCGAAGTTTCCTCGAGCATGCTGCCGCAACAAAGAAAGATGGTTAACCATGATCACCGGGTTAAGTACCACTTCACTGGTTACTGCAAAATGGTCATGCCAAAAAAAGGTCATCCATTCCAGCAAAGGGTCTGAAGTGTCTCGAAGTTCGTCGAGCCAAATTCCTAAAAGCTGCTGGTAAGCGGCCCGACGTAAAGCCGGAAAATTATCGGGGTCAATGTCGGGCGGAATGAGATCACCTAACCCTTCAAAGGGGCTCGGAGGTATAGCTACCCCGTGTGACTCTGGGTCCAATCGGCGAGCCAGCACAGTAGTTGGATCAACGCCGTCTAGGTTCGTTTGCTCATCAGGACTCATGCCGTAACCCAAACGTTGGGTAAGCCAAGCGAGATCAATTTGCGCGTTGTGATGGTTGGTCATGAAAAAATCATGCGGTTTGCAGATGAAGCGACCATGATCACTTTGTTAACGAATGACCAGTAAAAATCACCTAAAGTTTTGCTGGTCGTGCTCAACGGCCGCCACCAAAGTAGCGCCCACCCCCGGCAAATCAGCCTCCAACCGCCCCCAACTGGGGATAAACGGCGACTCCAAAGGGCTTTCTAAAAAGTCTTGACCAGCTTGAAGAGCAGCCTGACCAAAAAGGTCCACCGAGGCCTCTTCTTGACGGCGATCATAAACAAACCCATTAAAAGCGGCGTCGCTGTCGTAGTGCTCAATAAGTTCGTAGGCCTCCCGGGTGTAGGCCGCCTTTAAGGTACGAAAACTCTCCGTGGTTAAGACCACTCCAGAGATGGCCAGTTTTCGAAAAAACGCTTTAGCAATATCGCTGCTCATGCGATGCAACCCTGCAGTGGAGTCCTCAGAGGAGAGATCCTGATGCTTGTGGTCATAAAGGTCGGCGAGTTCCACCTGGCAAATACGGTTCACCGGGTAACTGCGGGCGATCTCCGAAAGCACCCCGATCTCTAAGCCCCAGTCAGCAGGTACCCGCAGTGAACGAGCCACACTGACCTCTAAAGCCCACTCACCAGCCAACGGGTAACGAAAACTCTCCAAATAATCCAAATAATCGCGTCGGCCAAAAGTAGCGGCCAAGGCCCGCACCAACGGGGTCACATATAGCCGGCTTACCCGACCATTTAATTGCTTAGGGTCTGATGACGCCCGGGCGTAAAACCCTTTCGCAAAGGCATAGTCGAAAGAAGGGTGGGCCACCGGGTAAAGCAAACGAGCCAGTAACGAACGATCATAAGTAGCAATGTCCGCATCGTGCAAAGCAACCACTTGTGCCTGGCCGCGGCCCAACACGTAGCCCAAACAACCCCACACATTGCGGCCCTTGCCCGGCTCGATAGGGGCCCCGAGATGCTCAAAAACTTGCTGGGTAACCGTTTGCAACCCCGGGCCATCGTTCCACAAAACACGGCAACGCTGCGGCAAAACAGAAAACACCTGTTGGGCCTGAACAAATTGTTGCCGATCGGCTTGGTCAAGGCCCACCACCACCTCTTCGAGATAATGGGCGGTAGAGAGTTCTTCAACAATGTGGCTTAACGCCGGTGACCCCAACTCAGAAGCCAAGCAGGGAATAATCAACGTCATGGGACGCTCCTGGCCCCACATAGCGAGATCGGTTTCAAGCTCAGCCACCGGCCGATCGGCCAAATTATGCAAGGTAGCGATTACCCCGTTTTGAAAGAAGTCGGCCATAACAGCAGGCTAGGCGTCCTTGGAGCCCTTAGCCCATCTAACATCAGACCATGACAGTAGACCTCGCCGCTTACGGGTGGCACGGAAACCCCCCGTCGGGAGACGGAGTACTGGGACGCATCGTCCGGGTTGACCGCGGCGAATGCGATGCCATCACCGCCCACGGGTTGCTTCGCGTGCTTTCCGACTCGCAGCGGGCGCAAAGCGAAACCGCCCCGGCCACCGGCGACTGGGTACAAATAGACCAAGACGCTCAACTCGGACCCCTGATTGATGCGGTGCTCCCCCGAGCCAACACGGTGTCACGGCGCGACCCTTCCGAAGCGGTAATTGAACAAGTGCTGGTAGCCAACGTTGATGTGGTGCTCATTGTGCACGCCCTTGACCGCCCCTTACCGCCAGGACGCTTAGAACGTTTTCTGATTGTGGCCCAAGACAGCGGCGCCGAAGTTGCCCTAGTGCTTACCAAGGCCGACCGAGTGGAACCATCTTCAGAAATAGAAGCCACCATCCGAGCGGTAGCCCCCGAGGTGCCGGTGCTGGTGGTGTCGCTCAACCAAGAACAAACCCAAGGGCTTGCCGCAGTGGAGGCCCTGTTGAGTGCTGGCCGTACCGTGGCTTTGCTGGGCGAATCAGGGGCCGGCAAATCAACCCTCATCAACGCTTTGTTGGGTGAGGATCAGTTGCCCACCGGTGATGTTCGCCAAAGCGACAACAAAGGGCGCCACACCACGGTGAGTCGAGAATTAGTGCTGCGGCCAGCCGGTGGGCTGTTGGTAGACACCCCGGGGATTCGTGCCGTGGGTATTTGGGATGCGCAAGAAGCACTGGACCGCGTATTCGGTGACCTTGAAACGTTGGCTGGTACTTGTCGCTTTAACGACTGCGCCCATGACGCCGAACCGGGCTGCGCAGTAACCGAAGCGGTAAAAAGTGGTGCTGTAGATGCTCGCCGAGTTGGACGATACCGGGCGCTCCATGCCGAGTTAGCCGAGCAACGTCAACGCGAAGAAGAACGGCAACGCAAAAACCAAGGGCGTCGCCGTTAACGCTTAAGGCAGCAAATCAAGAATTAAATCCGAAGGCCGAGCAATGACTGCTCGATGGCCGAGTACCGCCACCGGGCGTTGCATCGCCTTGGGGTGGGCTAACAAAAGGTCCACAATTTGTTCGGCGCTTAGGCCGGTGGGGTCAATGCCGTTGGCCGGGTCGGCCCGCACTAGGTCAGCCGGAGGGCCGGAGAGAAGATCCAAAAACCCTTGCAGGGTGGAGCGGTCTAAAGGTTTTTCAAGGTAGTTGATGACGTCGAACTCGACGTTGCGCTCTTCCAAAAGGCTCAAGGCGCCACGAGACTTTCCTCAAACAGGATTGTGGTACAACAACAGGCGATCGCTCATGGCCGAAGACTAGCGCAGCCATGGTGGCTCTGGGCTCGTTCACTCCTTAAGGTGTTGCTATGTCAATTATTAAAGAATTTCGTGCCCACCCGGCCACCGTAGGGGAGACCTATACCCAGCACGGCCTGCGAGCGCTAGTCGTAGCTTTTCGCCTGATAAAAGCCGGCTTGGCGGCTTTGGTACACGCTTTAGTACCTGGACTCTTCAAGACCACGGCCAGCGACGAAATTCTGAAACTAAACGAGGAAATAATGACCATGCGTAAGAAAGCTGCCCAACTATGAGCAACGAACCACTCAAAGTAGAACTCACTCGGGCGGGCATTGTAGAAAGCGTGCACCTGGTAGATGCCGTGGTGGTAGACACCGCCGGTCAGGTGCAAGAAACTTGGGGCGACTTTGCCCGCCACACCCTGCCCCGGTCGGCTACTAAACCTCTGCAGGCTTTGCCATTGGTAGAAACCGGTGCGGCCGATGCTTTTAATCTCAGCACGGTGGAGTTGTCTATGTCCTGTGCCAGCCACAACGGCGAAGCATCACACGTAGCTACCGTAGAAGCCTGGCTGGCCAAGGTTGGCTCTGGCCAAGAAGACCTGGCTTGCGCCAGCCACCCGCATAGTGAACCTCGGTTAATAGCCGACGACTATTGCAGCGGGTTACCTACCCCAGTGTCGAACAACTGCTCGGGTAAACACAGCGGCTTCATCACCCTGATGCGCCACGAAGGGGTAGAAGTAGACGGCTATTTGGCCCCGGAGCACCCGCTGCACCGTGACTACATCACCCCCATGTTGGCCGAAATGTGCCACTTCGACCCGGCCGGGCAAGAACCCGGCATCGACGGTTGCGGGGTCCCCGTGTGGGCTATACCGCTCACCGGTTTAGCCACCGGGTGGGCCAACCTGCCCGGCCGGCCCGCCGGACGCCGGTTACTGGATGCCATGATTGCTGAGCCCTTTTATATGGCCGGCACCGGTCGATCCTGTACCCGCATCAACACCGAGGGACAGGGGCGAGCCATTGTGAAAACCGGTGCCGAAGGGGTGTTTTGTGGCACCTTGCCTGATCAAGGATTGGGGATTGCCCTCAAGGTGCACGACGGGGGAGCGCGGGCTTCGGGGGCGGCGGCCGCTTGGTTGTTGCATCAACTCGGAGCACTTGACTTTGACGGCACCGACGAGGTAACCAACCACGCCGGACGGGTGGTCGGGGAGATACGGGTACGGGCTTAACTCTCGGAAGTTTCTTCTGCGGAGTGCGCTTCTTCGAAAGCGGCCATTGCTTGGTCGGAATTAATGCCAAGTTGTCGTACTTCAAAAGCGAAGCGTTGAGCAGATTGTTGGAGGCGCTCTCGCCGTTCTTCTCCGGGTTCAGAGTGCGGTGGTTCGTTGGCTACAAAAGTGCCAGAACGGCCTTTCCCTTGAGTGATGCCGTCGTTTTCTAACTCTCGATAGGTGCGGGCCACCGTGCCAGGTGCGAGACGAAGTTGCTCAGCCAACTGGCGTACAGTGGGCAGGCGGCAACCGGGTTCAAGCCGGCCGACCGCCACCATGACCGAAATTTGCGCACGGAGTTGTTCAAAAAGTGGAATGGTGGTGCCAAGAGTTAAGCGCAAAACCAAGCGCCTTTGCTGACCATGTTGGTCGGTGAAGTGGGCAACGTGTGGGGCAACCATGATTGTTCATTGTACTAACACAATGAACAATAGTCAGTTAAATTTGCCTTTAACCTTGCCAAACTACTTGGTACAAAGCATAGTTGTATCACTTGTTCACCAACTAAAGACGGAGAAATCAATGCAACTAGTAACCGCAGTAATCAAACCCTTCAAACTCGACGATGTAAAAGACGGCCTTGCCGCAATGGGCATCCAAGGCATGACGGTTAGTGAAGTTCAAGGCTTCGGCCGACAAGGCGGCCACAGCGAAACCTACCGAGGTACCGAATACAAGGTGCTCTTCACCCCCAAAACACGGGTAGAGGTTGTCGTAGACGACGACCAAGCCGACGCCGTAGTTGAAGCAATCGTAGACGCCGCCCGTACCGAAAAAATCGGCGACGGCAAAGTGTGGGTCACCGAAGTCAGCAACCTGGTGCGCATCCGTACCGGCGAACGCGGCCCCAGCGCCGTTTAAGGGGATCGACTCATGACCAACCTCACCGTTTTTCATAACCCCCATTGACACGCCTCAAAAAATGCCTTAGCGGTCGCTGAGGAACTCGGAGTAGAAATCAACGTGGTGCTCTACATGAAAGAGCCCCCCACGGCAGAACTACTGACCCGCATCGCCGCCGGCTTAGACGGACCAGTAGAAGACCTCGTACGCAAAGACTCACAGTTCAAAAAGCGTGAACTCAATGCTGACGACTATGTAGGCAACCCAGAAGCCGTGGTGGCTTTGTTGGCCGACCGAAAAGCTTTGTTGCAACGCCCAGTATTGGTACGTGGCAACCTCGAAAGCTCCGGCCCATTAGAAGCCTGCGTAGGACGCCCCAAAGACAAGCTCTACCAGTTCATCGGCCAAAAATAGTGGTGACCGAACAAGCCCCTTGGGCCACTGCAGACCTTTGCGACGACCACGGCGACGCCGTGCAGGTGCTCGACGGCGGGTTCGCCAACTATGGCGGGGTAGCGAGTTTCTCTGGGCCACTTACCACCTTGGCCGTAGACAACGACAACACCTTGGTACGCACTGCTTTAGAAGAACCCGGCCAAGGCCGAGTATTGCTGGTGGCCGGCCACGGCTCAACAACCTGTGCCTTATTGGGCGGCAACCTCGGAGCATTAGCCGCCGCAAATAACTGGGCCGGCGTAGTGGTTGACGGCTGCGT